>DAIOUV010000005.1:0-55428 GCA_036759345.1 Acidobacteriota bacterium | reverse complement strand
CCGTTGTGCGGAATCGGCGTCGCATCCTTGATGGACCGGATGTCGATGCCCGCCGCGGCGAGGGCGCGGATCGCGCTTTCGCGGCCCGCCCCCGGGCCGTTCACGCGGACGTCCAGCGAGCGCACGCCGCTCTCCTGGGCGATCTGCGCGGCGTTGCCGGCGGCCAGCTGCGCCGCGAACGGGGTGCCCTTGCGCGAGCCCTTGAACCCGATGCGCCCGGCCGAGGACCAGGCCAGGACGTTGCCCTGCTGGTCGGTGATCGAGACGATCGTGTTGTTGAAGGACGCCTGCACCGTCGCGAGCGCGTGCGGGATGTTCTTCTTGTCCTTCTTGGGGCCCTTTTTCTTGCCCTTCGCGGCTGGCTTGGCTGTCGCGGAGGCTTCTGTCGGTGTCGCCATAGTCTTCCTTTTCCCTTACTTCTTCGTCGCTTTTTTCTTGCCGGCCACGGCGCCCTTGCGGGGACCCTTCCGCGTACGGGCGTTCGTGTGTGTGCGCTGGCCGCGGACGGGGAGGTTCCGGCGATGCCGGACGCCGCGATAGCAGCCGATTTCCATGAGCCGCTTGATGTCCTGGGAGGTCTCCTTGCGGAGATCACCCTCGACCTCGTACTGGTCCTGGATCGTCTTGCGGATCCGCGAAACCTCGTCCTCGGAGAGATCCTTGACGCGCGTGTTCCGGTCGACCTTGGCGGTCTCCAAAATCTTTCCGGAGCTCGGACGGCCGATCCCGAAGATGTAGGTCAGGCCGATTTCGACGCGCTTGTTCGGGGGAAGGTCGACGCCTGCGATACGTGCCATTCTGGAATTCCTCTTCAGCCCTGACGCTGTTTGTGCTTGACGTTCTCGCAGATGACCCGCACCACGCCGGCGCGGCGGATCACCTTGCACTTGCTGCAGATTTTCTTGACGGACGTGCGGACTTTCATGCGAGACCTCGGTTTCACTTGTACCGGTAGATGATGCGCCCGCGGGTCAGGTCGTACGGCGAGAGCTCGACGAGGACCTTGTCTCCCGGCAGGATGCGGATGAAGTGCTTCCGCATCTTCCCGGAAATGTGTGCGAGCACCTGATGTTTGTTTTCCAGCTCGACCTTGAACATCGCGTTCGGCAACGGCTCGATCACCGTTGCGGTCACCTCGATGGCGTCTTCCTTCGACATAAACCTTCTGTCTCGCTGCCGTCAAACCGCGACGGGAAGCGGATACTCGTGAAGACCGGGGGCACCCGTCTGCGCCGAACCGGCCGTGAATCGCCCGAACCCGAGGACGACCGGCCCCTTGGCCGTCGCCACGACCGTGTGCTCGAAATGCGCCGACGCGCGGCCGTCCTTCGTGCGCACGGTCCATCCGTCGGCGTCGGTCGTGACCGCCGCGGCGCCGAGGTTGAACATCGGCTCGATGGCGAGCGCCATGCCCTCCCGGATGATCTCCCGCTTGCCCGCCGGGCCGTAATTCGGAACCTGCGGCTCTTCATGGAGCGCCGTTCCGATGCCGTGGCCCACGAATTCGCGAACGACCCCGTATTTCTTGCCCTTCGCGACGGCCTCGACGGCCGCCCCGATGTCGCCGATGCGCCCGCCGACCCGCACGGCCTCGATCCCGGCGAGAAGGGCTGCGTGCGTCGTGTCGATCAATTCCCGTACCGGAGCGGGCGCCGGCTCGAGCACGATCGAACGGGCGGCGTCCGCGTAGTAGCCGTCGACGATGGCGCCCAGGTCGAGCCCCACGACGTCGCCCGGCTTGAGGACGCGCTTCGTCGACGGAATGCCGTGCACGACCTCATCGTTGATCGAGATGCAGAGCGTCTTCGGATAGCCGCGATAGCCCGGAAACGCGGCCTTTCCGCCGCGCGACGCGATGCCGGCCGCCGCGACGCGGTCGATCTCCTCGGTCGTCCGGCCGGGCCGGCATGCCGCGATGCACTCGGACAGCGTCTCGTGCACGATGCGGGCGGCGTGCTCCATCTTGAGGATCTCGGACTTGCCCTTGCAGGTGATCACGCCGTCCCCTTGCGGGCGCGCGCGAGAGCCGCGGCCACGTCGGCGGCCACCGTCTCGACGGAGCGGTCGCCGTCGATCGCGACGAGAAGGCCCGCCTGGCGGTACAGGTCGGCGAGAGGCGCGGTTTTCTCGCGGTAGACGCGGAGGCGCTCGGCGATCGTTTCCCTCGTGTCGTCCGCGCGTCCCTCAAGCGTCGCGCGCTTGAGGAGCCGGTCGACAAGCGTCGCGTCGGGCACGTCGATGAAGAGCACGGCGTCCACCCGGCCTCCGGCGTCCTCGAGGAGCGCCTCGAGAGACCGGGCCTGCGCGACGGTGCGCGGATACCCGTCGAAGATCGCCCCGTTCTTCGCGTCGGGCTCGGCGAGACGCTCTTTCAGCATCTTCGTCACGAGATCGTCCGGCACGAGCGCGCCCGACTCCATGATCGGCTTCGCGATCGCGCCGAGCGCCGTCCCCCGGGACACGTGGTTCCGGAGGAGGTCGCCCGTCGAGATCTGGGGAATCCCCAGCGACGCCGCGAGCCGCGACGCCTGGGTCCCCTTTCCCGAGCCGGGAGGGCCGAAGAAAACGACGGCGGAAGGCATGTCAGCTGCGACGCCCCCGGATGCGGCCCTTCTTGAGGAAGCCATCGTAGTTGCGCATGACGAGCTGCGACTCCACCTGCTGGACGGTGTCCATCGCGACGCCCACGACGATGAGGAGCGACGTGCCGCCGAAGAAGAACGTGATGCCGAGGCCCTGCGTCACGAAGATCGGGAGGTGCGTATCGAGCCAAGGCCCGATGCCCGGGATCCCCTGCACCTTGAAGCCCATCATGAGGAACTCGGGAATCAGCGCCACGACGACGAGGTACACGGCGCCGATGAGCGTGATGCGGGTCAGCACGTTGTCGATGTAATCCGACGTGGCCTTTCCGGGACGGATGCCCGGAATGAAGCCGCCGTACTTGCGCATGTTCTCGGCCGTGTCGTTCGGGTTGAAGATGATCGAGATATAGAAGTAGCAGAAAAAGATGATCCCGACCCCGTAGAAGAAGTTGTAGAGCGGCTGGCCGATGGAGAGCTGCTCGGCGATCTTCTTCATGAAGTCGCTCTTGAACGCGGACGCGATGTACTGCGGAAACTGGATGATGGAGACCGCGAAAATGATCGGGATGACGCCGCCCGTGTTCACGCGCAGCGGCAGATACGTGTTCTGGCCGCCGTAGACCTTCCGGCCGACGACGCGCTTGGCGTACTGCACCGGGATGCGCCGCTGGGCGCGCTCGACGAAGACGATCGCCGCGACCACCCCGACCATGAAGATGAGGAGGATGAGCCCGGTGAAGAGCGACATGGTGCCGCGCTGCACCTGCTGGATCGACTCGATGACCGCGGTCGGGAAGCTCGCCACGATACCCGCGAAAATGATGAGCGAAATCCCGTTGCCTATTCCTCGTTCCGTGATCTGCTCGCCGAGCCACATCACGAACGCGGTGCCGGTGGTCAACGTCAGGATCGCGAGGAGGATGAACGCCAGCTTGCCCGCTTCCGATCCGGGATCGCGCAGCGCGAGGAAGCGTCCGCTCGGCGTGGTCTGGCTCCAGAGCCAGAGCGCGATGCCGGCACCCTGGACGACCGAAAGGACGACCGTGCCGTAACGGGTGTACTGCGTGATCTTCCGGCGCCCCATCTCCCCTTCCTTCGAGAGCTTCTCGAGGTAGGGCCAGACGACCGTCAGGAGCTGCAGGATGATCGACGCCGTGATGTACGGCGTGATGCCGAGCGCGAAGACGGACAGCCGCCGGAGCGCGCCGCCCGAGAACACGTCGAGGAAGCCGAGCAGCCCCCCGGCGCTCGCCTTGAAGAACTCTTCGAGGGCGGACGCGTCGAGACCGGGCGTCGGGATGTGCGATCCGATCCGGTAGATCGCGAGCAGCCCGAACGTGAAGAGGACACGCTTCCTCAGGTCCGGGATCGCGAAGATGTTGCGGAACGTCTCGAGGATCTGCATTACCGAGCCACGACCTCGCAGCGGCCGCCGGCGGCCTCGATCTTCTTCTTCGCGCCTTCCGTGAACTGGTGTGCGGAGACGACGAGCGCCTTCTTGAGCTCGCCCGAGCCGAGGACCTTCACGCCCTTGTTCGTCTTCTTGACGCCGGCGTTCTTGAGAGCCTCGAGGGTCACCGTATCGCCCGCCTTGAACATACGCTCCAGAGCCTCGACGCTGACCGTCGTCCACTCCTTGCGGAAGATGTTCGTGAAGCCGCGCTTCGGAAGCCGGCGGTGGAGCGGGTTCTGGCCGCCTTCGTGGCCGCGCAGATGCGAATAGCCGCTGCGGGAGTTCTGGCCCTTGTGGCCCTTGCCCGACGTCTTGCCGATGCCGGAGCCGGGACCGCGGCCGATGCGCTTCTTCGTCTGGGTCGCGCCCTTGCGGGGCCCGAGGTTGTGGAGTCCGTGCGACATGCGTTACCTCGCCGCGCCGTTCTCGACGATTTCGACGAGGTGGCGGACTTTGTGGACCTGGCCCCGGATCGCCGGGGTGTCGAGGCGGACGACTTCCTGCCGGATGCGGCGGAGGCCGAGCCCGAAGAGAGTCTGCTTCTGGTCGACGGGCGCGCAGATGCCCGACTTGACCTGACGAATCCGGATCTCTTTCGGCGCGGCCGATTTCTTCTTCTCACTCATCCGATCTTCTCCGTGGCCTCGGGCGCGGCGACGGTCGCAGGCGCGGCCGCGGTCGCAGGCTCGGCGGCCTTCGCCTCGACGCTGCCCAAGCCGCGCGCCCGGGCGATCGTCGACTCGAGCTGCAGGTGCAGCAGCGCGTCGAACGTAGCCTTGACGACGTTGTGCGGGTTCGTCGTGCCGAGGGACTTCGTGAGGATGTTCTGGACTCCGGCCGACTCGAGCACCGCGCGGACGGCGCCGCCCGCGATGACGCCCGTACCTTCGGAGGCCGGCTTGAGCATGACGCGGCCCGCGCCGTAGTGCCCGACGATCGGATGCGGGATCGTCTTGCCCTTCAGGGGGACGCTGATCATCTTCTTCTTCGCCATCTCGATGCCCTTCTTGATGGCCATCGGGACTTCTTTCGCCTTGCCGGCGCCGTAGCCGACGCGGCCGTGCCCGTCGCCCACGACGACGAGGGCCGAGAACGAGAAGTTCTTGCCGCCCTTGACGACCTTCGTCACGCGGTTGATGTGCACGACGTGGTCGATGAGGTCGGCTCCCGCGCGCCCCTCACCGAGAGCGCCGGCGGGGCGCTGGGGCGGGCCGCCGGGACCGCCGGAGCGGCCGCCGGGACGGTTTGGGCGCGGAGGACGATTGGTTGGCGCGTTGCTGCTCAAAACTTCAACCCCTTCTCGCGAGCGGCTTCCGCGAGCGCTTTCACATTGCCGTGGTAGAGATGGCCGCCGCGGTCGAACACGACCGCCTGGATCCCCTTTGCCTGGGCGCGCTCGGCGATGAGCGCCCCCACCTTGACGGCAGCCGTCTTGTTGGCCGCGCTCTTCGCCTTTCCGCGCACGCCTTCCTCGCGTGACGTCGCGTGGGCGAGAGTCGTGCCGGCGGCGTCGTCGATGACCTGAACGGAGATCCAGCGAAGGGTGCGGGAAACCGCGAGGCGCGGCCGTTCGGCGGTGCCCTTGACCTTCCGCCGGATGCGCACGTGGATGCGCGTTTTCGCTTCGACCCGGGCCTGTGCCTTGTCCATGGTGCCTGCTTCCTTACCTTACTTGCCCGTGGCCTTGCCGGCCTTCTTCTTCAGGATTTCGCCGACGAAGCGGAATCCCTTCAGTTTGTACGGGTCCGGCGGGCGGATGCCGCGAATCTCGGTGGCCGTCTGGCCGACCTTCTGCTTGTCGACGCCGGTCACGATGACGTGCGTGATGTCCTTGGCCTTCGCGTCCGGTTTGACGTCGACCTTGATGCCGTCGGGCATCGGGAACGTGACCTGGTGCGAAAAGCCGACGCTGAACACGACGTTCTTCCCCTTGACCTCGGCCTTGAAGCCGATGCCGACGAGGTCGATCTCTCGCTTGAAGCCGTCGGTCACGCCGAGCACGGCGTTCTGGAGGAGCGCGCGGTTCAGTCCGTGGAGAGCCTTGTCCTTCTTCTCCTCGCCGCCGCGCACGAGATTGAGGAAGCCGTCCTTCTTTTCGACCGACACGCCCGCGAGAATCGGCGTCACGACGGAGCCCTTCGGCCCCTTGACCGTGACGACCCCGCCCGCGACCTGGACGTCCACTCCCTTGGGAATGGTGATGGGTTTCTTACCGACTCGCGACATGTGCGTTTCTCACCACACCGTACAGACGACTTCGCCGCCCACGCCGCGCTTTTTCGCGTCGTTGCCGGAGAGGAGGCCCTGCGAGGTGGAGACGATGGCGACGCCAAGGCCGCCGAGAACGTCCGGAAGCTCGTCCTTGCCCGCATAGAGGCGCCGGCCGGGCTTGCTCGACCGCGTCAACCCGTGGATGACCGGGTTCCCCGCGTCGTCGTACTTCAGGTAGAGCCGCAGGAGGCTTCCGCCCCGGTCGTCCATGACCTTGAAGTTCTTGATGTAGCCCTCGTCCTTGAGGATGCGGGCCAGCTCGACCTTGAAGCGCGACGACGGGACGTCGGCCTTCTCGTGCCGGGCGGACAGGGCGTTCCTCAGGCGCGCGAGGAGATCGGAGACGGGATCGCTGATGTTCATCGTCCCCTCCTCACCACGACGCCTTCGTCACTCCGGGCACGTAGCCCGCGAGCGCGAGGTTCCGGAAGCAAATGCGGCACAAGCCGAACTTGCGGAGAAACGCCCGCGGACGCCCGCAGCGCATGCAGCGGTTTCGCTTGCGGATCGCGTACTTCAGTTTCGAATTCGCCTTGATGATCGCGGCGCGACGAGCCATTCCTGCGCTCCTTGACTTGCTATCGGCCGAACGGCATTCCGAGTTCCTTCAGAAGAACCCGGGCCCGGTCATCCGAGCCTGCCGTCGTGACGATGGTGACGTTGAGACCCTTGGACTTGTCGATCTTCGTGGGGTCGATCTCGGGGAAGATGAGGTGATCCTTGACGCCGAGCGTGTAGTTGCCTCGGCCGTCGAAGGCGCGCGTCGGCACGCCGCGAAAGTCGCGGACGCGCGGGAGCGCGACGTTCATGAGGCGGTCGAGGAACTCGTACATCCGCTCGCCACGCAGCGTCACCCGGCAGCCGATCGGCATGCCCGCACGCAGCTTGAATGTCGCGATGGACTTCTTCGCCCGCGTCACGACGGCCCGCTGGCCGGCGATCTTCGTGAGCTCCTCGGCGGCGGTGTCGACGAGCTTCGCGTTCGTGATGGCTTCGCCGATTCCCATGTTGAGGACGACCTTTTCGACCCTTGGCACCGCCATCGGATTGTCGATCCCGAACTCCTTCTTGAGGACCGGGATGACTTCCTTTCGGTACTTCTCTGCGAGACGTGGGGTGCTCATCTTTTCCTCACTCGCCCGCCGGCCGGAGCGTGCCGATGGTCGTCCCGCTCTTCTTGGCGTAGCGCACCCAGTCCCCGCCTTCCGGGCGGATCCCCACGCGCGTCGGCTTGCCGCCCTCGGGGTCGACGAGCATGAGGTTGGAGAGGGCGATCGGCGCCTCGCGCTCGAGGATGCCGCCCTTGATGTTCTTCTGCGGATTCGCGCGCGTGGCCCGTTTGATCTTGTTCACGCCCTCGACGACGGCGCGACCCTTGTCGGGCAGCACCTTGAGGATCTTCCCGCGAGCCCCGCGGTCTTTCCCCGTGAGGACGACGACGACGTCGTCTTTGCGGATCCGGCGCTTTCCGGTGTACGTCGGCTGCTTCTTCTTCATGGTCAGATGACTTCCGGAGCCAGCGAGATGATCTTCATGAATTTCTTCTCGCGGAGCTCACGAGCGACCGGCCCGAACACACGGGTTCCGATCGGCTCCTTTTCGTCGTTGACGAGGACGGCGGCGTTCGTGTCGAACTTGATGTAGCTGCCGTCGCGGCGCCGCTGCTCGCGCACCGTGCGCACGATGACGGCCCTGACGACCTTGCCCTTCTTGACCGTGTCCGGCGCGTCGGGATTCGACTCCTTCACCGAGCAGGTGATGACGTCGCCGATCCGGCCGTAATCGCCGGTCGACCCGCCCTGCACCTTGATGCAGAAGAGCCGGCGGGCGCCCGAGTTGTCGGCCACTTCGAGGATCGTCCCCATCTGGATCATGACGCCCTCTTCGCCGGCTTGCCCGCCAGCTTCTTGTCGGGCACCGCCTTCGGCGCCACCTTCTTCGCGCTGCCCGGAACGTCGGCCGTGTCGGAGACCGCCTGGCGGCCCTTCGTCACGATCGCGGTCACGCGCCAGCGCTTGCGGGCCGACAGAGGACGGGTCTCCTCGATCTGCACCGTGTCGCCGGGCTGCGCCTTGAGGACGCGGTCGTCCGCCAGGAAACGCGCGGACTTCTTCTGGTAGCGCCCGTAGCGCTCGTGCTTGACGGTGCGGGAGACCTCGACGACGACCGTCTTCTCCATCTTGTTCGAGACGACGATCCCGACCTTGCGGGTGCGCCGCGGCTGATCGGCCGTGGGTGCCGCGCTGGTCTCCGGCTGGGGATTCGGGGTGCTGCTCATGATCGTGCTCACTGTTTCCTGTTACGAACTACTTCTTTTTGCTTTTCTTCGCGGGAGCGGACTTGCTCTTCGCGGGAGCAGCCTTCTTGCCGGAAGGGCCGGAAGATTTCTTAGAAGGTGAATGTCCCTTGCTCGGGCCCGCGGCCGTCTTCTTCTTGTGGGCCGCCGCGCGCTTTTTCGCGCCCTTACCCGACGTGCCGGCGTGGGCCTTCGGCTTCGTCGTTCCCGCCGCGCTCTTCACATTCGCAGAAGTCTTGTCTTCGGTCCCCTCCGCGTGCGCCACTTCGTGCGCGGCCGCAGCCGCCGTTTCAGCCGCGCCCATGTGCTGCGCGGTCTTGAGGCGGGCGATGTCCTTACGGAGCTCCTTGATCTTCATCGGGTTCTCGAGCTGTCCCGTGGCCTTCTGGAGGCGGAGCGTGAAGAGGGACTGAGCCCACTCCTTCGCCTTCGCCGCCTTCTCCTCGGGAGACCAGTCGAGCATGGCCTGGATCTTCATCGTCATGTGCTTACCTCACCGCCGCGAGGAAAGTGCGCGAGACGAACCGGGTCTTGATCCCGATCTTGTCCGCGGCGAGGCCGAACGCCTCGCGCGCCGTCTTCTCGTCGACGCCTTCCATCTCGAACAGAATGCGGGCGGGCTTGATGACGCAGACCCAGCCTTCCGGCGCGCCCTTGCCTTTGCCCATGCGGGTTTCCGCCGGCTTCTTCGTGATCGGCTTGTCGGGGAAGACGCGGATCCAGAGCTTCCCGCCGCGCTTCACGTGGCGCTGGACCGCGACGCGGCCCGCTTCGATCTGGCGCGCGGTGAGCCAGCCCGGCTCGAGCGCCTGCAGCCCGTACTCCCCGAACGAGAGCTCCGAGCCCTTGTACGCGGTTCCGCGCATGCGGCCGCGCTGCTGCTTCCTATACTTGACCTTCGACGGCATCAACATGGGTTAGGCCACCTTCCTCCGGGATTTCGCGCGGTGGAGGTCGCCCTTGTAGATCCAGCACTTGACGCCGATCTTTCCGTACGTCGTGCGCGCTTCCGCGAAGCCGTAGTCGATGTCGGCCTTGAGCGTGTGGAGCGGGAGGCGACCCTCCTGATACCACTCCGACCGCGCGATCTCGGCGCCATTCAGGCGGCCGCCGCAGCGGATCTTGATTCCCTGCGCGCCGAAGCGGAAGGCAGACTCCATGCCCTTCTTCATCGCGCGGCGGAACGCGACGCGGCGCTCGAGCTGCATCGCGATCGACTCGGCAACGAGCTGCGCGTCGGTCTCGGGGCGCTGGATCTCGACGATGTTGACGTGGATGTCCTTGCCGAGCCGCTGCTGCAGCCGGTCGCGCAACTGGTCCACGGACGCGCCCTTCTTCCCGATGATGACGCCGGGACGGGCAGTCATGATGTTGATCTTCAGCTTGTTCCCGCGCTCGATCTCCACTTCGGAGACCGCCGCGTTCGCGAGATCCCGCTTGAGCTCGTCGCGGAGCTTCAAGTCGTCGTGCAGGAACTTGAGGTAGTCCTTCTCGGCATACCAGCGCGAATGCCAGGTGCGGTTGTAGCCGATGCGAAAACCGTAGGGGTGGACTTTCTGACCCATCGTGTACTCCCGTTACCCGGCCGATTCCGGCTTCGTCGGCTTCTTCGACTTCTTCTCGTGCTTTTCGTGCTTTTCACTCTTGTCCGCGGCGTGACTCGCTTCCGCTGCTTCGACACGTTCGGCCCGCTTCTCGTCGGACGCCACCTTCTTGTGCGCACGCTCGACCGCCCGATTCTCGCGGCCGGGGCGATGCGCCGCGGCGGAGACGGCGGCCGCGACGCGACCCTGGCGCTTCTTCACGAGCGGCTTCAGAGCCTCGGCCTTGAGGCCGGCTTCCTTCCGCGCGGCGGCAGCATCCGACAGGATGACCGTCACGTGGCAGAACGGGCGCGGGATGAGCCACATGCGGCCCTGCGGGCCGCTCATGAAGCGCGGGCGCGCGAAGCGCTTCTTGTAGTTCGAGATCGCGCGGATCATCGAATTGCGCTGCAGGGGCTTGCGTCCGGCCTCGTCGACCTGGATCTTCGCGACGACGAGCGCGTCCGCGTCGACGCCGGACTCGTTCTGCTGGGCGTTCGCGAGCGCGGACTCGACGAGCTTCAGGAGGTCGGGCGAGCAGCTCTTGCGCGTCGTGCGCAGAGTCGCGAGCGCCTTCCCGACCGGCTTCATCCGGATCAGGTCGGCGACGAGGCGGACCTTCTGGGCCGAGCCCCGGTAATGGCGGAGACGAGCGACGGCTTCCATCGGTGCGCCTTAGCCCTTCGCCGCGGGCGCGGCGGCCGCGCCCGGAGCTCCCGGTGCCCCCGGGGCTCCCGGAGCCCCCGGCGTCGCGCCCTTTTCGACCTTCTTGCCCGAGTGGCCCTTGAAGGTGCGCGTGGGCGAGAACTCGCCGAGCTTGTGCCCGACCATGTTCTCGGAGATGTAGACGGGAATGAACTTCTTCCCGTTGTGGACGGCGAGCGTGTGCCCGACCATGTCGGGCAGGATCGTCGAGCGGCGCGACCAGGTCTTCAGGACGCGCTTTTCCCCCGCGGCGTTCATCGCGGTGATCTTTTCGAGGAGCGGCGTGTCGACGAACGGCCCCTTTTTCGTGGAACGAGACATGTGTTTCCTCGAATCCCTACTTGCGGCGCTTGACGATCAAGCCGTCGGTCCGCTTGTTGTTGCGCGTCTTCTTGCCCTTGGTCTTCCAGCCCCACGGCGAGGTCGGATGGCGTCCGCCCGAAGTCTTGCCCTCGCCGCCGCCCATCGGGTGGTCGACCGGGTTCATCGCGACGCCGCGGTTGTGCGGCTTCCAGCCGAGCCAGCGGTTGCGGCCGGCCTTGCCGATGGAGATGTTCTCGTGCTCGAGGTTGCCGACCTGCCCGATCGTGGCGTAGCAGTCGACGCGCACGCGGCGGAGCTCGCCCGACGGGACGCGGAGCAGCGCATACACGCCCTCCTTCGCCATGAGCTGCGCCCCGGCTCCCGCCGATCGCGCCATCTGTCCGCCGCGGCCCGGCTTGAACTCGATGTTGTGCACGACGGTGCCGAGCGGGATCGCCCTGAGCGGCAGCGCGTTTCCGACGACGATGTCGACGGCGGCGCCGGAGACGATCGTCTGGCCGACCGTGAGGCCGGAGGGCGCCACGATGTATCGCTTCTCGCCGTCCGCGTAGTTCAGGAGGGCGATGTGGGCGGATCGGTTCGGGTCGTACTCGATCGAGGCGACCTTCGCCGGGATATCATGCTTGTCGCGCTTGAAGTCGATCGTGCGGTAGCGCTTCTTGTGTCCGCCACCGCGCCACCAGGATGTGAGGTGGCCGCGGCTGTCGCGGCCGCCGGTCTTGAGCTTGCCCTTCGTGAGCGACTTCTCGGGGCCGGTCTTCGTGATCTCCGAGAAATCGGACGTGGTCCGCTGGCGGAGACCGGGAGACGTGGGTTTGTATGACTTGACGGGCATGGCGCGTTACACCCCTTCGAAGAGGGCCGGCAGCTTCTGGCCCTTCGCCAGCTTCACGTAGGCCTTCTTGCGATCCTGGGCCCGGCCGATCGACTTTCCGACCTTCTTGATCTTCCCGGACACCGCGACGACGCGGACGGCGTCGACCTTGACCTGGAAGAGGGCCTCGACGGCTTTGCGGATCTGGATCTTGTTCGCGTCGCGGGCGACGTCGAACGTGAGGACGTTCTGCGTCTGGCTCATCGCCGTGGAGCGCTCGGTGAGGACGGGGCGCACGAGCACGGACTGCATCGTTCTTTCGCTCATGCGAGCACCTCGATCGCCGCCCGGAGCGCATCTGCGGAGAAGACGAGCGTGCCGGCGTTCAGCGCGTCGTAGGCGTTGAGTCCGAGGACGTCGAGGGCGATGACCTTCGGATTGTTCGTGGCGGCGCGGGACAGGTTGAGGTTGTCCTTCCGATCGAGGACGAGCGCCTTTCCTTCGACGCCGAGCTTCGCGAGCACGCCCGCGAAGTCCTTCGTCCTATGGCTGCCGAGCTGGAGCGTGTCGAGGAGGACCACCTGGTTCCCGCGCGCCTTCTCGGAGAGCACGCAGCGGAGAGCCGCCTTCTTCGCCTTCGCGTTGACCTTCAGGTCGTACGAGTGCGGAACCGGGCCGAAGGCCGTGCCGCCGTGGCGGTGGATCGGCGGACGCCCGCCGCCCTGACGCGCGCGCCCGGTGCCCTTCTGCTTGAACGGCTTCTTGCCGGAGCCCGACACCTCGGAGCGGACCTTCGTCTTGTGCGTGCCCCGGTGCTCGCGCGCCCGGATCTGCCTGACGACTTCCCACACGAGGTGGCGGCGGAACGGCACGCCGAAGATCTCCTCGGGCAGCGTGACCTCACCGACCTTCTCGGCCTTGAGGTTGCGCAGAGGAAGAGTCAGCGACGCAGCGCCGTCCGCCTGCGCGGAGCGGGCCTTCGCGGGCATCTCGGCGGTCTTCGCCTTGGAGGACTTGGACGCGGCCTTCTTGGCCGGCACCTTTCCGGTGGCAGCGGGGGTTTTTCTGGTCGTCGCCATCATCTTCCCCTTCACGCTGCCGCCCCGCGGCCGGCCTTGCCGGACAGCTTCTTCACGATCTTCACGACCGTGTTGCGAGCTCCCGGAACCGCGCCCCGGAGATAGATCAGATGGTTTTCCGCGTCCACCCGCACGACGACGAGGTTCTTCATCGTGGTCTGCTTGCCGCCCATGCGACCCGAGGAACGCGTGCCGGGATACACCCGCGACGGAAAGGCCGAGGGTCCGATCGAGCCCGGGGCCCGGTGGAACATCGAGCCGTGGGTGGCGGCGCCACCGGCGAAGCCGTGACGCTTCATGACGCCCTGGAAACCCTTGCCCTTGGAGACGCCGACGACGTCGACGTGCTCCTTTTCCGCAAAGATGTCGCAGAGCACCTTGTCGCCCGGAGCCGCCTTCTCGTCCGCGTCGCAGCGCACCTCGCCCAGGGTCTTCGTCGGCGGCACTCCCGCCTTCTCGAAATGACCCTTCGCGGGGGCCGTGAGACGCCGCGGCGAGACGCGCCCGACCAGCCCGAGCTGAACGGCGTCGTATCCGTCGTTGTCCTTCGTCTTGCGCTGGACGACCAGGCAAGGCCCGGCTTCGACGACGGTGACCGGCACGACCGTGCCGTCCGCCTCGAAGACCTGGGTCATCCCGATCTTGCGTCCCAGAATTCCGTTGATCATGTTTCTTTCCTCGCCGCGTCCGAATTCCTACTTGCCCATCGTCCGGATTTCGACTTCGACGCCGGCCGGGAGCTCCAGCTTCGTGAGCGCGTCGACCGTCTGCGGCGTCCACTCGAAAATGTCGAGAAGGCGCTTGTGGGTCCGCATCTCGAACTGCTCGCGCGACTTCTTGTCGACGTGCGGCGAACGGTTCACCGTCCAGCGCGCGATGGTCGTCGGAAGCGGGATCGGCCCCGCCACCTTCGCGCCCGAGCGCCGCGCCGTGTCGACGATTTCCGTCGTCGACTGGTCGAGGATCCGATAGTCGTAACCCTTGAGGCGGATGCGGATTCTGTCGTTACCCATTGGCGTCTTTCTTTTCCCGATCCCCCGCTTACGCGAGGATCTCCGTCACCGTGCCGGCGCCGACCGTGCGGCCGCCCTCGCGGATGGCGAACTTGAGGCCCTTTTCGATGGCGATCGGCGAGATGAGCGTGATGTCCAGCTCCACGTCGTCGCCGGGCATGACCATCTCGACGCCGGACGGCAGCATGGCCGAGCCGGTGACGTCGGTCGTGCGGATGAAGAACTGCGGCCGGTAGTTGTTGAAAAACGGCGTGTGGCGCCCGCCCTCGTCCTTGGAGAGGATGTAGACCTTCCCCTTGAACTTCGTGTGCGGCTTGATCGAGCCGGGCTTGGCGAGCACCTGCCCGCGCTCCACGTCGTCGCGCTCCACGCCGCGAAGCAGGACGCCGATGTTGTCGCCGGCCTGGCCCTGGTCGAGGAGCTTCTTGAACATCTCGACGCCGGTGACGATCTTCTTCTGCGTGTCGCGGAGGCCGACGATCTCGATCTCGTCACCCACCTTCACGATGCCGCGCTCGACACGGCCCGTGACGACCGTACCGCGGCCGGAGATCGAGAACACGTCCTCGATGGGAAGCAGGAAGTCCTTGTCGGTCTCGCGTACCGGGTCGGGGATGCTTTCGTCCAGGGCATTCGCGAGGTCCCAGATGCACTTCGCATCGGGACCGGACGGGTCGTTCAGAGCCTTGATGGCCGAGCCGCGGATGACCGGGACCTTGTCGCCGGGAAAGCCGTACTTCGAGAGGAGCTCCCTCACCTCGAGCTCGACGAGATCGAGGAGCTCCGGGTCGTCCATGAGGTCGCACTTGTTGAGGAACACGACCATGGCCGGCACGTTCACCTGCCGCGCGAGAAGGACGTGCTCTTTCGTCTGCGGCATCGGACCCTTCGGTGCCTCGACCACCAAGATGGCGCCGTCCATCTGCGCGGCGCCCGTGATCATGTTCTTGATGTAGTCGGCGTGGCCCGGGCAGTCGATGTGCGCATAGTGCCGCTTGGTGGTCTCGTACTCCACGTGCGCGAGAGCGACCGTCAGGATCTTGGTGGCGTCACGGCGAAACGTTTTGGCATCAGCCTTGGCCACGTCGTCATACGACTTCGCCACGGCGAGGCCCTTCGTGGCCAGAACCTTCGTCAGGGCGGCCGTAAGCGTCGTCTTGCCGTGGTCGATGTGACCGATCGTGCCAACGTTGACGTGGGGCTTCTTGCGCTCGAACTTTTCCTTGGCCATCGCGATATCTCCTTCTGCGCTTCCTTAAACCGAGACCTTCTAAACTGAAACCCTCTTAAACTGAAACTTTAGCAATGATTCCCTCGGCGATGGCCTTGGGAACCTCGTCGTATCTTTCGAACTGCATCGAGTAGTTGGCCCTGCCCTGCGTGAGGGACCGGAGGGTGGTGGCGTAACCGAACATTTCCGAGAGCGGGACGCTCGCCGTGATGACCTGGAAGTTCACGCGCGGCTCCATGTGGTTGATGCGGCCGCGGCGCGAGCTGAGGTCGCCGTTCACGGGTCCGAGGAACTCGTCGGGCGTGACGACCTCGACGGCCATCATCGGCTCGAGAATGACCGGGTTCGCCTTCTTGGCGGCGTCCTGGAACGCCATGGAGCCGGCGATCTTGAAGGCCATCTCCGAGGAGTCGACGTCGTGAAACGAGCCGTCGTAGAGCTCGACCTGGATGTTGACCGTCGGGTAACCGGCGAGGACGCCAGTGAGAATCGCCTCACGGATGCCCTGGTCGATCGGCTTGATGAACTCCTTGGGGATCGAGCCGCCCGAGATGCCGTTGATAAACTCGTAGTCCTTGCCTTCGGGATGCGGGCGCAGGCGGATCTTGGCGTGGCCGTACTGGCCCTTGCCGCCCGACTGGCGGATGAACTTGCCCTCGCCCGCGACGTCCTTGCGGATCGTCTCGCGGTACGCGACCTGGGGCTTGCCGACGTTCGCGCTGACGTTGAACTCGCGCACCATGCGGTCGACGATGATCTCGAGATGGAGCTCGCCCATCCCGGCAATGATTGTCTGGTTCGTCTCCTTGTCCGTGTGGACGCGGAACGTGGGGTCTTCCTGCATGAGCTTCGCGAGCGCCATGCCCATCTTTTCCTGGTCGGCCTTCGTCTTCGGCTCGATCGCGAGCGTGATCACGGGCTCGGGGAACTTCATCGACTCGAGGACGACGACGTGGTCGCGGTCGCAGATCGTGTCGCCCGTCGTGACGTTCTTGAGGCCGATGGCCGCGGCGATGTCGCCCGCCCAGACTTCCTTGATCTCCTCGCGCTTGTTCGCGTGCATCTTGAGGAGCCGGCCGATGCGTTCGTTCGTCTGCTTCGTCGAGTTGTAGACGCCCGAGCCGGCGTCGAGGTGGCCCGCATAGAGGCGAAAAAAAGCCAGCTGCCCCACGAAGGGGTCGGTCATGATCTTGAACACGAGGCCCGCGAACGGCGCCTCGTCGTTCGTGTCGAGAGCGACTTCCTTCCCGTCCTCGTCGACGCCGTGGATGGCGGGGATGTCGAGCGGCGACGGGAGGTACTCGACGACCGCGTCGAGGAGCTGCTGGACGCCCTTGTTCTTGAAGGCCGCGCCGCAGACGACCGGATGGAGCCTGCCCGCGCACGTCGCCTTGCGGAGCGCGGCGCGCATCTCGTCCGGCGTTGGAATGTGGCCGTCCATGAACTTCTGCATGAGGGCGTCGTCGGTCTCCGCGAGGAGCTCGATGAGGCGCTCGCGGTACTTGTCGTACATGGCCTTGTGGTCGGCCGGGACGTCGACGGTCTGGAATTCAGCCCCGAGCGTGTCGTCCGTGAAGTCGTAGGCCTTGCCCTCGATGAGGTCGATGACGCCCCTCAGGGTCTCGGCCGAGCCCCAGGGGATCTGCACGGCCGTCGGCCTGGCGCCGAGCTTCGCGATCATCATCTCGATGCAGCGGTCGAAGTCCGCGCCGACGCGGTCCATTTTGTTGATGAACGCGATGCGCGGAACCCCGTAACGGTCTGCCTGGCGCCACACCGTCTCGGACTGCGGCTCGACGCCGGAGACGGCGTCGAACACCGCCACCGCGCCGTCGAGGACGCGCAGCGAGCGCTCCACCTCGGCCGTGAAGTCCACGTGTCCGGGTGTGTCGATGATGTTGATCCGGGTGTCCTTCCAGAAGCACGTGGTCGCGGCCGACGTGATCGTGATGCCGCGCTCCTGCTCCTGAACCATCCAGTCCATCGTCGCGGTCCCATCGTGGACCTCGCCGATCTTGTAGTTGACACCCGTGTAATAGAGCACGCGCTCCGTCGTCGTGGTTTTACCCGCGTCGATGTGAGCCATGATGCCGATGTTTCGGCACTTATCGAGAGGATGACTTCTCGGCATAACGAGTTTTTCCCGTCCCGGGGTGTCTGCGCCGTCGAATTTCCCTGGCCTGCGTCGTTCTCGCGGCCCGGGGAATTCCGCACGCGGTGAGGCGTGTCCGGGTTCCTGGAGAGGACCTGTCCGGCTCCGCGCTTTTCAGCGCCGCCCGGCCGGTTTCCGCTCACCCGGAGATCTGTGCAGTCCTACCAGCGGTAATGGGCGAAGGCCTTGTTGGCCTCGGCCATCTTGTGGGTGTCCTCCTTTTTCTTCACCGCGTTTCCGCGGTTGTTGGCTGCATCCATGAGCTCGCCGGCGAGCTTGTCGCGCATGGTCTTCTCACCGCGCGCCTGCGCGTACGAGATGACCCAGCGGATCGCGAGCGAAGAGCGGCGGTTGGG
Source organism: Acidobacteriota bacterium (assembly GCA_036759345.1). Classification (GTDB taxonomy): domain Bacteria; phylum Acidobacteriota; class Thermoanaerobaculia; order UBA5066; family UBA5066; genus Fen-183. The sequence goes on along the minus strand of DAIOUV010000005.1, from coordinate 37,566 downwards.
CTTGACCTCGACCGGAACCTGGTACGTCGAGCCGCCGACGCGGCGCGACTTGACCTCGAGGACCGGCTTGACGTTCTCGAGAGCCTTCTTGAATGTCTTGAGCGGATCGTCGGACGTCTTCTGCTCGATGTGCTTCATGGCCCCGTAGAAGATCGACTCGGCCGTCGACTTCTTTCCGCGCTCCATGACGCAGTTGATGAACTTGGTCACGAGCTGAGATTGATACAGCGGGTCCGGAAGGACTTCGCGCTTCGGAACTTCACGGCGACGCGGCATCTGTCTTCCTTACGCCTTCGGCCTTTTCGCGCCGTACTTGGAGCGCGACTGCTTGCGGTTCGCGACGCCGACGGCGTCGAGCGTGCCGCGAATGATGTGGTAGCGCACGCCCGGGAGGTCCTTCACGCGGCCTCCGCGGATCATGACGATCGAGTGCTCCTGGAGATTGTGGCCGATGCCCGGGATGTAGGTCGTGACCTCGATCCCGTTCGTGAGGCGCACACGGGCGATCTTGCGGAGCGCCGAGTTCGGCTTCTTCGGGGTCGTCGTCTTGACCTGGGTGCACACGCCCCGGCGCTGCGGGCAGGACTGGAGAGCGGGCGACTTCGTCTTGTAACGGACGGCTTCGCGCCCCTTCCTCACGAGCTGGCTGATCGTCGGCATGAGACTTTCGAGACTCCTTCGGACGTGAACAAGCGATGGGACGACCTAGGTGAACCGAACGAACGATGAGAGAAACGATGAGAGATCGGTGCAAGATCAGCCGCCGAGCGGCCGTTCTCCGGGCGCGACGCGGCTTTCATGCCGAGCCGGTCCCCGGGGAAACCGGTGAAGAATATAGACCCCGCCGGGGGCTGTCAAGCGGGAATCCCCTTCGTCAGTGGCGCCGGCAGAGGGCGGCGACGGAATCGCCGGCGTCGAGCGCCTGCCGGACCCTCCGGACCAGGAAGAAGACCTCCGGCCGGCTCACCTTCGCGCCCGGGCCCTTCTGTTCGATCCGATCGAGCGTCGCCCAGGCCAGTTCCACGGGCAGGGCCGTGAACTCCATGATGCCGCGCGGGGTCCGGGCTCGCTCGAGCGCTTCGATGTACTCCCCCGCCGTCCCAAGGTCTCGCCGCGCGAGGGCGAAGACCTCCTCCACGGGGACGGTCGTCGGCAGGTAAGAGCGCCCCTCGGCGGTGTCTCCGGCCGCATCCTTCAGGATATTAACGAGTTGTAACGCCTCTCCGAACACGGAGGCACGCTTCCGAAGGTCCGGTGCGACAGCCGCGAGCCGCGCACGATCGAGAAGGAAGAGCTCCGTCAGCATCTCCCCCACCAAGCCCGCCACGACATAACAATAGGCCCTCAAGTCGTCCAGAGAGGAGAGAGCGAGCCACCCATCCCGCGTTCGCGCGACGAAGCTCGCCATGCCCTCGGCCGACCGGACGACCGGACCCCGGATCGCTTCAACGGCGCCCGGCGAAAGAGCACCGAAGGCGCTCAGAACGAAAGGGATCTCTCCGAGAAGTTCCTCGTATCCCGGGTGCGTCGCCCAACCGGCTGCCGTCCATTCCCCCGAGAGCCGCGCCGCTTCAGCGGGCGAGGGATTGCGGAGCAGGCCGATGAAGTCGCAAAGCGCGCGGATTCGCGCCTCTGGCGGAAGGTGCGCCGCGTCCTCGAACGTGTCCGCGATCCGGAACAGAAGATAGGCCACCGTGACCTCCCGGCGGGTCGGCTCCGGCAGCGGCGGGATCGAGAGGGCGAACGTGCGACTTGTCTTCTCGAGGAGATCGAGGAGGTCGGCCACGCTCAGGGCCGGCTCGCAGGTAGTGCACCTGAATCTTGATGTCCCATTGCCCGTCGCAGCACCTTACAGGAGGAGGCCGGGAAGGAGAAACAAATGAAGACGATGGCTCTGTTGATGCTGACGGCGATTCTCGGGGCGACCGGGATCTCCGGATCCGAGGAGACGGGCACCCCGTCGCAGGCCGCCGGACCACACTTCAAGCTCGCCATGGTCACGACCGACAAGTACTCGCGGAACGAGAAGACGGTCTTCCCGTCGGATTTCCCGAGGATCTTCGCCGTCTATCAGGTCGCCGACGCGGCGCCGGAGACGAAGTTGAAGGCAGTCTGGATCGCGGAGAAGGTGGAAGGGCTCGAAGCGAAGACCAAGATCACCGAAAGCGAGTCGACGTTCTCGGCGAAGGGCGAGTACATGGGCGCCTTTTCCTGTCCGAGGCCGCCGCAGGGCTGGCTGGCCGGCACCTACCTCGTCGAGCTCTCCCTCAACGGCGCCGTCCGCAAGACGCTCACCTTCCGCGTCGAAAAGCAGTAGTGAAAACAACGGGGCCGGCTTGCGCCGGCCCGGTAAGAACTTTGCAAAGGGGGAGTCCCCGACTCCCCCCTTTGAATCCCCCTACACCTCGTCGTCGAGATCCGCCGCGATGACCGGCGTCTCGTCGTCGAAGTAGAGCTCCTCCGTCTCCTCCGGCGCGGGCGGAATCTCCTCGCGCTCGAGAACGACGTTGCGGTAGTAGTCCATGCCCGTGCCGGCCGGGATGAGGCGGCCGACGATGACGTTCTCCTTGAGTCCGCGCAGGAGGTCGACGCGGCCCGCGATGGACGCCTCCGTGAGGACGCGCGTCGTTTCCTGGAACGACGCCGCCGACACGAATGAATCCGTCGAGAGCGACGCCTTCGTGATGCCGAGGAGCAGCGGACGCCCCTGCGCGGCCTTGCCGCCGGCCCTGAGGATGCGCTCGTTCTCCTCGTTGAAGCGGAAACGATCGACCTGCTCGTCCACGAGGAATTCCGTGTCGCCGACTTCCTCGACGCGCACGCTCCGCATCATCTGGCGGACGATGACCTCGATGTGCTTGTCGTTGATGCCGACGCCCTGCGAGCGGTAGACCTCCTGGATCTTGTCGGTCATGTACCGCTGGAGCTCCTTCTCGCCCTTGACGGCGAGAATGTCGTGCGGCGACGGATCACCTTCGGTGAGCGGATCGCCCGCCTCCACGCGCTCGCCGTCCTGAACCATCACGTGCGAGCCGCGCGGCACGAGCATGTCGCGCTTCTGGCCGTCCTCGGACTCGACGGTGATCTTCTGCTGGCCCTTGACCGTGCCCGCGTGATGGACGACGCCGGAGATCTCGGTGATGACGGCGGGCTCTTTCGGACGCCGCGCCTCGAACAGCTCGACGACGCGCGGAAGGCCGCCGACGATGTCGCGCGTGCGCTTCTTCTCGACGGGCTTTTTCGCGAGCGCGTCGCCGGGGTTCACGACGTCGCCCTCGCCCACCATGAGGTGGGACGGAATGGGAAGGTTGTACCTTTTCTCGACGCCGTTCTTGCCCGTGACGACGAGCGTCGGCGCGCGCTTCTCGGTCGTGCCGGTCGTCTCGACGACGATCTTCTGGTTGAGGCCGGTGACCTTGTCCGTCTCCTCGCGCAGGTTCTCGCCCTCGAGGATGTCGTGGTACGAGACCTTGCCCGCGATCTCCGAGAGAATCGGCGACGCGAACGGGTCCCAGGAGACGAGGAGCTGGCCGGGCTTGACCTCTTCGTCCTGGCTGACCTTGAGGACCGAACCGTAGGCGAGCGAGTAACGCTCCTTCTCGCGCCCCTTGGCATCGAGGAGGACGAGCTTGCTGTTGCGGTTGACGACGACCTCGGTGCCGTCCTTCTTCTGGACGGTGGTCGCGTTGAGGAGCTTCACGATGCCAGGATTCTTCGCGACGTGCTTCGCCGCTTCCGAGACTCTCGCCGTTCCTCCGTAGTGGAATGTGCGCATAGTCAGCTGCGTGCCGGGCTCGCCGATGGACTGCGCGGCGATGACGCCGACCGCTTCGCCGATGTCGACGAGGTCGCCCGTCGCGAGGTTGCGGCCGTAGCACTTGCGGCAGACGCCGCGGCGCGTCTCGCATGTGAGGACCGAGCGGATCTTGACGCGCTCGATGCCCGCTTCCTGGATCTTGCCGGCGAGCTCTTCGGTGATCGTGTCGTTCGCCGAGACGAGGGCCTCCTCGGACGCCGGGTCGAAGACGTCTTCCTGGACGATGCGGCCGACGATGCGGTCGCGGAGCGCCTCGAGGATCTCGCCGCCCTCGACGATGGCGGACACGACGATGCCGTCGACCGTCTCGCAGTCTTCCTGCGTGATGATGACATCCTGGGCCACGTCGACAAGGCGGCGCGTGAGGTAGCCGGAGTCGGCCGTCTTGAGCGCCGTGTCGGCGAGACCCTTGCGGGCGCCGTGCGTCGAGATGAAGTACTCGAGCACGGTGAGGCCTTCGCGGAAGTTCGAGATGATCGGCTGCTCCATGACTTCGCCCGAGGGCTTGGACATGGGGCCGCGCATGCCGGCGAGCTGGCGGACCTGCTCCTTCGAGCCTCGGGCGCCGGAGTCGGCCATCATGTAGATGGGATTGAACTCCTTGCCGCCGACGCCGTCCGACGCCTTCATCTCCTTGAACATGGCCTCGGCCACGGACTCCGTGACGCGGTGCCAGATGTCGATGATCTTGTTGTGGCGCTCGCCGTCCGTGATGGCGCCCTGGTGGCGCTGGCTCTCGACCTCGAGGACTTCCTTACGCGCCCGGTTCACGAGCTCGCCCTTCGTGTCGGGAATGTGCATGTCGTCGACGCCGATCGAGATGCCGGCCTTCGTCGCCACGTCGAAGCCGACGGCCTTGACGATGTCGAGGATCTCGACGGTGCGCTCGAGACCGTAGTGGACGAAGCAGTAGTTGACGAGGTCCTGCAGGCCCTTCTTCTTCAGCGTGCCGTTCAGGAACGGCAGCTCGGACGGCAGGCTCGCCGAAAGGAGAACGCGGCCCACCGTCGTCTCGATGCGCGTGCGGTTGCAGGCGATCGGGTCGGTGTGGACGATATCCTGGTCGTTGAGGACCTGGCTCTCGAGATCGATGAGGCTCCCCGTGAAGCGTACGGCGATGCCGGCGTGCGTGTCGACTTCGCCGGCCTCGTGCGCGAGCACGACCTCGTCGAAGCTCGAGAACACACGGCCTTCTCCCTTGCAACCGTCCTTGCGGCGGGTGAGGTAGTAGAGGCCGAGGACGAGATCCTGCGACGGAACGGTCAGCGGCTTCCCGTGCGCCGGCGACAGGATGTTGTGCGACGACAGCATGAGGATCTGAGCTTCGACCTGCGCCTTCGGCGAGAGTGGGACGTGGACCGCCATCTGGTCGCCGTCGAAGTCGGCGTTGAATGCCGCGCAGACGAGCGGGTGGATCTTGATGGCCTTGCCCTCGATGAGGACCGGCTCGAACGCCTGGATGCCGAGGCGGTGGAGCGTGGGCGCGCGGTTCAGAAGGACCGGGTGCTCCTTGATGACCTCTTCGAGAGCGTCCCACACCTCGGTCGGCGCCTGCTCGACGAGCTCCTTGGAGGCCTTGATCGTCGAGGTGATGCCCTTCTGCTCGAGACGGTTGTAGATGAAGGGCTTGAAGAGCTCGAGGGCCATCTTCTTCGGAAGGCCGCACTGGTGCAGCTTCAGCTCGGGCCCGACGACGATGACGGACCGGCCCGAGTAGTCGACGCGCTTGCCGAGGAGGTTCTGGCGGAAGCGGCCGGACTTGCCCTTGAGCGTGTCGGAGAGCGACTTCAGGGGCCGGTTGTTCGAGCCCTTCAGGACGCGGCCGCGGCGGCCGTTGTCGAACAGGGCGTCGACGGCTTCCTGAAGCATCCGCTTTTCGTTCCGGACGATGACTTCGGGCGCGCGCAGCTCGAGGAGCTTTTTGAGGCGGTTGTTGCGGTTGATGACGCGGCGGTACAGGTCGTTGAGATCCGACGTCGCGAAGCGGCCGCCGTCGAGGGGAACGAGAGGACGGAGCTCCGGAGGAATGACCGGGATGACGTTCAGGATCATCCACTCCGGGCGGTGGCCCGAGCGGCGGAACGCGTCCACGACCTTCAGGCGCTTGGCGGCCTTGAGGCGCTTCAGGGCGGACGTCTCGGTCTTCATGACGAGGCGAAGCTCTTCCGCGAGGTCGTCGATGTTGACGCGCTGGAGCAGCTCCTGAATCGCCTCGGCGCCCATCTTCGCGACGAACGCGTCGAGGCCGTACTTCGCCTTCAACTCGCGGAACTTCTCTTCCGAGACGAGGCTCTTTTCTTCGAGCTTCTCTTCCTCGGCGAGCGGGCCCGGATCGATGACGACGTACTGCTCGAAGTAAAGGATCCGCTCGAGGTCGCGGAGCGTCAGGTCGAGGAGATGGCCGATGCGGCTCGGCAGGCCCTTGAAGAACCAGACGTGCGAAACGGGAGCCGCAAGCTCGATGTGGCCCATGCGCTCACGGCGCACCTTGGACTTCGTCACCTCGACGCCGCACTTGTCGCACACGACGCCGCGGTGCTTCATGCGCTTGTACTTGCCGCAGAGGCATTCCCAGTCGGTGATCGGGCCGAAGATCTTCGCGCAGAACAGGCCGTCGCGCTCGGGCTTGAACGTGCGGTAGTTGATCGTCTCGGGCTTCGTGACCTCGCCGAAGGACCACGAGCGGATCTTCTCGGGGCTGGCGAGGGCGATCTTGATGGCGTTGAAATCGCGCGGGCCTGGGTTCTTGAACGGAGACACCGAGCCCGTGCCGGGGAACGCGGAAGAGGTCGAGAACGCTTCCATGAATTCCTCTTCTCCTTAAACCTTCAACAGCTCGACGTCGAGGCAGAGGGACTGCAGCTCGCGCACGAGGACGTTGAAGGACTCGGGGAGGCCGGGCTCGTCCGGAACCTCGCCCTTGACGATGGCCTCGTACACCTTCGAACGCCCCTCGACGTCGTCGGACTTGACGGTGAGGAGCTCCTGCAGCGTGTACGCGGCGCCGTAGGCTTCGAGCGCCCAGACTTCCATTTCGCCGAACCGCTGGCCGCCGAACTGGGCCTTGCCGCCGAGCGGCTGCTGCGTGATGAGCGAGTAGGGGCCGATCGAGCGCGCGTGGATCTTGTCGTCCACGAGGTGCGACAGCTTGAGCATGTAGATGTAGCCGACGGTGACTTCCTGTTCGAAGCGATTGCCCGTCATGCCGTCGTAGAGAACGGTCTTGCCGCCCACGGGGAGGTCCGCCTTGCGGAGCAGGGTGCGGATCTCCTCCTCGGAGGCGCCGTCGAAGACGGGCGTCGCGATGTTGATGCCCAGCACCTTCGCGGCCCATCCGAGATGGGTCTCGAGGATCTGCCCGACGTTCATGCGCGAGGGGACGCCGAGCGGGTTGAGGACGATCTCGACCGGCGTGCCGTCCGGCAGGTACGGCATGTCCTCCTCGGGGAGGATCCGGCTGATGACGCCCTTGTTCCCGTGGCGGCCGGCCATCTTGTCGCCGACCTGGAGCTTGCGCTTCATGGCCACGAAGACGTTGACGGTCTTGTTCACGCCCGGTGCGAGCTCGTCGCCCTTCGCGAGAAGCGCCACACGGTCGGCGCTGACCTTCTTGATGACGTCGATCTGCGAGTCGGTGCGCTGCAGGATGAGCCGCACCTGGTCGCGGATCTCCTCGTCCTTCAGCTTGAGCCCCTTGAGCATGCGGGGCGTCATCTGGCCGATCTTCTCGATCGACAGCTTGCCGCCCTCTTTCACGAGGACGTTGCCCTGCGAGTCGGACACATCCTCGAGAACGGTGCGCCCGGAGAGAAGCGATTCGATCTTTTCCTTGGCCTCGGTGCGGATGATCCGGATTTCGTCGTCGGCGTTCTTCGTGAGGCGGCCGACTTCTTCGTCGAGGATCTGCTTGGCCCGGACGTCCTTCTGCTTTTCCTCGTCCTTGCGCGTGAAGATCTTCACCTCGACGACGACGCCCTCGATGCCAGGGGGGCACTTGAGCGAGGCGTCGCGCACGTCTCCGGCCTTCTCGCCGAAGATCGCGCGCAGGAGCTTCTCTTCCGGCGTGAGCTGCGTCTCACCCTTCGGCGTGACTTTCCCTACGAGAATGTCTCCCGGCTTGACGTTTGCCCCGATGCGCACGATTCCCGATTCATCCAGGTCCCTTAGCGCGTGCTCCGAAACGTTCGGGATGTCCTTCGTGATCTCCTCGGCGCCGAGCTTCGTCTCGCGGGCCTCGATTTCGAACTCCTCGATGTGGATGGAGGTGTAGTAATCCTCCTTGACCATTTTCTCGGAGATGAGGATCGCGTCCTCGTAGTTGTAGCCGCGCCACGGCATGAAGGCCACGAGGATGTTGCGTCCGAGCGCGAGCTCGCCCTGCGACGTGCAGGGACCGTCCGCGAGGACCTGCCCTTGGATGACGCGGTCCCCCTCGACGACGACGGGCTTCTGATTGATGCAGGTGTTCTGGTTCGAGCGGCGGAACTTGAGAAGCGGGTAGATGTCCGCGCCGAAGTCGCGCGTCGCGCCGTCCTCGTCCTTCGCTTCGACGCGCACGATGATGCGTCGGGCGTCGACCGTGTCGACGACGCCGTCCCTCTTGCAGAGGACGACCGCGCCCGAGTCGCGAGCGACGATACCCTCGAGGCCCGTGCCGACGAGCGGCGGCTCCGTCCGGAGGAGGGGCACCGACTGGCGCTGCATGTTCGAACCCATGAGGGCGCGGTTCGCGTCGTCGTGCTCGAGGAAGGGGATGAGCGCCGCGGCCACCGAAACGAGCTGCTTCGGCGACACGTCCATGAACTCGACCTTGTCTTTTTCGACCGTGACGAACTCGCCGCCGGCGCGGGCGACGATGCGGTCTTCCGTGAACTTGCCCTTGTCGTCGACCTCGGCGTTCGCCTGGGCGATGACGTAGTTCTCCTCTTCCCAGGCGGGCTGGAAGAACGCGGTCGGACGGCCCACAGTGGGCTTCTTGTGGCTCTTCTTGAGTCGGCCGTTCATCTCCTCGAGATCCTCGGCCTGGACGATCTCGCCCTTCTTCCACCCGGAGTCGCCGACGGTGACGATCTCGTAGTGGTCGAGGACGCGCCCGTTCTTGACCTTCTTGTACGGGCTCTCGATGAACCCGAACTCGGAGATCCTGGCGAAGCACGAGAGCGACGAGATGAGGCCGATGTTCGGACCTTCCGGCGTCTCGATCGGGCAGATGCGGCCGTAGTGGGTCGCGTGGACGTCGCGGACTTCGAATCCGGCGCGCTCGCGCGAGAGGCCGCCCGGCCCGAGGGCCGAAAGGCGCCTCTTGTGCGTCACTTCCGACAGCGGGTTCGTCTGGTCCATGAACTGCGAGAGCTGGGACGACCCGAAAAACTCCTTGATCGCCGCGATGACCGGCTTCGAGTTGATGAGGTCGTGCGGCATCGCCGAGTCGATGTCCTGGTGGACGGACATCTTCTCCTTGATGGCGCGCTCCATGCGCACGAGGCCGATACGGAACTGATTCTCGAGGAGCTCGCCGACGCAGCGGACCCGGCGATTGCCGAGGTTGTCGATGTCGTCGGTCCTGCCGATGTCCCGCTTGAGCTTCAGGAGGTGGTCGATGACGACGTAGAAGTCCGCTGCCGTGAGGGTCTTCTGGTCGAGCGACGTCGAGAGGCCCGCACGGATGTTGAACTTGAAGCGGCCAACCCGGCTGAAGTCGTACTTGCGGGGGTCGAAGAACATCCCCGCGAAGAGGTTCTTCGCGCTCTCGTCGGTCGGAGGATCGCCGGGGCGCATGCGCTTGTAGATTTCGAGGAGCGCCTCGCGCTTGGTCTTCACGCCGTCCTTGCGGAGCGTCGTGACGAGGGTCTCGCCGATGGGCTCCCAGTCGGGGAAGATCGCCTCGACGGCGGTCGCCTGCTTGTCCGCGAGTTGGGCCGAGAGATCCTCGGGGATCTCGGTGCCCGTCTCGAACAGCACCTCGCCGGAACCGAGGTCGACGACGTCGGCGGCGAAGAGCGCGCGGCCGAGCTTGCCCGGGTCGACCGAAGTCGAGACCGTCTCGCCCTTGCCGAGGGCTTCCTTCATTTCGTGCGTGAGCTTGATGTCCGCGAAGATGCGCCCGTCCTTCTTGAGGCCGCGCAGGTGCTTGTGGCGAAGCTCTTCCTTGAGGAGGATCTCGGGCGAGAGCGCGAGGTGGGCCTTCCCCTTCTCGTAGGTGAGGGGAACGGCCGTATAGAACTTCTTGAGGATCAACTCGTCGCTCTCGAGGCCGAGGGCGCGCAGGAACACCGTGCCGGGGAACTTACGCTTGCGGTCGATGCGGACCCCGAAGAGGCCCTTCGTGTCGATCTCGAACTCCACCCACGAGCCGCGGTAGGGAATGATCTTCCCGATGAGCGTGTGGGCGCCCTCGCGCGTGAAGAACACGCCCGGCGAGCGGTGGAGCTGCGAGACGATGACACGCTCGGTGCCGTTGATGACGAACGTGCCGTTGTCCGTCATGAGAGGGATCTCGCCGAAGTAGACCTCCTCCTCCTTGATGTCCCGGATCGGCCACTCCTTGGGAGCGCCCTTTCCGGTCGGCGCGTTTTCCTTGTCGAACACCTTCAGACGGAACGTGACCTTGAGCGGCACCGAATAGGTGGCGCCGCGCTCCTGGCATTCCGCGACGGAGTACATCTGCCGGAGCTCGACCGGCGTGCCGCAGACCTCGTCGATCGTGACCTTGTTCGGATTCGGGTGCCCGCAGGCGCCGCACTCCACGCGCGTCGCGCGCGCGTCCTTCACGCGCACTGTCGCACCACAGTGTTCACAGGCGAAGCGAAGATGATCCAGGCCTTCGAGGCGGCCGCTCCGCGACTTCCAGTCGCCGATGCGGTATGACACGAACTCGAGCGCACACGTCTCCCGGAAGTCGCTGAACGGGAAGACGCTCTTGAAGACCGCCTGCAGACCGACGTCCTGCCGTTCCTTCGGCAGGAGATCCATCTGGAGAAAGTCCTCATAGGACTTGCGCTGAACGTCGATCAGGTTCGGAAGGGGCAGGAACGAGCGGATCTTGCCGAAACTCGAGCGCTCTTTCGCGCCGGGTGCGAGGTTGCGTCCGTTCATGGGGTGCTATGTCCTCTCATGGCCGCGCGTGGCCGGGGGATGAAAACGCGCGAGGGGCGACGAAGAAGAAAAAATTTCGGGCGAAAGCCAGACCGGGGAAACCAGTCCCTGGTTTCCCCCGAACCCCATTCCGGGTTACTTGACTTCGACCTTCGCGCCCGCGTCCTCGAACTTCTTCTTGATCGAGGCGGCCTCGTCCTTGGAGACCCCTTCCTTGACCGTTCCGAGGTTCTCGACGAGGTCCTTTGCTTCCTTCAGGCCGAGGGAGCTGTTGACCTCACGGACGGCCTTGATGACGTTGATCTTGTTCGGGCCGGCTTCCTTGAGGACGACCGTGAACTCGGTCTGCTCCTCGGCGGCGGCGGCGGCCGGGGCGGCGCCCGCGGCGGCCGCGGGGGCGGCCATCATGGCGGCGGAGACACCGAACTTCTCCTCGAGAGCCTTCACGAGGCCGTTGAGCTCGAGGACGGACATCGACTCGATTTCCTTGACGAACGTTTCGACGTTGAGAGCCATGATTCTTCTCCTGATTCTTCGGCTTAGGCCGCGTGTTCTGTGGATTTGGACTTCTGAAGCGAAATCGCCGCGAGCGTCGCCGCGATGTTGCGATGGGGCGCGGACAGGACCGTGACGAGGCGCCTCATCGGCGACTGCATCAGGCCGAGGAGCCTGCTCACGAGCTCGAGGCGCGAGGGCAGGTTCGCGAGGGTTTCGAGCTCCTTCGCCGCGACGGGCTTGCCGTCGAGAAGGGCGGCCTTGACCTTCAGGTTCGGGTTCGTCTTGCCGAATGTGTGCAGCACCTTGGCGAGGGCGACGACGTCCTTCGTGCTGTAGGCGATGCCCGTCATCCCGGTGAAGTGCTCCTTCAGGGATCCAAGGGGCTTGCCCTCGATCGCTCGGAGCGCGAGCGTGTTCTTGACGACGACGTACTCCGAGTTCGCGCTCTTGATCTGCCGGCGCAGGTCCGTGACGGCCGGAACCGTGAGGCCCTTGTAGTCGATGAGGAACGCGTGGGCCGCCTTCGCGACCGTGCTCTCCATCGCGGCGACTTCTTCGTTCTTCGCGTTGCGGGTGGCGTTCACCGTGCCGGCAGCGTTCATGAAGTCACCTTCCCGACGAGCTTCTCGGCGGCCGTGGGATCCACCGCGACGCCGGGGCCCATCGAGGACGAGAGGACGACCGAGCGCATGTACTTCCCCTTGGCGGTGGCGGGCTTGGCCTTCTGAACCGCCGAGAGCAGCGCTTCGGTGTTCTCGACGAGCTGCTTTTCGCCGAACGAGACCTTCCCGACCGGCACGTGGATGATGGCGGTCTTGTCGACCCGGAACTCGATCTTGCCGGCCTTGAGCTCCGTGACGGCCTTCGTGACGTCGAACGTGACGGTGCCAGCCTTCGGGTTCGGCATCAGGCCGCGCGGCCCGAGGATCTTACCGAGACGGCCGAGCGACTTCATCATGTCCGGCGTCGCGACGAGCGCCTCGAAATCGAGCATGCCGGCCTGGATCTTCGCGACGAGGTCATCCCCGCCGACGACGTCCGCGCCGGCGGCCTCGGCCTCTTTGATCTTCTCGCCCGAAGCCACGACGGCGACCCGGGTCGTCTTCCCGAGGCCGTGCGGAAGCACGACCGTACCGCGCACCATCTGGTCCGCGTGCTTCGGGTCGACGCCGAGGCGCAGCGCGATCTCGACCGTTTCGTTGAACTTTGCGAACGCCGCCGACTTGACGAGAGCGACGGCCTGGGGCACGTCGTAGATCTTCGCCTGGTCGACTTTCGCGGCGGCCGCGATGAATTTCTTGCCACTCATGATGTTTGTACTCCGGAGTCGGTCGCGGCCTCAGCCGACGACCTCGATTCCCATGGATCGGGCCGTTCCCTCCACCGTCTTGACGGCGGCAGCGAGATCGACGGTGTTCAGGTCGACGAGCTTGAGCTTCGCGATTTCCTCGACCTGTTTCTTCGTGACTTTCCCGACCTTCGTCTTGTTCGGGACGCCCGAGCCCTTCTCGAGCTTCGCCGCCTTCTTCAGCAGCACGGCCGCCGGCGGCGTCTTCGTGATGAAGGAGTAAGACCGGTCGGAGTAGACCGTGACGACCACGGGGATGATGAGCCCCGCGTCCTTCGCCGTCTTCGCGTTGAAGGCCTTGCAGAAGTCCATGATGTTCACGCCCTGCGGACCGAGCGCGGTGCCGACGGGCGGAGCCGGCGTGGCCTTGCCCGCCTCGATCTGGAGCTTCACGTAACCGGTGACTTTCTTTGCCATCGTCGTTCCTTACAGCTTCTGAACCTGGACGAATTCGAGCTCGACCGGCGTCGGCCGGCCGAAGATGGTGACGAGAACGCGCAGCGTGGAGCGCTCGAGGTTGATGTCTTCCACGAGCCCCGTGAATTCCTTGAAGGGGCCGTCGGTGATCTTGACCTGCTCACCGCGTTCGTAGACGTAGCGCGGCTTCGGCTTTTCCTTCGACTCGGCCGTGTGGTGCAGGATCGAGTCGACCTCCTCCTGCGTGAGCGGCACGGGCGCCTTGGAGGAGCCTCCCACGAACCCCGTCACCTTCGGCGTGTTGCGCACGAGGTGCCAGGTCTCGTCGGACATCTCCATCTGGACGAGCACATAGCCCGGGAAGAACTTCCGCTCGACGTTGCGGCGCTTGCCGGCCTTCATCTCGACGACCGTCTCCTTCGGCACGCGGATCTCGCCGAAGTGGGTCTCCATGCCGAGGGCCTTGATGCGGTTCGTCAATTCGAGAACGACGCGGTCCTCGAAGCCCGAGTACGTGTGCACGATGAACCAGTCCATCGGCGCGCTCGCGGGAGGGGCGGCGGCGGTCGTCTGGTCCTGCGGATCGGTGGTGCTCACGAGTGTCCGTCCTTTGTCGTTCAGCTGCCGAAGGCCGAGAAGAGCTTGTTCACGAGCGGCGTCACGGCCGTGTCCACGAGAAACAAGAACACGCCGACGAGGACGGTATAGACGATGACGACGGTGGTCGTGCCGACGACCTCCTCACGACCGGGCCACGAGACCTTTCCCGATTCCTTCCGGACCTCGGAAAGGAATCCGCGAAAGTTGTTCCAGCGCTCGCTCAGGTTCATGTCTTTTCGTTCGTCCTTACCTTCGAGGCTTTCTTCGTTATGGAGTCGTTCGTTTCTTCGTCGCCATACGGACCGTGCGGCCTTGGCAGGGGTGCGGGGATTCGAACCCCGAACCTACGGTTTTGGAGACCGCCGCTCTAGCCAGTTGGAGCTACACCCCTGTGCGAAAGCCACGTTGTTGCCCATGGAGCGGGAGACGGGATTCGAACCCGCGACCAACAGCTTGGAAGGCTGTGACTCTACCCCTGAGTTACTCCCGCGAAAGAGAGCGATTGGTGCGGAGGGAGTGGAGCCCACGAGCAGATTTGAACTGCTGACCCCGTCCTTACCAAGGACGTGCTCTACCAACTGAGCTACGTGGGCCTGCCTGGAGCCTGGGCTGGTGGGCAGAGAGGGATTCGAACCCCCGTAGCACGTGAGTGCGGCAGATTTACAGTCTGCTGCCATTAACCGCTCGGCCATCTGCCCGTATCCCGTCCTTCGTTGATCCCGTTCTCCGGCCCCCGGAGGCTCACCGTGGAGCTGGCGATGGGACTCGAACCCGCAACCTGCCGATTACAAATCGGCTGCTCTACCTTATTGAGCTACGCCAGCATTCGCGTTTCCGCCGAAGAGAGCTCGACCGTGCGACCCGGAACCTGTTAAAGGGAAGCGGCGGCACGGCTTCGCGCACCTCGGCAAAGGCGCGAACTGGGGTTTATATCAGCCTGCTTCCCATCGCGTCAAGCCATTTTCATGCCGGGGTGTGCCCGGTGTGGCCTTGGCGCCTCACCCAGTCGTAGGCCAAGACACCCGTGGCCACGGCGACGTTCAGGGAACCCGTGCCACCATTCATCGGAATCGAAATCAATCTGTCGCACGATTCCTTCGTGAGGCGCCGCAGCCCGTCTCCCTCGGACCCGAGGCAGAGCACCACATCGCCGGAAATGTCTACACCGTAAAGGTTTTCGCCTTCCATCGCGGCGCCGTATACCCAGAACCCCGCCTCCTTGGCCTGGGCGAGGAATCGGGCGGCGTTGACGACTCGGCCCACCTTCACCCGCTCGAGCGCTCCCGCCGACGCCTTCGAAACGGTCTCGTTGAGCCCCGCCGAATGCCGCTCGGTCAAAACGACGGAAGCACCCGCCGCGCCCGCGGTCCTGAGGACGGACCCCAGATTACCCGGATCCGTGACCTCGTCGAGGAAGAGGACGCAGCGGCTCCCCTTCGGTCCCGCGAGGCACGCCTCGATGTCGTCATACTCGCGCTCGGCGACGCGGGCCGCGACCCCGTTGTGTGCGCGGCCCGCGACGTGGTCGAGCTCTTCCCTCGCGACGATACGGACCGGGACGCCCTTCTGGCGGGCGAGCTCCTCGATCTCTCCGGCGCGCGCGTCTTTGCGGCCGCGCTGCACGAGAAGCGCCTCGACAGCGCGCGGACGCCGCTCGAGCACTTCGCGGACGGGATGGAAGCCAGAGACGATCACGCGGCCGCAACGTCCTCGACAAGGACCAGAACGGTCGCCGCGACGCCGTCGCCCCGGCCGAAATCGGTGAGGCCGTTCCCGGAGGACGCCTTGACGGAAACACGCGCGGGCTCGGTGCCGAGGAGCGCGGCGATGTTCGTCCGCATGGCCTCCCGGAATTCGGCGACCTTCGGGCGCAGGGCCAGAATCGTCACGTCCACGTTACGGATGGGCGGGTGGTCGGTCAGCTCCCGTACGTGGCGCACGAGCGCCTCGCCAGGCGCGTCCCGCCATTCCGGGCGGTCCGTCCCGAACACCGTTCCAAGATCGCCGGCGGCCGCCGCTCCGAGGAGCGCGTCGGCGAGCGCGTGGAGGACGACGTCGCCGTCGGAATGCCCGAGAGGGCCGGAATCGGACGGAATCGTCACCCCTCCGAGGACGCACGGGCGTCCGGCGACGAGCGGATGCGCATCGAAGCCGTGGCCGATCCTCACGTCAGTCACGCGCGAGGAAGGCCTCGGCCCACGCGAGGTCTTCGGGGTAGGTGATCTTGATGTTCCAGCGCGACGTCAGGACGACGGTCACCGAGCAGCCCGTCCGCTCCACGAGCTGGGCATCGTCGGTGGTTTCCGGGCCGCCCTCTTTGGCCACCGCGGTCCGGAAGAGGCCCGCGCGGAAGACCTGGGGCGTCGTCGCCGCGAAGAGGTCGCCGCGCGGAACGGTCTCGACGACCGCGCCGCCATGGACGCGCTTGATCGTCTCGATGACCGAGTACCCCGCGATGGCCGCCCCGGTCTTGGCGGCAGCATCCACGACGGCCGCGACCTCGAGGGGATCGACGAGCGGCCGCGCCGCGTCATGGACGAGGACCAGATCGTCATCGCTCTCGAACTTCGCCGCGAGGAACGCCCGCGCCACGGACTCGCGCCGCGTGACGCCGCCCTCGACGAGCGTGTACGGCACGGGCGCGTCCGCCAGCGCCTTCTCGAACGCGTCTTCATGACCGGGCGAAACCGCGATCACCGCCGACTTGAGGCGCCCCGACGCGGCCAGCCGTTCGAGCGTATGCAGGAGCATCGGCCTTCCCCGGAGCGGCACGAGCGCCTTCGGGCCGCCCTCGTGGAAGCGGGCTCCGAATCCGGCGGCCGGGATCAGTGCCGTGACGAGGGTCGCCGGGGCACCCTGCGATTTCTTCACTGTGTTTTCTTCACCGGGCGAGAACTTCCGCTTCCTTGGTCCTGAGGACACTATCCACTTCGGCGACGCTCTTGTCCGTCAGCTTCTGGATCTCGTCGAGGGTGCGCTTCTCGTCGTCCGCCGAGATCGCGGAGGCCTTCGCTTCGTTCTTGATGGCGTCGTTCCCCTCGTGGCGGTGATGGCGGATCTCGACTTTCGCGTGCTCGGCAAAGGCATGCGCCTTCTTGACGATGTCCTTGCGGCGCTCTTCCGTGGGCTGCGGGACGGGAATGCGCACGACCTTTCCGTCCGAGGAGGGATTGAGGCCGAGATCGCTCGTCCGGATCGCCTTCTCGATGACCGGGCAAAGCGACGGCTCCCAGGGGACGGCCAGGATGAGCGTGGCGTCCGGTGTGGAAAGGTTCGCGACCTGGTTCACGGGGGTCATCGTGCCGTAGTAGTCCACGAGGATTCCCTCGAGGATCCCGACGGACGCGCGGCCCGTCCGCAGGTGCTTCAGCTCGGTCTTGAGCGCGTCCAGGGACGCGTGCATGCGGCGCTCGGTTTCCTTCTTGATCTCGGCAATCGTCGGCATGGATCTCGGCTCCTCCCGGTGAGCGGGGCCCGTTCAGGCCTTCGCGGTTTCGACGATGCTTCCGACTGCCTCGCCCAGAACGACGCGACGAATGTTGCCCGGCACGAGGAGGTTGAAGACGCGGATGGGCATTTTGTTGTCCCGGCAGAGGGCGATCGCGGCGGCGTCCATCACCGCGAGCCGCTTTTCGAGCACGTCCTGGTAGGTGACGCGCGGCAGGAGGACGGCCGCGGGGTCCTTCTTCGGATCGGTGGTATAGATGCCGTCCACGCGCGTTGCCTTCAGGATGATCTCGGCACGGACCTCGTTAGCGCGGAGCGCGGCCGCCGAGTCCGTGGTGAAGTACGGGTTGCCGGTCCCGCCCGCGAAGATGACGCAGCGCTTCTTCTCGAGGTGACGAATCGCCCGCCGCCGGATGAACGGCTCGGCGACCGCGCGCACCTCGAACGCCGTCATGACGCGCGTGTGGACCTCCCGCTTCTCGAGGGCGTCCTGCAGAGCGAGGGCGTTGATGACCGTCGCGAGCATCCCCATGTTGTCGCCCGTGACCCGGTCGATGCCCTGCGTCGCGGCAGAGACGCCCCGGATGATGTTTCCGCCGCCGATGACGACGGCCAGCTCCACTCCGAGACGCGCGACTTCCGCGATCTCGTCGGCCATGCGCGCGACCACCGCCGGCTCGATGCCGAAGGGCTGGCTGCCGAGGAGCGCCTCCCCGGAGAGTTTCAGCAGGACCCGGCGGTAGCGGGCTTCCACGTTCTTACTTGAGGAGCGCGGCGACTTCGGCAGCGAAGTCCCCACCCTTCTTCTCGATGCCCTCGCCCACCTTGAAGCGCACGAAACGGACGACCAACGCATCCGCGCCCGCGCGCTCGGCGATGACCTGGGACACCTTCTTGCTGTCGTCCCTGGCGAACGGCTGATCGAGGAGGACGACCTCCCCGTACCACTTGCCGATCATGCCTTCGACCATCTTCTCGGCGACGGCTTCGGGTTTCCCCGCCGCGACCGCCTTGGCGCGCGCGATCTCGCGCTCGTCGGCGAGCGCCTTGGCCGAGACGCCGTCCCGGTTCACGAACTGGGGGGCCAGCGCCGCGACATGCATCGCCAGGTCCTTCGAAAGGTCTTCGGGCATTCCCTTCGTCTCGATGACGACGACCGTCTTGTCGCCCGGGTGCGCGTAAAGCGTGAACGCCGAGCCGGCGCCGGCCATGAGGCGCGCGAAACGGCGGAACTGCGTGTTCTCTCCCGTCTCGGCCGTGAAGGCCTGCAGGGATTCGGCGACCGTGCCCGCCGCATAGGGGAAATTCTTCGGCGCCGGAAGCGCCTTCACCTTCTCGACATCGCCGTCCAGCGAGTCTCCGAGGGCGTCCGTGTGGAAGACGAGCTCGGCGAGGCTGTGCCGCGCCTTGTTGAACTGGTCCGTGCGGCCGACGAAATCGGTCTCGCAGTTCAGCTCGACGAGCGCGGCCCTACCCGTCTCGACCTTGTAGCCGATGAGGCCCTCGGCGGTCACGCGACCCGCCTTCTTCGCGGCGGCCGCGAGTCCCTTCTTGCGAAGGATCTTCTCGGCCCCGTCGATGTTGCCGTTCGTCTCCTCGAGCGCGCCCTTGCAGTCGAGCATTCCGGCGCCCGTCTTTTCGCGAAGCATCTTGACCATCACTGCGGAAATAGCCATCAAAAACCCCTTACGTCAAAAAGCCGGCGGGAGACCTCTGTCCCCCGCCGGCCGTCATTTCTGAGAAATGATCAGACCGGGACCGGAAGGACAGCCGTCTCGGGCTTGGCGGCGTTCGCCTCGGTGACCTGGAAGTTCGTGGGCATCGGCTCGTCGTCGGCGTGCTCGACCTTGCCGACGAACCGCTCTTCCTGGGCGTGCAGGCCCTCGAGAACGGCGTCGGACATCTTGCCGGTGAAGAGCTTGATGGCGCGGATCGCGTCATCGTTGCCCGGAATCACGTGCGTGATGTCGTCGGGATCGCAGTTCGTGTCGACGATCGCGACGACCGGGATCCCGAGCTTCTTGGCCTCCTGGACCGCGATCGCTTCCTTCTTGGGGTCGATCACAAAAAGGACGTCCGGAAGCTCTTCCATTTCCTTGATGCCGACGAGGTTCTTCGCGAGCTTCGCCTTCTCGCGGTCGAGGTGGATGCGCTCCTTCTTGGTGAGGATCGCGTCCGAGCCCTCGACGAGTATGGCCTCGATCTCCTTGAGGCGCGAGATCGACTTCCTGATCGTCACGAAGTTCGTGAGCGTGCCGCCGAGCCAGCGGTTGTTCACGTAGAACATGCCGCAGCGGTTCGCCTCTTCGTAGATGGCGTCCTGGGCCTGACGCTTCGTCCCGACGAAGAGAATGTTCTTGCCCTGCGAGGCGACGTCCGTGATGAACGCCGCGGCCTCGCGGAAACACTTGAGGGTCTTCTGGAGATCGATGATGTAGATGCCGTTGCGCTTGCCGAAGATGTACTTCTTCATCTTCGGGTTCCAGCGCTTCGTCTGGTGACCGAAGTGAACGCCCGCCTCGAGCAGCTCCTTCATCGTGATCTGGCTCATCTGTCCCCCATTACCTCTTCGAGAACTGGAACCGGGCGCGGGCGCCGCGCTGTCCGTACTTCTTGCGCTCCTTCATGCGCGAATCGCGCGTGAGGAGACCGGCCTTCTTGAGCGTGCCGCGCAGCTCGAGGTTGAACAGGCAGAGCGCGCGGGCGATTCCGTGGCGGATGGCGCCGGCCTGGCCCGCGCTCCCGCCGCCCTCGACGAGGGCGACGACGTCGAACTTGTCGACCGTCTCGGTGAGCTGCAGGGGCTGGCGGATGACCATCTTGAGCACGTCGTTCGGGAAGAAGTCTTCGAAGGTGCGGTCGTTGACCCGCACCGTCCCCTTGCCGGGGCGAAGGTACACGCGGGCCACCGATTCTTTTCGGCGTCCGACGGCCTGGAACTGGAGGTTCGTCACGGGGTGCGTTGCTCCTCTTGATTAGGCGAATTCAGACCGCGACGGCGGCCGGCGACTGGGCGGAATGCGGGTGATGGGGACCGGCGTAGACCTTCAGCTTCTTGAACATTTTCCGGCCCAGTTTCGTCTTCGGCAGCATGCCACGCACGGCCGCCTCGATGACCCGCTCGGGATGCGTGTCCCTGAGCTTCCCGGCCTCGATGGACCGCAGGCCTCCGGGGAAACCTGTGTGGTGGCGGTAGAGCTTCTGGCCGAGCTTCGCGCCGGTGAAGGCGACCTTCTCGGCGTTGACCACGACGACGAAGTCGCCGGTGTCGAGGAACGGCGTGTAGATGGCCTTCGTCTTGCCCGTGAGGTGTCGCGCGACGAACGTCGCGAGGCGGCCGAGGACCTTACCGTCGGCGTCGACGATGATCCAGCGTCGGGAGTTGTCGGAGATCTTGGGGAGCGGCGTGCGGGTGCTCACGGGAACAGCGGTCTCCGATCGGGGCGGTTGATGGGGTGCTACGACCCCGGCGGGAAGATTCCGGGGTCGGTCCCACGATGCGAAACGAGGGGAGCATCGAAAGACCAAGGCCCCGACGGCACACGAGAAGCGGGTTTCGGCGAACCATCCACCCGCAGGGCAGTAAAAAATACGCCCCGCCGCTCCCGGTGTCAAGCGCCGGGTCCCTCTTCCCCCTTCTAAGAAATCCCTCTCTCCGGGTCACAATGAGCCTATGAGCCAGAGGATTCTGGACGGGGCGCGCGTCGCACGCGAGATTCGGGCCGAAGTGGCTTCCGGCGTGGCGTCGCTCGTTGCCCGTGGCCTCGTGCCCGGCCTTGCGGTGGTCCTCGTGGGCGAGGACCCCGCGAGCGCCGTGTACGTCGCGGGCAAGGGCGCCGCCGCGCACGAGGCGGGAATCGCCGAACGCACTCTCCGTTTTCCCGCCAGCATCTCTGAGGCCGAGCTCCTCGCGACGGTGGCGAGCCTCAACCGCGACGGCGCGGTCGACGCGATCCTCGTCCAGCTTCCGCTCCCGGGTCACATCCACGCGGCGCGGGTCCTGGAGGCGATCGACCCCCAAAAGGACGCCGACGGGTTCCACCCCGTGAATGCCGGCCGGCTCCTGCAGGGAAAGCCCGCGCCGGTGCCCTGCACGCCCGCCGGCATTCTCGATCTGCTCGAACGCGAGGGCGTCTCCCTCCGCGGGACACGGGCCGTCGTCGTCGGCCGAAGCGACATCGTGGGAAAGCCCATGGCGCTCCTTCTCCTCCGGAGGGATGCCACGGTGACGATCGCGCACTCGAAGACGCGCGACTTGCCCGGCCTGTGCCGCGAGGCGGACCTCCTCGTCGCCGCGATCGGACGGCCGGGCTTCGTCACCGGGGACTTCGTGAAGGAGGGCGCCGTTCTCGTGGACGTCGGCATCAACCGCGTCACGACGCGCGCGGACCTCGAGCGGTTCTTCCCGGGAGACGCGAAGCGGCGGGCCGCCTTCGAGAAGAACGGCTCGACGCTCGTCGGCGACTGCGATCCCGCGACGGCGTTCCCGCGGGCGTCGCGGTACACGCCCGTCCCGGGCGGCGTGGGCCCCCTCACGATCGCGCACCTGCTCAAGAACACGCTCGACCTCTGCAAGGCGCGGAGGGGATGATCCTCAAGGTCGGACTCACGGGCGGGCTGGCCTCCGGCAAGAGCACGGTGGCGGGGCGCCTCCGCGAGAACGGGATCCCCGTCCTCGATGCGGATCTCATCGTGCATGATCTGTATCGCGACGGCAGCGAGGGCGCCCACGCGGTCGCGGAGGCATTCGGGCCGGATTTCCTCGCGGCGGACGGCTCGGTCGACCGGCGAAAGCTCTCCGCGCACGTCTTTCACGATCCCGCTTCGCTGGCGCGCCTCAACGCGCTCATCCACCCTCTCGTCCGCGAGGCGCAGGCGAAGTGGTTCGGCGACCTCGAGGCGAAGGGCGAAGCGCTCGGCGTCGTCGAAGCGACTCTCCTCGTCGAGACCGGCGGGCGCCGGCGCTTCGACGTCCTCGTGGCGGTATCCGCGCCCGCCGACATGCGGCTCAAGCGCGCGATCCGCCGCAGCGGCGAGACGGACCCGAACGACTTCCTGAAGCGCATGTCGGCGCAGTTCTCCGACGCGGCCCGCGAGGAAGTCTCCGACATCGTGATCCGGACCGAGGGGACGAAGGAAGAGCTGCTGACGAAGGTGGACGAGCTCGCGGTGCGGCTCAAGGCGGAAGCGGCGACGCTACCGCACGGCAAGGGATAGATAGCTTTCTTCGAACGGCGATCAGGGAAGGAGCTTCAGCTCGAGCGCCGCGCCAGGCGCGAGGACTCCGTGGACACAGGTATCGAAGGCGGCGGGTCCGCCCGCGTATGCCAGAACCTCCCCGTACGGAACGGCGCACAACGAGTACGGCCCGGGTTCGACGTTCGGGATCGTGAACGTCCAGCGGTCCCCGGCATCCGCGCGGGAGCCCCGGGTGAAGTACTGAAGAACTCCGGGGAAAATGACACATCCCGAGTGAAAAATGGCGACGCTCCTTCCTTCGATGCGCTTGGCGTTCCAATAGGGAGAGTCGAGGAGGAGCGTGCCTCCGGGACCGGTAACCGGCACCTCCTGCTCGTCGTCAGTGACCTGGAGCCTCAGGAGCCTCACTGCCAGCGGCCTGGGAATTACCGCGATGCAGGCTTCGGATGTTCCTTCCAGAACCGGCAGTGAAAACCTCCCGTCAGCGTCGGACCGAGTCGGAATCAACGGGACTCCGGCTCCACCTCTACCATCGATTGCGTAAAGAACGGCGCGCGGCACGCCGGCACCGTCGGGCGAAACGACGCGCCCCTTCAGTCCCAGCTCCGTCCGAAGCACGATCCGGAGCCACGCGGGGTCCGCCGTGCGGCCCTCGACCGCGACGTCTTGAAGCTCGCTGCGCAGCCGATGCAGCGTGCCGTCGTCGTCCCGGTACGCGCTCGATGCGTAGATGTGGTTGAGGCCGTCGTTCAAGACTTCGAAGCGAAACGTTCCGCCCTCCATGCGCTCGCTCCGGTGGTCTCCCTCCGGGCCGTCCAGATTGAGCACTGCCTTCAGGATTCGCTCTCCGTTCACGTCCACGAGCTCCCCTTCGACTCCCTTTGGGATGAGTTGGACCTCCACGTCGAGCAGCGCTCCCCGATCGCTGTGGATCACGTCCACGTCGACCTCGCGATGGAGAGGGGGCGACTCCGAGGCTGCCGCGACGCGCCAGCGGCCGAGCCGGGGAAGAAAGCCTTCGAACGTTCCATCTCCCTTCGACGTCAATGTGATCGACTCGAGGCCGTCCTCGGTGCCGAAAGTGAGCCGTGCCTTCGCAAGAGGTCTCTTTCCTATCGTGACGAGCCCGCGGACCTTCTCCGCCTTCGGTTCGAGCTTTCGGACGGCTGCCGCGCTCCTTGCCTCGAAGGGCTTCGAGTCCGTGAACCAGATGTCCCCGTCGCCGGTCCTGAGGCGCAGGGAATAGAGGTGCTTCTCGACTACCTTGATCTCAAGGTTCCGATTCCCCGGCGCGGGTTCGTCCGCGAAGACTTCGTTCTTCTCGTCACGTCGCTCCAGGAGCTGGACCTTCCAGGGCTTTCCGGCCGGATCCACGGCCGGAACAACGCGGATCTGGAGGCTGACCCAGCGCGGAGCCTCCGCTGGCTCTCCGGCGACTGCCGCGAGACTCAGGAACGCGAACACAAGAGGTATGCGAAGCACTTCTGAAGGGTATACGGAGCGAGCTTCCGCTACGCCTATCGAGAGAGCAGCCGACTCATCTCTCGGAACGCCCTCGCCCGATGCGAGTCTCTGTTCTTCTCTTCCTCGCCCATCTCGGCCCAAGTGCGCGTCGCGCCTTCGGGAACGAACAGCACGTCCCAGCCGAAGCCGTTGTTCCCGCGCGGGTGAAGGGCGATCGAGCCCGCGACGCGCCCGACCGCGACGACGACGTCCTTCTCCTCCTGCCCCGGCCGCGCCACCGCGAGCGCCGAGACCGCTTCGGCGCTGCGGTCTGCGAACCCGTCGAGCATCTTCGCGAGGCCCTCCTGGCCGAGAGCGCCCATCGTGATCCATTTCGTGAACGGCCCAGGGAATCCTCCCCACCCGGCGACGACGAGGCCCGAGTCCTCGACGAGCACCGCCGTCCCGAAGGCGCGCGCCGCGACGACGGCCTTCGCCCGGGCTACCTCCACGAAGTCAAGCGACTGGATCTCGGGGACATCGAGCGGCTGCGCCGCTATGGTGCGGCCGAGAAGCGCCGCCGCCTCGCGCGCCTTGCCCGCGTTCGAGGTCACGAACGTCAACCCGAAGAGCGCGTCCGTGGCGTCCGTGTCGTCCCTCACGCTGGAGGACGAACCGGCGCGCCGTTATCGGCGAGGACCACCCGGAAGGCTCTCAGGCCCTTCGTGAGACCCTTCAGGCGCTTTTCCCCGAGCGGCTCGAAGACGAACACGTCGCCCGCGCGGTGCGCGGTCTCCTCGCCCACCACGATCTCGTTCGGCCCGGCGACAGAGCTTTCGAGACGCGCCGCGACGTTCACGGTATTTCCGAGGACGGTGTAGTCCACGCGGCGATCGGACCCTATGTCGCCGACCACCGCGTGCCCGGTGTTGACGCCCACCCGCACCGCAACCGGTGACTCGCCGCGCCCCACGCGTCCCACGTTCCACGCCTTCAGGCTCTCGATGAGCTTCGCCGCGGCCGCCACCGCGCGGCGGGGGTGATCGGGCTGCGGAATCGGCGCGCCGAAGAACGCCATCACGGCGTCCCCGATGAACTTGTCGAGCGTGCCTCCTTGCTCGAAGATCGCGTCCGCGGCGAACGTGAACACCGTCTCGAGGAAGAGCGACAGGTCTTCGGGAGCCATGGTCTCGGCGGCCGTCGTGAACCCGACGATGTCCGCGAAGAACACCGTCACGTCCCGGGTTCGGACCTTCTCGACGCCGGCCGGGCCCTCGGAGACGATCTCCTCGACGACGCCCGGGGAGTGATAGCGCGCGAGGCGCTCCCGAATCCGCTCCTCCTTCGCGATGCGCCCCTGCAGGCGCGCGCGCTCGATCGCGACGGCCGCGAAGTTTCCGAGCGCGGTCAGGAGATCGAGGTCGTCCGCCGTGAACGTGCCGGTCTTCAGGGGCGTGTCGACATGGAGGGCGCCGATGACGTGTTCGCGGTTCCAGAGGGGGACGCACATCGCCGACCGGATCTGCTGAATGCGGATCGACTGGCCCGCCTCGAAGCGATCGTCGGTGAGAGCGTCCGAGGTGAGGATCGCCACGCGCTCGCGCACGACGGTCTCGACGATCGTGTGGGAGAACGTCTCGGTGGCCTCCGAACCGGCGCGTCCCCTCTGGCGCGCGAGCGTCGCGACGAGGCGTCCCGAGTCCTCCCGCAGCACGACGACGGCGCGCTCGGCGGGCAGGAAGTCGAAAAGGAGGTCCACGACCTTCGAGAGGATCTGGTCCACGTCGGGCGCCTCGATGAGCGTGCGGGCCACCTGGACGAGGATCTCGAAGATCTTCTCGCGCGCCTTCTCGGGCGCGGGACGCCGGCCGGCCAGCGTTCCCGCGACGTCCGCGACTCCCGCGCTCGTGCCCGTGGCCTCGAGGTTGTAATCCCGGTTGAAATCCGCGATCGAGCGGACGAACGTGGAGCTCGAGTCGCTGATCGACTTCGCCGCGATGCTCTTGGTCGTCGGTTGCTCGTACACGTAAAGGGTAAAGGTTCCGACCGAGACGACGTCGTCCGCCTTGAGCGGCGACTTCGGCGCGAACTCACCGTTGACCTTCACGCCGTTCGTCGACTTGAGGTCCTCAATCGTCCAGACGCCTCCGCGCTCGGACAGGAGCGCGTGCCTCCGCGACACGGAAAAGTCATTCAGGACGATCCCGTTTTCACTCGAGCGCCCGATCGACACGTCTCCGCCGGACAGGAGGAACCGCCGGGTCTGCCCCTCGATCTCGTAAACGATCTCCAGCATCGACGGGAGGGAGTTTATAGGGAGCCGACGGAGCGGTCTTCGGGATTGCCGGTTCAGTCCGGGGGAGGCTCGCGCTCGACCGTCAGGGAGAAACGGATCCTCACGACCTTCCAGACCGCCACGGGCTGCCCGTGGACTCGCGCGGGGCGGTACGTCCACCGCCGGACCGCGTCCACTGCGGCCTCCGTCATGCCCGCGGGTCCGGCCGTGAGCACGTCGATGCGGCCCACGGAGCCGCTCCCCTCCACGACGATCCGCAGCATGACTTCGCCGCTCAGGTTCAGCCGGCGGGCCGCGTCCGGGTAACGGGCGTCCATGCGTGAAACGAGCACGGGGGGCTCGGATCCATCGGGAAGCGATATCAGCGGCTCCTGCGGGAAAACCGGCGCCGCCGCCGCCGCGGGCGTAGCGGGGACCGGCGCGGCGCCCGCGACGGCTGTGGACATCGGGACGCGTCCCCCCGGGGCCGGGCTCAGATCCCGGTCCGGGACCCCGAGCGACTGCACTTCGGGCACGACCCCGCGGCCTGCGGCCGCGGCCGGACCCGCCGCCACCGAAGACGGGAGGAGGCGCACGGAGCGCGCGGGGATGAAGGCGAGCATCTTTCCGGCGAGGCGGACGCCGAAGAAATCGTGATCCGAGAGCACGACGTCCACGTCGTCGCCGTCCTCGAGCATGCCCCATCGGGCAGCGCCGTAGTCGGGAGCCAGGAGGACCGGGCAGGACTCGACCGCCCGCGCCCGCTGCGGTGCGAAACCCGCGACCGCCGCAGCGCGCTTCTCGCGCGCCTCGCGATCCGGCCTCCGCTCGAAACTGCCGGCCGGGATCCAGAGGTCCCGCCGGTCCGCTACGACGTGGACCATGTCGCCCCGGGACTCGAGCACCTTGAGCTCCGTCCCGCGCGGCAGCATGAGGACCTGCGGCGCTTTCGGGGCCGCATCGGCGCGCGCCGCGACGCGCTCGAGCGTGACGACGCCGCCATCGTCCGGCGGCCCAGCCGGCGACGGAGCGGCCGGGCCGCTCTTGCGGCACGCGCCCGCCATCGCGAGAGCGCCGCAGACGGCGGCGGAGACGAGACGGCGCGTCAGGAGCGACCCATCAGCGTGGCGAGAATCGCCTTCTGGACGTGGAGGCGGTTCTCCGCCTCATCGAAGATGACCGAACGGGGCCCGTCGCAGACGCTGGCCGCCACTTCCTCGCCGCGGTGCGCCGGGAGGCAGTGCATGAAGACGGCTCCCCGATTCGCGAGGGCAAGGAGCTCGTCCGTGACGGTCCAGCCCGCGAAGTCGCGCACGCGCTTCTGCTGCTCGGCCTCCTGGCCCATCGACGCCCACACGTCGGTGTAGACGACGTGGGCGCCCGCCACCGCCTCTTCCTTGGAGTGCGTCACGAGGAGGGTCGTTCCCGCCGCGGCGGCGTCCGCGCGCGCGTTCGCGGTGACGGACGCGTTCGGCTCGTAACCGGCCGGCGTCGCGACGGCCACGTGGACGCCGCACTTCGGCCCGCCGTACATCAGCGAGTGCGCCATGTTGTTACCGTCGCCGACGTACGCGAGCCTAAGACCCGCGAGCGTCCCGAATTTCTCGCTCATCGTGAAGTAGTCCGTCAATGCCTGACAGGGATGGAGAAGATCCGTCAGGCCGTTGATGACCGGGATCGTCGCATGGCGGGCGAGCTGGATGACGGTGTCGTGCGCGAAGGTGCGCGCCATGATGCCATCCACGTAGCGCGACAACACGCGTGCCGTGTCCGCGATCGGCTCGCCGCGCCCGATCTGGATGTCGCGTGCCGAGAGGAACTGGGCGGCGCCGCCGAGCTGCGTCATCCCCGCCTCGAACGAGACGCGCGTCCTCGTGGATGACTTCTCGAAGATCATGGCAAGGATCTTCCCGGAGAGAGTCGCCCGGAAGTCTTTCGGGTGAGCCTTCATGCCGGCGGCCAGCGTGAAAAGCGCCGCGACGTCGCTCGCTGACAGGTCGTGGATCGAGATCAGGTCTTTCTGAAACATCGACGTCCTTTCTACACCGGATCGCGCACTAGCGGCATCGTCATGCAGCGGGGGCCGCCCCGGGCGCGCGACAGCTCGGGCGCCGAAAGAAGGATCGCGTGCTTGCCGGGCTTTCGGAGGTCGAGCGTCTCTCTTCCCAGCAGGAGATCGTCGTCGGCCACGACCATGTATCCGTGACGGGAGAGCGTTTCCGCCGTGCGCTCGTTGCGGTCGTAACAGAGGATGACGCCGGGGGCGAGGGCGAACGCGTTCGCGCCGTCGGTCCACTGTTCACGCTGCTGATCGATCGGATCCAGGCCACCGCACAGGATCGGCGCGAGATCGATGCCGAGCGCGAGGAGCGCCGACAGCAGGTCGTCCTTCGTGGTCCAGGTGATCTCGCGCGACGTGAGGTCGGCCTCATAGACGTCCGCCTCTTCGGCGCCGCCCGACAGGATCATCGGACCGTAGCAGAGGCATTCGCCCGAAGAGATCGGCGTGAAGACGGTATCGAGGTGCATCGTCGCGCGCTGCGGCGGAATGGCGACGACGAGAATCTTGCGCACGGCCGACTCCTCGCGACGGAGCGCTTCGGCGAGGCGCTCGATCGTGGTCTTTTCCGTGCGCTCCGAGTAGCCGATGACGAGCACCTCGGGGGAGAGCACGAGGACGTCGCCCCCCTCGAGCGTCGGACGCATGCGCGCCCACGCGAGGTCGCGGCCTTCGCCCGCCGCGAATTCCTGAAACCAGAAGCGCGGCTCCGCCCCCGCGAACCGGGGGTGGCGGGCGAACACGGCGCCCGAGAGAAGCGGCTCGCGCAACCTGGCGCGCGTCGCCATCGAGCCCCTCACCACGCGACGGCCGACGACGGTGGCCGGATCGCGCTGGAAGAACCAGTTCGGAAGGGGCGGAAGCAGGTAGAGGGAATCGAGCGAGCCGGTGATCGCGGGATTCGAGCGCTCGACTCCCTCCACGAGACTCGCGGCGAGACGGGCAGGAGGCAACTCGTTGAGCGCGAAGAGGACCGCCGGAGGCCACGCCAGAAGCGTTGAGAGCTCCGTCAGCACTTCCTTGCGCGTGTGGGGATCCCGGAGGACCTCCTCGAGGAGATCCTGGACGTCGAGCACCTCGTCCGCCACGAAGCGAAGCACCTGCCGGAACCGGCGGTGCTCTTCGCGCGCGCGTGCCCCGAACAGGATGTCGTCGAAAAGCAGGTCCTGCATCATCGACGGCACCATGCGGTCGATCTCGCGACCGGGCTCGTGGACGAGAACCGACCGCAGGCGGCCGATCTCGGAGTCGACGGAGAGAGTCATGGGGGGCCTCGAAGAGGCGGCATGGGCCGCCTCCAGGATGCTAACCTGAACCCTCACGGGACCGCGCGATGAGCGAAGAAGTCGAGTTCCTCGTCTGCCTGAACTGCGACACGCCCTGCTACTCCTTCGAGTACGAACAAAGGAAAGGCATCGTGAGCGCGTTCTGCAGCGTCTGCGGGAACGACGAGGCCAAGGAATTCCGCCTGCCCACCGACGACGAGATCGAGGAGTGAGCCAATGAGCGACTCGCCCGGCTCTCCCATCGACCGCTACGAAAATCCCCTCACGAGCCGCTACGCCTCGGCCGAGATGTCCGGGCTGTTCTCCGCGCGGTCGAAGTTCACGACGTGGCGGAAGCTCTGGCTCTGGCTCGCAGAGGCCGAGATGGAGCTCGGGCTCCCCATTCCGGAGGCCTCGCTCGAGGCTCTTCGGGCCCATCTCGTGCCCACCGAAGCGGAGCTCGCGGCCGCCGACCGGTACGAGCGCGAGACGAAGCACGACGTCATGGCCCATCTCCACGCCCTTGGCGACGTCGCGCCCGCGGCGAAAGGAGTCCTGCACCTGGGCGCCACATCGGCCTTCGTGGGGGACAACGCCGACCTTCTCCTCCTGCGCGAAGCGCTGCGCCTCCTCGCCAAGCGCGCGGTGCGCGTCATGGGCCGGCTCTCACGGTTCGCGCGCGCCTACCGCGACCTCCCCTGCCTCGGCTTCACGCACTTTCAGGCCGCGCAGCCCACCACGGTGGGCAAACGCGCGTGCCTCTGGCTTCAGGACCTCGCCCTCGATCACCGCGAGCTGGTCCGCCGGGCCGACGAACTGCGCTTCCTCGGCTGCAAGGGAGCGACGGGGACGCAGGCCTCGTTCGTGGCGCTCTTCGACGGCGACGCCGACAAGGCCGAGCGTCTCGACCGGCTCATCGCCCAGAAGGCGGGCTTCACCAACCGCCTCCTCATTTCCGGCCAGACGTACACGCGCAAGCAGGACGCCCTCGTCCTTTCCGCCCTCGCAGGCCTCGCGGCCTCGTCCTCGAAGTTCGCGAACGACGTCCGCCTCCTTCAGCACATGAAGGAGGTCGAAGAGCCGTTCGGCCGCAAGCAGGTCGGTTCGTCGGCGATGCCCTACAAACGGAACCCGATGAAGTGCGAGCGGATGAACGCCCTCGCGCGCTGGCTGCTCTCCATCGCAGGCAACGGCAACTGGACGCATGCGACGCAGTGGTTCGAGCGGACGCTCGACGACTCCGCAAACCGGCGCCTCGCCCTCGCCGAGTCGTTCCTCTCGGCCGACTCGATCCTGCTCCTCTGGGACGCCGTGACGGACGGGCTCGTCGTCCATCCTTCCGTCGTCCGGCGCCGGCTCGACGCGGAGCTGCCGTTCCTCGCCACCGAGAACATCCTCATGGCGGCGGCCAAGAAGGGCGGGGACCGCCAGGCCCTCCACGAGAGAATGCGCGTCCTCGCGCAGGCCGCGGGCGACCGGATGAAGCTGGACGGCGGCGAAAACGACCTCCTCTTCCGCATCGCGGCCGACCCGGCCTTCGGGCTCACTCCCGCCGAGGTGATCGCCGCCTCCGAGCCCGCGCGCTTCATCGGCCGCGCGCCGGAGCAGGTCGACGAGTTCCTCGAGACCGAAATCGAACCCATCCTCGCGACCGATCCCGAGGCCGCCGGCGGCGAAACGCGCGAAGAGGTCCGGGTCTGAGGACCGAGGAGGAAGATTTTGCTTCGGAAGAGAAGAAAGATTTTCTTAGAAAGTCCTTCAAAGAAATCTTCTCTCTTATCCTTTCTTCCTTCTTCCTCTTAGCAGCCTGTTCCTCTCACCCCCCCGCCAAGACAGCCGCCACCGCGGGTAGCGGCGAGCGGGGACTCGCCTCCTGGTACGGCAAGGAGTTCGACGGGCTGCCGACGGCCTCGGGCGAGACGTTCCGGCCCGAGAAGATCTCGGCCGCGCACCGCACGCTGCCGCTCGGGACGGTCGTGGAGGTCACGAACGAGAGGAACGGCAGGACCGTTCGCGTGAAAATCAACGACCGGGGGCCGTTCGTGGCGGGCCGCATCGTGGATCTCTCGAAGGCGGCTGCCGCGGAGATCGGCTCCGTTGCGGACGGTGTCGTGCCCGTCTCGCTCCGCGTCGTGGCGCTCGGCGACAACTTCCGCGTTCGGGCCGGCTCCGACGAGCCACCCCCCGTGACCGCCGCGAGCACGGCGACTCGCTCCGAGCCCGGCGCGTGGGCCGTGCAGGCCGGCGCGTTCGGCAACGAGGCGAATGCGGTCCGCCTGCGCGACCGCCTTGCCGCGCGCTACCCGAATCCTTACATCGAAGAGTTCCTGGGCCTCAAGCGCGTGAAGTTCGGACCTTATGGGACACGCGGGGAAGCGGACGCGGCGTGCGAAACTCTCGGCGAGATGGGCCTCGCCGGCATCGTCGTCGTCTACCGGTAGACGGCTCAGCGTCCCCGGGCCGGGCGCTGGAATGCGCTCCTTACGAGTCGATCCAGGAGCTTCGGCAGCGGCAGGCCCGTCGCTTCCCACATCTTCGGGAACATCGAGATGGGCGTGAAACCCGGAAGAGAGTTGATCTCGTTCACCAGGAGACGATGCGTGCCGCGCTCGAGGAAGAAGTCCACCCGCGCGAAGCCGGCGCCGCCGAGGACGTCGAACGCGCGCACGGCGAGCCGCCGCACGTCGCCCTGAAAGGGCTCGGGCAGGTCGCTCGGGATAATCGAGCGCGAGCCGGTCCCGATGTACTTGTCCTCGTAGTCGTAGAACTCGTGCCCGGGCACGATCTCGCCCGGCAGCGAGGCCTCCGTGCGCCCGCCCGGCTCGCCTTCGAGAACCGAACATTCGATCTCGCGGGCATCGACGCCCCGCTCGGCGAGAACGCGCCCGTCCACGAGAAACGCCACTTCGACCGCGGGCGCGAGGCCACCCTCCGACTTCACCTTCGAGACCCCTACCGAAGAGCCGGCGCACGCCGGTTTCACGAAAAGAGGAAAACCGAGACGCCCCGCGCGCTCCACGAGCGACGCGCGTTCCTCGGGGACCGTCCACTCGGCGCGCGAGAGGGCGACGTAGTCCACCTGCGGGAGGCCCGCCGCGCCGAAGGCCGCCTTCATGAAGATCTTGTCCATGCCCACGGCCGAAGCCGCGACGCCGAACCCCACGTACGGGATGCCGAGCGATTCGAGAAGACCCTGGAGCACCCCGTCCTCGCCGAATGTCCCGTGCACGATGGGAAAGAGCACGTCGGCGCCGGCCGCGTGCCACGCCGTGAAGAAAGAGTCGACGATCTCCGAGGTGCCAGCGGGCTTCGACCCCGGCTTCACGCCGTCGAGGAGCAGATCCTTCGGCGGCCGTGAGAGCTGGCGCGCGAGCTCGATCTTCGACTCGGACGGCCCGTGCCAAACGCCGTTCTTCTCCACGAACAGCGGGATCGCTTCGTAGGCGTCCTTCGGAAGATTCTCGAGCAGGCACGCCGCCGACACGAACGACACCCCGTGCTCGCGCGAGGGACCGCCGAACACGACGCCGACGCGCCGCCTCGCGCGCACGCGGGGCGGCGAGCTCACGCGCTCACCCGAGTGTCACGAGACGCGCCGCGTCGATCCCCTCGAGCGTCGAGACGGCCTTGACGAGATCCGGCCCGATCGTGCCGCCGTCCGGCCGGTCGATCCGCACGACCGCCGCCGCCCGTCCATCCTTCCCGCGCGACAACGCGAAATCCGAAATGTTGACGCCCCGCGACCCGAGCAGCGTTCCGATCCGCCCGACCACGCCCGGCACGTCCTGGTTCGCAATGACGAGAAGCGTCCCCTCCGGAGAGAACTCCAGGGCGAGCTCGTTGACGGCCACAATGCGCCCGAGCTTCTCGCCGAAGAGAGTTCCCGACGCGCTGCGGTCCCCGGCCGTCACCGTGACGAGGCTCGCGTAGCCGCCCGCATCCTCGCGCACGGAGTCCGAGACCGAAATCCCGTTCAGCCTCGCGAGCGAGGTCGCGTTCACGATGTTGACACCCTCGGCGAACGACGAGACGACCCCCTTCACCGCGGAGACGACGCAGGCCTTCCGCATGCTCTCGGGCACGCCGGCGAGGGTGACCGTGAGCTCCTTCGGCGCCTCGGGCATCGCCTGCCCGACGAACATGCCGACCTGCTCGGCGAGCCGCATCCACGGCAGCGCCGCGTGCGGGTCGCCGCCCGACGGAAACGGCAGGTTGACCGCCGCGATGAACGGCGAGCCCTTGAGGGCCTCCACCAGCATCTCGACGGTCTCGACCGCCACGCGATCCTGCGCTTCGACCGTGGACGCTCCGAGATGCGGGGTGCAGAGCACCTTCGGGTGCTTCATGAGGGTGAAGTCCTTGGGCGGCTCCACGGCGAAGACGTCGAGGGCCGCGCCGGTCAGGTGGCCCGAGTCGAGCGCGGCGACGAGCGCCGCCTCGTCCACGAGCGGACCGCGCGCGCAGTTCACGAGGATCGCGCCCTTTTTCATCGTCGCGAGCTGCGGGGCGCCGATGAGGTGTCTGGTCTCCGCGCCGCCCGGCGCGTGAAGCGACACGATGTCGGATTTCGCGAGCAGCTCGTCCAGCGAGACCGGCGCCACGCCCAGTTCTTGGGCGCGCTCCGGCGTCACGTACGGGTCGAACGCGAGGAGCGTGACCCGCCACGGGCGCAGGCGCGCCGCCACGCGCGCGCCGACCTGGCCGAGGCCCACGAGGCCCACGGTCTTGCCCTGCAGCTCGGTTCCGACGAACTTCGTGCGCTTCCATTCCCCGGCCTTCAGCGAAGTCTGTGCCTCGGGGATCTTGCGCAGGAACGCGAGAAGGATGGCGATCGTATGCTCCGCCGCGGAGACGACGTTCCCGGATGGAGCGTTGACGACGAGGACCCCGCGCTCGGTGGCGGCCTTGACATCCACGTTGTCCAGGCCGACGCCCGCGCGCCCGACGACGCGGAGCTTCTTTCCGGCGGTCAGGAGCTCGCGATCCACCTGCGTCGCGGACCTCACGATGAGGGCGTCGTAGTTGCCGATCGTCGCGAGAAGGGCCTCGCGGGAAAGGTCGGTGCGGACGTCCGCGGCGAGGCCCGCCTTCGCGAGAACGGCGAGGCCGGTCCCGGAGAGGGGTTCGGCGATGAGGACGCGATCCGTCCTCATGCGGCGCTCCCGGGCTTCGTCCGCATCGCGGCGATGGCCTCCTCGTGCGCCTTCAGGTAGTTTTCCACGGAGGCGACGTCGACGTCACCCATGTGGCCGATGCGCACGTTCGTGGTCTTGAGCTTTCCGTAGCCGGAGCCCGTCGTCCACTTCATGGCCCTGAGCGTCTTGTTCAGCTCCTCGGCGTTGACGCCTTCCGGCGGAATGAGGGACGTGACCGTGGGCGAGTGCGCGCCTGCCTCGGCGAACACACGGAACCCGTGCTTCTCCGACCAGTCCTCGATCGTCTTGCGCATGGCGGCATGCCGCGCCCAGCGGTTCTCGATCCCCTCGGCGAGGATGTGGTCGAGCTGAACGTCGAGGGCGTACAGGAGCGGCAGGCACGGCGTCGTCGGCGTCTGCTTCTTGGCCGCGAACGCCTCGATCTCCACAAGGTCGAGGTACAGGCCGCGGAACTTCTTCTTCTTCGCGGCGGCCATCGCGCGCTCGGAAACGGCGAAGAGCGCGAGCCCCGGCGGAAGCGCGAACGCCTTCTGCGAGCCCGTGAGCACGACGTCGAGGCCCCACGCGTCCGTCTCCACTTCGGTCCCGGCCAGGGAGGTGACAGCATCCGCGAAGACGAGGGCATCGGAATTCTCGCGGACCACCTTCGCGATCGCGGCGAGGTCCGAGATCACGCCCGTCGAGGTCTCGCTGTGGACGACCGTCACGGCGGCATACTTTTTCTCGGCGAGCTTTTTCCTCACGGCGTCAGGCGGTACGGCCTGTCCCCACTCGAACTTGAGGAC
The DNA here is from genome assembly GCA_036759345.1 of Acidobacteriota bacterium. Lineage (GTDB taxonomy): Bacteria > Acidobacteriota > Thermoanaerobaculia > UBA5066 > UBA5066 > Fen-183. Next base: position 2,162 of record DAIOUV010000005.1, on the reverse strand, counting down.
GTCGGCCTCGAGTCCCATGCGCGTGGCCATCTCGCCCCACTTCGCGGAGAAGGCTCCGTTGCAAAGAGCGAGAACCGGGCCTTCGACGCAGGAGATCAGCGCCGACTCCCAGACGCCCGTTGCCGAGGTCGCAAGGGTGTGGGCCGTGCGCGCCGTCCGGAAGACCTTCGGGAGCTTCGCCTGGATGCGCCCGTAGAGGTCCATGAATGCCTGAGAGCGGTGGGAGAGCATGGGACCGGTCAGCGCCTGCATCACCTGCGGCCGTACCCACACGGGGCCGGGGTTGAAGAAGCGAATCTGACCGGGAGAGCCGGCGGTCGAATCGAAGTGCGTCATAGCCTCGGATTCTACGAGGCCAGAAGCAGCGGCAACAGCGCTTCGAGATTTTCGACGATCGCGTCAGGAGAACACGTTTCGAGCTCTTTTCGCGTTGCACTGCCCGTCGGAAGTGCGATGATTGAAAGTTCGGCCGCGCGGGCCGTTGCGACATCCACGGGCATGTCGCCCACGAAGACCGCGTCCTTTCCCGAGACTCCCATCGTGCTCAGCGCCATGAAGACCATGTGCGGCGCGGGCTTGGGCGGAAAGCCGTCGTCCGGACCCGCCACGAAGTCGAAGCGCCCCGAGATCCCGAACCCTGCAAGGAGCGGCCGCGTGAAGCGCGCGGGCTTGTTGGAGACGATCGCGAGGCGGATGCCCTTCTCAAAAAGGCTCCGCGTGACGAGCTCGGCACCCGGCAGAAGCCTCGTGGACTCGAGCCCGACTCTCTCGTAGCGCTCGCGGAAGAGGCGCACGCCTTCGGCGACGTTCTCCTCTCCCACCGCCTTCGCGACGAGCACCTCGAGGCCATGGCCGACCATCCGGCGCGTCTCGTCGCGCGTGACGGGCGGACGGCCGAACGCCGCGAGGACGACGCCGAGCGACTCGTGGATCGCCGCGTAGGCGTCCACGAGCGTGCCGTCGAGGTCGAAGACCACCGCGCGCGGAGGAAACGGGATGGACGCCATGCGCTCAGTCCGCGACGAGCACGATCTTCCCGACGTTCTCGTTCGCGGCCATGCGGCGATGGGCGTCGGCGGCCTCGGCGAGCGGAAACGTCCGGTCCACCACCGGTACGAGCGAGCCGTCCGAGAAGCCGGGCAGGACGTCGTTCACGAAGGCCGCCGTCAGGGCCGCTTTCTCCTCGAGCGGCCGGCTCCGCAGGGTCGACCCTATGATCCGCAGACGCTTGGCGAGCACCATCCGGAGGTCGATCTCGGCCGACGGGCCGGCCATGCTCGCGATGATGACGACGCGGCCTCCCCGGCGGAGACACTTGAGGTTCGGCGCGAAGAGCGCGCCCCCGACCGGGTCGAGAACGAGGTCGATCGATTCCTTCCCGAAGGTCTGCTCGATGCGGCTCAGGAACTCCTCACGCGAAGTGTCCACGGCGAGATCCGCGCCCAGCGCCAGGAGCGCCCGGCACTTCGTCGCGCTGCGCGCCGTCGCCACGACGGAGGCGCCCGCGCGCTTCGCGAGCTGGATCGCGGCCGTCCCGACCCCCGACGCGGCCGCGTGGACGAGCGCGCGTTCTCCCACCTTCAGACCGCCTTCCTGAAAGAGGTTCAGGTACGCGGTGAACCAGGCCTCGGGGATCGCCGCCGCGTCCGCGAACGAGAGGGCGCGCGGAATCGGCATGAGCATGGACCGCGGAACGGCCACCCTCTCGGCATAGCCTCCTCCGGCGAGGAGGAAGAAGACGCGCTCGCCGGAACCTTCGACCTCGCCCGCCGCCTCGAGTCCGAGGATTTCGGAGGCACCCGGGGGCGGCGGGTACTTGCCCTGCGACTGCAGGAGGTCGGCCCGGTTCACGGCCGTCGCGCGAACCCGCACGACGACCTCGCCGGGGCCAGGCACGGGATCCGGCGCATCCCCCCACTCGAGCGCTTCGGGTCCGCCGGGTTTCGGAACGAGGATGGCTTTCATGAGGCTCCGGAAAGGGAGGAAAAGACCGCGGATTTTCTTAGAAAGAAAAGAAGAGGACCGTGGATTTCTTCGAAAGTGAATCGAGGAATCGACGACGGATGCTGCGTGGCGCGATCCGAGACTATGGCGATCACGTCCGGATCGTTCTCGGACAGCGGCTCGCGCCCCGTCGCCGCGCGGCAGACCTCGATCTTCGG
>DAIOUV010000004.1:110219-129938 GCA_036759345.1 Acidobacteriota bacterium | reverse complement strand
GCCCCGGCCGCGCGGACGAAGGGGCTTCAGTCTGATCGAGCTGCTCGCGGTCCTCGTGATTCTCGGGATCATGTTCATCGTCGGCGGAAGCGAGATCTCGAGGGCCTGGAAGCGCCAGAAGGTCCAGAGCGCCTCCACCGACATCAGGGTTCTCTTCCAGAGAGCCATGTCGGAGATGCAGCGCCAAAACATGCAGACCTTCATCCAGGTCGGTCCTCTCGTCACGGCGGGCGCGGCGCAGTACATGCCGATCTATCTCATCGGCGACGCGAACGGGAACGGCGCCATCGACGCGTTCGCCAACCCGCCGAACCCCGATCTCCTGATCGCCGAGTACGACATCATCGTGAAGGGCCTGTCGGGCACGAAGGGCACGACGGGCGTGGACCAGGAGTTCAGCCTGTCGGACGATGGCACCAACTTGGTGAAGTCGACGCTCTGGTCGGACGAAAACCCCGGCCCCGGCTCCACGGACTGGAACGTGGCGCGCGCCATCATGTGCGATTTCCAGGGCCGCGCGATCGCCGTGGCGACGGGCGCGCAGCTCGCCGCGCCGGCGACGCTGATCCTCACGCACGTGAACGTCGTGGACGGGTCCCTCATGCCTCCGACGCGCTACGTGCTCAACATCAACCCGGTTTGGAGCGTTCGTGTCCTCAAGCAGATCAAGGACGCGACGGGCACGTGGGTGACACAAAATGGCTAATCGACGTGCCCGCCGCGGCAGCAGCTTCGTCGAGGTCCTCCTCGCGATGACGATCATGGCGCTCGTCCTCGTGGGCATCCTCCAGATGTTCTCGGTATCGCTCATCATGAACAAGGGCTCCGAGGCCCGCACGCAGATGCTCTTCAAGTGCCAGCAGGTCGTCGAGAACATCCGCTGGTATTACTTCGTGACACAGCACAGCTTGGCCACGCCGACCGGCACCGGCATTCCCGCCCTCGGCGCGGCCCCCGTGAATCTCCTCCCGTACCTGACAAGCGACGCCAATTGGGCGTTCTGGGGTCCTCAGGGAGCGAACGTCATGGAAGCGACCAACGGCCCCTACAAGATCAGCTACGTGATCCAGCAGGATGCGGCGCAGAGCGTGGCTCCGCAGGTCGTCTGGGTCATCACGGTCTCGGCGGTGCCGACGGACGTCGGCGGCGCCACGCGCTATTTCGGAATCAGCACGAGCGGCAGCGGCAAGAGAGTGGACTATGTGGCCCAGTACGTTCAGTAGCCGGGCTTCCGGCAGCCGCGGGCGCAGCAGCCACGGGCTGCGCGGCCGGACCCGGGGGTTCACGCTCCTCGAGGCGATGATTTCGCTGCTGCTCCTCGTTATCGTGCTCATCGTCGCGATGACGATGCTTTTCCAGATGCGCGCGTTCGCGGAGAGGCAGCAGTACTTCATGCTTCCCCGCCAGGCGGCGCGCCGCGCGACCGACTACCTCTCCTACTACATCGCGGGCGCTTCCGACCTCAACTACGTCAGTTCCCCCCAAAGTCCGAACGCCCTGATCATGTATTACAACCTCGGCGGCGTTCTCACGCAGGCCTCGTACAACAACCTCACGACCGCGCAGGCCGCGTTCGGCGACGTCGGCACGGACATCATCACGATGGTGGCTCCTTTCAACCCGAGTCGATATCAGGTGCAAGCTTTTCCGGCCGTCTCCGGGACCGCGGATCTGTGGTTGAACTTCCAGGTCCGCTGCGGCGTGCTGACCGACGACACGGCGAACATGGAGGCCTTCAAAGCGGCTACGGGTTGGGACGGAAAGCAGAGCACGCTCCTCATGCTCGTCGACAACACGGGAAGCTGGGCGTACGTGAGGATCGCGGACTTGGGCTCCTACAAGTCCAGCGACTGTGCCAACACGGCCGGCAAGAACATCAACATCCAGGTCGACACGACGGCGGCTGCTCTTGCGCCTCCGAACGGGGCCGGGGTACTCACGGATCCGGTCTACCTCGTGGCGGGCCTTCAGGTGATCTCGTTCCGCGTGCTGACGGACAGCGTCGACGGAATTCCCAAGCTGCAGCAGAAGCTGGGCCTCTTCGATCCCGCGACCGACAACCCAGGGACTGCGTTCACGAACGTCATGGAGAACGTCGAGGATCTCCAGGTCGCCTACATGTATCCGAACGGCGCGATCTGGAACACTGCGACCGCGGGCCAGACGCTCGCCGCCCCGGGCGGCGTGCCTCCTCAAGCGGGGCCCAGCGGGGTGGTCGTCGCGTCGCCCCTCGACATCCAGAACGTGATCGGCCTCCGCTTCTCCGTCACGGGGCGATCCCCGCTTCTGCCGATCGGCGCCCGCAAGCTCACGACCCAGCATTTCCGGCCGGCGTCGGAAGATCACGCCGGCGCAACCGTGTCCGATCAATTTGACCACTACCGCGCGACGGCGACCCTGATGCTTCGCAACCGGATTCCGAGGGGATGAGCGGAACAGAGATGAAACAACGCATGCAACCACGCGGAAGCGCCCTCGTATCCGTGATCCTCGTTCTTCTCGTCCTGACGATCGTCGGAGTCGGCATCGCGTACTTCACGTCGATGGAGGACCGCCTGTCGGGCAACACGCGCATCGCGAAGGCGGGCTTCTATGCCGCGGACGCGGGTCTCCGGCGCGGCGAAGCCCTATTGAGCAAGGTCATTAGTCTCAACCCATCGGCCTGCGGCACCGTGGGTGCGACGCAATTGCTGGGCGCCCGCCTCTCGGGGTCGGATCTCAAGGTGCCCGGCGGGGGTTACCCCGCGCTGGTCCTCGACCTTTTGACGCTTCCCGCCGCGACCGTGGCCTGCCTCGGGGCGGACGCGCAGGCGTATACCAGCGTCTCCATTCCCTCTCCCACCGGGGTCTCCGTCGTGGATAAGGTCACGTACTCGCTCTACCTTCGCAACAACGTCGATGACACCTCGGGGACGGAAACGGTGGATACGGACAACATCGTAAATCTCATTTCGGTCGGAACCGTCCAGCTCGCGACAGGCGTCGTCGTGACGAAGATCGTCGAGGAGCAGCTCAATCTGGGCGTCACCGGCGCGATGGCAAGCACCCAAAAGCTCGGAAACACGGGCGGAACCGGCGGCGGGCTAAAGCAATGACTGAGACGGTGGCGCCGCTCGCGCGCCTTTCGACGGGGAGCACGCTCATGTCGGGCGGGAACATCGGCGGCACAGGCGGCGCGGGCATCGGCAAGAAGAGCTAGAAAAGAGGAGTGTGATGGTTACTAGGATTTTGAACGCAGGCGCCGGACTGGTGGTCCTGGGCCTTCTTCTCGCCCCCCTCGGCCTCGTTGCCCAGGTTGCCCAGATCGAGGGCTACGACCCCATGCTCCAGATCTCGCACCAGTTTGCCCATCCCAACGTCCTGCTCGTAGTGGACCTCAGCGCTTCCATGCAGTGCGATTTGCAGGCGTCATCGTGGCCCGCTGGGCAGGACGCGATCTTCGGCACCACGGACAAGCGCACCTGCTTCGAGGGGGTCTCGACGGGCGTCAGGACGGGGAAGTATACCAATCCCGACGGCACGTGGATGCAGCACCCCGTCTCGGCGGAGGACTTCGTCACGGGGGACTGGACCCTGGAGGCGACGGACGGCAAAGGCTCCGTCCCGTCCTGCACCGACCCCCCGACTGGGTTGGGTACGATGAAATACCGCTGGCGGTGGCACGACCCGTCCAGGATGGCGGTTCTGAAGAACATCCTCGGAAACAGCATTGACCTGACAATCCTCGACCAGATGCTCACCTCCCACCAGCCGACGGCCTGGAACGCCTTGGCGGCTACGATCGCCGCCAAGCCGGTAAGCCTTCAAACCAAACCGATGGCCTCGCACCACCTCGTCGCCTCCAGCTCCACCATGGTCAACTGGGGCATGCTGGTCTTCTCCTGTGTCAATTGCCACAGCAAATTCCTCGGAAACTATTACAACGAATCCGTCGCTTCCGACCCCAAACCCGGGTGCACTCCGAGTAGTAACAACCTGGTCAACGACGGGTGCGTGTTCAGGGACATCGCAGCGGCAACGGCCAAGGTCGTGGTCCCCATCAACCCCAACGACTCGGACACGACGGGCCAGAACACGATCCGGCAGCAAATCGAGGCCTACCTGGCCCCAACGACCACGAGTACGGTGGTCGGCGGCTCGACCATCTCGGGACTGGAGACCTACACGGCCACGCCCACCCCCTGCGCCCTCAAGTGCGCGAACTACTATTTCAACAATACCCTCATCCCGGCCGACCCGGTCTCCCCCAGCTGCGGCCGGCGAAACTTCACCCTGCTCATCACCGACGGCCAGAGCGCCGACGTGGACAACGACCACAACATCAAGTCTTGCGGGGGCATCCTTCCCTGGCAGGCGTCCGGCACCCTGTACACGACCACCAAAAGCGCCACCCGGGATGGGGTAAGGACCTTCGTCGTCGGGCTTTCCACGCAGGTCGCGTCGGGGACCGCAAGAGATGAGCTCAACCAGGTAGCCTTCTACGGCAAGACCGACCAGACGCAGCCCCAGGGCGGCGTCAACCTGCCCTCCACCGACCCGAACTGGACGACCTGGGATCCGGGAAAAAACTACGCTTATTTCGCCGTCAACGCCGATGCCCTGGCCAATACCCTGTCTGAAATCATCGGCTACATGGCCGCCGGGGACTACACGACCTCCGCCCCCGTGGCCAGCTCGGCCCTGAAGACCGGAGAGCTCGCCATTCTCGCCTCCTCGGAGTTCCCGAAGTGGCAGGGCCACATCTACGCCTTTGATATCACCAAAACATCGGGCACGGCGGGCTATCTCAAGTGGGATGCGGGCTGGAACCTGACCAAGAGCAAGCTCCCCGCCAACGACACGGCCATCCCGTGGGTGGAAGGGGCGTTCGAGAACCCGGCCTATACCCCCCCCTCCAAGCGCAACCTGTACACCTGGGACTCGGCGAACAAAATGGTTCCCTTGACGACGGATAACTTGGGACTCCTCGACCCGATCTGCGGCTCCTGCGGCCTGACGGCCAACACGATCGATTTCATCCGGGGGTACGATGCCCTTACGAGCACGGTCCGCCCCTGGGTCCTGGGTTCCACCATCAACTCATCCCCAGCCATCACCCAGCAGCCCGAGAGATTCCTCCAGGCCACCCTCGAATCGCACAAGGCCTTCGAAAATAAGAACGGGTCCCCCGGCAACCGGACGGCCCTCGTCTGGGTGGGGGCCGACGACGGCATGCTCCATGCGTTCCAGCTCTCCGACGGCAAGGAGAGCTTTGCCATCCTGCCCCCCAACCTCCTGGCGAAGCAGGTCCAGCTGTACAAAAACTACCTTGCGAATCCTGCCAAGTTCCCGACCGGACAGCTGGTGATGCCCTCGGACCACATTTACGGCTTCGGCGGGTCCCCGCGGTTTGGGGACATGTTCGACGGCTCCGCCTACAAGACCGTCATGATCACCACCGAGGGGCCGGGCGGGAACCTCATCGCGGGCCTCGACGTGACGGACCCTGTCAAGAACGTGGCCGGCGGGGTCGATCCCGTCAAGGTCCTGTGGAGCAAGCAGGGGGGAACCGACTGGCCCAGCCTTTTCATGACCTGGAGCACGCCGGCGGCGGGGGCCTCCAAGGCCGCCAGCTCGCTGTGGACCGGGATCGTGGGGGCCGGCTTCAATCCGGCGAGCACGGCCACGGCACAGGTCACGCCCACGGCGATGATCTTCAACCCCCTCACGGGGGCCCTGAGCAGAACCCTCTCGCCCCCCACGGGGACCGTCTCATCTCCAGCGGCCTACGTGGGCAACCAGACCTTTGCCGACAGCACCATCTACTCCATGAGCGCGGATCAGTTCCACGGCGACAACATCGTGAACCTGGCTCTCCAGCCCGACCTGAACGGCCGCATCTGGTTCATTCCCGGCCCGGCCTTCAGCTCGGCGTCCGTGGGGATCGACGCCACCGTAAAGATCAGCGCCGACGGAACAAGCCAGCAGCAGCCGATCTACTACGCCTGCGCCGTGAACGGATACACGAACGGAGCCAGCACGTACGACATCTACACCTTCGGGAGCGGCACCGTCTACGAGCGGTCCGACAAAGTGACGGGCACGAAGGTGGGGCAGGCGGGCTACTTCATGCCCTGCCTCTACCTCGTGATCAAGGCGCAGAACACATCGCAGGCCACCAACACCGAGATCGCGCGGATCCCCATCCAGAACCTCTATGTACCCGAGGTGGATGCCTCGGGGAACTCCTTGTGCCCGCTTGTGGCCAACCAGGAGAGCGTCGGACCCTGGAAGCAGACCTTGTGCAAAGGGCAGATCCACAAGAAGGTGGGTTTGCGGTCCCAGCTCACGGCGCCCTCGTCCCTCCTCGTTCCCGCTCCGGGTGCCACGGGAGATCCGTTGGCTCTCTTCCTCATCTACGATCCCGACGCCGCGAGCTCCTGCACGGGCTCCTCCTACATTGTCAAGATCTCTTTCAACGTGTCGGCGGGCGCGCCGGTGGTCACGGAGACCGTCGTATACGGGGCCGGCACCGGGGCCGCCAGCGGATTCGCCGTGGCGAACAACACCGTCATCATCGCCAAGAGCGCCGTGGGCACGGGCACGCGGGCCAGAGTCGAAACGGTCCCCAACCTTGTCCTGACCCCCTGGAGCGGACCTGCCAACCTCGTCCCCCTCTGGTGGCGCGAGCTGAAGTAAGGAGAAGTCGGGACGGCTCGGTGTCGTTCTTGAGGCCGAGGGGTTTCTCCCTATGGGAGCTCGGCCTCACGCTCCTTCTGCTCGGCGTCGTCATCGTGGCGGCGGTGCGGTTCATCGACCTCAGGACGAAGCTCCTCGTGGTCGAAAAGGACGCTCCCGGACTCGGCGGAGCTCTGGAGGTCGCGGTCCGCTCCGTCTCGCATGATCTCGAAGGCGCTTTTCGCGGCGGCGTGGCCCTTCCCGAGGCCATTCGCCCGGTCGAGGACAACACGAGCGCCGAAGGCGTCACCTCCTACCGCGACGCGGGAGGAGCGGTCGCGGTTCGAACGGGCACCGACCAGCTCCGCCTTCGCGGGGTGATCCGGTCGTCCCGGCTGGCCGTCGAGCCTCGCCGGGAGAAGGACGGGGCGAGCGTCCCCGACCGGATCCTGAGAAACGCTTCTTCGGTGCCTCTTCGGGCGGGCCCGCCGCGCGAGGATCGCGACGGCGCGAAGAGCCTCCAATCCGTGATCGAGCATCTCGGGGACCCTTCGCGGCGCTCGAAGCGGTTCTTTCTCGTGGCCGATTCCGCGGGCCGTTACGCCGTCGCCCTCGTCAACGCGTGGAATCGAGCTCCTGCTCCGGCCCGGACCCTGGAATTTCTCCTGGACTTCACGGATCCGGACGCCGTGAGTCTGAACCCCGGCGGCGAGGCGGGTGCCGCCCGCGCTCTCTTAGAGGTCGTGACCGGGGGGCTTCTGGACGACCTCGTGTGGTTCGTCGCGCAGGGGCCGGAGGGGCGCCCTCCGGATTACGACGAGGCCAGTGATCCGCCGTCGATGAGATTTCCGCACCCGTATCTGGCCGTCGCGGCCTTCGCGGGGGAGGGCCGCTGGGAGATCACGCGCGTGGGAGAGGACGTCGAGGAGCTCTTTCTTCTGCGCCTCGCTCGTCCACTTGTGCTCGCGGAGCTGGACGACGAACGACGGCTCCGAGCGGAGGCCCCTCAGCTTCTCCAGGACCATCAGCCCGTCTCCATGGCCCGCCTATCGTAGCCGAGCGGGCCTCGCGCGCGCTGGCCGAGAATCGTCCGCGGCCGGGCAGCGGGTGTTACGAAATGTGTCGAATAGACCGACACGTCCGGGGTGGTCGGCTGGGAGGGGCCGGGTGTAAGATCCCTGCCACGAGTTACTTGGCTGTCCGGATCGGTTCGCGGCACGAACTTCGCGTTGAAAGGGCAGACCTTTACATGATGAGCCTCTTGCTTCCACTTCGCCCGCTCTCGTACGCGCCCCGGCCGCGCGGACGAAGGGGCTTCAGTCTGATCGAGCTGCTCGCGGTCCTCTTGATTCTCGGCATCATGTTCATCGTCGGCGGAAGCGAGATCTCGAGGGCCTGGAAGCGCCAGAAGCTGCAGAGCGCCTCGACCGACATCAGGGTTCTCTTCCAGCGGGCGTTCTCGGAGATGCAGCGCCGCGGCATGCAGACCTTCATCCAGGTCGGTCCTCTCGTCACGCCGGTCGCGCCGGGCACGCCGTACATGCCGCTCTATCTCATCGGCGACGCGAACGGGAACGGCGGGATCGACCCGTTCGCCAACCCGCCGACGGACGCGAACCCCGACCTCCTGATCGGCGAGTACGACATCAAGGCCAACACGGGCGTGGACCAGGAATTCAGCCTGTCCGAGCTGAACGTGACCCAGGTGAACTCCACGCTCTGGTCGGACACTCCCCCCTCCACGGATTGGACCGTGGCGCGCGCCCTCATGTGCGATTTCCAGGGCCGTGCGATCGCGATGAAGCCCGGCGCCACGCCGCCTCCAGATCCCGCGTCGACGGGCGCGCAGCTCACTGCGCCGGCGACGCTGATCCTCACGCACGTGAACGTCGTTGACGGGTCCCTCATGCCTCCGACGCGCTACGTGCTCACCATCAATCCGGTCTGGAGCGTTCGCGTCCTCAAGCAGATCAAGGACGCGACGGGCACGTGGGTGACACAAAATGGCTAATCGACGTGCCCGCCGCGGCAGCAGCTTCGTCGAGGTCCTCCTCGCGATGACGATCATGGCGCTCGTCCTCGTGGGCATCCTCCAGATGTTCTCGGTATCGCTCATCATGAACAAGGGCTCCGAGGCCCGCACGCAGATGCTCTTCAAGTGCCAGCAGGTCGTCGAGAACATCCGCTGGTATTACTTCGTGACACAGCACAGCTTGGCCACGCCGACCGGCACCGGCATTCCCGCCCTCGGCGCGGCCCCCGTGAATCTCCTCCCGTACCTGACAAGCGACGCCAATTGGGCGTTCTGGGGTCCTCAGGGAGCGAACGTCATGGAAGCGACCAACGGCCCCTACAAGATCAGCTACGTGATCCAGCAGGATGCGGCGCAGAGCGTGGCTCCGCAGGTCGTCTGGGTCATCACGGTCTCGGCGGTCCCGACGGACGTCGCCGGCGCCACGCGCTATTTCGGAATCAGCACGACCGGCAGCGGCAAGAGGGTGGACTATGTGGCCCAGTACGTCCAGTAGCCGCGCGCCGCGGGCCCGGGGGTTCACGCTCCTCGAGGCGATGATCTCGCTGCTGCTCCTCGTCATCGTCCTCATCGTCGCGATGACGATGCTTTTCCAGATGCGCGCGTTCGCGGAGAGGCAGCAGTACTTCATGCTTCCCCGCCAGGCGGCGCGCCGCGCGACCGACTACCTGTCCTATTACATCGCGGGGGCTTCCGACCTCAACTTCCCCGCCTTGACGGGGAATCCAAACAACCCGAACGCCCTGATCACGTATTACAACCTCGGCGGCGTTCTGACGCAGGCCTCATACAACAACCTCACGACCGCGCAGGTCGCGTTCGGCGACGTCGGCACGGACATCATCACGATGGTGGCCCCTTTCAACCCGAGTCGATATCAGGTGCAAGCTTTTCCGCCCGTCTCCGTGACCGCGGATCTGTGGTTGAACTTCCGGGACCGGGTCGGCTGCGCGACGGACAACAACGCGGCCAATCTGGATGCCTTCAAGGCGGCGACGGGCTTCGACGGCACCCAGAGCGCGCTTCTCATGCTCGTCGCCAAGACCGGGAGCTGGGCGTACGTGAGGATCGCGGCCTTGGGCTCCTACAAGTCCAGCGACTGTGCCAACACGGCCGGCAAGAACATCAACATCCAGGTCGACACGACGGCGGCTGCTCTTGCGCCTCCGAACGGGGCCGGGGTACTCACGGATCCGGTCTACCTCGTGGCGGGCCTTCAGGTGATCTCGTTCCGCGTGCTGACGGACAGCGTCGACGGAATTCCCAAGCTGCAGCAGAAGCTGGGCCTCTTCGATCCCGCGACCGACAACCCAGGGACTGCGTTCACGAACGTCATGGAGAACGTCGAGGATCTCCAGGTCGCCTACATGTATCCGAACGGCGCGATCTGGAACACTGCGACCGCGGGCCAGACGCTCGCCGCCCCGGGCGGCGTGCCTCCTCAAGCGGGGCCCAGCGGGGTGGTCGTCGCGTCGCCCCTCGACATCCAGAACGTGATCGGCCTCCGCTTCTCCGTCACGGGGCGATCCCCGCTTCTGCCGATCGGCGCCCGCAAGCTCACGACCCAGCATTTCCGGCCGGCGTCGGAAGATCACGCCGGCGCAACCGTGTCCGATCAATTTGACCACTACCGCGCGACGGCGACCCTGATGCTTCGCAACCGGATTCCGAGGGGATGAGCGGAACAGAGATGAAACAACGCATGCAACCACGCGGAAGCGCCCTCGTATCCGTGATCCTCGTTCTTCTCGTCCTGACGATCGTCGGAGTCGGCATCGCGTACTTCACGTCGATGGAGGACCGCCTGTCGGGCAACACGCGCATCGCGAAGGCGGGCTTCTATGCCGCGGACGCGGGTCTCCGGCGGGGCGAGGCCCTATTGAGCAAGATCATCAACATGAATCCGGCCACCTGCGTGATCCCGACTCTTTCGCAGCTCCTCGCGGCCCGCACGGCGCCGACCCTCAAAGTGCCCGGGGGTGGATACGACGCGCTGGTCCTCGACCTTTCGAAGCTCAACAGCATTTCGGCCTGCCTCGGAACCGACGCGCAGGCTTCTTACGCCGACGTCTCCATTCCCCCTCCCACCGGAGTCTCCGTCGTGGATCGGGTCTCCTACTCGCTCTACCTTCGCAACAACGTCGATGACGCCCTGGGGACAGAAATACTGGATACGGACAACATCGTGAATCTCATTTCGGTCGGAACGGTGCGGCTCCCGACAGGCGTCGTCGTGACGAAGATCGTCGAGGAGCAGCTCAATTTGGGCGTCACCGGCGCGATGGCGAGCACCCAAAAGGGCGTCAATCCGGCCGGTACGGGAAGCGGAACTTACTGAACGTACGGACGGCCGTGGCCGCGTTCGAGGAGAAAATCATGTCGACGACAGGCATCACACGAAGGCCGATCCGGGGCGCGGGGCTGCTCCTGGCCGCGTTGGCCTCTCTGGCGCTCCCGTGCCAGGCACAACAAACACAAACCGAGGGGTACGACGCGCTTCGCCAGATCAGCGCGCAGATCATGAAGGCGAACTTGCTGATCCTCCAGGACGTCACCGGCTCGATGGCCTTTTACCCCGACAGCGCCTCGCCGACTCCCTCGCTTAAAGAGAACTCGAGGGGCCAACTCTTCTGGAACAAAACCGGGCTTGCCTACATCGAGCTTCAGGGCAAGACTTTTGGGGCCGTCTCCGTTCCGGCCGTGTGGAGCGCGGGGAACAAAGGCGACCTCACGACCTCAACCAAAACGTGCAGCTCATGCCGTTTCTGGTACTACCTTCTCACGTACGAGGGCCCATCGCGCCTGGCCACTGTGAAGAATGCGCTTGGAAGCTCGATCGACCTCGTCAAGGACTACATACCCCCGCTGGTCCAGTCGCAGCTCACCAACCCGACTTGGCTGAGCCCGGTCTCGCCCGCGACCGTCACGATGACGCCCGTTCCCCAGGATCTCGCGCAGACCGGGACTGCCTACATTCAGGCCTGGCTCTACACATACGATTACGGGACCTATCTAAGCGGCGGCAAGTACTACAACAACGGGGGGTCGGATCCGTTACCACCGTTCGACCCGTTCAACAAGACCACCGGCTTGAACTTGAACTTCCCCTTGCTCCGCAGCTATACCTGTGGTGTGGATGGTATGGCAACGTGCTGGACCTGTAGTGTGGGAAGCTGCACGTACCTCCCTCCCCTGGATATCGTGGGCGCCGACCAGGAGAAGGTGAACTGGGGTCTGACGACGTTCGAGGGTACGAATGCCACCACCTTGGTGGAAATCGATACGACCGAGGCGAACAAGGACCTGGGCATGCTGGAGGACTACCTTTATTTCTCCGGCTCGAAGAGGCCGGCGTTGCCGTGCCTGCAGTTGGTCTGCGGGACCCAGAGTGGCCTTGGTGTCGGCAAGGGCACGGATACGATCCTCGGCTTCGTAGTGGCGAAAGCCGAGATGGTGCGAGCGGCGACCGCCGATCCGAAGCTGCTATGCAACCGCCCTTACGGCGTTCTTCTCGTCACCGACGGCTTGTCGAATAACTACAATCCGAGCAACGTGAGCTGGATCAATCCGTGCGGATCCGGCCCCGCCATCTGCGACCCTAACCCTTTCCTGGTTGCCAACGTTCCCCCGCAGGTCAACGATTGCCCCAGCAACTGGGCGCTGTACGCCGCGGGAAAGGCCGACGACCTCTACACGAATACGATGGCCTCGAATCTCCTCAAGACCAAGATCCCCGTCCGCACCTGGACGATCGGCGTCAGCTCGGCGGTGGGACCGTGCGAGCTCGACTACATCGCCTACAGTGGCCGGACCGACGCGAACAGCCCGAAGAAAGACACGGGCTGGAGCGGCTTCCACATCAAAAACAACCCGTACATTCCGGACCCGGCGAATCCGGACGTCGCTGATCCTCGTGTCAACTACACCATTCCCAACACCCAGTATGACGGGCCGGCAGGACAGTATTATTGGAACAGGGACAGCACGGTCAACAGGAGTACTGCAGCCTACGGAACACTTACGGCCAAACAGAACTTTGACGCGGTGGTCTTGGCCGGAAGTTCTCACGGGCACAACGCGTTCTTCGCGACGACGGCCCAGGACCTGGCCTCGGCGATAACCGACATCGTGAACGCGACGGGAGCCGGCGACTACGCGACGAGCGCGCCGCTCGCGGGGGCCGGGGCCGGCGCGTCGACCATCGTCACGCTCCCCTCGACCGAGTTCCCAGCCTGGCTGGGACACTATTACGCCTACGATTCTTCTATCAGCGACAAGGCCAAGTGCTATCAGTGGCTGCAAAAATGCGACGCCGGCATCTCGGGGGACACCTCCAAGAACCCCTGCATCGCGTGTATGACATGGGACGCGGGGTACCTCCTGTCAGTGAGAGACGCGGCGACACGGAAGATCTACACCTGGGACCCGGCGAACAGCAATGCGCTCGTCGAGGTGGTCGCTGATAACCTCGCGACGCTTCAGAAGATCGCCGCCTCGTTGGTCCCCCCAGTGGCCTTGACGGCGGCGCATGTCGACTTCATTCGAGGCAACGACGGCGGCTCCGTCGTCAACGGCGTGTGGACAGCCGGCGCCGCCCGTTCGTGGCGCCTCGGCCCGATGATCAACACCACACCCGCTCTGATCGCGGCGCCGCTCGATTACACGCAGAACACGGTGAGCACGGTTCACGGGCAGTTCCGGATCGATCAGGGGAAGCGCACCCCGGTCCTTTGGGTGGGCTCCAACGACGGGATGCTGCATGGGTTCCGGCTCTCGGACGGTTACGAGCAGGTGGCCCTCCTCCCGCCGAGCCTCCTTGGGAACCAGAAGACGCTCTACGACAACTACAAGAACCCGAAAGGCTCGGTGACGGGCCAGCTCTCGGACATGTCCAAGCACGTCCACGGCGTCGCGAACTCGCTCAGGTTTTCCGACGTCTACTTCCCGAAGGCGGGAAGCGTGGGCTCCTTCAAGACGGTGGGGTTCCTGACGCTCGGCCCCGGGGGGTCTGAGCTGACCGCGATCGACCTCACGCACCCCTCGTCCTCGTCCTCGTCCTTGCCCTCCTCGGTGGCGGACTCCGGGTACGGCTTCGGCGATTCCACGAACGGTCCTCCGGTCCAGATTCTCTGGCGAAAGACGAAGAGCGAGATGCCGGGTCTCTTCGAGAGCTGGTCGCTGCCGGCTCTCGCCCCCGTGGCGGTCGACACCTACCGGCTCGTCGTCGGCGGGGGATTCAACAAGGCCAACACCGCGGCGGATCAGAAAACCAACAAACCACCATTCGTAAACCCGGTCTACTACATTCTCAACCCGACCGACGGCACCCTCATCAACACCCAGACCATGACGTCCACCATCAACCCCAATCCGGCAGCGCTCGTCGGGAACCAGGCCTTCGCCGACTCCGTGCTTCTAAGCACAGCGGCGAAGTTCTACCAGGAGGACAACCTGGCGGACCTTGGTCTCCAGGCGGACCTGAACGGCAGGATCTGGTTTGCCTACGGCGGTACGAACTTCCCGACCTCTGCCGTCGGGATCGACGCCACCGCCAAGGTCGGGACGAACCAGCAGCCGATCTACTATCCCCCGGCTGCGAGCGGCTACGGAGATGCCAAGGCGTGCGACGTCTTCGCCTTCGCGAGCGGAACGCTCTACGAGAGGAGCGCAGCGGTGACGGGCTCGGGTATCAACACCGCTACCGCCGGGTCCTTCGAGCCGAGCCTCTACGTCGCGGCCGCTCCGAAGCCCTCGACGGCCGGATCGCCGCCGAGCGTTCCCGCTACCCACATCCTCCGCCTGAAGATCAACAGCCTCACCGATCCGAACACGGGCAAGAACCTCAGCCCCGCATCCCAGGTGACGGCCCCGCCCTTTCTACTGGTTCCGACGAGCGGCACGGGAGCGAGTAAGGCGTTCTTCCTCGTCTATGACCCCCAGAACGGCTGCAACGGCTTCTCGTACATCGTCGAGCTCGATGTCGCAAATGACGCGACGAGCTGCACTCCCTCCTTTGTTACACCGGCTGGTGCACCGAAAGATACGCCGGCTGGTTCACCGATGGTTTACGGGGGCGGTGCCGGGGCCGCGAGCGGGTTCACGATCTCCTCCGACCAGGTGAGGGTCGCGCAGAGCGGTCTCGGGGCCGGCGCGACGGCCACTATCTCCACCGTTCCGAACGTGACGCCGACGAGCGGCGGCGCCTTCTCCTTCGTGCTGCAGTGGTGGCGCGAGCTGAAGTAAGGAGAAGTCGGGACGGCTCTCGGGGGCGGTGTCGTTCGTGAGGCCGAGGGGTTTCTCCCTGTGGGAGCTCGGCCTCACGCTCCTTCTGCTCGGCGTCGTCATCGTGGCGGCAGTGCGGTTCATCGACCTCAGGACGAAGCTCCTCGTGGTCGAAAAGGACGCTCCCGGACTCGGCGGAGCTCTGGAGGTCGCGGTCCGCTCCGTCTCGCATGATCTCGAAGGCGCTTTTCGCGGCGGCGTGGCCCTTCCCGAGGCCATTCGCCCGGTCGAGGACAACACGAGCGCCGAAGGCGTCACCTCCTACCGCGACGCGGGAGGAGCGGTCGCGGTTCGAACGGGCACCGACCAGCTCCGCCTTCGCGGGGTGATCCGGTCGTCCCGGCTGGCCGTCGAGCCTCGCCGGGAGAAGGACGGGGCGAGCGTCCCCGACCGGATCCTGAGAAACGCTTCTTCGGTGCCTCTTCGGGCGGGCCCGCCGCGCGAGGATCGCGACGGCGCGAAGAGCCTCCAATCCGTGATCGAGCATCTCGGGGACCCTTCGCGGCGCTCGAAGCGGTTCTTTCTCGTGGCCGATTCCGCGGGCCGTTACGCCGTCGCCCTCGTCAACGCGTGGAATCGAGCTCCTGCTCCGGCCCGGACCCTGGAATTTCTCCTGGACTTCACGGATCCGGACGCCGTGAGTCTGAACCCCGGCGGCGAGGCGGGTGCCGCCCGCGCTCTCTTAGAGGTCGTGACCGGGGGGCTTCTGGACGACCTCGTGTGGTTCGTCGCGCAGGGGCCGGAGGGGCGCCCTCCGGATTACGACGAGGCCAGTGATCCGCCGTCGATGAGATTTCCGCACCCGTATCTGGCCGTCGCGGCCTTCGCGGGGGAGGGCCGCTGGGAGATCACGCGCGTGGGAGAGGACGTCGAGGAGCTTCAGGTCGCCTGGGGGCTCGCCGGCACAAGAGACGCGCTCACGTGGCGGGGCGACGTCGCCGGGAGTCCGGCGCCGAGGGCGAGAGAGCTCGTGGATCCCGCCGGAAAGCCGCTCCTCAGTGCGCTGAAGGTCGCGATGACGGCGAAGGCGGAGCACCGTTACATGCGCGGGGACGGCCCACAGCCGCCGGTCGATTTCGTGCCGCTCCTGAACGCACCCGCACCCGACTTGCTGCGCGGCGTCGGGCCCGTGGGGTGGAGCTCCGACGAGAGCCGGCGCATCCCGTTCGAGCGAACGACGCGAGAGGTCGTCATCTCTCCTCGCGGCACCGAGTCCGCCGCGCCGCGCTGAGCCCATTCCGGGTGTAAAATCGAGAAAGCGATCAACCTCGAAAGGAGGTCCCATGCGACGGCTCCTGGTGGCGGTGGTTCTCGCGTGTCTCGCCGGCATCGCGGGGGCCGACGAGATCTGGCTCAAGGACGGTCGCCGGATCGTGACGAAAAAGCCGTTCGTGGCGAAGGGCAGCCTCGCGCTGCTCACCACGACGGACGGCGTGCTGCTCTCGATTCCGCTTTCGGAGATCGATCAGGAGAAGACGGCGGCCGAGAAGGCGCGCGCCGCCGCGGCCACGCCGCGGCCGACCCCGAGCGTTCCGAAGGCGCTCACTCTCGCCGAAGTGGCGAAGCAGAAGAGCGGCCGCAGGGCCGCGGTCGTCCTCACGGACGACACCATCGCGCACGGACCCGGCGACGAGGTCGTCGAGAAGAAGGAAGGCGATCGCGAGGGCAAGGTCGACGTCGCGAACACGTCCGTGACCCGCTCGAAGGACGGTTACGCGTTCACGGGATCGGTGATCAACAGCGGAGGCGCGGAGGTCGCGGGCGTCTCGGTCACGGTGCAGCTCGTCAGCAAGGACGGAAAGACGTTCTCGTCCGCCTTCGCGCAGGTCGCGAAGGACACGCTCGCGCCCGGAGAGAAGTCGACGTTCACGGCGAGCGCTCCGCTGGAGGGGGAGGCCGCGTCGTTCCGCTACATGCCTCGATGGCAGGTCCTGGTCCCCGCCAAGGCGCCGGGCGACGCGAAAGCGCCGGGCGGCACTGCCGCGAAGCCGGAGCCCGAAGGCGAGGCGACCCCCGCGCCGACCCCGCCGCCGGCTCCGATTTACACGCCGATCCCGCGGCCCGACATCGCGCCGCCGGCGGCGAACGCGCCCACGGGGAATCCGGCGAACGGAACCTTCATTCCGGGTTCGGACGCTCCGAGGGCTACGCCAAAGCCTCCGAGCTCCTGACGAGAGACCGGATCCCGACATTCCGATGTCCGCGGAGATCCTGCTCGTCGAGGACCGGGAGTCTCTCCGCGCGATGCTCAAGGAGACGCTGACGCGCGAAGGCTACAGCGTGGAGGCGGTCGCGACGGGCGAGGAGGCGCTGCGCCGTCTCGCCGAGGGCCGCCGCTACACGCTCGTTCTCACGGACTACAAGATGCCGGGCGCCGACGGCCTCGCCGTGCTCAAGGCGGCGACGGCGTCCGACGCGGCCCTCCCCGTCGTCGTCCTCACGGGATTTGGCACCGTCGAGACGGCGGTCACCGCGATGAAGATGGGAGCGGCCGACTTCCTGAGCAAGCCGGTGGACCCGGATCTTCTCCTCCTTCTCGTCGCGCGGCACGTGCGCGCGCGCCGGGCGGCCGTCGCCCACGGGCTCCTCGCCGCCGAGGCGGGCCTGACGGGAATGCCGGAGATCGTCGGGACGTCCCGGGCGCTCGCCGAAGCCCTGGAGCGGATCCGCCCGGCCGCGGCCTCCGACGTGACGGTCCTCCTGACGGGCGAGTCGGGGACCGGCAAGGAGCTGTTCGCGCGCGCGGTTCACGCGCTGTCGCCGCGGGCGTTGGGGCCGTTCGTCGCCGTGAACGTCGCCGCCCTTCCCGAGAGCCTCGTCGAGAACGAGCTTTTCGGGCACGAGCGCGGCGCGTACACGGGCGCGAGTGAACGGCGGGCCGGGCGCTTCGAGCTGGCCGATGGCGGGACCCTGTTCCTCGACGAGATCGGCGAGCTTCCGCCGGCGGCGCAGGCGAAGTTCCTCCGGGCCGTCGAGGAGCGCACGTTTCTCCGCGTGGGAGGCACGGTTCCGATCGCCGTGGACGTGCGGATCGTGGCCGCGACGAACCGCGAGCTCGCGTCCCTCGTGAAGGCGGGCACGTTTCGCGAGGACCTCTTCTACCGGCTGGACGTCTTCCCCGTGAGGCTGCCGCCTCTCCGCGCGCGAAAGGAAGACATTCCGGCGCTCGTGAGCGGGTTCGCGGCCTCCGCGGCGCGCCAGGTGAAGAAGAAGGTGCCCTCGTTCTCGCCGGCCGCGCTCGAGCGGCTCGCGGCGCACGACTGGCCGGGAAACGTGCGCGAGCTTCGCAACGTCGTCGAGCGGGCCGTCCTCCTCGCCACCGGGGACGTCGTCCGGCCGGCGGACATCGTCGTCGGCGTGGCGGGCGAGACGGAGCCGCGGCATCCCTCCCTGGACGGGACGCTCGAGGAGACCGCGGAGAGGTGGCGGCAAGCGGGTGAGGCGGCGCGCATCCGGCGCGCCCTCGACACCACCGGCGGCGACAAGACGCGCGCGTCGGAGGAGCTCGGCGTGCCGCTGCGCAAGCTCGCGCAACGGATGAAGGAGCTCGGGATCTAGTTTCCGGAAGGGAGGAGAACCCCGAGGACCCCGAGGATGCGGACGATCTCTTCGTCCTCGGACTCCGCGACGCTCCTGAGGTCGATGAGAACGAAGCCCTCTTCGATCCGCGCGATGACGGGCGGCTCGCTCCCGCGGAGCGCCGCCGCGAGGCCGTCCGCGGACCGGGCCGGATGCGCGAGCGAGACCGCCTTCGAGGGCAGCGTCGACTCGGCGCCGGCGCCACCCCCGGCGACGGCCGTCGAATCCACGACAGATGCCTCGAAGCCAGCCTCGCGGGCGCGCGCCGCGAGCGTCTCCGCACGGTCTCGCAGGGAGACGAGAGAAGCTTCGAGCATCCGGAAGAAGGGGATCTCGAGGCGGCGGCCGGAGAGATGCAGGTCGAGCGTGGCGGCCAGCGCGCCGAGGACGAGCTTGTCCGGGCGCAAGGCGCGGGCGAGCGGATTCGCGGCGGCGCGCGCGACGAGCTCCTTCCTCCCGATCAGGATTCCCGCCTGCGGTCCGCCGAGGAGCTTGTCGCCCGAGAAGCAGACGAGGTCGGCTCCTGCGTCCAGGGAGTCGAGCGGCACGGGCTCGTGCGCGAGGCCGGGCTCGGCGAGGCGCGTGGGCGTGGCCGCCCCGGCGTCGAAGATCACGGGGACGCCCCGGGGACGCGCGAGGGCCGCGAGAGCGGGGAGCGCGACGTCTTCGGTGAATCCGACGATGCGGTAGTTCGAGGGCCGGACCTTGAGGATCGCCGCCGCGCCGGCGTCGAGCGCTTCTTCGTAGTCCCGGGCCGTCGTCCTGTTCGTCGTGCCGACCTCGTGCAGCGAGGCGCCGCTCTTCGCGAGAATCGCCGGCACGCGGAAGTCGCCGCCGATCGCGACGAGCTCCCCGCGGGACACCGCGACGGGCCTGCTGTTCGCGAGCGTGTCGAGGGCGAGGAGAAGCGCGGCGGCGGCATTCGTGACCGAGAGGCTGTCGAGGTCGTCGCGTCCCGGCGCGAAGAGCGCGAGGACGAGCGGCCGGACGTGCTCGCCGCGCCTTCCGCGTGTCCCTTCCGCAAGATCGTATTCGAGCGTCGAGAACCCGGCGGCGCGACCCGCGGCCGAGACGGCTTCTCGGGCGAGCGGGGCACGGCCGAGATTAGTGTGCAGGAGGACCCCCGTCGCGTTGACCACGCGGCGCGGCCCGGCCGGAAGACGGGTCTC
>DAIOUV010000004.1:91477-110119 GCA_036759345.1 Acidobacteriota bacterium | reverse complement strand
GCCGCCGCCGACTCGCGCAGGGCCTCCTTCGCGCGGGCTCTTCCGTGGCGGGCGGCCAGCGCCTTCCCGGTCGCGGTCTCGAGGAGGCGGTCCATGGCGGGAGGCCGGGGCGGCTCGGGATTCATGCCGACGGAATGTAGACTACTTTTCGCCGATGGCCGTCTCGATCGCGCGTGATCTCGACCTTTTGGAAAAGAGCATCACGGCTCTCAAGCTGGATTACGAGCGCTTCTTCTCGGGCGACGTGAAGGTGCCTCCCCTTCCCGCTCGAAAGAGCGTGGAACAGGTGCTCCGCCGCATCGGCACCGCCCCCGTCGAAAAGGTCGCCGAGCGCTTCCGGCTTCAGGCGCTCCAGAGCCGCTTCACGGCCTTCTCCGATCTCTGGGAGAAGAGGCTCCTCGCGCGAGAGGAAGGGCGGGGACCGGTCCGGCTCGCGTCGCGCGCGCGGCTGGTCGAGCCGGGGGCGCCCCCTCCCGCCGGCGACGCTTCCGCTCCGGGGTCCGTAAAAGGCTCGGGACGGGGCGACCTCAGATCTCTTTTCGAGCGGTACTGCGCGGCGCGCGTGGCGGCCGGCGAGGACGTTTCCCGGCTCCGATATGACCGATTCGAGGAACTCGTGAAAAAGCAGGCCGCCGATATCCGGAAAGCCACGGGCGCCACGCGCCTCGCCTTCGACGTGCAGACGCGCGACGGGAAAGTGCGGCTCGTCGGCCGCTCTCTTGCCGCGCCGACGAAAGGACCATCATGAGCATCGATCGACGCGCGCGTCTCGGGGGCGCGCTCGCACTCTGCCTGGCCATGGCGGTCTTCGCCGGACCCCTCGCCGCCAAAGACGTGTACAAGGGCTTTCTGGACCCGAACCTCCCGCAGCACCGCGCGACGCTCGACCTCCTCGAGCGCCTCGAGAAGGCGCCGAACGACGCCGCGCTGCACAACGATCTCGCGTGCCTCATCGCGCGGGATGGCTTCTGGCGAGACGCCCTTCGGGAGTTCGGTCTCGCCGCGAAACTCGACAAGGCCGACGGCCGCCCGCTCTACAACGCCGGACTCGTCCACGCGACGCGCGGCGAATGGGGCAGCGCCGCCTCCTCGTTCCGCAAGACTGTATCGCGCGCGCCGGGAAACTGGGCGGCGTGGTGGATGCTCGGCTACGCCGAGGAACGGCGCGGCAACGATTCCGCCGCGATCGCGGCGTACAAGACGTCCTTGCGCGTCGACACGTCGCTGTTCCAAGTGCGCCGGAACCCCTTCGCCGCGTACACGCGTCTCAAGGCGCGCGTCCTCCTCGAGACCCTCGAGGGGCGCCTGAATCGCGCCGCTCTCCCGGTGGCCGAGCAGATGGCGGAGGCCGACCTCGTGGGCTCATTCCAGCAGGGCCGCGTCGCGGTTTCGGCCGTGACCGGAGCGCCTGCGCCCGGAACGCCGGCGCCGGGGACAGCCTTGCAGACGAGCGGCCCGGCGCCGGACGACCGCGCCGTGAGGCCGGGGCCGGACGGAGCAGTCGTGACATCCGTGCCTCCCGTGAGCACGAGCCGTCCCGCACCGCCTCCGAACGCGTCGTCCGCCCCCCCCACGCCCGCTTACACCCGCGCGAACGAATTGATCCCGTCGGACATACCCGAACAATCTCCAGCGGGCCCCGCGAAGAAGCGAGCTCCCGCACCCGAGGCCGCCCCCGGGGCCCAGGAGGGCGCTCCCGCCGCGCCCGCTCCGGCGCCGCCGCGTCCGCCGGCGCCCGGAGTCGGCTGAGCCGGGGGAAACGCCGTCAGGCCCCCTTCCATTTCGGAACGAAGAGGGTGGGCGCGCCCGCGCTCCCCGTGCCCGAAGGCACGAACCGGAGGTCGTCGCCGACGGCCGAAATGGACCGCAGAAACTCCGAGAGCCGGCCTTCGACGAGGGTCTCGGACACCGCCTCTGTCGCCCGGCCTTTCTCGATCCAGTAGCCCGCCGCATGCAGGCGAAAGCGGTCGCCCGGAAGGTCCACCTCCGGGCGCGAGAGGAGGACCGCGGCGTAGAAGCCGCGCGCCAGGGCGCGCAGAAGGTCCAGCGGCGGGACTCCGGCCGACGGGTCCACGAACAGGTTCGTGATGCCGATCGCGGGCGGTTCGGTATACGCACGGCGCACCGCATTGCCGGTGGGCGGCTGTTCGAGGCGCACGGCAGCGGCCGCGTCCGAAAGCCTGCCGGCGGCGATCCCGCGTGAGACGAGGACGGTGCGCGCATGCGGCGTTCCCTCTCCGTCATGCGTCGCTTTCACGGGCCCGCCGGGGACCGCCGCGTCGTCGACGAGCGAGAAGAGAGGTGCGGCGAACGCGTCGCGTCCGTCGCGCGTGCGCGACGCGAGGAGCGCGTCGCCGTCGTCGCCGAAGAACGCGGAGGCGAGACGGCCCACGACCGGGGCGGCGACGTTCGGATCGAGGAGGAGGTCGCCTCGGGCCGGTGCGAGCGGCCGGCCGCGGAGCGGAAGGAGCACCCGGTCCACGGCATGGTGCGCGAGACGGGCGAGCGGGAGCTCTCCGGGCCGCGCGGCCGACGCGAGAAATCGCGCCGATACGCTGCCGGCCCCCGTCCTGCCCGTGACGGTCGCGACGAGCGTCGTGGTCCCGCTGCCGAAAACGACGTCGCGCCCGGCGGTCGTCGCGACGCGTTCGGTGCGGGCTCCGGTCGTGAGAATCGCCTCGGTGAGCGACACGGCGCCCTCGCCCGCCGCGAGGAGGTCGCTCCGGAACGAGGCGAGGAGCTCTCGGGCCGATTTCTCGTCCGGGGCGGGAGGCGGCGCGAGCGCGCAAGCGCCCCCGCCCGCGACCGGCCCCGCCGCGCGGACTCCGCGGCGCGTTCGTGACCGCCCGAGGAGGAGGCGCGCCGCGTCCGGAAGGCCGTCCACGGCTTCCGGCACCGACGCCGCGAACGCAGTGCGCCCCGAGCGGAAGAGTCGCAGCGCGAAACCGCGCTCGGTGACGACGGAGAGCCGCGAGCCCTCGGCGTCTTCGACGATTTCGATCGACGTTCCGCGCCGCTCGTAGGCCTCCGCGCTCTCGCCTGCCGTCGTGTCGCACCGCGCGCCCGCGAGGAGGCGCTCGAGGAGATCGTCCGTGCCGGCCCTCACGAGCGGCCCCGCACGGCGGTGAGGCCGCGAATGAGGATGGCGGGGGACGCTCCGCCCACGGCCACGCCCTCGCCGCCCTTGACGCAGAGTCCGAGACCGCTCGCGGGATGCGTCACGTCGCCGCTCTCGGCGTGAAGGTGGCGCAGCGCGGTGAGGACGTCGGACGTGAGGACGAACGGGCCGAGGGGCGCGCCGAGCGCGCCCCGCCGCACGAGGTCCGCGCTCTCGACGAAGAGCGTGAAGCGGCCCGACTCGGGGTCCGCGTGCCCGGCGGAGATCTCGCGCACGTAGAGCCCGTTGCCGCAAGCCTCGAGAAGCTCCTCTCGACTCGCGCGGCCCGGCGACACGACGAGGTTGGAGAGCCGCGGGCGCGGCGGGCGGCGGAAGTCGCCGCAGCGCGCGTGGCCGTTCGAGGCGCCCCCGGCCGCCCTTCGGTCCGTGACCTGGCCGTCCACGCAGCCGTCCGTCAGGAGGGCGACGGGGCGCGCGGGCGTGCCCTCGTCGTCCGCGAGATAGTGGCCCGGAAGGTCGCCGCGGGTCGGGTCCGCGGTCACGAAGACGCCCGGGGGCGCGACCGCGGCGCGCGGCACGCGCGTGAGGACGGAACCCCGCTCGCCCCATCCCGCTTCGAGCGGATGGCCGACCGCCTCGTGCCAGAACACGGACGCCGCGCCCGGGGAGAACACGACGTCCACCCGCCCTTCGGCGGCCCGGTGCGCGGGCACCGGCCGCGCCGCATCCGCGAGGGCGCGCGCGAGGGCGTCGAGCGCCGGTGCCCACGGGGCGGACGTCTGGAACGCGAAGGGCCGCGCCGTATGCGCCCGCCTGAGGAGGCCTGCCGCCTCGAGGCGCCGAACGGTTCCGCACGTCACGAGCTCGCGCGCCGTCACGACCGCGCGCGAGACGGTGACGCTGGCGACGCGGAGCGTGAGCGAGATCCCGCGCGGATCGGGGAGGGCCCGGTGAAGCGCCGCGCCCAGCTGAGCCGCGCGCTCTTGCTCGTCGCCTCTCGGCACCTCGGTCTCGGCGCGCGCGCTCTCGAGGCCGCGGGATTTGAGGAAGGGAGACCCGCCGGCGCGGCGGGAGGCCTCGCGCACGGCTTCCCGGAGCGCCTCGGGACCGTCTCCGTCGCGCGCGATGAGAAGGGACTCGCGGCCCCGGCGAAGACGCACGGCGGTGCCGCGTTCCTCCGCGAAGGCGGGTGCCAGGAGGCCGGCCTCGGTCGCGGTCCACGAGACGCGGCGCCGCCTTTCCCGGAAAGCCTCGCCGCCCTCGCCCCGGCGCAGCAGTCCGGAGACGATCCGGACGGCGTCCTCGGCGTCCTGGCGGAAAGTCTCGACGACGTCGCTCAACGGGGCGATTGTAGGAGCGCGCCGGAATCCCGGAGCGCCTCGCGGGCGCCGGGGTGCGATATCCTCTAGGGTTCATGGCCCTTTCGGACGCTCGTCTCCTGGCGCAGGCCGCCTTCGTCGCGCGTCGCCTCGTCGCCGAACGCCTCGTGAAAGCCGCCTCCACCGCCGACGTGCGGCATGCTCTCGAGGCCGCGCTCGCCGAGGACCGGGATCGCGAGCGGGCCCTCGATGAAGAGGTCAAGCGGCTTCTCGAGAAGAACGCGGCGGCGATTCGCGGGGCGGACGTCGACTACGCCGAGATGTTCCGGAAGGCGAAACGGATGCTCGCCGAGAAGAAGAAAATCCCCCTGTAGAGACGAGAGAGAGCCCCATGACACATTCGATCGAAGATCGTCTGCACGCCCTCGGAGCCCTTCGGGCGAAGGCCCGCGCCGGCGGCGGAGCCGATCGGCGCGAGAAACAGCACAAGGCGGGCAAGCTCACGGCGCGCGAGCGCGTCGAGCTGCTCGGCGACCCGGGATCGTTCGACGAGATCGATCCCTTCATCGTTCACCG
Organism: Acidobacteriota bacterium; assembly: GCA_036759345.1. Lineage (GTDB taxonomy): Bacteria > Acidobacteriota > Thermoanaerobaculia > UBA5066 > UBA5066 > Fen-183. The sequence continues at coordinate 105,106 of DAIOUV010000004.1, read as the reverse complement.
CACGCGCGAGTTCGGCATGGACGACGAGTCGAACGCCATCCCCGGCGACGGCGTCGTCGCGGGGGTCGTGCGCGTCGAGGGCCGTCCCGTCTTCGTGTTCGCGCAGGACTTCACGGTGTTCGGCGGGTCCTTGTCCGAGACGAACGCCGCGAAGATCTGCAAGCTCATGGATCTCGCGATGAAGGTGGGCGCGCCCGTCGTCGGTCTCAACGACTCGGGCGGCGCCCGCATCCAGGAGGGCGTCGTCTCGCTGGGCGGCTACGCCGACATCTTCCTGCGCAACACGCTCGCCTCGGGTGTCGTCCCGCAGATCTCGGCGATCCTCGGTCCCTGCGCGGGAGGCGCCGTGTATTCGCCCGCGATCACGGACTTCATCCTCATGGTGCGCGGCACGAGCTCGATGTTCGTGACGGGACCGGACGTCATCAAGACGGTCACGCACGAGGACGTCACGAAGGAGGCGCTCGGCGGCGCGGATACGCACGCGGCCGTTTCGGGAGTCGCGCACATCGTGGCCGACTCCGACGCGGACTGTCTCCAGAGGATCCGCGCCCTCCTTTCGTTCTTCCCGTCGAACAACCGCGAGGATCCGCCGCGCCGCGAAAACGGCGATCCCGCCGACCGCGAGGACCCCGAGCTCGACCGGATCGTCCCGGCCTCGTCGAACCAGCCGTACGACATGACGGCGCTCATCCGCCGCGTCACGGACGACGGGGAGCTTTTCGAGATCCACGCGGACTTCGCGAAGAATCTCGTCGTCGGATTCGCGCGACTCGGCGGCAAGCCGGTCGGCATCGTGGCGAACCAGCCGGACCATCTCGCGGGCGTCCTCGACATCGACGCCTCCGTGAAGGGCGCACGCTTCGTCCGCTTCTGCGACGCTTTCAACATTCCTCTCGTGACGTTCGAGGACGTGCCGGGATTCCTGCCGGGCACGAAGCAGGAATTCGGCGGGATCATCAAGCACGGCGCGAAGCTGCTCTTCGCGTTCGCCGAGGCCACGGTTCCGAAGATCACCGTCATCACGCGCAAGGCCTATGGCGGCGCGTACTGCGTCATGTCGTCGAAACACATCCGGACGGACTTCAACTTCGCCTGGCCGACGGCGGAGATCGCGGTCATGGGCGCGGAAGGCGCGGTGAACATCCTCTATCGCCGGGAGATCGCGGCCGCGAAGGACCCGGCCGCGGCGCGCCGGGGGAAGATCGCCGAGTACGAGGAGGCCTTCGCGAACCCGTACGTCGCGGCGCGGCACGGCTACGTCGACGACGTCATCGCGCCGCGGACGACGCGCCCGAGGCTCATCCGCGCCCTCGACCTCCTGGGGAACAAGCGCGACGTCATGCCGCCGAAGAAGCATGGAAATATTCCCCTCTAACCGCGCTCCGCGCCTCCTCATCGCGAACCGCGGGGAGATCGCCGTGCGGATCATCCGGGCCTGCCGCGATCTCGGGATCTCGCCCGTCGCGGTGTATTCCGAGGCGGACCGCGGCGCGCTCCACGTGCGCCTCTCGGATTACGCCGTCGCGATCGGCCCCCCGCCCGCACGGGAAAGTTATCTCGTCCCGGACAGGCTTCTCGCGGCGGCGAAGACGACCGGCGCGACGCTGGTGCATCCGGGATTCGGGTTCCTGTCGGAGAACGCCGACTTCGCGCGGAAAGTCCAGGAGGCGGGCCTCACGTGGGTCGGCCCCGCGCCGGCCGCAATCGCGGCGATGGGCAGCAAGACGGAGTCGCGCCAGAGGATGATCGCGGCGGGCGTGCCCGTCGTCCCCGGCATGACGACGCCGGCGGCGACCGCGGACGAGATCGCCGCGTTCGGCCGCGCCAACGGGTTTCCGCTCCTCCTGAAGGCGGTCGCGGGCGGCGGCGGCAAGGGGATGCGCGTCGTGCGCGGCGAGGCCGAAGTAGCCGAGGCGTTCGCGCGAACACGCAGCGAGGCGAAATCCTACTTCGCCGACGAGAGCGTCTACGCCGAGCTCCTGGTCGAGGGCGCGCGGCACGTCGAGGTGCAGATTCTCGGCGACGCGACCGGGCGCGTGATCGCGCTCGGCGAGCGCGAATGCTCGCTCCAGCGCCGCCACCAGAAGGTGCTCGAGGAGTGTCCGTCCGCGGCGGTCTCGCCGGAGCTGCGCGCGAAGATGGAAGCGGTGGCCGTCGCGGCCGGGAAGGCCGTGGACTACGTCTCGGCCGGCACGGTCGAATTCCTGCTCGCGAAAGACGGGCGCTTTTTCTTCCTCGAGATGAACACGCGGATTCAGGTCGAGCATCCCGTGACCGAGATGGTCTATGGCGTCGACCTCGTCGTGGAGATGATCCGCATCGCGCGCGGCGAACCCATGTCGATGCGCGAGAAGCCGGCGCCGCGCGGCCACGCCATCCAGTGCCGCATCTACGCGGAGGACCCCGCCCACGGTTTCGCCCCCTCTCCCGGGCGCATCCGGCGCCTCCGGAGGCCGCAGGGGCCGGGGATCCGCGTCGACTCGGGCGTCGAGGACGGCGACGTCGTGCCGCTCGACTACGACCCGATGGTCGCGAAGTTCATCGTGTGGGGCCAGGATCGCGACGAGGCCTTCCGGCGGATGCGGCGCGCCCTCTCCGAAGCGCGCGTCGAGGGCATCGAAACGTCGATCCCGTTCTTCCTGTCGCTTCTCGAGGATCCCGACGTCATCGCGAACCGCGTGTCCACGCAATTTCTCGACGACTGGAAATACGAGCCGACGCGGCCGCCCGAGGACGTCGTGGCGGCTTCCGTGATCGCCGCCGCCCTCGGGTCGATGGAGGGAGCGAAGAAGCGCCGGCCGGGGGCGGCCCCGACGGGCGGCGAGGCGGGGTACTCCGCGTGGCGAAACGCGCGGGCATCCTTCGGGGTGCGCGAGTGAAATTCCAGGTGCGGATGCCCGGCCAGAGCGAGGGCCGCGCGGTCGTCGTGACGGCCGGCGCGCCCGAGTTCGAGGCCACGCTCGAGGACGCCGTTCTGACGGGAGACGCCCTCGAGGTGCGCGACGGCGTGTGGTCGCTGGTGGGCCGGGACGGCCGCCAGATCGAGGTCAGCGTCGCCTTCCAGAAGGACGGTTCGGTGCGCGCCTCGGCGGAGGGAACCCTCTTCGGGTTCGAGCTCCTGGACGAGCTCACGGCGCGCGCGCTGCTGGCGACGGGCGGGCGCGCCGTGAAGAAGGTCCGGCACGTCGCCGCGGCCATGCCGGGCCGCGTCCTGCGCGTCCTCGTCGCGACGGGCGACCGCGTGACCCATGGTCAGTCGATTCTCGTGCTCGAGGCGATGAAGATGGAGAACGAGGTCAAGTCTCCGCGGGACGGCGTGGTCGCGTCGGTCGAGTGCGCCCCCGGGAAGGCCGTCTCGGCGGGCGATGTTCTCGTGCGCTTCGAAGAGGAAGGCGAATGAGGTTAATCTTCGCCTTATGAAGACACGCGTCACGGCCCTCGTCGTCGTCCTCGTCGCCGCCGCCCTGGGATGCGAGGCGGCGTCTCCCGCTTCTCCCGCCGCCGTGCAGACCGCGGCTCCTAAACCCGCCGCGGCAGCTCCTAATTCCGTCGCGGCTCCGGCGCCGGCCCGGTCCTCCTCGAACGAAGCCCTCCTCGAATGGGTCGAGGCGTTCTTCGCCTGGGGCGACGGGAAAGTCACGATCGACACGATCACGCAGGTCAAGCTCGGAAGCGGCACGCGGCTCGCCATCGCGAAGAAGACCTTCACGGCTGATGCGCGGATGAACGATCAGGCGTACCTCGTCCTCGATGACGGCGCGAAGTCCGTGCTCGTCGGGGACATCATCTACGACGAGGATCGCGCGAAACGGCCGCTTCCGATCCGTACGGAGGCCGACCTCGACGGACTCCGCGCCCGGCTCAAGCAGTACCTCATCGGGGCCTTCTCCGTGGTTCTCGATCCGGCCGGCGATCGGAAAGGCTGGAAAGCCGTGACCGTGAAAGCCGACACGGGGTACGGAAACTACCCGATGGCCGGCTGGGTGAAAGCGGACGACGGGGCGCTCCTCGTGCTCGGACGGTGGTGGGATCGGACGCGCGGTGTCGCCGAGCAGCGGAGGGAGTCCATCAAGCTCGCCGGGACGCCCGTCACGGGGCCCGCCAATGCGCGCGTGACCGTGGTCGAGTATTCCGACATGCAGTGCGGCTTTTGCAAGAAGCGGACGTCCGACTTCGAGAACCTCGTCGAAAAGCTCGGCAAGGAGCTCAAAATCCGCCGCTACATCAAGTCGTTTCCGCTCACGGGCGCGCACCCCTGGGCCTTCCGGGCCTCTTCGGCCGGGCGCTGCTTCTTCGAGAGCCCGGGCGGCACGGACCTCTTCTTCCGGTGGAAGTCGAACGTCTACGCGAAGCAGGACGAATTCTCGGTGCCGCAGGTCGACGCCTTCGCGATGGACTTCGCGGTCGCCAACGACATCGATGAGAAAGCGTTCCGGTCCTGCTACCTGCAGGCGAAGGCGAGTGAGAAAATCCACGCCGACCTCGCCGAGGGCTGGGCTATGCGCGTGCATTCGACGCCGACCTACTTCATCGACGGTGTCTACGTCTCGTGGTTCGCCGATAACATCATGGAGGAGTTCCTGAGGAAGACGTATCTCGGAGGCAAGGGCCTCCCGCTTCCGACGCCGGTCGCGAAAACGCCGGCCGCATCAGGCCACTAGCGAGGGCGATCCGAAGACCCTCTGAGGAGAAGATCCATGCGCCGAACGACTTCCTCCCTCGCGGCCGCCCTGATGCTGACTGCCGCTTCCGCCTTCGCCGCGGGGAAGGCGGCGCCGCCCGCCCCCGGTGCGGACGCGCCCGTCCCGAAGATCGCCTTCGAGAAATACACGCTGCCGAATGGCCTGCAGGTCATCTTGCACGTCGACCGGAAGCTGCCGATCGTCCACGTGAACGAGTGGTTCCACGTCGGCTCGAAGAACGAGAAGCCGGGCCGCACGGGCTTCGCACACCTGTTCGAGCACCTCATGTTCGAAGGCTCGAAGGGCTCGCCGGAGAAGTACCTGAACGTCGCCGAGAAGCTGGGCGCCAACCTCCGCGAAAGGGGCGTCAACGGCACGACGAGCAACGATCGGACGAACTATTTCATCACCGTGCCGTTGGGGAGCTTTGAGCGGGTCCTGTGGCTCGAGTCGGACCGCCTCCTGACGCTGATGGACTTCCTGACGAAGGAGAACCTCGACCACCAGCGCGATGTCGTGAAGAACGAGCGGCGGCAGGGGCTCGAGAACCAGCCGTACGGGCGGGCGTTCAAACTGATCTTCGAGAACCTCTACCCGGCCCAGCACCCCTACTCCTGGCCCGTCATCGGGAGCCACGAGGACCTGTCGGCGGCCACGTTCGACGACGTGAAGGAGTTCTTCAAGACGTACTACACGCCCAACAACCTTTCGCTCGCGATCACCGGCGACTTCGACCCGGCAGAGGCGAAGAGGCTCGTCGAGAAGTACTTCGCGAGTATCCCGGCGGGCCCGGCGCTCGACCGCCCCGGCCGCTATCTCGCGGCGCTCGGCGGAGAGAAGGTCGTCGAGGTCAACGATCGGGTGCCCCAGGAGCGTGTCTACGTCGCCTGGCCCACGTCCGAGTTCTTCAGCGCCGACGAGGCGCCGCTGAACCTCACCTCGCGCCTCCTGACCGACGGACTCGCGTCGCGCCTGAACAAGGCACTCGTGTACGACAAGCCGCTTTGCACGAACGTCAACTCCTTCAACGACACGAACGAGATCGCCGGGGAGTTCATCGTCATCGCGACGGCGCGGCCCGGGGCCTCGCTCGCGGAGATCGAGAAGACGATCGGCGAGGAGATCGCGAAACTGGCCAAAGCGGGTCCGACGACCGAGGAGCTCTCCCGCGCGCAGGCGAAGCAGGAGTACGACTTCGTCACCGGCCTCGAAGGGATCGGCGGCTTCGGAGGGAAGGCCGATCTCCTGAATACGTACAACACGTTTCTCGGCGACCCGGGCAAGCTGGAGGCCGACGTCCTCCGCCACCGGCATGTCACCGCGGCGGACGTCCAGCGAGTCGCTGCGAAGTGGCTCGACAACCGCAACCGTCTCCTCGTGCGCTTCCATCCCGAGGCGTCGGGGCGCGTCGCCGAGGCGACGCTCGACCGGTCGAAGGCGCCCGCCGTCGGGTCCGACAAGCCGTTTCACACTCCTCTAGTGAAGAAGTCCAGGCTCGCGAATGGTCTCGAGATTCTCGTCGTCGAGCGGCCGGAACTGCCGAAGGTGGCCGTGACACTCGCGTCGAAGTGCGGATCGGCCGACGACCCGGCCGGCAAGGAGGGCGTCGCCTACCTCGCGACCCGGACAATGGATACCGGAACGAAGACGCGCAAGGACCTCGACATCGAGAACTCCCTTGGCAATCTCGGGACGGCCCTCACCGGCGACACCGGTCGCGAGTCGGCCCGAGTCAGCTTCGAGGTCCTCAAGCGCAATCTCGTCCCGGCCCTCGAAGTCTTCGCCGACGTCATTCAGAACCCGACCTACCCGGCCGCCGAGTTCGAGCGCGAGAAGAAGCGCCACCTCGACGCGCTCGCGCAGCAGGCGAAGGAGCCGAACGCCATCGCCCGCCGCGTGGGTCGTATCCTCGCGTTCGGCGCCAGGCATCCCTACGGCCGGCCTGCGCAGGGCATGCCGGGGACGGTCGGCTCGATCACTCGCGAGGAGGTCGCGAAGTTCCATGACGAGAGGTGGAAACCCGGCTCGAGCGCCCTCGTCTTCGTCGGCGACGTGACGGTCGCCGAGGCGGAGGCCCTCGCGAAGAAGGTCCTCGGCGGCTGGAGCGGCAGCGCCGCGCCGGCCGCGGCGATCCCGGCGCCGTCACCCGCCGCCGCCGGAAAGATCTACCTCATCGACCGGCAGGACGCCGCGCAGACCGCCGTCATTCAGATCCTCCCCGCGCCAAAGCGGAAGAGCGCCGAGTACGACGCCCTGCGACTCGCCGACGCGGTCTGGGGAGGCGGCTTCGGGACGCGGCTCAACATGAACCTGCGTGAGGACAAGGGCTACTCCTACGGCACCTTCTCGTTCCCCGAGCTCAACCACGAGGCGGGCGCGTGGTTCGCCGCCGGCGGCGTCCAGACGAACAAGACGAAGGAATCGGTCGTCGAGTTCGACAAGGAGCTGAAGGGCCTGGCCGGCGCGCGGCCGATCACGGTGAAGGAGCTGGACGACGCGAAGCTGAACCTGCTTCGGGGCTACGCGCAGCGGTTCGAGACACTTGGCCGCATCGCCGGCCAGGTCGCCGAGCTCTGGGGCGGCGACCTGCCGATGGAAGAGCTACAGCGCATCAGCGACGGCACGGCGAAGACGACGCTCGAGGAGACCCTCGCCACGGCGAAGAAGTGGGCCGACCCGTCGCACGCGAGCCTTCTCCTCGTCGGAGACCTCGGGAAGATCCGTCCGGGCGTCGAGCAGCTGAAGCTCGGTGAGATCGTGGTGCTCGACGTTGAGGGGAAGCCGGCTCCCTAGTTCTTGAATGGCACCTGCACGACGATCCAGGTCTTGACCCGGTGCCCGTCCTTGATGGCGGGCTTCCAGCGCCACTGCTCGAGGGCCGCCTTGCTCGAGTCACCGAGGCCCACCTTCGGCGACGTGTCGCGCAGGATCTCGACCTTAGCGGGCGCGCCGTTCTCGTCCACGAGAACGCGGAGGAGAACGGTCCCCGTCACGCGACGCTGAATGGCGATGCGTGTCGCCTGCGGGCTCACCTGTCTCACCGAGACGGGAGGCGTGTCGGCCAGGTCCACCTCCACGAGGTCGCCGTCCTTCACGGCCGCCGCCGCCGCCGCCGCGGCTTCCACCTGCTGCGCTTCGGATTTGCGGCGCGCGATGGCTTCGCGCGCGAGGCGCGTCGCCTCTTCGCGGTCCGCTTTGTCGCGCGAGGCGCGGGCGGTTTCCTCGCTGTCCTTCGATTTGCCGGCCTCTTCGGACGACTTGTCGATCTCGGCCATGCGTTTCTTCGTCGCGGTTTCCTGTTCACGCGCGGACTTCACCTCGCGCTTCTTGACCTCTTCCTGGAGTTTCTTCTCGACGGCCGCCTGGAAGAGCGGATCTTCCTTTCCGACGACGACGGGCGCGGGGGTCGGCACGGGAGTGGGCGGCGCGGGCGTGGACCGGGGCGCGGGCGTGGGCGGCGGCGCGGGCGCCGGGGCGGCCTTACGGAGCGCGAAGAACGCGCCGCCCAAGAGGAGCAGGACGGCACCGCCGGCGACGGCCCACAGCGGCGCGCCCGAGAGCGCCTTCTTCGACATCTGCCCGGAGACTGACCGCACCGGGACCGGCTGCGGAGCCGAACGCGGCCGATCGGGAGGCCGGGCGGGAGGGATCGCCAGCGTCCGGCGGTCGATCTCCTCTTCCGCCGCCAGCTCGAGCTTCTCGCGCTGGATCGCCTTGTCGAAGCACTTCTGGAGGAAAAACGCGAGATTGAACGTCGAGGGCGCGTACGGCCCCCCATACAGGAGCGCCGAGAGGTCGCGCCGGAACGCCGGCACGTTCCCGTCCCTGACGCGCGGATCGGGGTGCAGGACCCGCCGCAGGAGGCGGCGGAGGTTCTCGGGCACCGGCGTCCCGTCGACGGCGAGGTTGGCGCTCTCGACGGACTCGAGTGCGACGCCCGGCGAAGGGGGGCGTCCCGTGAGGGCCTCGAAGAGGATGGCGCCGACGGAGTAGAGGTCTCCCGAGGTCGACGGTTTTCCCGCCGCGAGGACCTCCGGAGCGACGTACGGAGCGAAGGTCTGACGGGCGCGCGGGTGGCGCAGAGCTGGCAGCAGGCCCGCTCCGAGGCCGTGGCCGAAAACCTTCGCCTCCCCTTCGTTGGAAATGCACACGAAGGCCGGCACGAGGAATCCATGCGCCGCTCCCGTGAAGCGTTCCACCGGCGTCCCGGATTCGAGCGCCGCGAGCAGCCTCTCCGCGATGAGGAGGCCGTGCTCGACGGGCAGCGGCGTGCCGAGGAGGCGCACGGCGAGGAGGTGGTCGAGCGTGCGCCCCTCGACGTACGAGATGCCCACGAAAGGCGTGTCGTCGATGGCGCCCATCACGGTCCCCCGCGCGACGGCCGGGCCTTGGACGTCGTCCACGAGATGGACCGCCGTTTCCATCGCGGCGAGAAGCGCCGGCCGATCGATCGAAATGGCCGCGAAGGTGCGCACGAGGAGGAACGGTCTTAGCCGGGCAGCGCCCGCCGTGCCGGCGCGCCAGACCTCACCCAGAGCGTCCGAGCCAAGGGCACGGGTCAGTACGTAGGGCCCGAACGGCCGCGGGCTCGGTGCGGTTGCGCTCATGAGCTTTCCGGAAACGGGCGATTAAGTGTAGCAGGAGCGGACGCCGGTCAGGGCGCCTGAGCCCGCGCCGCCCGGCGTACCTCGTGGTAGCGCACCGCGTTGCGCTGCTGTCCGTCGTAGTCCGCGGAGAACCGGTGCGAGCCGTCGCCTGCCGCCACGAAATAGAGGAAGGGCACGTCTGCCGGGGTGATGGCCGCACGCAGCGACGCGATCCCCGGGTTACAGATCGGACCCGGCGGCAGGCCCGGCCTCACGTACGTGTTGTAGGGCTCGTCCACGGCCAGCTCGGAACGCGCGAGAGAGCCGCGCCAGATCCCGAGCCGCTTCAGCGCGTAGATCGTCGTCGGATCGCACTGAAGCAGCATTCCCTTGCGCAGGCGGTTCCGGTAGACGCCGGCCACGATCGGCCTCTCGTCGGGGACGGCCGTCTCCTTCTCGACGAGGGAGGCGAGGGTCGTCGCCTCGAGCACCGACAGGCCCTGCGCGCGGGCTTTCTGCTCGAAGCCTTCGGGCAACCGGCGGGTGAACTGGCGCGTCATGGCGCCGAGGATTTCCCGTGCGCCCATCGAACGCGTGATCGTGAACGTATCGGGAAACAGGAAGCCTTCGAGCGTGGGCGCGTCCTTCGGGAGACCCTCGAGCTCGTCCGGTCTCTGAAACAGCGCCTGGTAGTCGCGCAGCGTGGAGAATCCCTGCGACGAGAAGAGCGTGAAGACTTCCTCGGCGGTGAAGCCCTCCGGGACGGTGATGCGGTAGGTCACGACGTCGCCCGCGACGAGCGAGAGGACGACCTGCTCGGGTGTCCGGGCGCCGGAAAATCGATATTCGCCCGCCTTGAGCGTCTTTCCCCGGTGAAAGATCTTGAGGGCGACCACGCCGAGGCGCGCGTCCCGGAGCACGCCCTTCGACTCGAGGAGCGTGAAGATCGTCATGGAAGGCGTGCGCGGCACGATCGAGACGACGACGTCCTCGCCGGCATAGCCCTGATAGGGCGCGCGCACGAGAAAGAGCACGAGCGAGAGGCCGACGGCGAGGAGGAGCACGACGAGGGCGCTCACCCACGCGAGCAGGGGGTAGACGTGGCGCTTGCGGTTCGTGGGACCGCTGTGCACGGGTGACTCCGGCACGCGCCTAGCGCGCGCCACGCGCCTCGTCGCGCTCGAAGAAATAATCGCGCAGCAGAAGGGCCGCCGCCTCCGCGTCGCGCGCGGCGCCGCGACGCCTTCTCGCGAGGCCGGAGTCGATGAGGTTCCGCTCGGCGGCGGCGGTCGTCAAGCCCTCGCCATGGAGGTCCACGGGGAGCCCGGAAGCCTCCTCGAGGCGCCGCGCGAAGTTCCGGACGCGCCGCGCCCAGTCGCCCTCGGTGCCGTCCGCGTTCACGGGGTGGCCCACGACGAGGCGGACCACCTCGCGTTCCTTCGCCGCGGCCGCGACGGCCGCCGCGGCCTGCGCGTCGCTCGTACGCGAGACGACGCCCACGGGGACGACGACCCGGCCGGTCTCGTCCGAGACGGCGAGACCGATCCGTTTCTCGCCGAAATCGACTGCGAGGACGCGCACGACCCCGAATCGTAAGAGGCCCCCTCGGTGAAGTCCAATCCGGCTACAATCGCTCCCTTCGCCGGTCCGCACGCGGAACCTCGACTTTCGGGAGATACAGCCGCCATGAACGACGTCTTCATCCTCTCCGCCGCCCGCACGCCGGTTGGCACGTTTCTCGGCGCCCTCGCGCCCCTCTCGGCCTCGCGCCTCGGCGCCGTGGCCATCAAGGCCGCGCTCGATCGCGCGGAAGTCCCCGCTTCCACGGTCGGTCAGGTCTGGATGGGCAACGTCCTGCAGGCCGGCCAGGGCCAGGCGCCCGCGCGGCAGGCGGCCCTCGCCGCGGACATCCCCGTCTCGACGGGCTGCATCACGGTCCACAAGGTCTGCGGGTCAGGCATGCGGTCGGTGATGGACGCCGCGAACGCCCTTCGGGCGGGCGAGTTCGAGATTGCGGTCGCGGGGGGCATGGAGTCCATGTCCAACGCGCCCTACCTCCTTCTCAAGGGCCGCTCCGGCATGCGCATGGGCCACGGCCAGCTTCTCGACTCGATGATCTCGGACGGCCTCTGGGACCCATACAAGAACGTCCACATGGGCACCTGCGCGGAGCTCTGCGCGGCGAAGTACTCGTTCACGCGCGAGGCGCAGGACGCGTACGCGCTCGAGAGCTACCAGCGCGCGCGCCGCGCGAACGAGGCGGGAGATTTCAACGCCGAGTTCGCGCCCGTGACGATCGAAGGCAAGAAGGGCCCCGTCACGGTGGATCGCGACGAGGAGCCGTTCGCGACGCCGCTCGAGAAGCTCGAGAAGATGGGAACTCTCAAACCGGCCTTCCAGAAGGACGGCACCGTGACGGCCGCCAACGCGTCGAAGATCAACGACGGCGCGTCGGCGCTCGTCCTCGTCGGCGAGGGGAACGTCGGAAGCTACAAGCCGATCGCCCGGATCCTCGCCCAGGCGTCGCACGCGCAGGAGCCCGAGTGGTTCACGACGGCGCCCGTCGCGGCGGCGCGGAAGGCCGCCGAGAAGGCGGGGATTCCGCTTTCCCAGATCGACCTCTTCGAGGTGAATGAGGCGTTCGCCGTCGTGGCGATGGCGTTCATCGCGGACCTCGGGCTCGACCCGAACAAAGTGAACGTGAACGGCGGGGCCGTGGCCCTCGGTCATCCGATCGGTTCGTCGGGGTCGCGCATCGTGACGACGCTCGTGCACGCCCTTCGAGCCCGCAAGAAGAAGTACGGCCTCGCCGCGATCTGCATCGGGGGCGGCGAAGCCACGGCCCTCGTCGTCGAAGCGCTCTAGAATCGGGCCTATGATCGACAAGGTCGTCCGCGGAGCCTCACCCCGGGACGCGGCGGCGCAAGCCGTCCGGGACATTCCCTCGGGCGCGACGCTCCTCGTGGGCGGATTCGGTCTCTGCGGCATTCCCGAGAACCTCATCGGGGCGCTCGCCGAGCGCGAAGTCTCCTCTCTCACGTGCGTCTCGAACAACTGCGGCGTGGACGACTGGGGCCTCGGGATCCTCCTCGGCCGGAAGAAGATCCGGAAGATGATCTCGTCCTACGTCGGGGAGAACGCCGAGTTCGAGAGGCAGTACCTCGCGGGGGAGCTCGAGCTCGAGTTCTGTCCGCAGGGCACGCTCGCCGAGCGCATGCGCGCGGGCGGGGCGGGGATCGCCGGCTTCTACACGCCGACAGGCGCCGGCACGATCGTGGCGGAAGGAAAAGAAACCAGGGCTTTCGATGGCCGGGAGCACGTCCTCGAGCGCGCAATCACCGGCGACTTCGCGCTCGTCGCCGCATGGAAGGCCGACCGGCTCGGCAACCTCGTGTACCGCAAGACCGCGCGGAACTTCAACCCGATGGCCGCGACCGCGGGAAGGATCACGATCGCGGAAGTCGAGGAGCTCGTGGAGCCGGGCGGGCTCGATCCCGACGAAATCGATACGCCGGGCATCTTCGTGAAACGCGTCGTCGTCGCGCCGCGCGTCAAGCGCATCGAGCGGCGCACGGTGCGGAAGGGCTGAGGACGGAGAATGGCGAAGCTCGACCGGGACGGCATCATCCGGCGCGCGGCCGCCGAGCTGCGCGATGGGATGTACGTGAACCTCGGCATCGGCATGCCGACGCTCGTCTCGAACTTCATCCCGAAGGGCATGGAGGTCATCCTCCAGTCCGAGAACGGCATCCTCGGCATGGGGCCCTATCCCGACGAGAGCGAGGTCGACGCCGACCTCATCAACGCGGGCAAGGAAACCGTCACCGTCATTCCCGGCGCCGCATTCTTCTCGTCGGCGGACTCCTTCGCGATGATCCGGGGCGGCCACATCGACCTCTGCATTCTGGGCGCGATGCAGGTCGACGCCGAGGGCTCGCTCGCGAACTGGATGATCCCGGGCAAGCTCGTCAAGGGGATGGGCGGCGCGATGGACCTCGTCGCGGCCGCGAAGCGCATCGTCGTCACGATGGAGCACGTCGCGAAGAACGGCGAGAAGAAGATCCTGAACCGCTGCACGCTTCCCCTCACCGGGAAAGGCTGCGTCCACCGGATCGTCACCGACCTGGCCGTCCTCGACGTGAAAAAGGGCGGAGGTCTCGTTCTCGTCGAGCGCGCGCCCGGCGTGTCCGTGGACGAGATCCGCGCCGCCACCGAGCCGCCGCTCGAGGTTTCGGGCGACGTGCCCGAGATGCGGCTCTGACGGGCATTCCCTTGCGCCGGCCGCTGCTCGCGTGCGCTGCCGTCGCCCTTTGCGCGGGAGCAAATCTTTCCTTCTCGCAATCCTCCTTCGACACCGA
>DAIOUV010000004.1:82416-91377 GCA_036759345.1 Acidobacteriota bacterium | reverse complement strand
TCGCCCTTTGCGCGGGAGCAAATCTTTCCTTCTCGCAATCCTCCTTCGACACCGACCCCTTCTCGTCGCGTTTCAAGGAGAAGGGCGGGTTTGACCCGAAGTTCAAGCCGCCTGAAATCGGCGGGTCGATCAAGATCGTGATCGACGCGGGTGAGCCCGGCAAGCAGACGATCGTGGACGGGGACCTCTTCACCGCGGATGCGCCCCCGGGCAAGTTCGTCACCATCGAATACCAGGACATGAAGCTCACGGCGCGGAGCGTGCATGGCAGCCTCAAGAAGAAGACCGTCGTCGCCGAAGGCGACGTCACGTTCGAGCAGGGCGCCTCGCGCATGCAGGGAGTGCGGCTCGAGCTGGATCTCGCCGAGAAGACCGGCGTCCTCACGGACGGGCGCATGGACCTCGAAGGGGGCCTTCACCTGGAGGGCGCGACGCTCGCGAAGGTCGGGCCGCGCACGTTCACGCTCACGGACGGAATGGTGACGTCCTGCGAGGTCTGCGAGGGTCAGGATCCCTCCTGGAAATTCAAGGTAAAGAGCGCCCGGGTGACGCTCGAGGAATTCGCGCGCCTCAAGGGCGTGACGTTCTCGATGGGGGGCGTCCCGCTCCTCTGGACGCCCTACCTCATCTGGCCGGCGCTCCGGGACCGCGCCTCGGGTTTCCTGATTCCGGGCTTCGGGTACAACTCGAACCGCGGCGGCTATCTCGGGATGTCGTACTACTGGGCGATTTCGCGTTCGGCGGACGCGACGTTCTCGGGAGATTTCTACACGAAGAAATACTATGGCCTCGGCGCGGAGCTCCGGGCGCGGCCGTCCGAGGGAACGCGTTTCGAAGGCACGTACTACACGATTTACGACCCCACGGTTCAGCACTGGCAGTGGCAGACGATCGGGACGCTCGTTTCGAACGACCTCGGGCCGAAGCTGCGCGCCGTGGTCAAATGGCTCGACTTTTCGGACCCGACGTTCTTCCAGAGCTTCAACGCGAACTTCAACCTCTCCTCGGCGCGCACGATCGGAAGCGATGCCTTCGTCACATGGACCCCCGACCCGTTCGCCCTGAATCTCCGGATCACGCGCGACCAGGCGCTCGGGTACGGCACCGGCGACATCGTGACGGAGCGCCTGCCCGTGCTCGAGGCGAGCATGCGTCCCACGCCGTTCTTCGGGCAGTCGGTCTTCGTCGAGGCGTCGGGGCAGGCCGGCTTTCTGAGCACGGACCGGGGAAACGGCCTACCGGCCGGCACATACGACCGACTCGATTTCTTCCCGAAGGTGAACGTACCGCTCTCGCTGTTCCCCTGGCTGTCGCTCGAGGGGACCGCGGGCGTGAGGATCACGAACTACGGCAAGTCACTCGCGCCGGACGGCATCACCCTGGTGGACAAGGCCTACAACCGCGAGGCGCTGTCGACGGAAGTCTCGCTGACGGGCCCCTCCTTTTCGCGCCTGTTCGAGGGAAAGCTCGGGCCGTTCAAGAAGTTCAAGCACGTGATCGAGCCGCGCATCATCTGGGACTATCTCGCGGGACGCGACGACTTCGCGCCGACGCCGCTTTTCGACGAGATCGATTCCCTCATCCCCACGAACGTGATCCGCTACTCCCTGCTCCAGCATTTCCTCGCCAAAGGGGATCAGGGCGGCTCACGCGAGATCGCCTCCTTCGAGATCGCGCGCAGCTATTACATGCGGCTCCCGGGCGAAAGTACGGCCTTTCCGCTCGACGCCAGCGTCCAGAAGAGCTCTCCTCTGGATTTCATTCTCCGCGTCAACGCGACGTCGGCCCTGAACCTGGACATGAGGACGACCTGGGACCCCCACGCGAACCAGGTCACGTCGGCGAGCGTCACGGCGATGATGTCGAAGGCCGAACGCTCTCTCTCGCTCTCGCTCTTCGACAGCCACCCGGTCATCGTCCCGGCCGTGCTCGACCCGGGCGCCTCGGCCCAGCTTCGCTTCGCGGGCGGGATGCCGATCCTCCCTAAGCGGCTCCGGTTCGACGTGGAAGCGAACTACGACCTATCCAAGGGACGTATGCTCGAATCCCGCACGCTCCTGACCCTCCAGGCGGCGTGCTTCAAGATTCTCGCGGAATACCGGGATTTGCGCACCGGGAACGTGCCGTCCCGGGACTTCCGCGTGGCCCTGACGCTAAAAAACGTCGGCAGCTTTCTGGACTTCACCGGGAGCCTGCCGTGATCCCGGACCCGGGGAGAGAGATTTCGTCCGGTCCCGACACTTCCACCGTGAGGCATTTTCCGGCCCGTTTCGCCCTCTTGGCCCTCCTTTTCCCCGTTTCCGTGCTGCGGGGCGAGGCGGCGGCCCCCGGCGCGGCCTGCGCGGGCGCGGTCGTCGTCGACGCGGCGGCCCTGCCATGGTCGTCGGCGGGCGTGGACACCCGGGCCCTCGTGGGCGACGGGGCCACCCCCGTCTTCCCGTGCTATGTGAAAGGGCAGCTCGCGACCGGCGGCCAGGCGCCGCCTTCGCGTCTCGCCTGGTTCTCATTCACGCCCGAGGTCTCGGCCACCTACCGCATCGATACGATCGGGACGACGCCGGCCTCCGACTACGACACGATTCTCGGCCTGTACACGGGGTCGTGCGGGTCGCTCAGCGCCGTCTCTGGAATCTGCCGTCAGAACGGCTTTTATCCCGACGACGCCCCCGGGTCGCTCCAATCCTCGGTCACGCTCAACCTGAACGCGGGCACGACCTACACGATCGCCGTCGGCGGCATCGGCCAGCCGAACTCGTTCACGGGCGCCTTCGAACCCTCGAAGGGAGGCACGCTCCGGCTCAACGTCGCTCGGGTGGCGGTCAACTATCCGTACACGTACGTGGTGTCGTCCGTCACGCGGGCGGGCGGATTCGTGAGCGACCTTTCGGTCACGAACGTGGAGGCGTCGGAGGGCCAGTTCGTGCTCCAGTTTCTGGGGCACGGCACCGACGGCGACCAGAACCTCCCGGCCCTCCAGCCCACCTCCAGCCCGCAGCGCATCAGCGCGACCGGGTCTCGCGAGATTCCGGACGTCCTCGCCGCCCTTTTCTCCGTGTCTTCGGATTACGGCGCGGTCCTCGTGCAGTCCACGGGCCGGCTCCTCGTCGGCGCGCGCACGGCCACGACAACGACGTCCGGCGGCGTGGGAACGTTCGGGCAGTACACCGAGGCCGTGGACGTCTCGTCGGGCGCGACGCCCTCGCTCGCGCTCGCGACCGGCGAGTTCGGGTGGTTCCCCGCGGTGCGCGAGGACGCGTCCGCGCGGACGAACCTCGTATTCGTCAATCCCTCGTCGACGCCGTGCGTCCTTCTGTCGGCCCTGCGCGACGCGGGAGGGAACTTCCTCGGCGGCATCAAGACCTTCACGATTCCGCCGCGCACGATGATCCAGAAGAACCGCCTCAAGGACACGTACGGCGTCACGGCCGACATCCGCTCGGCAGCCGTCGAGGTGCTGAACACCACCGCGGGCTGCGCCGTCGCCGGAACTGCGTACGTCCTGGACGGGAACACGACGGCCGGCACGAACGACCCCTTCGCCGTGCCGCTGCGCAAGTAGCGGGCGCGCCCCGCCGTGTAGACTTCTCCATTCGTGCAGACGGTCATCCTCGGTGCCGGCGGAATGCTCGGGCGGGCGCTCGGACGGGAGTTCCCGGAGGCCGAGCGTTTCACGCGGGCGGCGCTCGACATCACGGACGTGGCCGCCCTGCGCGCGGCCCTCGCCCCGGACACGCGCCTCGTCCTGAACGCCGCCGCCGACACGCGCGTCGACGCCGCCGAGTCCGACCCGCACCACGTGCTCGTGAATGCCGTCGCCGTCGGAGCGCTCGCGGCGCTCTGCCGCAAGCTCGACGCGACGTTCGTGCACGTCTCGACGGATTACGTCTTCTCGGGCAAGGGGATCCGGCCCTACCGGGAGGACGATCCCGTGGACCCGGTCAACGCGTACGGCCGCGCCAAGCTCATGGGGGAACGCCGCACGTTCGAGGAAGGCCACGAGGTGCTCGTCGTGAGGTCCTCATGGGTCTTCGGCATGGGCGGCGTGAACTTCGTGGACACGATCCTGAAGAGAGTCGAAGGCGGCGCGCGGGATCTCTCGGTCGTGAACGACCAGGTCGGGCGCCCCACGTTCGCCGCCGACCTCGCGGCGGGGATCAGGCGGCTCGTCGAGAAGCGCGTCACGGGGGTCGTCCATTTCGCGAACGCGGGAGACGCCACCTGGTTCGAGGTCGCTTCGGAGGCCCTCGCGCGCGAGGGGCGCGCCGACGTCCTGGTGCGCCCGGTCCCGACGTCGGAGTTCCCGAGGCCGGCGCGGCGTCCCCACTGGTCGGTCCTCGACACGTCGCTTTACGAGCGCCTCACCGGCGACACGCCGCGTTCCTGGCGCGAGGCCCTCGGCGACTATCTCGCCGACCGCCGCGTCGCCGCGCCGGCGCGACCCGTTTCATGACGCTGACCCGCGCCGAAGCGGCGCGAAAGGCGCTGCACATCGGGATGGCGGGATTCGCGCTACTGCTGCCTTCGATTTCGTGGGGAGCGGCATTGGCGGCTGCGGGACTCGCCGCTCTCTTCAATGCGTTTTTATTGCCCCGGGTGGCGCCGTATTTTCTTAGAAGGGAAGAGGGGGAGAGAGGGTTTTCGGTCGGGATCACGCTGTACCCGCTCGTCGTGTTTGGTCTCCTTCTTCTGTTTCGCAGAAATCTCCCGGTCGCCGCCGCCGGCTGGGGCTACCTGGCGTTTGGTGACGGGTTCGCTTCGCTCTGTGGAATGACGGTGGGCGGACCGCGGCTTCCGTGGAATTCGCGAAAGACCTTCTCCGGCTTTTTCGGCTACCTCGTCTTTGGCTTCCTCGGAGCGTCCTTTCTCTATGGGTTCGTGTCTTCGGGCGTTCCGTCTCCCTCCGAGCTGATCTGTCTCTTTGCCGGAGCCCTCGCGGGCGCAGCACTCGAGAGCCTTCCTTCCGAGCTGGACGACAACGTCCTGCCCCCTCTCGTGGGAGCGGCGGTTCTCGCGTGTCTGCTCTGGACACGCGGAGGCTGGGCGGACGTTCTCGAGCCGGGCGCGCTCCGTGGCGCTCTCGTCGCGCTCTCGGTCAACGTCGTCGTGTCCGGGATCGCCCTTTCTCTCCGCCTCATCCGCCCCTCGGGCGCGCTGGCCGGCGCGCTTCTCGGGACGGTCATCCTCGCCTTCGGAACGGCGCCTCTCTATCTTCTGCTCTGGGTGTTCTTCGGCGTCGGCACGCTGGCGACGCGTTTTCGGAAGGCGCGCAAGGAGGCGATGGGGAAGGCGGAGGAAAAGGGCGGCCGGCGCGGTGCGGAGAACGTCCTCGCGAACGTCTCGGTGGCCGCGTTCTGCGCCCTCGTGGCGGGGCTCGGGCCGAACGGCGACGTGTATCGCCTCGCTGCCGCGGCGGCGCTCGCGACGGCGCTCATGGATACGGTCGGAACCGAGATCGGCCAGTCGATCGTCTCGCCGACGGTCCTCCTGCCCGATTTCCGTCACGTGCCGCCGGGCACGGACGGCGCCGTTTCCGTCGCGGGCACGTTGGCGGGATTCGCGGCGGCGGCCGTCCTCGCGGCCGCAGGCGTCGCCTCTCTCCTGCTCACGACCCGGGGCGCGGTCGCCGTCGTGCTCGCGGCCTGCGCTGGGACGGTGTTAGAGAGCCTTCTCGGGCGGGACGGCGCTCCCTGGCGCCTGTCGAACGGCCACGTCCTGAACTTTCTGAACACCCTGGCGGGAGCCGTTGCCGCTCCCGCCTTTCTCGCGGCCGCGGGAGCCTTCTCGTGAACCTGCGACTCGCGGCGCGCCTCTCGCGTCCGTTCACGCTTCTGCCGCCTCTCCTCGGCATTCTCTCGGGTGCGGTCTGCGCGTTTGGAAGCGTGCACAACCCGGACCCCGTCCGGCGCGTGACGCCGGAACTGCTCGGGGTCGTCGCGCTCGGGGCGCTCTGCGCGTCGCTTCTCAACGCGGCCTCGAACGTCCTCAACCAGATCACCGACCTCGAGGTGGACCGCGTCAACAAGCCCGACCGCCCGCTCGTCACGGGCGAGGTGTCCGTCGCCGCGGCGTGGCGTCTGACGTGGCTGCTCTACGTCCTCGCCCTCGTGCCCACGTGGGCGATCGTCGTGCCCGCGCGATCGGGGCTCCTCGCGCGGGTTGGCGCCCCCCTCCTCGACCACCAGTGCTTCTTCCTGTTTCTCGGCGGGCTCCTCGCGACGCTGATCTACTCCGTGCCGGCCTTCGGGCGCACGAAGCGTCTCGGGATGTGGGCGAACGTCACGATCGCGATTCCCCGCGGGTGCCTCCTCAAAGTGGCGGGCTGGACGCTCGTGGCCTCGGCGTTCTCCGCCGAGCCCTGGGCCATCGGATCGGTATTCGGCCTGTTCCTGCTCGGAGCGTCCTCCACGAAGGATTTTTCGGATGCCGCGGGAGACCGCGCCGGAGGGTGCGCGACCCTCCCCGTGAAATACGGGAACCGCCGCGCCGTCGCGATCATCTCGCCCTTTTTCGTCCTGCCCTGGCTCCTCGTGCCGCTCCTCGCGCGGACGCCGGACCCCGCGGCGCCCGCCCAGCGCCTCCTGAGCGGGAATCCGGTGCTCCTCACGGCGCTCGGCCTCCTCCTGGCCGCCTGGGGCGCGTATACGGTCCATCTCCTGAGAAGAAATCCGGACGAGCTGGCTACGACGGAGAACCATCCGTCATGGACCCACATGTACCTCATGCTGATGGCGGCGCAGATTGGTTTCGCGGCGGCTTACCTTTTGTAAACGCGGCCCGCGAGGGTAGGATCGCAGCCGTGGCCGATCCCGCTTACGCGATTCCGTCCCCGGACCTGCCGGCCCTCACGGTCCGCTGGGAGGGCCTCGTCGTCGCCATCGACGCGACGACGCTGAACACCATCGCCCGCAAGGCCACCCGCAACGTGCCCGAGATCCGGGAGATCCTGATCGAGCCCGAGGACGGCCGGCTGGGCCTCACGGTGCGCATAAAGAAGGGGATTCCGGTGGCCTTCCGGGGACACATCGAATCCATGAGATTCAAGGACGGCTTCCTCGGTTTCACGATCACCGACCTCCGGGTCTTCGGGGTCGTGTCGATCCCGAACTGGGTCCTCACGAAGATCGTCGAGCGGCAGCCCGAAGGGCGCGCGTTCTTCTACCCCGAGGAGCGAATCGTCGTCGTGAACCTCAACGGCATCCTGCCGCCCGAGCTCTCCGTGCAGGTGAAGGACGTGGTCTGCGAGAACGGCGAGATGCGCTTCATCTTCGGCCCCAGCCAGTACCGGCTGGACAAGGTCATCGCGGAGATGGGCCGGGACCCGTTCGACGACGACTGACCCTCGAGCCGTCTAGTCGATCCAGATCCTCACGTGCGCGTCGGGCGCGGTGATCTCCACGAGGTCGCCGCGCTCCGCGTTCCGGAGCTGCGCGAGGAGGGCGTCGACGTCGAGGTCGCGGTCCGAGGTCGACACGGCGTCCACGATGCGCCAGGGGACTTGTGAGATAGCCTGGCGATCGCGATGGACATCGTCTTCGAATGGGACCGCCGTAAGGCTCGGATCAACTCGGCGAAGCACGGCGTTTCCTTCGAGGAAGCCGTGACCGTGTTTGCGGACCCGCTCGCACGAATTCTCGATGATCCGGCTCATTCCACTGGCGAGGTGCGCGAGATCATCGTCGGACACTCGAGGCATCAACGGCTTCTGGTGGTATCTTTCACCGAGCGTCGCGACGCGGTGAGAATCATCGGCGCCCGCTGCGCGACGCGGAACGAACGAGATGACTATCAAGAACGCTCCGGCTAAGAGGCGGACCCCCGCGAGGGCGATGAGAGCCGAGTATCGGTTCGACTATGCGAAGTCCCGGCCGAACAGGTTCGCGGCCCAGATGGAGGACGGTGCCGTTGCTGTCGTCCTGGACCCGGACGTCGCCTCCGCGTTCCCAACGCCGGCGTCGGTGAACGACGCGCTGCGGTCGCTCCTCCCTGGCGGCGCGTCGCGCCGGCCCTGAACCCTTAGTCGATCCAGATCCTCACGTGCGCGTCGGGCGCGGTGATCTCCACGAGGTCGCCGCGCTCCGCGTTTCGGAGCTGCGCGAGGAGGGCGTCGACGTCGAGATCGCGATCCGAGGTCGACACGGCGTCAACGATGCGCCAAGGGAGCTTGAGCGTCACGACCTCGTCGGGGTGCTCCTTCTTGCGGACCTCCAGCGTCGCGAGGTCGCCGTCCTTTCGGACGTGAATCTCGGCGTCGTCGTGGACTCGCACGACGTCGGTGCCGTCCGGCTTGTCCTTGAGCTCCTGCACGATCGTCCGGATGTCGCTCGCGTCGACGGACTGGTCGAAGTGGAGGTCCATCTCGCGCCGCACCTTTCCGAGCGAGGCGAAGCGCAGCGCGCCGGAGACGAAGGCGTAGGGAACGGAGAAGGAGACGTTCGAGGGCCCCCCGGCCCCGGTCCGGAGATCCTCCACCTTCATCCGGAGAAATCGGGGCCCCCGGGTGCTTCCGCGGGCGTGCCCCGGGACGAGTGCCGAATAGGCGAGGAGGAACAGGGCGAACAGGAAGACGGCGTTGACGACGGACTGGACTTCTTTTCCGACGGGCTGTTTCACGTGGGCCTCCGCCTCCAGAGACAGGAACGAGGGACGACGGCCAAAGGTTCCCGCCGCTCCCGGCATGGACATTCCCTGGCGCCGAGAAGCGCATCTCGCCGCTCGCCGGCGCCCTCGATTCTCCGGCGTTCGCGGGCTTCAAGAAGGATCTCGTGACGATCTGGGGCTCCAAGGAAGAAGCCAAGGCCTACATTGGCGATCCCGATCGCGTCACGAAGGCGCTGCGCGATCACGTCTGGTCCCTCGGCAACGACTTCCTGACGAGGTCCGGGGGTCAGCGCGCGGCCGCGGTGGGAGTCGACGCGCGGCTGAACTCCGCCTCGAAAGTCCGGACCTGGGGTTTGCTCCAGT
>DAIOUV010000004.1:0-82316 GCA_036759345.1 Acidobacteriota bacterium | reverse complement strand
GTCGACGCGCGGCTGAACTCCGCCTCGAAAGTCCGGACCTGGGGTTTGCTCCAGTCGGCCGCCCCCACGAAATGCTGGAGGATCTCGCCGGAAGGCGCGATGAAAAACGTTTCGGGATACCCGGTCGCGCCGTAGCGGACGGCGATCGCGCCCTTCGGATCCAGGGCGACCGGCAGGCCCGAGATTCCGCGCTCCCTGAGCCACGCGTCGACGACCTTCCAGTCCTCGTCCACCGAGACGGCCAGGAATTCGACGTGCGGGTCGTCCTTCATGTCCCGGACGAATTTCACGAGCTCGGGCATCTCTTCGCGGCAAGGCCCGCACCACGTCGCCCAGAAGTGCAGGATCAGCCCCTTGCCGGTCTTCGAGGCGAGATCGCGGTGGGCGCCGTCCCTTCCGAGGACGAGGAGGGGTCCTGCGGGAACAGTGCGCTTCGCCGCGGCGGCCGATGACGACGAAGACGCGCCGGGCGCCGGCGCGGCCGGCGGGATCAGCGCATCCTTCGCGAAGAAGGCGGCCGCCGCGGCCGCGAGGGCCGCGGCCGCGAGGACGAAGGCGGGACGTTTCGAATCGCTCATGCTCGCGCCGCAATCCGGGTGGGAAGGGTCATGGGCTGCGACAGGATACCGAGGCGCGAGAGCGGCCAGTCGTAGACGACGGGGTCTTCGGGGTTCAGGAGGCGCAGCCAGCCCGTCGCCTCGCGCGACGCCGTGAGATCCGCGGTCTTGCGGCGCGTGAGGCCGATGCGGCGCGAGATGCGGTGCACGTGGACATCCATGGGGAGCAGAAGGCGCGCGGGCGTGAAGCGCCCGCCCGTCCAGAGGCCGAGGTCGAAGCCCTCCGTCCGGATCATCCAGCGCAGGAACAGGTGCGATCTCTTGCACGCGGACCCCCCGGCGGGGGAGGGCAGGAGGAAGCGCACGCCGCGCGAGAGAGCGTCTCTGCGCCGGGAAAGGGCGCGAAGATTTCTATGAAAGGAAGAAAGAGCAGCGACGTAATCCGTACCCTCGTTCTCTTTGCGGAAATCCCGGTCCCCCGTCGCGAAGAGCGCGCCCAGAGAGCCGTGCGCATGCCGCGCCCGCTTCACCATTCGAAGAAACTCTTCGACGTCCTCGCCTGTGACCCACCGGTGGACGAAATACTCGAGCCCCGCGATGGGCCGCTCGTCCCACGCCTCGAGAAACGCTGCCGGCTTCGGCCCGAGCGCCGCGAGGACGCGCGCCACCGAGGCCTGGATCGACGCGACGCGGCCGAAAGCGAGGGAGGCGGCGAGGAAGGCCACGACCTCGCGATCCGCCGGATCCGCGAACTGATGGGCGAAGACGAGCGGGTCCGAATCGAGGTGGCGGGAGCGCCACTCCCTCCGCAAAGTCTCGAGGCGCTCGCCGAGGAGGGCGAGGTCCCGGGGGCCGCCCGTGCGCCGTCTCATGCGCGTACGCTAGCATCCCCGCAGTGAGCCCGCGACGCCCCGATAAGGAGGCTCCTCCTCCGCCCGAAAAGAAGCCCGACTCGAGCCGGACGATCCTCGTCGGCGTCTACGGGCGCGAGATTCCGAGGGAAATGGCCGAGGACCAGCTCGACGAGCTCGAGCGCCTCGTCGAGACGGCAGGCGGCCGGGTCGTCGCGCGCGCGCTCCAGGAGCGTCGCGGGCCTGACCCCGCCACGTACGTGGGCTC
The DNA here is from genome assembly GCA_036759345.1 of Acidobacteriota bacterium. Classification (GTDB taxonomy): domain Bacteria; phylum Acidobacteriota; class Thermoanaerobaculia; order UBA5066; family UBA5066; genus Fen-183. The sequence continues at coordinate 80,640 of DAIOUV010000004.1, read as the reverse complement.
GGGCAAGGTCGAGGAGATCGCCGAGGCGGCACGCGCCCAGAACGTCGGCTGGACGGTCTTCGACGACGAGCTCACGCCCACGCAGGCGCGGAATCTCGACAAGAAGCTGCCGACGCAGGTGCTCGACCGCGCGGGCGTCATCCTGCGCATCTTCGCGGCCCGCGCGCGTTCGCGGGAAGCCATGACGCAGGTCGAGCTCGCGCGGTTGCAGTACGAGCTTCCGCGCCTCGCGGGGCCCTCCCAGGGCCTGGCCCAGCAGCGTGGCGGCGGCGCGTTCCGGGGCGGCGCGGGCGAGCGGAAGATCGAGCTGGACCGTCGCCGCGTGCGTACGCGCATCGCGCGGCTCAAGGAAGAGCTCAAGGCGATCGAGACGCAGCGCGGCGTGAGGCGGAAAGGGCTCAAGCGGGTCGCGACGGTTTCGCTCGTCGGCTATACGAACGCGGGGAAGACGACGCTCTTCAATCGCCTCACCGCCTCGAAAGAATTCGCCGAGGACCGCCTCTTCGCCACGCTCGACCCGCGGCACGCGCGGCTCCACGGCGTGGGCGGGCGCGCGATCGTGCTCGCCGACACGGTCGGCTTTCTCCGCAAGCTCCCGCACACGCTCGTAGCGTCGTTCAAGTCCACGCTCGCCGAGGTGAAGGACGCGGACCTTCTCGTCCACGTCGTGGACGCGTCTTCCCCGCAGGCCGCAGAGCAAAGGGCCGTCGCCGAGGAGGTGATCGCGGGCTTCGGCGTGGAGAAGCGGCGCATCCTCCTCGCGTACAACAAGACCGACCGCCCGCACGCGGGCGCGCTAGACGCCGGGGCCATCCGGATCTCGGCGGCCACGGGAGCGGGCCTCCCCGAGCTCCTCGAGGCGATCGTCGCGCGGCTGACGGCTCTCGGCTCGCGGATGCCGTTCTACGGATCCGGGAATGTCGTAACTTCATAATACGATCCGTAGAGTCTTGGAGGAAACGCCATGAGCCCACCCATCGATTACCGCCAGCGGGGCCAAGCCGTCTGGCTGGACAGCATTTCCTCGAAGATGATCCATTCGGGGCGGCTCTCGTCGCTGATCGACGCGGGCTCGATCTACGGCGTGACGTCGAACCCGACGATCTTCGGTCAGGCCATCGTGAAGAACGAGGGCGACTACAACTTCGGCATCGAGCGCCTGGCGCGCGACGGGAAGGACGCCTTCGCGATCTACGACGCGCTCACGCGCAAGGACATCGGCGAGGGCGCGGATGCGTTCCGGACTCTGCACGACAGGAACCCCGTCGACGGATGGATCTCTCTCGAGGTCCTGCCTTCCCTCGCGGGCGACGCGGAGAAGACCGCGGCCGAAGCGAAGCGGCTCGCGGGCGCGCTCGCCCGCCCGAACGTCTTCATCAAGGTGCCCGCGACCCCCGCGTGCATCCCCGCGATCCGCCGCCTCATTGGTGAGGGAATCTCGATCAACGTGACGCTCATGTTCAACCGCAAGCACTACCAGAACGTAGCGAACGCCTACGTCGACGGCCTTTCGGACTTCGCGGCGAAGGGGGGAGACCTCTCGCGCGTTCACTCGGTCGCTTCGTTCTTCGTCTCGCGCGTCGACACGCTCATCGACAAGCGCCTCGACGCGCTGGTTAAAAAGGCGTCCGGGCTGGAAAAGACCCGCCTCGAGGGCCTGCGCGGCAAGGCGGGCATCGCGAACTCGAAGGTCGTCTACGAGGACTTTCTCGCCATCTTCGCCGCCGAGCGCTTTGTCGCGCTGCGCGCGAGGGGCGCGCGCGTCCAGCGCCCCCTCTGGGCGTCCACGGGCACGAAGAACCCGGCTTACTCCGACCTCCTTTACGTCGAGAACCTCGTTGGGCCCGATACCGTGAACACGATGCCCGAGAAGACCCTCGAAGCGCTCCTCGATCACGGCAAGACGCCGGGAGACACGGTGAAGGAGGGCGTGCCCGCCGCCCGCCGGACGCTCGACGATCTCCGCGCCGTCGGCATCGACGTCGAGGCGGTCGGGGACGAGCTCCAGAAGGACGGCGTCGTCCTGTTCGAGAAGTCGTACGACGAGCTCCTCGCGACGATCGAGACGCGCCGCGCCGAAGCCCTGAAAACGCCTCAGGGGGTGAGGGGGTGATCCTCGGAGACTTCGAGGCCCCGGAGCTCACCGACGCCGAGGTCGCGAGGCTCGCGGCGCTCGGCGTCGCGACGCGCGCCGACATCCTGAAGATGACGACGCTCGCCGCGTCGGGCCATCCCGGCGGCTCGATGTCTTCGATCGACTTCGAGCTCGTCCTGTGGGGCTTCGCGAAGTGCGATCCGAAGGACCCGTTCGCCCAAGGGCGCGACCGCGTCGTCATCAGCCACGGCCACACGTCGCCGGCCGCCTATGCGGCGCTCGGGCACCTCGGCTTTTTCGACCCGTCGCTCCCTCTGGTCGGGTTCCGGCGCGGCGGCTCGCCGTTCGAGGGGCACGTGGAGAGGGACGTGCCCGGGATCGAGTGGGGCACGGGAAACCTCGGGCAGGGCCTCTCGGCGGCCGTCGGCTTCGCGCTGGCGGCGCGGATCAAGGGGGACGGCGCGAAGGTCTTCTGCGCGATGGGGGACGGGGAGCAGCAGAAGGGCCAGCTCGGGGAGGCGCGGCGTTACGCGGTGAAGTTCGGCCTCACGAACCTCGTCGCCCTCCTCGACTGGAACCACGTCCAGCTCTCGGGGACGAACGACGATATCCTCAAACAGGACATCGTGGCGGACTGGAAGGCCGACGGCTGGGCGGTGATCGAGATCGACGGCCACGACGTCCGCGCCGTGTATCGCGCCGTGCGCGCGGCGCTTCGCGCGGCGGTCCCGACGCTCGTGGCCTGCAACACGGTGATGTCGAAGGGAGTCCCCTTCATGGAGAAGGACGGCTACAAGTGGCACGGAGCCGCGCTCCCTCCAGACAGGTGCAAGGAAGCGCTCGCGATCCTCGGCGCCCCGGACGACCTCGACCACTGGACTCTCGAGCGGAAGAAGTCCGCGCCCGACTGGCATGCGGCGCTTCCGCGCCGCCCCGTGGAGACCGTCGTCCTGCCGTCCCAAGGCACGCCGCGGACGTACACGACCGAGAAGTCGTCCGACAATCGCGGGGCTTTCGGGGGCGCGCTCGAGGATCTCGGCGCGGTTTCGGGGGGCGTCCCTATGGCGGTCCTCGACTGCGACCTCCTGAAGTCCACGAAGACGGACCTCTTTGCCGCCAGGTTTCCGAAGAGCTTTTTCCAGGGCGGCATCGCCGAGCACCACACCGCGGTCCTCGCGGGAGCTCTCTCGGTGGCGGGAATCGCTGCCTGGTGGGGCGAGTTCGGAATGTTCGGCGTGGCCGAGGCCTACAACCAGCAGCGTCTCAACGACGTCAACGCGTCGAACGTGAAGCTCGCCGTGACGCACTCGGGCATCGACGTGGGCGAGGACGGCAAGACGCACCATTCGATCGACTACTTCGGCACGCTGAACTCGACGTTCGGTTGGAAGGTCTTCACGCCGGGCGATCCGAACCAGACCGACCGCATCACGCGCTGGATGGCGACGCACCGGGGCAACCACGCGCTCGTCATGGGGCGCTCGAAGTTTCCGGTCGCCCTGAAGGAAGACGGCACGCCGTTCTTCGCGGGCGACTACGTGTTCGACCCCGCGAAGGCCGACCACCTGCGCGACGGGTCGGGCGTGTCGCTCGTGTGCGCGGGAAACATGCTGCCATACGCCATGGACGCGTGGAACGCGCTCGCGAAGGAAGGGACCCGCGTGGATCTCGTTTCCGTGGCGGCGTGGAGCGACCTCTCGGACGCGGATCTCGCGCACATCGCGCGGCACGGCCGCGTCGTCACGGTCGAAGACCACAACCCGAAGACCGGCCTCGGCACGTGGATCCAGGCGCGCCTCAACGACCTCGGGCTCCCCGCACGCGTGAGGAAGATGGGCGTCACCTTCTACTCGTCCTCGGGTCCCGCGAAGGAGCTGTATGCGCTGATGGGACTCGACGGGCCCGCGATCGCGGCGGCCGTCCGGCGGACCCTGTCGGCGAAGAGCGGAACGGAGAGGACGGCATGAGCAGCGCGATCCCGACCGACCCCGCGACGATCGTCATCTTCGGAGGCTCGGGCGACCTCAGCAAGAGGAAGCTCGTCCCCGCGCTCTTCGAGCTCCACCGCGAGAAGCAGCTTCCGCAGGCGACGGCGATCGTCGGCTACGCGCGCACGGGCGAATCGGACGAGTCGTACCGCGCCGAGATGAAGGCCGCGGTCGCCGAGTTCGCGCGCAAAAAACCCGTCGACGAGGCGGAGTGGAACGCGTTCGCATCCCGCCTCTACTTCTACCGGGGCGACCTGACGATTCCGAAATACTTCTCGGACCTCAAGACGCGCCTCGAGACGATCGAGAAGGAACGCGGCCTCCCCGGCAACCGCCTCTTTTATCTCGCGATTCCGCCGTCGGCGATCGCCGACGTCGTGAACAATCTCGGCCAGACGGGTTTCGTGTACCGCGTGGACGGCGGCCCCTGGTCGCGGGTCATCGTGGAGAAGCCGTTCGGGCGCGATCTCGAAACCGCCCGCGCCCTGAACGAGGAGTTTGCTCAGGTCTTCCGCGAGCGGCAGATTTTCCGTATCGACCACTACCTCGGCAAGGAGACGACGCAGAACATCCTCGTCCTGAGGCTCGGGAACGGCATCTTCGAGCCGCTCTGGAACCGCCGCTACGTCGACCACGTGCAGATCACCGTGGCCGAATCGATCGGGATCGAGAACCGCGGGAAGTTCTACGAGGAAGCGGGCGTGCTCCGCGACATCATCCAGAATCACGTCTTGCAGCTCCTCTGCCTCGTCGCGATGGAGCCGCCGGTGGCGTTCGACCCGAACGCCGTGCGCGACGAAAAGGTGAAAGTGCTCCGCTCGATCCAGCCGCAGTCGGCCGAGGAGATCCTACGCGACAGCGTGCGGGGACAGTACGGCCCGGGCGCCGTGGACGGGCAAACGGTCGTCGGCTACCGGCGGGAGAAGGACGTCAATCCGATGTCGCTCCGCGAGACGTACGCGGCGTGGAAGGTGCAGATCGAGAATTGGCGCTGGGCGGGCGTGCCGTTCTACCTCCGGGCGGGCAAGCGGCTCCAGAAACGCGTCACGGAGATCGCGATTCAGTTCAAGACGCCGCCCATCGCGCTCTTCCGCAGAGTCGGCGTCCTCCGGCAGGAGCCGAACGTTCTCGTCCTCAGGATCCAGCCCGATGAGGGCATCGCGCTGAAGTTCGGCGCGAAGGTGCCCGGGCCCGTCACGAAGGTCGACCCCGTGACGATGGACTTCCGCTACAGCGAAGTCTTCGGCGCGTCTCAGCCCGAGGCCTACGAGAGGCTTCTCATGGACGCGATCCACGGAGATTCCACTCTCTTCGCGCGGCGGGACGAGGTCGAGGCGGCCTGGGAGCACGTGACGCCCCTCCTCGACGTCTGGCGCGACAATCCACCCCTCGACCACCCGAACTACGAAGCGGGCACGTGGGGGCCGGACGCGGCCGTCGCGCTCCTAGCGAGGGACGGGAGGCGCTGGCGAAGGCCGTGAGGGAGGTCCTCGCCTTTGCCACCGCCGACGACGTCGCGGACGCTGCGGCCTTTCTCTTCGTGAATCTCGCGGCGCAGGCGGTTCGCGACCGCGGGGCGTTCTACGTGGCCCTGGCGGGCGGCGCGACGCACCTCTCGTGCTACCGGCTGCTTTCGGCGCCGCTGATTTCCTCGCGGGTCGATTGGGAGAAGACGCAGGTCTTCTTCGGGGACGAGAGGTGCGTGCCGGAGGGTCATCCCGACCGGAACGACGACGCCGCCGCCGCCGCGCTCCTGAACCACGTTTCCCTCCCGGGAAAGAACATCCACCGCATCCCCGCCACGGAACGGGACGGCGCCGAGCGCTACGAGTCCGAGATCCGGGGCGCGTTTTCGATCTTCTCTCCTTCCTCCGACAAGGGAATCCCCCGCTTCGATCTCGTTTTTCTCGGCATGGGCCCGGACGGCCACACGGCCTCTCTGTTCCCTGGGCGCGCGTCTCTCGACGAAACTCAACGGCTCGTCCTCCGTGTCGACGACTCGCCGAAGCCTCCGGTCAGCCGGGTGACGTTCACGCTGCCCCTCGTGAACGCGGCGCGGCACGTGTCGCTTCTCGTCACGGGGAAGGAAAAGGCGGCGGCGCTGGCCCGCGTTCTTCTCGAGGACGCGGCCCTGCCCGCGGCGCGCGTGCGCCCCACCGCGGGGACCCTGACGATTCTCGCGGATGCCGCGGCGGTTTCCGATTCGAAAAACCCGCCGGCCGCGGGAACCTCCCGATGATCCTCGCGGGCGACGTCGGCGGCACGAACGTCCGCGCGTTCCTTGCGAGAATTCCGATCAAGGTGGTCGTAAACGACGCGTGCGCGCTCCTTGGCGCGGCGCGCCTCGGAGCCGAGTCCGGAGGAGCCGCGTGAAAAGAATCGGTGTCATCACGAGTGGAGGCGACGGCGGCGGCCTGAACGCCGTCATCAAGGGAGTCGCGCGCGAGGCCGCGATTCACGGCGTCGAGACGGTCGTCATCCCGAACGGGTACGCGGGGCTCTACAACCTCGTGGACCTGCCGGAACTGGCTGTCCTGGACGGCAAGCGGCTCCTCCTCATCGACGCCGCGCAGGCCGGCTCTGAAGCCGGCCATTCGCGCGTGAAGATCTCGAAGATCGCCGATCCCGCCAAGTACGACCGCATCAAGGAGGGCCTGAAGAAGTTCGGCATCGAAGCCCTCGTCATCAGCGGCGGCGACGACACCGGCAGCGTCGCCGTGGACCTTTCCTCTCGCGGAATTCCGTGCGTGCACGTGCCGAAGACGATGGACCTCGACCTGCAGACCTACAGCGTGGGCGGCGACTCGGCGGTGACGCGCATCGCGCAGTTCTGCAACGACCTGAAGACGACCGGGCTCTCGCATAACCGGATCCTCGTGGTGGAGGTATTCGGGCGCTACGTCGGCCATACGGCCTTTCGCGGCGGCACCGGCGCCGAGGCCGACTGCATCCTCATACCCGAGATCCCCGTCGACTTCGACGTCGTCTACGGCCACCTGAAGGCGACTTACTGCGCGCGCGTCGAGAAGAGCGACGTGAAGGCGGGCACGTACCTCATTGTCGTGGCGGAAGGGCTTCGCAAGGCCGACGGAGAAAACCTCTACGACGAGACGGCGGGAGTGGACGCATTCGGCCACAAGCGCCTCGCGGGCGCAGGGAGATACGTGCGGCAGGAGCTGGAAAGGCGCCTCGAGGGTGATGCCGACATCGCGGACTTCATGAAACGCACGGGACAATACGTTCAGGGCGTCTATACCACCCCGGAGGTTCGCGAGACCGCGCCTGGCCATCTGGTGCGCTCTGGCCCGTCCTCGGCCTTCGACGTGAACTTCGGCACCATGGCGGGAGCCGCGGCGGTGCTGCTCCTCCTGAAGGGGCTCACGGGAAACACCGTCGTCTCCGTGGTAGGCAAGAGGCTTTCGTACATGCCGACGGAGCAGGCCATCGTGCGGCGCGAGGTGGATGTCGCGGAGCTCGCCCTCTTCGAGAGCCTCGGCGTGTGCTTCGGAAGGAAACCGGTCGTGTGGGAGCCCGAGATTGCGCTCGCGGCGCCGGTGGTTCCGAGGCATCTCTAGAGCGGAGCTCTCCGAAGAACCGCGCTAGACTCGCGCGGGCCCTCGGCCTGCAGTCCATTCGAAAGGAATCGCATTCGATGAAGAAGATCCCGTCCGCTCTATTGACCGGCGCTGCATTTGCCCTCCTGACGTTTTCCGCTCCGGCCGACGAAAAAAGCGCAACCGCGGCAAAGAAGGAGTCGCAGATGAAGACGACGCCCTCGGGTCTCCAGTACGAGGACACGGTGGAAGGCACCGGCGCCTCGCCGAAGACCGGGCAGACGTGCGTGATGCACTACACGGGCTGGCTCTTCGAGAACAAGACGAAGGGCAAGAAGTTCGACAGCTCGCTCGACCGGGGGCAGCCATACGAGTTCCCGATCGGACAGGGCCGCGTCATCCAGGGCTGGGACGAAGGCGTCGCCACGATGAAGGTCGGCGGCAAGCGCACCCTCGTGATCCCGCCTTCCATCGGTTATGGCGCCAGGGGCGCCGGTGGCGTCATTCCGCCGAACGCGACACTGCTTTTCGAGGTCGAGCTCCTCGGGGTGAAATAGAGCATCGGAATCAGGCCCTCCGCGGGGCTAGCGCCTAGATTCCGGATGCGGGGCTCTCCCCGCGGAGGGTTTCCATGCAGAGCCCCGTGAGGCGTGTCGTCATCCTCGGTGCCGCCGGCCGCGACTTCCACGACTTCAACACGGTCTACCGCGACGAGCCGGGGCACCAGGTCGTCGCCTTCACGGCGACGCAAATCCCGGGGATCGAGGGGCGCCGGTACCCGGCGGCCCTCGCGGGCGCGCTCTACCCGGACGGCATCCCGATCGTCGCCGAGGACGGGCTCGAGGAGCTGATCCGCCGCGAGAAGATCGACCTCTGCGTCTTCTCGTATTCGGACGTCGCGCACACGCAGGTCATGCACCTCGCCTCGCGCGCGATCGCCGCGGGAGCGGACTTCCTCCTTCTCGGCGCGGATCGCACGATGCTGAAATCGAAGGTCCCCGTCATCGCCGTCACGGCCGTCCGCACGGGCGCGGGCAAGAGCCAGACGGCGCGTTACCTGTCGCGCATCCTCAAGGAGCAGGGGCTCAAGGTCGTTGCCGTCCGCCACCCGATGCCGTACGGCGACCTCGCGGCTCAGGCCTGCCAGCGCTTCGCGACGTACGCGGACCTCGACAAGGAGAAGTGCACGATCGAGGAGCGCGAGGAGTACGAGCCGCACCTCGACAACGGCTTCATCGTTTACGCGGGCGTCGACTACGAGAAGATTCTCCGCCGCGCGGAAGCCGAGGCCGACGTGATCCTCTGGGACGGCGGGAACAACGACCTGCCGTTCTACGTCCCCGACCTCCACATCTGCATCGCGGACCCGCACCGGCCCGGCCACGAGACGGCCTACCACCCGGGCGAGGCGAACTTCCGGCGCGCCGACGTCATCCTCGTGAACAAGTGCGACACGGCCGACGAGGGCAACATCCACGCGGTCGAGATGGCGGCCGCGAAGCTGAACCCGAAGGCGCGCGTCCTGCGCACGGACTCGCCGGTCGTCTGCGAGCACCCCGAGCTCGTGCGCGGAAAGCGGGCCCTCGTCGTCGAGGACGGTCCGACCCTCACTCACGGAGGCATGAGCTTCGGCGCCGGCCTTGTCGCGGCGAAGAAGGCCGGCGCGGCGCAGATCGTCGACCCGCAGCCGTACGCCGTCGGCTCGATCGAGGCGACGTACCGGAAGTACCCGAACGCGGCGGGGATCCTGCCCGCGATGGGCTACGGCGACACGCAGGTGGCCGAGCTCGCCGAGACGATCGCCCGGACGCCGTGCGACGTCGTCGTCGTCGGGACGCCGATCGACCTGACCCGCGTCATGAAGCTTTCAAAGCAGGCGGTGCGCGTGCGCTACGAGCTCCGGGAGGTCCTGCCGGGCCGTCTCGCGGAAGAGCTCGCGAGGGTCGTCCCGGTCGCCACCGGGGCGGTGCGGGCTTTATAGTCCCCTGGCGATGCTTCTCCTCACGCGCACGATCCACTTCAACGCGGCCCATCGCCTCTTCAATCCGCACCAGAGCGAAGAGTGGAATCGCGCGACGTACGGGGACGCGGCGAACCTCGCGGGCTACGGGCACAATTACACGCTCGACGTGTCCGTGGCGGGCGTCGCCGACGCGGACTCGTCGATGATCGTGAACATCACCGACCTCGATCGCATTCTCAAGGAGGAGGTCGACCGGCCGCTCGACCACCACAACCTGAATCTCGAGATTCCCGAGTTCCAGGCGCGCGTCCCCACGGCCGAGAATCTCGCGCGGTGGATCTGGGAGCGCGTCGAGACCCGGATCGAAAAGGAGCGGTGGCCCTGCCGGCTCGCGGCGCTGAAGCTCACGGTCACGCCCACGTTCTCGGTCGAATTGGTTTCGGAGGAAGAGAAGATTTCTTAGAAGGGGTGCTTCTTTCTCTCTCTTTTCCGAAAGCTCAAATGCTCCCGCGCGCCGGCTGCCCGAGCCGCGGCTTCGATCCGGTCGCGGCCCCATGCCACTTCCGCCGGCGCATGGGCGTCGGACGAGAAGACGATCGGGACGCCGGCTGCGACGAGGCTCGTCAGGAGCGGGGGAGCGGGGTACTCCTCGCCGACGGTCTTCCTGAGGCCGGCGCTCGAGACCTCGATCGCGACGCCCGCCGCGCGCACCGCATCGACGGCCGCGGCCTCGGCGTCCGCGGCCTCCGGGGGCATCCGGTGGCCGAATTTCTTCGGCAGGTCGAAGTGCGTGATCACGTCGAAGAGCCCGGATGCCGCGGCCTTCGCGAGCAACCGGTAATACTCGCGCCACAGGAGCACGCTTCCCTCGATCTCGTGGCGTCTCCCCGAGCCCGGCGCGTCGATCCACCCGCCGGCCACCCAGTGCACGGAGCCGAGAACGACGTCCCAATCGTGGGCGCGGAGGATCTCCTCGAGGGCGGCCTCGTGGCCTTCGGCGTAGTCGGCCTCGAGGCCGAGGAGCACGTCGATCCGGCCCGCGAACTCTTCGCGGAGCGCGCTGACTTCCTCCACGTACCCCGGCAGTTCGGCGCGGGTCATCGCAAGGCCGGGATCGGGATCCTCGCCCGGCAGAAAATACAGGGGGACGTGGTCCGTGAAGGCGATTTCCGACAGGCCGCGGGAGAGCGCCGCGAGAACGAAGTCCCGCGCGGCGCCGCCGGCGTGGCCGCAGCGGGCCGTGTGGACGTGGTAGTCCGTCTGGTACGTGTCCTGCACCATTTCCTGCATCATCGACGAACCGCCCGGCGAGTGTAATCTTTGGGGCTGAGGGGACGACATGGCGATCCGGATCAACCGCGTTTATACCCGGGGAGGCGATTCCGGCGAGACGAGTCTCGTGGGAGGCCAGCGGATCGCGAAGGACGCGATCCGCATCGAGAGCTACGGCACCGTGGACGAGCTCAACGCCACTCTTGGGCTCGTGCGCACCGCGAACCGCGACGACGCAGGCGCCGCCCGCAAAGCGGATCGCGACCGGCTCGACGCCGTCCTCGAGCAGATCCAGAACGAGCTGTTCAATCTTGGGTCGGATCTCGCCACGCTGCCGCAGGACCGCCATCCGAAGCAGCCCGTCATCGAAGCTCGCCATGTCTCGTTCCTCGAGAAGACGATCGACGATCTGAACGCCGGCCTGCCAGAGCTGAAGTCCTTCGTGCTGCCGGGCGGCGGCTGGGTTTCCGCATTCTTACACCAGGCGCGCACCGTCTGCCGCCGGGCCGAGCGCCTCGTGACCACGCTCGCTCGGCAGGAGGCCGTGGGCACCCACGCCCTCATCTATCTCAATCGCCTTTCGGATCTGCTTTTTGTGCTGGGCCGCTGGGCCGCGAAAACGCGACAGGAGCCGGAGCCTCTCTGGAATCCCACGAAGACCTGACACGCAATGGGTTGGCGGCCCGCGCGGTGGCCGCGGTGCTCCTCGGGCTTCTCGGCCGCGGCCTCGCGGCGCAGGAGGCTCCGCGCATCGACACGGTCGAGATCCGGACGACGAACGTCTTCGCGCCCCAGGAGGCGGCGAAATCGTTCTTTCCCTACGGGCTCGCGAACGCCCTCCACTTGACGACCCGCTTGTCGTTCATTCAGGAGCAGCTCCTCTTCCAACCCGGAGACGATCTTCGCCCGGACCTCCTCGCCGAGACCGAGCGGAACCTGCGCGCGTTCGGGCTCTTCCGCAGGGCATACGTGCGCGCGGAGGGAACCCGCGTCGTCGTCGAGACCGCCGACGCATGGACGCTCCTCGTACGCGGGTCGCTCTCGAACAAGGGCGGCGTGACGACCTATTCGATCGGCGCCGAGGAATACAACCTGCTCGGGACCGGCCGACAGTTCGGCTTCGGCTGGGAGAAGGAAACCGACCGCTCATCGCGTTCGGTGTTCTACGCCGACCCGGACCTCTTCGCTCCGCATACGGCCTTTCGGCTCGATGCCTCCGAACTCTCCGACGGCCAGTTTTTCCGGGCGGCGTTGGGGCGCCCGTTCTATGCGCTCGACGTACCCTGGGCGCTCGAAGGCGCCGTCCGCGTTTCGAACTTCGACACGAAGCTCTATGCGGCGGGTCAGGAGGCGATGGTCTGGAAGCAGCAGGAGCGCGACTTCCTCGTGACGGGCGGGCGCCTCCTGTCGCGCGATCTCGACGCCGTGGTACGCCTCATCGGATCCGTCGAGTGGAGCGACGTGAAGCTCCGCGGGGGGGGACTCGGCGTGCCGCCGCCCGAAGAGCGGGCGGAGCGGACGTTCCTGTTCCTCTCGGCGGGCGTCGCCCGGGAAGGCTCCGGCTGGATCACGCGGCGGCTGATCGACCGGATCGACCGGGACGAGGACTTCAACCTCGCCCCGAGCGGCCGCGTGGAGCTCGGCTTCTCGCTGCCCGTCGGGGAGGCGCAGTCCGCGGGCCGGGTGCTCCTCTCCGGAAGCATGGGCACGCTTCTTCCCGCGGGGTTCGCGCTCGCCACGCTCACGGCGTCGACGCGTCTCTCCGGCGGAGTCGAGAACGCCCGCCTCTCGGCAGGCGCGCGGGCCTACATGCTGAAAGGCCCTTGGACCCTCGTCGGGAACGTCTCCACGCTCATGGGATGGAACCTCGACCCGGAGAGCCAGATTGAGCTCGACGGGGAGAACGGCGTCAGGGCCTATCGCCTCCATGCGGTCGAGGGAAGCCGCCGCCTCGTGGGAAACGTCGAAGCGCGGGTCCTCGTCGTGCCCGAGATCCTCCAGCTCGTGTCGTTCGGGCTCGCGGCCTTCGGTGACGCCGGCTGGTCTTGGGGGGATCCCGACGGATTCTGGAAGCTCGCGGACTTCGGTGTGGGCCTGAGGATCGGGATCACGCGCGCAAGCAAGAACAACCTCCTGCGCATGGACGTCGCCCGCTCGCTCCACCCCGATCCGCTCGGGCGGACGGGGTGGCTGCTCTCGTTCTCGTCGGGCCAGGCCTTCTAGCCGGGGTTCCGAGGTTCACCGGGGTTCAGTGGATTCCGTGCTTGGCGAGCCAGCGCTCGGCGTCGATCGCGGCCTTGCAGCCTTCGCCGGCAGCCGAGACCGCCTGACGGTAGATGAAATCCGCGACGTCGCCGGCCGCGAAGATGCCGTCGACAGACGTCTTCGTCGAGGGGTGCTGGATCTTCAGATAACCGACGTCGTTCATCTCGAGCTTTCCCTTGAAAAGATCGGTGTTCGGCTGGTGGCCGATCGCGGCGAAGTAGCCTGAGACGTTCAACGTCTTCGTTTCGCCCGTCTTCGCGCTCTTCACGCGCACGCCTTTCACGCCCGTGCCGGGCGCGCCGAGGATCTCCTCGACGACCGTGTCGAGGAGGACCTCGATCTTCGGATTGGCGAGCGCGCGCTGCGCCATGATCTTCGAGGCCCGGAACTCGCCGCGCCGGTGAACGAGGTACACCTTCGAGCAGAACTTCGTGAGGAAGCTCGCCTCTTCCATGGCCGTGTCGCCGCCGCCCACCACGACGACTTCCTTCCCGCGGAAGAAGAAGCCGTCGCACGTGGCGCAGGCCGAGACGCCGTAGCCGAGGAGCCTCTTCTCGCTCTCGAGGCCGAGGTACTTCGCCGAGGCCCCGGAGGCCACGATGACGGCGTCGGCCGTGATCTTGCCGGCCGACTCGAGGGTCAGGGTGAAGGGCCAGGGCGTCACGTCGACCTCCGTGACCGTGTCGACGACGATTTCCGTGCCGAACCGCTGGGCCTGCTTGCGGGTGACGTCCATGAGCGCGGGCCCCTGGATGCCGTGCTCGAAGCCGGGGAAGTTCTCGACCTCGGTCGTCGTCGTGAGCTGGCCGCCCGGTTGAATCCCCTCGATGACGAGCGGCTCGAGGTTCGCGCGCGAGGCATAGATCGCCGCGGTCAGGCCCGCGGGGCCTGACCCGACGATCGCGACCTTGTAGTGAGTCTTTGCGGGCATGTGCGGGAGATTACTTCGGGTGAGCGAAGTAATCTTTCGACTTGTCCCAGTCGGCCTTCATGGTTTTCGCGCCCGGCTTCCAGTCGGCGGGGCAGACCTCGCCATGCTCGCGCACGAACTGGAACGCCTGCAGGACGCGCAGCGTCTCGTCCACCGAGCGGCCCACTCCGAGGTTGTTGACCGTGGCGTGCTGGACGATTCCGTCCGGGTCGATGAGAAAGAGGCCGCGCAGCGCGACGGCGCCGGCTTCGTCGAGGACGCCGTACTCCTCGGCGAGCTCTTTCTTCAGGTCCTCGAGGAGGGGGTACGCGAGGCTCTTGATGCCGCCCTCTTCCCGCGGCTTCTCGGTCCACGCGAGATGGCTGAACTTGGAGTCGACGGAGGCTCCGAACACCTCGGCGCCGACCTTCTTGAACTCGGCGAGCCGGTCGGAGAACGCGAGGATCTCGGTCGGGCAGACGAACGTGAAGTCGAGGGGGTAGAAAAACAGGACGACCCACTTTCCCTTGTAGTCGGAGAGGCGGTATGTGAGAAACTTTCCGTTCAGGACGCCCTCGAGGGCGAACTCGGGAGCCTTGCGGCCGACGATCTGGGGCATGGAAATTCTCCTTGTAGGACTCGTATCTTCACCGGTGGGATTCTGTCCCGTCCCGTGAAAGTAATTTAGACTAAGTCTAGTTAGATGTCAACCAACTTTTGTTTCCTTTAGTAAGGTGGATGGGTCGAGGCGCTCGATCATCGAGCCGGCGCGACATTCTCGCGGCGGTGCAGTACCTGACGTTCCCGATCGGAACCGACCCCTCGATCCGAATAGAATCCACCCGTGCTCATCCATCTTCTCCGCCACGCCGAGGCCGAGGACGTCTCTCCCACCGGGAGGGACGCGGATCGGCGTCTGACCGAGGAGGGGAAGAAGCGCATGCGGTCGCTCGCGAAGGCGATCGCGCGGCTGGACCCTGGCTACGAAGCCGTGCTCGTCTCGCCTCTCACGCGTACCCGGCAGACGGCAGAGCCCGTCGCGGCGGCCTGCGGGTTCCAGCGTCCGTTCACGGAAACGAAGAATCTCGCCCCGAATGCCAACCCCGTCGAGGTCCTGCACGAGCTCGCCCGGCTCGGTCCGGCGTCGGTCCTCCTGGTCGGACACCAGCCCCATTTTGGCCGACTGTTCGGGCTGCTCCTCTCGGGCCGTTCCGACCTCGAGGTCCCGATGAAGAAGGCGGCCCTCGCGGC
Source organism: Acidobacteriota bacterium (assembly GCA_036759345.1). GTDB lineage: Bacteria > Acidobacteriota > Thermoanaerobaculia > UBA5066 > UBA5066 > Fen-183. The sequence continues at coordinate 65,342 of DAIOUV010000004.1, read as the reverse complement.
CTTCGAGGCGCCGGCCGACCCGTCTCTCGGGCCAGCCGAGCTGAAGTTCCTGCTTCCTCCGCGCCTCATGGAAAAGCTTCTGTAGTCATGAGTTACGGCACGCAGCGATTATTCTTGACAGGTTCCTGATAGGATCTCGGGTTCTTGGAGGATCGATTTTTCTATGGGTAAAAGCGTTGCTCTCGGCTGCATCGTCCTCATCCTGGTCGGCGTACTCGTCGTCGGCGGCATGGCGGCGGGGGCCTACAACAAGCTGAACGCCGCGGATCAGGGCGTCAGCGCGGGCTGGGCCCAGGTCGAGAACGTCTATCAGCGGCGTGCCGATCTCATCCCGAACCTCGTCGAGACCGTCAAGGGAGCGGCGAATTTCGAGAAGGACACGCTGACCCAGGTCATCCAGGCGCGCGCCTCGGCCACGCAGGTCAAGCTCGACGCGAACTCCATCAAGGATCCGGCCGCCTTCGACAAGTTCCAGAAGGCGCAGGATCAGCTCGGCGGGGCCCTCAGCCGCCTTCTCGTCACCATCGAGAAGTACCCGGAGCTGAAGGCGAACCAGAACTACCGCGACCTTCAGACGCAGCTCGAGGGCACCGAGAACCGCATTTCGGTCGAGCGCGGCCGTTTCAACGACGTCACCCAGGCCTACAACACGCTCCGCCGCTCGTTCCCGACGGTCATCGTCGCGAACTTCGCCGGCTTCAAAGATCGTCCGTACTTCAAGGCCGCGGAGGGCTCCGAAAAGCCTCCCCAGGTCAAGTTCAACTGAGGCTTCGCCCCTCACGGCGGCACCTGTCGGCATGAACACACGTCTCGCGGCCCGGACGTGCGTCCGGGCCGCTCTGTTCGCGGTTCCTCTGTTTCTCGCCCGCGCGGGTGCTGCGGCCGGGCCCGTGGTTCCGCCCGTGCCGACGCGGTTCGTGACGGACAAGGCCGGCGTTATCGCGCCCGACGTGGCCGTCGGCCTCGAGAGGCGCCTTTTCGACTTCGAGAGGGAGACGTCGAACCAGTTCCTCGTCTACACGGAGACCACGGTTCCGGACGGGACCACGCTCGAGGAATACACAGTCGCGTGCGCTCAGGCGTGGAAAGCCGGGCAGACGCAGAGGAAGAACGGGATGATCCTGTTCGTCTTCCCCGGGTCGCGGAAGGCGCGACTCGAGGTGGGCTACGGGCTCGAAGCCGCAATGCCAGACGCCCTCGCGCGGCAGGTGCTCGACGAGCAGGTGCTTCCGCGCTTCCGGACGGGCGATTACAGCGGCGGGATTTCCGCGGGGGTCTCCGCCGCGATCGAAGCCACGCGAGGCGAATACAAGGGTACCGGAAGGACGCACCGGGAAGGCAAGGGGCCGTCTCTGCCCGGCCCTCTCCTCCTCGCGATTCTGCTTTTCTTCTTCTTCGGGATCATCCCGATGGTCTTCAGGAATCGCGGCGGGTACTCGTACATCGGCCGCGGTGGCTGGGGCTCGGGCGGCTTCGGCGGTTTTGGCGGCTTCGGCGGCGGGTTCGGCGGAGGCGGAGGAGGCGGCGGCTTCTCGGGCGGCGGCGGATCCTTCGGCGGCGGCGGCGCGAGCGGGAGCTGGTGACATGGCAAGGAGCAAGAAGGCAGCCGCGTTTTTCGAGGCTCTCGATCGGCCGGCGATCGTCGAGGCCATCGAGCGGGCCGAGGCAAAGAGCCTCGGCGAGATCCGCGTCCACCTGCATCACGGCGCCGTGAACGACGCAAGAGCGGAGGCAGAGAAGGCCTTCCTGAAACTCGGAATGGGCAAGACGATCCGGGGCACCGGATGCCTCGTCTTCATCGTCCCGGAGTCGCGTGCTTTCGCCGTGATCGGTGGCGCCGGAATCCACGAAAAAGTGGGTGACGGGTTCTGGGCCGAGGCGCGGGATGCGGCTCGGGCCCGCTTCGCCGAAGGAAAGTTCACGGAGGGCATCGTCGCGGCGGTGGACAAGCTCGGCGACGCGCTCGCCCTCTTCTTCCCGAAGACGGATCCAGGGGACACGAACGAGTTGCCGGACGAGGTCAGCGAGGACTGACGCCGCTTTGACAGCCGTGTCCCGGTCTGGTATTTTTGTCGGCCGTTTTGCTCGGGAAGTTGATTGGAAGTTGAGGCAAGCCATGTACGCAGTTATTAGGACCGGGGGCAAGCAGGTACGCGTCGCCGAGGGCGACGTCGTGCGTGTCGAGCGCCTCACGAAAGAGACCCTCGAGAAGGGCGCGGAGGTGTCGCTGACCGAAGTCCTCGCTATCGGCAAGGATGACGGCCTGCACCTCGGTTCCCCGCTCGTCCCCGGCGCGAAAGTGACGGGCGTCGTGGTGCGCGAGACGCGCGGACCGAAGCTTCTCGTTTACAAGAAGAAGCGCCGGAAGGGCTTCCAGCGGACCCACGGACATCGCCAGGATCTCGTCGAGATCCGCATCGCGTCCATCATGGCCTGATCAGGCGGAGACGAAAAGAAAATGGCACATAAAAAAGGTCAAGGTTCGTCCCGCAACGGGCGCGACAGCAACAGCCAGCGCCTCGGCGTTAAGCGTTTCGCCGGCCAGCTCGTGTCGGGCGGCTCGATCCTCGTGCGGCAGCGCGGCACCCCTCTGAAGCCGGGCCTGAACGTCGGCCGCGCCAAGGACGATTCGCTCTTCGCGAAGGTGGACGGAATCGTGAACTTTCACGACAAGGGCCGCCTCGGCCGCTACGTCTCGATCACGGCGGCTGCGCTTTCGGAAAAGTCCGCCGTCTCCGAAAAGTAAGACGCTCTTTTGTTCATAGACGAAGCGGTCATCCACGTCGCCGGGGGCGACGGTGGCAATGGCTGTGTCGCCATGCGACGCGAGAAGTTCGTCCCGCGGGGCGGGCCCTCGGGCGGGGACGGCGGAGACGGCGGCAGTGTCACGCTCGTCGCGGACCGCGGCCTCAACACGCTCTATCCGTTTCGCTTCCAGCGGCGGTTTGCCGCGGGCCGGGGCGGCCACGGAAAGGGCAACGACCGCCACGGCAAGAACGGGGCGGATCTCCCGGTCTCGGTGCCCGTCGGAACGGTCGTGCGCGTTCGCGACACGGGAGAGATCCTCGGCGACCTCGTCGAGGAAGGCCAGACGCTGCTCGTGGCCCCCGGCGGAAAAGGCGGGAAAGGGAACGCGCGCTTCGCGACGTCCACGAACCGCACGCCGCGGCGCGCCGACCCGGGCGGCGAGGGCGTCCAGCGCGAGCTGGCCTTCGAGCTGAAGCTCCTCGCGGACGTGGCCCTCGTCGGGCTGCCGAACGCGGGCAAGTCGACCCTCATCGCGGCGATCTCGGCCGCTCGCCCCAAGATCGCCGATTACCCGTTCACGACGCTCGTGCCGAATCTCGGGGTCGTCTCGTGGGAGCGCTTCCGAACGTTCGTGGCGGCGGACGTGCCCGGCCTCATCGAGGGCGCGCACGAAGGTCACGGCTTGGGGATCCGGTTCCTCAAGCACGTCGAAAGGTCGCGCCTCCTCGTCCACCTCGTCGACGCCGCGTCGCTCGACGTGGACGACCCGGCCGCCGATGCCGAAAAGACGATCGCGACGATCGAGCGCGAGCTCGCGTCCTTCCAGCCCGAGCTCGCGGCGCGCGAACGCGTCCTCGTGGCCACGAAGGACGACGCGGCATCCCCGGCGCAGGTCAGGGCGGTCCGCGCTGCCGCGAAGCGCCGTGGCCTCGCCTTCTTCGCGATCTCGGCCGCGGCGCACCACGGACTCGACGCCCTCGTCCCGCACCTCGGCACGCGGCTCGACGCCCTCGCGGCGGACGCGGCGTCCGCCGCGTCCGCCGCGAGGGCCTCGTCCCAACCGGTCGTTCCCTGACATGCGCATCGGCGTCTATGGGGGCTCGTTCGATCCGGTGCATTTCGGGCACCTCGTGCCTGTCGAGGACGCGCGGCTCCGGCTCGCGCTCGACGAGATCCTCTTCGTGCCGGCGTTCCAACCGCCCCACAAGCCGTCTGGCACGTCGGCCCCGTCTCACCATCGCTTCGCGATGCTCGCCCTCGCGCTGGAGGCGTATCCCGCGTTCCGCCTGACCGATTTTGAAGTCGCGCGGGGAGGCACCACGTACACGATCGAGACCCTCCGGCACCTGCGCGCGGCGCGGGCCGACGCCGAGTTCGTCCTCGTCCTCGGGTCCGACTCCCTCGCCGCGATCACGACGTGGCGCTCGTGGCAGGAGATTCTCGACGAGTTCCCGCTCGCCGTTGTCGAGCGGGAGGGCTTTCCGGCCGGAGTGCTCGCGCGCGAGCTGCCTCAGGCGATCTCCGGACGGTTCGGCGAAACGATTTTCTTCGCGGGCAACGCACCGGTTACAATTTCGTCCACATGGTTAAGGCGCGCCATCCCCGCGGGAGAGGACCTGAACGAAAGTCTCCCGGCGAACGTCGCCGCGTATCTTCGAAGGCACGCCCTGTACCGGGTCCCGTGAGGCATCCGGTTCCCCAGCTGGGGCCCATCGACGACCTCATCGAGGCGACCCTCCAGCGCACGGGAGCCCGCGCAGGTTTGCGCGCGTCGTCGGCGGCCGCCGCGGCGTTCGGTGACGCGCCCGAGAAGCACAGAGACAAGCCCCGTGCTTCCGTCGACCCAGGCGTAGACGAGCGCCTGACCGAACAGCTCAAGAAGGGCGTGGCCGCGCTGCTCGACAAGAAGGCCGAAAAGCTGGTGGTCCTGAACCTCCAGGGCCTGACGACGATATCCGACTACTTCGTCCTCGCCACGGCGGGGAGCGACCGGCAGGCGCAGGCTCTTTCCGACGCCGTCGAGCTGGCTCTCAAGGCCGTGGGCCGCCGGCCGCTTTCGATCGAGGGCTATTCCTCGGCGGCCTGGATCCTCCTCGACTACGGCGACGTGGTGTTCCACGTCTTCCACGACGAGGCGCGCCGCTTCTACGGCCTCGAGAGGCTGTGGGGAGACGCTCCGGACGCCACGGCGGCGTTCCGCTAGGCATCGCGTGGCGGCACGCGCCGCGTCCCCCGCCCTTTTCGCGACGCGCCACCGCGGCCTCAGGGAGCAGCTCCGGCGGCTCGCGCGCGCCGCGGACTCGGCCAACACGGTGCTCCTCCTCGGAGCGCCCGGCACGGGGAAGGACCGGCTCGCGCGCCTTCTGCACGAGCGCTCGGAGCGCGCTGCGGCGCCTTTCGTGCGCGTGGATCTCGCGGCCGTCTCGGACGATCTCTTCGAGAGCGAGCTCTTCGGGCACGAGCGCGGGGCGTTCACGGGGGCCGTCACGGGAAAGCCCGGCCTCCTCGAGGGCGCAGGCGTTGGCACGCTCTACCTCGACCGGGTCGACGCTCTCTCCCTTCGCGCCCAGGGAAAGCTCCTCCGCGTCGTCGAGGAGCGCCTCATGCGGCGCGTCGGAGGCACGCGCCTTCTGCCGCTCAAGGCGCGCCTCGTGGCCTCCGCTGGTCCCGACCTGCCGCGCCGGGCGCGCGAGGGGACGTTCCGGGAGGATCTCTTCTACCGGCTCGCGGTCGTCACGGTGAGCCTGCCCCCTCTGGTCGAGCGCCGCGAGGACCTGCTTCCGGCGGCCCGCGCTCTCGCGAAGGCCGGCGGAGGCCCGGCCGCGTTCACGGCGGCCGCGCGGCGCGTGATTCTGGGGCACGCCTGGCGCGGCAACTTCCGCGAGCTCGAAAACGTCGTTCGAAGGGCCGCGAGCGAAGCGCTCGCAGAGGGCGCTCGCGCGATCGACGCCGCGCACCTGAAGCTCGCGGGCCCGTCGGACCCCGAGGCGCTCCTCCACGCGGCCGCGCATGCGCGCTGGTCGCTCAGGGAGCTCGCGAACGCCTACATCGCCCTCATCCTGGACGAGGCGGGCGGAAACGTGACCGAGGCGGCGCGCCGACTCGGGGTGGCCCGCAAGACGCTCTACGCGCGCCGGACGGGCTCGTGAGGATCCGGTTTCTCTTCGTCGGCAAGAGCGACGAAGCCGAATACGCCCGGGGCGTCGAGCGATACGTCGGGCGGATCGGCCGCTTCGCCGCGTGCGACGTCACCGTCGTCAAGGAAGAGAAGCCGAGCGAGAAACCCGACGCCGCCCGCATTCGCGCGAAGGAGGCGGAGCGCCTCCTCGCGGCCCTCGCCCCGCGTGATCTCCTCGTGCTCCTGGACGAGAAAGGCAGGGAGCGCACGAGCGCGGAATTCGCGTCCGACCTCCGCTCCTGGCTCGATTCGTCGCCTTCGGCCGTGGTCTTTGCGGTGGGCGGGGCGTTCGGTCTGGACCCCGTCCTGCGCCCGCGGGCGCGTGCTATCCTCCCGCTTTCCCGGATGACCCTGCCACATCAGCTGGCACGGTTGGTCCTGACGGAACAGGTTTACCGGGCAACTGCGGCGCTTTCCGGCGTCGCCTATTCCAAATGATCTCGAGGGAGACGACCAGCATGTCACCGAAAACCGCCACGATGCCCGCCAAGGCCCTGAAGAAGGAAGCCGGCGACAGGGTGAGGAAACGCCTCGTCGCCAAGCGCGACGAGCTCGTCCAGGATCTCGCGAAAAACCGCCAGGTCTCCGACGAGACGATCGAGGAGTCGGCGCAGGATATGGCCGACCGCGCGACGTCCGCCTACACGAAAGAGTTCGCATATTCGCTCTCCGAGAGCGACCGCAAGATCCTGCTCCTCATCGAGGAAGCGCTCGGGCGGCTCGACAATGGGACTTACGGAACCTGCGTCCATTGCTCCCAGGTCGTCCAGGAGAAGCGCATCGAGGCGGTTCCCTGGGCGCGCCACTGCCTGGACTGCCAGGAGCTTCAGGACAAGGGCCTTTTGTAGTCGCGTTAGGATCGGGGCGTGACGAAACCGTCGCGCTCCGATCCGTTCGCGCCGCTCGCCCCGCTCCTCGCCTCGGCGCGGACGACGCCCCTCCACCCGATCCTCTTCCTGTCCGGAGACGACGACTGGATCGTGGCCGAGGGCGCGCGCCGCGTGACGGCGGCATTCCAGGAAGCCTTCCGCGAGGGAGAGGTTTCGACGTACGAGGCGACGGGCGAAGGCGTGAAGGAAGCCGTGGCGGACGCCGCGACCGTTGCGCTCTTCTCGACGAACCGGCTCGTGGTCCTCGAAGCCACGGAGCTGTTCCGCGGCAAGGTCCTCACGGCGGAAGAGGTCGATGCGCTCCTCGACGAAGCCAGTGAAGCGCAAGAGGCCCGGGACGACCCGCGTGTCCTCACGCGCCTCGCGAAGAGGGCGCACGCGCTCGCCGTGGCGGCCGGCATCGCCGTCGGCGACGATCCCAGGGACGCTGCGCGCCGGATCGCCGGGCGCGTGAAGCGCGCGGATCGCGCGGGGGCGCTCGCGTCGCTTCTCGCCCTCCTCCCCGCGTCCGAGGAAGGTGCGGAGACGGCGCTCGACCGGCTCCTGGACTTCGCAGGGCGCGCGGGCGCGTCCGACAACGTCCTCCTCGTTCACGCCGTCACGCCCGACGCGCAACACCGCGCGACGCAGGGCCTGAGACGCGCGGCGCGTGCCGCCGACCTGTCCGTGCCAGACGAATCCGCGCGTCGCGAGCGCCTCGCCGCGCTCGGTCTCGAACGGGCCATCGATCGCCAGGTGCTCGTCGAGCCCGAGGTCTTCGAGCTTCTTTCGGGCCGGGGCCGGCTCGCCGCACGGCCCTTTCTCTCGGACCTCGATCGCCTCATCGACTCCGCGGCCGGGCCGCGTGTGACCGCCGAAGAGGCCGCGCGGCAGATCGCCGACGAGAGCCGCGAATACGGCTCGGACTTCGTCGAGGCCGTCGCCGCGCGCGACCTCGGAGAGGCGCTGCGCCTCCTAGGAAAGCTCCTCTCGGGGGCCAGCTTCACGGCGTTCCGTCCGTGGGGCGGCAAGGAGGACGCTCCTTCGGAGAGGAAGGGGCCACGCGGCGAGGCCGCGTTCTTCCCGCTCCTCGGCCTCCTCGCGGCCGAGATCAGGAGGATGCTTGCGCTTCGCGCGGCCCTGGACGAACGGGCGACGTCTTCCTCCTCGTCTTCCGCGCCGCGCCGCGCGGACTACCGCGGATTCGTGGACCGCATCCTCCCCGCGCTCAAGGCGGCCCGCCCGGGTCTCCCGCCCCTTCCTCTCGACGCGCACCCGTTCGTCCTCCACAAGGCCTACCTCGCGGCGCTCGGCTGGACGGCGGAGGACCTCAAGCGCGCGCTCATGGGGCTGGAGGCGATCGACCGGGGCGTGAAGAGCGGGGCGGGCACGGGTCCCGAGCTTCTCGAGGCGTGGCTTCTCTCGAGGCTCCCGGTCGCCCCGGCGCTCGCCGTCGCGGGGGGAGGCGCGGGCTAAGATCCGCGCCCTGTGAGCGAGCCGTCCGGCGACCCGCGCGTGCGCTTCGACCGGCGCGATCGCATTTTCATCCTCCTCTGCCTGCTCACCATCGTGGCCGGCGCCCTCGTCTTCCGTGCCGGGTTCTCGCGGGCGTTCCCCGAGGCCTCGATCGACTTCAAGGTCACGCGCGAGGAGGCGATTCGCCGCGGCGCCGAGGCGCTTCGCGCGCGCGGCTTCGCGCTCGAGGGGATGCGCCCTCTCGCGATCTTCGACGGCGACGACGAGGCGAAGGTCTATCTCGAGAGAACGCTCGGCCTCGAGAAGGCGAACCCGATCTTCAGGACCACGGTTCCCGTCTGGCGCTGGTCGGTGCGATGGGTCCGCCCGCTCGAGAAGCTCGAGTACCGGGCAGCGGTCTCCCCGGACGGGCGGCTCCTCGCCATCCGCCGGATCCTGCCGGAGAAAGAGGCCGCGAAGGACCCGGGCGAATCGGCGGCGCGCGCGCTGGCGGAGGCGGAAATCCGGACGCTGCGCGGGATCGACCCGTCGACTCTTCGGTTCATCGAGACGACGGTCGAGAGGCGCCCCGCGCGCGTGGATCGCACGTTCGTCTGGGAGTCGAGCACGATCCGCTTCGGGGATGCCGCGCTTCGCTACCTCGTGGAGATGCAGGGGGACCGCGTCGGGCGCTCGTCGCTCCATTTCGAGGTCCCGGAGAAATGGCGGCGCGACTACGAGACGCTCCGCTCGAAGAACCTCGCGGCGGGCACGGTCGCCACGCTGGGCCTTCTCCTCACGGCGCTCGCCATCCTCGTCGTCTTTCTCGAGCGCGTCCGCCGCAAGGACGTGAAGTGGAAGTGGGCGCTCGCGTTCGCGGGGACGGGAGCCGTCCTGCAGTTCCTCTCGTCGCTCAACGAAATGCCGATCCGGCTGTTCGACTACGAGACCTCGGACGGATGGGCGGGCTTCGTCGCGAAATCGGTGGCGGGCGATGTGGGCGCGGCCGTGAGCCTCGGCGTCGTGCTGCTCCTTCTCGTCGCGGCCGGGGAGCCGCTCTACCGGGAACGCTATCCGGAAAAGCCGGCCCTCGGCCGCATCCTGTCGCTCCGCGGAATCGGATCGAAGCGTTTCTTCCGCGGACTCCTCCTCGGTTACGCGATGACGGCGTGTTTCTTCGCGTACCAGATCGTCTTCTACGTCGTGGCCGCGCACTTCGGCGCGTGGGCTCCCGCCGACGTGCCGTACTCGAACCTGCTCGGCACCTCGTTCCCGTGGCTCGGCGTCCTCCTGATGGGGTTCATGCCCGCGACGACCGAGGAGTTCTCGTCCCGGATGTTCTCGATTTCCTTCGCCGAGCGGTTCCTGCCGCGCTGGGCCGCGGTCGTGGTGCCGGCGCTCATCTGGGGCTTCGCGCACAGCACGTATCCGAACCAGCCCTTCTACATCCGGGGCGTCGAGGTGGGACTCGCGGGAATCCTCATCGGTTTCGTGATGCTGAAGGCGGACATCTTCCCGCTCCTCGTGTGGCACTTCACGGTCGACGCCCTCTACACGGCGCTCCTCCTCCTGCGCTCGTCGAACCCGTACTTCGTCGTGTCCGGCGCGGCGGCGTCTCTCGTGCTCCTGCTTCCTCTCGGCGTGTCTCTCGTGCTGTATCTCCGGCGCGGCGGGTTCACGCCCGACGCGGAGTTCACGAACGCAGCGACGGGCTCGGCACCGGCGCCGCCGCGGGTCGAAGAAGTGGTCCCTTCGGTTTGTGCGCCGCCACAGGCGCTCAATCCCGCTCGCGTCGCCACGGCGCTCGTCCTCGCGCTCGCGGCTTTCGCCGCCGCGCGCTTCGTCCTGTCCAAGGCGGGACCCTGGGAAGACGTGAGCGTCACGGTCGACCGGAATGGAGCGAAGGCCGCCGCGGACGTCTGGCTGAAGGCCGCGGGCGACGACCCCTCGAGCTACCTGTCGGTGGCGACGACGGCCACCGCGCTTCCCGCCCTCGAGGACCCCTCCGACAACGGGACGGGCCTCGTCCCGTATGGCGAGTCGGACCTCGGCGAGCGGTGGCTCCTCGAGCGCGGCGGCATGCCGCTTCTCACGAGGTGGGCGACGACGATTTTTCCGGGGCCGGTCTGGAACGTGAGGTACGTGCGTGCTCTCGACGAGCACGGCGCGACCGTCTCGGTGGACGCGCGGACGGGCCGGGTCGCCGGCTTCCGCCGCTCCTTCCCCGAGGCCGAGCCCGGCGCGAGTCCGGACGAAACCGCGGCGCGCGCGAAGGCGGCGCGGGTCCTCGCGTCGTTCGGCTTCGACCCGCTCGCGTGGGAGGTCGTGTCGTCGAAGAGCGAGGCGAAGAAGGCGCGGCGGGACACGCTCGTCGTTTCCGAGTCGCGTCTCGAGCACGCCGGCGAGGCGGTGCGACGCGCCGTCACCGGGTTCGCGGGCGACGTCCCGTCGCTCTTCGCCACGGCCCTGAAGCTGCCGGAGGACTGGGTGCGCTCCCGGGAGAAGTCGACGACGGCGACGTATGCCGCCATCGCGTGGAAGATCCTCGCGTGGGGAACCCTCGTGGGGCTCCTCGTCGTGGAGCTCGTGCGTCTCGCGCGCGCCGGGTCGATTCCGTGGCGGCGCGCTCTCCGGCTCGCGGCCTTCCTGGCCCTGCCGTCGATTCTCTCTCGCATCCTGTCGCTTCCGCTCATCCTCGCGCGCTACGACTCGCAGTTCTCGATGCCGGTTTTCGCGGTCGTCGCCGGCGTCGGCTTGCTCGTGGGCGTCCTCGTCTCCTACGGCATTGCGCTCCTCGCGGTGGCCCTCGTCTTCGCCGTGAAGCCCGACGCGGCCGGCGCGTTCCGGCGCGGCGGCGCCGACGGCCCGCGGGCTTTCGCGGCGGGCGCTGGCGCGGCTCTTCTCGTCCTCGGCGTGCGCGCCCTCGTACGCGGTGTCTCGGCGGCGTTCCCCCTCGAGGCGGGCATCTCGGCCTTCCCGTTTCCGCAGGGCGTCGAGACGATCCTGCCCGCGGCGATCGTGCTCGACGGCATCGTCCTTCGTGCCCTCCTTTTCGGGGGCGGCGCCGCCTTCCTCGCGCTCCTCCTTCGAGACGTTCTGAAGAAGCCAGCCCTTCGCGCGGGACTTCTCGCGGTCGCGGTCGGCGTGTTCGCGCCGTTCGGTGCGCGGACGGCCGGCGAGCTCGCCGTGCCCGTCTTCGCGGGCGCGTTGACGGCGCTTGCGGCGGTCGCGGCGATCACCGTGTTTCTGCGCGACGATCCGCGGGCGTACGTCTTTGCGGCGGCGCTCCTCGGCGCGGCGGGATCGGGCTTCGATCTCCTGTCGAGCGGAGTGACGGCGTGGGTGTGGAACGGCGTTGCCGTGCTCGCGGCCGTGGCGGCCTTCGTCGTCTATCGCGGCCTGGACCGGCCGGGCGAGATGCGGACGCACTGGTGATACGGTTGGGCGTGTACTGAGGACAAGAGCATGAGACCAATCACCATCGCCACGTTCGCCGTCGTCGTGCTCGCTTGTTCGGTGCCGGCCGGTCTGGCGGCGCAAGCGTCATCTCCGGCGCCAAACGTGGCTGCGCTCGGCAAGGTGTCGGGCAGCTGCACCTTCGACAAAACGCACACGGTGAAGTTCGTTGACGGCGTTGCACTCCAGGGTAACTTGTTCTTCGGGGTCAAGAAGCCCGCGACGCTCGTGCGGGTGTCCAATCTCATGCTGGGCGGGTTCCGCCCCGATCTGTTCTTGGATCCGGAGGCCGAGCTGGACGGCATGAGCAGCGGCCCCAAGAACGCCTACAACATCATCACCCTCTCCATCGACAAGACCGGCGATTTGGAAGGCCTCGGGCCCTCAGGATCTTTGCGCACCGGCGACTGGACCTTCACCGGCGGTACCGTGAAAAACGGTCGCGTCAGCGGCACGGTCAGCGGCACGGTCAGCGGAACCGGCGGCGCCACTGGCGGTGATACGTGCCGGATCACGTTCGACGTGCCATTCGTAGGGGACTATGGCGTCGGCAAACCCTTGCCGGCCGACGGCGGCGAACCAGGCCAGGCCATGCGGTCTCTCTGGACTTCGGTGAAGAATGAGGACTCCGCCGCCACGGTGGCCGTGCTCGGGGAATCCCTGGTGGCGCCGGCCCAGCACGGGACGATGCCGCAGTTCGTGACTGTGTTCGGGGGCGGCGGCGGCAGGAGTTCAGATCGAGTCGTCGGGGGCAAGCTCTACGGCGCCGGACGGGCGGTCCTGGATCTGGAATTCGTGATGGGGATGAAGGGCAGGGCTCTCGTGCTGAAGCAGGGAGATCGCTGGCGCGTTCAGGATGTCATCTTCCGTTGAAAGACTCCCGCGCAGCCGCGCGCTTACCTAGCCCCGCCCTCCGGCCTTCCGCCACTCCCACTCGGCGAGGCGCTCGCGGGCGCCGAGGCCGATCGCGCGGTGGAGGTCGACGAGGAGCCGCGCGGCTTCCGGGTCTTTGAAGGGCGGCGGCCCGAGGCGCGTGAGGACGGCCTCCGGATGATCCGGGGGCGCATAGGATCCGCGGAGCGCGGCAACGGGCTCGCCCGGCCGGTAGAAGAGCTCGGGCCTCTCGAGGACGTGCCGCGGGAGCGGCTCTGGAAGGTCGGTGGCATTGCGGGTGGCATTGCGGGTCGCGGCCGGGTCCGCCGCGTCGGATACGAGCCTGCGCTCGGGCCGGGTGCGCGCGCGCTGCAGGCCCTCGAGGAGCTCTTCCCGCGGGACGCCGCGGAGCAGGAATACGAGGAACGGGTCGTTCTGGAGGCGGTCGCCGAGCAGGACGGCGAGGGCGCCGGCATGTGCGCACGGTCCGGGAACCTCGGCGCACGAGCACCGGAAGACGATGTCGCGGGCGTCCACCGGCAGGAGCGTGTGCCCGGTGCCCTGGAAGGCGCCTTCCACGTCGTCCGGCAGGCGGCCCGCGAGGAGATCGGCCGCGAATCGCGCCCGCACGGCCATCGCCTTCAGGACGCGGCGCTTGGCCACGATGGCGAGCGGGAGCAGGGAAAGCGATGTCTCTTCGAGGTGGCCGTCCGCTGTCTTGACGTCCGCGCGCGCGCCGGCGCGCCCGATCTCGAGCGAGGTCACCGCGCCTGAGAGGGCGATCGCGCGCCCGTCGGCGAGCGCGTCTTCCCAGCCGAGCGCGGCGAGGCGCGCGAGGAAGCGAAACGCCCACCCGCTCTCGGGCGGCTTCGCGCGGGGAAGAAGGGCTTTCCTGCGGCGCGGCATCAATGACCTCCGTCCGTCTCGATGGCGCTCGTGTCGAGCGCGACGAGCTCGGTGAGCTGGTCGTCCGAGAGTGAGGCGATCCACTGCTCTCCCGCCCCCACGATCGAGCGCGCAAGCGCCTTCTTCTCTTCGATCATCCGGTCGATGCGCTCCTCGAGCGTCCCGCGGCAGACGAACTTGTGGACCTGGACGTGCTGCGTCTGGCCGATCCGGAAGGCGCGGTCGGTGGCCTGCTCCTCGACCGCGGGATTCCACCAGCGGTCCACGTGGAACACGTGCGAGGCGCGCGTCAGGTTGAGGCCCGTGCCTCCCGCGCGCAGAGAGAGCACGAAGAACGGGGGCGGATCCTCGTCCTCCTGGAAGCGCCGGACCATCTCCGTCCGCGTGTGGCGGGGGACCGCGCCGTGCAGGAAGAGGACCTCGCAGCCGAAGCGCTCCTTCAATTCGGCGACGAGGAGGTGGCCCATCTCGGCGAACTGCGTGAAGAGGAGGGCCGGGCTCTTCTCGGCGAGCGTCTCCTCGCACATCTCGACGAGGCGGGCGACCTTCGCCGAGCGGCCGTCGCGCCGCCCGTCCCCGAGGAAGAGAGCGGGGTGGTCGCAGATCTGCTTGAGCCGGAGCAGGAGGAGAAGAATCTTCGCCTTGCGGCTCCGCCGGTTCGCCCGTCCGATTCCCGAGAGCAGAGAGCGCGTGGTCGCCTTGTAGAGCGCAGCCTGTTCGCGCGTCAGGCCGACGAGCTCCTTCGTCTCGATCTTCTCGGGAAGGTCGGGGACGACGCCGGGATCGGTCTTGGCGCGGCGGAGGAGAAACGGGCCCGTGACGTGGCGCAGGCGGGCGGCCGCGGCCGGGTCGCTGTGGCGCTCGATCGGAAGCGAAAAGTTGCGCCGGAAGGCTTCGTCCGTACCGAGGAGCCCGGGGTTCAGGAAATCGAAGATGGACTTCAGCTCGGAGAGGCGGTTCTCGACGGGCGTGCCCGTGAGGGCGGCGCGGCGGACCGCGTGGAGAGAGCGCGCGGCGCGCGACTGCGCGGCCGCAGGGTTCTTGATGTTCTGCGCCTCGTCGAGCGCGAGGTACTCCCAGGTGACGCCCGACAGGAGCGCGCGGTCGCGATGCACGAGGGCGTACGTCGTGACGAGGAGGTCCACATCGTCGAGGAGATCCTGGAACGCCTCGCCGCTCGCGCGACCGGCCCCATGGTGCACGACGACGCGGAGCTGCGGCGCGAAGCGCTGGGCCTCGCTGACCCAGTTCTCGGCGACGGACGTGGGGCAGACGAGGAGCGACGGGCCGATGCGTTCGCCCGCATCGCGCGCCGTGAGCAGCGTGGCGAGGAACTGGATCGTCTTGCCGAGGCCCATGTCGTCCGCGAGACACGCGCCGAGGCCCCGCGAGAGCAGGAAGCGCAGCCACCCCACGCCGCGCATTTGATAGGGACGCAGCGTGCCCGTCAGGCCGTGCGGCGCGGTGTATCCGGCGATCTCGCGCCGCGCGACCTCCGGATCGAGCAGGCGGCCGACCCATCCCTCGCCGCCCACGCCGTCGATGAGCACGTCGCCGCGCTCGCCCTCGAGCCCGCCCGCGAGCCGAAGCAGCTCGCCGAGCGTCGTGCGGCCTCCGGGCCTGCGATCCAGGAGCCGCCGCGCCCTCTCGAGGTTCTCCTTGTCGAGAAAAACCCACTCTCCGTGGATCTCGACGAGCGGAATCTGGCGCGCGGCGAGCTCCTCGAATTCGTGCGGAGTCAGGAGCGCGTCGCCCACGGCCACGCGCCAGTCGAAGTCGACGAGGGCGTCGAGGCCGAAGCGCACGACGGGCGCGTCCGCTTCGCCCGGCCCCGGTGCGCGCCCCACGAGCTTGAGGGCAACGCGTGCGAGGCTCCCGCCGCCGGGCAGGCGGACGACGATGCCGGCCTCTCCGAGGCGCGGGGCCTCGTCGGAGAGGAAGCGCCAGGCTTCGTCGGGGGACAGCGTGACCCCGGAGGGGTGCCGCTCTTCGAGGCTCCGGGCGACGGGCCTTGAAAGCGCCGCCGCGGTCCCGAGGCGCGCGAGGAGCGCGTCCTGCGGGTTCGTGAACAGGCGCCCGCGGCGCCGGATCGAACCCTCGGTCAGGGCCCAGATCTCCTCGGCCTCGAGGGAGACCTCGGGGCTCTCTCCGGACTCGAGGACGTACGCGAGCGCGAACGAGCCTCCGGCCTCGGCAGGAGGCACGACACGGATCCCGAGGCGCAGCAGGCTCTCGGGCAGCGGATCGAGGAGCGGGAGACTCCACTCCGAGAGGCGCGCCAGGACGCCGGGCTCGAGCGCGCGGGTGGCGGGGGCGGCGAGCGCGGCGACGACCTCGGCCTCGGGAGAGTCGCCCGCGCGGCGCCGCTCCTTCGGAAGGACGTCTCTGAGGACGTCGCGCGCCGCCGCATCCACGGCGTCGTCGAGGAAGTTCAGAAGCAGACCGCGCGCGGCGGGGAGCGCGCCGTCGGGCCCCGGGCGCGTGCCCGCAGGCAGGACCGCGCGCGACACCGGCGGCATCGCTTCGGCGAGGCGGCGCAGCCGCTCCCTCTCGTGCGGGCCGTCGAGGACCGGCCGCCACCGCGGGTGGCCGCCGTCTACGCCCGGCGCGACGCGCCGCCTGAGCAGAAGGTCGAACACCCAGCGCGCGACTTCCGCCCAGTAGTCAAGATCGTCGCCGGCCGACACGGAGAGGGGCCGCGCGCGCAGGGCGGCCGGGAGCGCGAGAAGCGTTTCGAGCGCATGCGCCATCGGGAGCACGAGGGCGGGGACCTCGTACGTCCGGAGGACGGCCGTGAACGGCGCCGCGTAGTCCGCCGGCTCTCGCAGGGCCGGCGCCGACGGAACGGGGCGCCCATGCACGGCGGGGGCGGCGAGCATGAGCGACGTGAGCTCGGCGCGCGCGGAGACGAAGGACGTGAGGCCTTCTACTTCCAGCGCCTCGAGGAGCTCACTCGGCTCGAGGGCGCGGGGATGCCGGTCGCGCCCCTCGCGCGGGGCGAAGAGTCCCTCGGCCCAAAGGGCGAATCCGGAGGGACGGGGGACGCCATGCAGGACGATCAAGCCGTCCATTGTCGGTTATCCTCGGCCTCCGATGAAAGCCCCGAAGTCGCACGAGCTTTTTCGCCGGATGTCGAGCGCGGAGGTGGCCGCGATCGTCGAGGCGGCGTGCGAGGACGACGAGCTCCCCGAGAAGATCGCGGGCGGCGTCCTCACGTACCAGCAGATTCCCCTCCGTCGCTTCACGAAGTTGCCCGAGGAGACGCGCCTCGCTTACGTGAGGCGCACGCTGCGCGACAAGCGGGCGTCGGATCTCGGCCTGTACGTCCTCTCGGCCGCCCTCACGCGCCGCCAGACGGCCCTCATCTCGTCCTTCCTCGAGGCCTTGAAGCTGCCCCACGACGGCCCCAGCCTCACGGCGGAAGGGGCGATCCCGGCCCCGGCCGCCAGGGCCCTCGCGCGCGCCGTCGATGCCCTCCTGCGCGTGCACGACGCCCGCGACGTGGCGCTGTATCTGCACGCCTTCGTGTCCCAGCCCGACGTCGACTGGCCCGTGCTTCAGGAGCTCCTCGCGTCGGACGAGCGCCTGGCCCTCGAGGACCGCTCGGCGAGCTAGGTGGCGACGCCTCCGGCTGTGAGCGCACTTCCGAAGTCCTGGCCGGTCCGGCCTGCTCTTCTCGTTGTCGGTCTCGCCCTGTTCGCCGCCGCCGTGAGCGCTTTCCTCGGACAACGTGTCTTCGGGGGCGTCCCGCACGTGGCCGACGGAGTCTCCTACGCCTTCCAGGGAAAGATCTTCGCGGCGGGCCGGCTATGGCTCGAGCCGCCGCTCGTCCCGGATGCGTTCAAGACTCAGAATGTCCTCCTCAGCGACACGCGGTGGTGCGGCATCTATCCGCCTGGCTTTCCGTTGCTCCTTGCCTTCGGGTGGCTCGTCGGCGCCCCCTTCCTCGTGAATCCAGTCCTGCTCGGCCTATCCGTCGTCGGCGTCTTCCGGCTGGGAACGGCTCTCTTCGACGAGACGACAGGATTGTTGGGAGCGCTCCTTCTTTCCGTATCGCCGTTCGCGTTGCTCATGGGATCAGGCTTCATGGGACACGTGGCGGGGCTCTGCGTGTTCACCTGGTGCCTCGCGTTCCTCTCGGAGAGTTGCAGAGGCACGCGGGCGCGCCCGCTCGTGCTTTCGGGTTTACTCGGGGCCTTCGGGGTCGTGGTGAGGCCGCAGGCGGTGGTGTTTTTCCTGTTGCCCGCGCTCCTCGGAGCTCTGATCGCTCGCCGGAAGGAGCTTGTCCGGTCAGCCGGGTTTCTCGTGCTCGGCGGCGCGGCGCCGCTCGCGCTCCTGCTGGCCTACAACTTCGCATTGTCGGGCCATCCCTTGCGGATGGCCTATCTCGTTTGGGACCCGAACCTCTCCTTCACGTATGGCTTTCCGTCATCGCAGCTCTTCTCGCTGCACTTTCCGACCTTCCTCTACGATCTGGACGCGACCGTCTGGGGCTTTCCGTGGGGAGACCTTCTCCTGCTCGTCTTCCTTCTGATTCCGGCGCCTTCGCGCCGGTGGGACGCCTGGCTCCTCGCGTGTATTCTCACCCTCCTTCTCGGGTTCAGTTTCTACCGCTTTTATGAGATCAATCACTCGGGCCCGAGGTACGCGTTCGAAGCGCTAGGCGCGCTCGCGCTCCTGGCGGCGCGGGCAGTTCGCACGGCGAGCGGTCTCGCGGCGTCGCTTCTCGAGCGCCTCCGCCTCGAACGGTTTGCGGGTAGCGTGGCCGCTGCCGCCATAGGTTTCCTTGCGATTTACCCGCTCGCGACGCTCCTCCCGCGGCAGGCCGAAGCCCTTTCCCACGCGTACCACGCGCACACGGGGGAGCCGCTCCGCCGGCTCGCGGCGGCCGGCGTCGGGCCGTCGGCTCTCGTGCTCGTCGCCGGGAACACGGTCGAGTGGACATACGGATCGTTCCTGCTCGCGAACGGGCTCGATCCGAGGCATGCGGCCCGTGTCTTCGTGCGGGACCTTCCGCAGAAGCGAGCCGAGATCCTCGCGGCCTATCCCCGGAGCGAGGTGTGGCGGGTGAACGTCACGCTCGAGCCGCAGCCGCTCCCGAACGCATGGATCGACAACACGTGGGACGTCGTCGACGTCGCCTGGTCCCGGCTCCGCTAGAACGGGGTTAGGCGGGCGCTGGAGTACGATTGGCAGCGTGACGGAAGCTGCCGTGCGCTTGCGCGAGACACTCCTAACCCTGCCTGAGGAAGACCGTGCATGGCTGGCGGCAGAGCTGGCGGCGAGCCTTGACGGGCCGCCCGACGCGGACGCGGCCGAGGCGTGGGACGAAGAAGTACAGCGGCGGATAGCGGAAGTTAGGGTGGGTAAGGCGAAGCTGGTGGGCTGGGCCGAGGTGAGTGAACGGCTCGAGGGCCGGCTGAAGAAGCCTTGACGCGTCGAGTTCGCGTACACCCTGCCGCCGCCGAGGAAGCAGAGGCCGCGATCGCGTGGTACGAGCATGAGCGCGAAGGGCTCGGCCGAACGCTGAAGGACGACTTTGACGTTGCGGCCGCGCGATTAGCCTCAGGCCTGGAAGAGGGGATGCCCGCGAGAGGCCGAGCGGCCGCAAGTGGCGCGCGACGCCTGATTCTGGCCCGGTTCCACTACGACGTCGTGTTCCTGCTTGATGGGGTCGAGGTGACGATCGTCGCGTACGCGCATCACGCGCGACGTCCAGGGTACTGGCGCGATCGATTGCCCGCCTAACCGCGCGACCGGGGTCGTCTTCGATCAATATTCCAGGCGCCCTCTGTCGCCTACGTTACGGACTGAGTAGTAAGGTAACGTAACGATACCAACCTCAGCGGCGAGCGCGAGCCCGATACGACGAGAGATTAGACGCCCGGTAGTTTGGGGACGGATGGCACGGAAAGAAGGTCCTGGTGGGCGGCTTGTACGAACCGGTGCGCGTAACCCTCGGCGAGAGATGCGCCGCCTTCATGTTCACGACGCAGGCCGGCCTCGGTCCACTCAAGCATTTCGTCGAAGCACTGCCGAACAGAGTCCGGAGCAAACAGATGTACGCGCGCGGCGGCACCTAGGGCGCGCCTGTGAAAGGTGGCAGCGTCGCTCGCAGAAGCGGGTCCCTGTGAGGTGATGACGTAGAGATCGATAAACGGCTCGAGAGCCTCCCAATACAGCGACGCACGACGATCAAAGTGCTTGAGCGCGAAGTCGCGGAGGGCGGAGAGGCCGGCCTTCAGATGCTCGAGGTCTCGTTCGTGCTGCTGGCGCGCGTCCGCCAGCTTGCGGTCGGCCCAAGACCTTGAAAGGAGGAGGAAGAGCCCGTTGAGAATGGCGACGGTCGCGGCAACAGGGAGTATTTCCAAGGTGATTCCTCCAGGGCGCCTAACGAATTCGAGTTCAGGGGGGAGCGTGGCCCTTCTGCAACGAGGTTTCTTGGCGGTAGCCATGGCGCCTCTGGGCACCGACGTAGATGCGCCTATGAGCGTTGGAACTGGCGCACTATGTCCGACGTGAGCGCCACCATGATCCGTCTATCGCCAAGCACGTTTGAGCGTTGCACTATTGCGTTGCCATCATCCCCATCGACGACAAACATGTCATCGTTAAGGCGCTGTCCAGGCCCAAGGTGTGTCTGGAGAGTCGTGATAGCGGTGGCAAGGAGATCTCCAGCGTCTTCGGGGCCGGCGGTGTCTGCGACCAAGCCTACCTTGTGGACCGTGCCTTTCACAGAGCCCAGGCGAAGTACCCAGGATCGGGCGAGCCAGACTTGAGGAGGGCCAAGGTGAAGCTCCTCTCCTTTGAGTGGCGAGCCGCGCAGCAGGAGCCTACGTTCGAGCCATGGCATCTTGCGAACGCCGGATACTTCCGTGAGGGGCCTCCGCAAGAATGCGCCCGCCCCGAAAATAGTCTCTACTGAACCCATATGGACTCCTACGCCGGTGCTAACGGACCGACGTTGCGGTGGTCAAGACCGACGCCTACGAAGGACCAGACGATTCACTTGACAGGCCCTTCATAGAAGGCGGAGGACCGGCCGGCAAACAGTGGCTGGAAACGCGGGTAGCTTAGCCCGAGATTGATGGACCAGAGTATCGGTGGGAGCATGTGTGCGAGATCCGAGCCTCTCGTACCGACAGTGCCTGCTCCCGTGACGGTGATCACACGACCTTCGTGAATGAACTCGAGCTCGACATGAGACCATAGAAGCTCAAAAGCCAGAGGTTCGTGAAGGATTGCTCGCCTCGTCCACTCCGTGCGTGAGGAAAGGAAGGGTTTCCGGAACCCTCGCTCGACCAAGAGCGCGTACGCCTGTTCCGCGACGGAACGCGGTGAGAATCCGACAGGAACTGGGTGATCCTCGGCGACGCGGAGGATCTCAGCGCGGATCTGACGCGCGGCTTCGATGTACCGCTGGACCGAAAGATATGCGTTGTCCGTGCTCTTTCCTCCGCCTAACGACAGCGAGTTCAGCGGCGAGCGAAGCGAACCCGCCGCAGTGCCGGATTAGGTCGCTTTCCACCATGTCTTGAAGTCGCAGATGAGAATGGTTCCGATCGCCCGCGCGGCGTTCGTTTCGGCGGTGGATTCTGGAGCGCGTTCCAGTAGGTTCCACACGACCCACAGTCCGAGCGAGTCCGCGAATAGCCACTTGGGATCACTTTGGTGCTGCGCTGTCCGGGCCAGGGTGTCGTAGGTGCGATCGACGAACTGGGTACAATCCTCGATCGAGGTCACACCACGAGCATTCCACGCGACTAAGGCACGTTCAATGGTTGACCGAGCCTCGTCCTTTGCCGCCTCCGAACCGGCTTCGTGGTTCAGTTCTGACAGAGCGACGAAGACGCCTCCAACTGAAAGGAGGAAGTCGAGCCACTGGGGATCCGCTGAGGCGACGAAGGGATAGCGGTCTAGCAGCGGAATGCAAGCCGAAACAGCCGCCAGCTGCGCGGCGGGGACGAGCCCCTCTGCATTCTGGGTCAAGCGATTCTTCACGGCGCGCAGCCAACGCAAGCCATGCAGAGCATGGCGAAAAAGAGAATCAAGAGGATGCGATGGCGACGGGCCTCTCGGTTGCCGGCGAGCACGAGATCTTCGAGGCTGGTCATCGGAGATTGCGGACTCTGGCTGCGGATGCGGAGCCCGCCCAGCGCGAAGCGCCAAGTGGCGGGCAAGAGACAGTCGGCTGCAACGGCGTGCTACGCGCCATGGGGGCCTTTCGAAAGCTCCTCGGTCAGAAGGGCAAGGAGTTGCTTGGTACGCACCTGTGGTTCGCTGAAGTAGACGATGTTGGCGAGCAGGAGAACTCCAGCAAAGATGCAGTGAAGAGGCTTCGTAAGGATGAGCGATTCGAATGCGCTGGCTGAAGGTGAGCGGCGCGGGACCGGAGGAAGAAACTTCTTGGCGAAGGCCTTTCTCTCGGAGTCGGAAAGAGAGGCGAGATGTGAAGCGAAGGTGAATCCGACATTTCGGACGTCGTGAACGACTTGGTTGCGCAGCTCGGACAGCGCGGTCACGAACCTGCGGGAATCGTCATCGAGGAGGGAAAGACTCTTGAGAAACGCCATCTTGCCCGTGGTCTTGTTGCTGAGCTCGAGTCGGGCGAAGGTGTCTTGGAGCGCAGGACGTCCCAGTTCGGTGACAAGAAGATGGGTCAGCGCCGCTTCGAGGAAAGCATGGGACTTGACGATGAAGGACCAGTCGCTCTCGTGAAGGAGGCCGTCGAGGAATCCGCTCGGAAGACCGAGAGTCGTCTCCAATGCATCGATGGCTTCATTCGGGGTTGGAGTAGTGATCATGGATTCTGGCGCATAACGAGTATTCGGCCTCAGGCAAGTCTACAGATGTAGTGACGTTTCGACGAAGGTCCCTGCAGATGGAGACGCCGCCGCCGCGAGGACGATCTCTCCCTTCACCGAGGGCCGCGCGGCGAGGACGCGCGCGACTTCCGAGGCGCGGCCTCGCAGGACTTCCTCGTGGAGCTTCGTCAGCTCGCGCCCGAGCACGACCGGCGGGTCTCCCCACGCCCGGGCGAGCGCTTCGAGGGACTCCACGATGCGGAAGGGAGATTCGAAGAGGACCGCCGTGCCGGGACGAGAGGCCGAGGCCGCGTACCAGCGGTCCCGCTCGCCCCGGCGGGACGGAGGGAAGCCGAGGAACGTGAACGGGACGGCGGGGAATCCCGAGATCGAGAGGATCGCGAGCACGGCAGACGGGCCCGGGATCGCCTCCACCTGGTGCCCGGCCGCGGCTGCGGCTGCGACGAGCCGCTCCCCTGGATCCGAGACGAGGGGCGTGCCGGCGTCCGAGACGAGAGCGACCGTCTCCCCGCGGGCCAGCCTCTCGAGAGCCTCGTCGACGCGGTGGTGCTCGTTGTGGCCGTGGCAGGAAACGCGGGGCGTCGTGAGGTCGAAACGGGCGAAGAGATTTCCCGTGCGACGCGTATCCTCGCAGTAGACGACGGCCGCCGACGCCAGGGCTTCCCGCGCCCGCGTCGACAGGTCGTCGAGATTCCCGATCGGCGTCGCAACGACGAGGAGGCGGCCCATCCGGCGCATTCTCTCCCGATCGCGCGCGGAGGGCCCGACGGCTCAGCGCCAGCGCCATGGGCTCGCGGATACAAGGGTGGCGGCCGGAATGTTATGGCCCGATACTGAGAGTATGGCCACCATGACCGTCAAATCGACCTATGCCCTCGATGCGCTCCAGCGGTTGCTCAGCCTGAAGACCCAGACGGCGGCTCGACGGGAAAGGCAGGTTCGGGCGGAGCGCCGCGCCACGTCCATCCGACGGGAATCGAGATGATCCATCTGAATACGAGCTTTCTGATCCGAGGGCTCGTGCGCGACTCCGCCGAAGAAGATCTTCGAAGCCTGATGAAGGACGTGGTGGCCCGCAGGTGAATTTGCTCGTCCCGCTCGTTTTCGCGGGCGTCACGCTCGTGCCGGCCGCCGGGAGCGGCGCGCCCCCGTCGCCCGCGCCCGCGACGACGCCTTCGGGGCCGGCCGTGCTCGTGGACCGCATCGTGGCGATCGTGGGCGACGACATCATCCTCGATAGCGAGATTCGGAAGCTCTTGGCCGTGAGGTACCTCGAGCGGAAGGGCGGGGAATCCGACACCGCCTACCGCGACCGGGTTCTCGACCAGCGCATCGTCGACCTGCTGCGCGAGAAGCAGCTCCGGAGGTCGTCCGGATTCGACCCGAAGCCCGAGGACGTCGAGGCGCGCGTCGCTGCCCTCGAGGAGCGGCTCGCGAAGGACCGCGGCATTCCGGCTGCGGCCGCCCTCGCGGCGGCCGGGACGACGCGCGAGGAACTGTCCGCGTGGGTGCGCCGCGGGCTCGCGCTCGACAGCTTCGTGAAGGAGCGCCTCACGCCGGGCCTGAAGCTGACGGAGGTGGATCTCCGCGCCTACTACAACACGGCCTTTCGGGACGCGGCGAAGAAGCGCGGCCTCGCGGACGTGCCTCCCTTCGACGACGTCCGCGAGGAGATCCGCGAGGTCGTCCGCGAGCTCCGGCTCAACGCCGAGATCGAGCGCTGGACCGAGCAGCTCAGGAGCGAGACCCGCATCCTCATTTACCAGCGCTGAATTTTTCGGCGCTGGCGGGCTCGGCCTTCGGTTCCGCTTTCCGGTAGAGGATCCGGCTCGCGAGGACGCGCCTGACGTACGTGCGCGTCTCCGGGTAACTGATCGAGGCGAGGAGCGTCTCGGCGGGCGACTTCGCCCCTCCGGCCCAGAGCGCCGTCTGGCCGGCGCCGGCGTTATAGCCCGAGGTCGCGAGGACGGCGTCCCCGTCGAAGCGGGCGAGGAGATTCTTCAGTGTGCGCGCGCCGAGGCGCAGCGAGCGCGCGGGGTCATAGAGATCGGCATAGGCGGGCGGCGTCTCGTTCAGTTCGCGCGCGGCTTCTCCGGCGGCGGGGAGTGTCAGCTGCATGAGACCGCGCGCCGCGGCCGGAGAGGCGGCCTCGCGGTCGAATCGGCTCTCCTGCCGCATGACGGCGTAGAGAAGATCGCGCGGGACGCTGCTCTGGTCCGCCGTCTCGGCGACGAGGCGGCCGAAGGGCCGCGGTGCGAGCCCCCGCAGGACCGAACGGGGCGCGAGGTCGAGGAGGAAGTCGTCGGGCACCATCCGGTCGAGGGCCTCGGCCGCCTCCAGCGCCGCGGGCCCGGCGTCGGCGTCCTCGGCGAGCCGCGCGGCGACGAGACAGGCGAGCAGCGTGTCGAGATGCGAGGCGTCGCGCACGATGGGCTCGGCCTCGAGCGGCAGGCCGAGCTGCAGGAGACGGCAGGCGGCGGCGTCCCCGCAGAGCGTCGGGAGCGCGTCCTCCGGCAGGTCGGGCGCGAGCAGGACCTCGGCATAGCCGGGGAGCGCACGGTAGGCGAGCTTGAGGAGATCGCGGGCCCCGGAGTCGCCGAGGAGGGCGGGCGGCAGCAGGCGCATCCGGGCTTCCCGCGGGTTCCTGGACGTGAGGAGCGCCTCGCCGCGCAGCCGCTCGCGGCGGAGGAACGCATCGCGGGAGCCGGCGGGAAGCGCGAGCATCCGCTGCGTCGCGAGCTCGCCCGCGAGAGTGAAGGGGCGGGCGGCGAGGAGGGCGGCATAGCCGGCGAGAGCGCCCGCGACGTCGCCGGAGGCCTCGGCGACGCGGCCGCGCCAGAACGGAAGCTCGCTCTTCCAAGGCTCCTTCAGCCTGCCCGAGCGCGCGAGGCGCTCGACGGGAAGCAGGATCCGCCGCGCGCCCGCGCCGTCGCCGGTCTCGGCATGCCGTTCCAGAAGGTGCAGGAGGCCTTCGACGCGTCCTGGCTCCTTCGCGAGCCTGGGAAGCATGAGGATCGCCTCGGCGCCCGCGAGGTCGCCACGGCGCATGAGGAGGCGCGCCCGCTGCAGCGCGGCCACGGCCGCGGGGCCGACGCGCCCATTTTCCACGCGTCGGAACTCGGCCGCCGCGGCGTCGAGCTGGCCGAGCTTTTCGAGGACCGCGCCGACGTTGAAGCGCACGCGTGCGAAGAAGGCGTCCGTCCCCGGAACGTCGTCCTTCTTTCCCGTGGCGTGCCGCGGGCGGCGCGGCTGCTCGCCGAGGATGCTTCGAAACGCCATCGCGGCTTCCGCGAAACGGCCGCGCGATGCGAGGATCCGGCCGAGGTCGAACCGGGCGCCCCAGCGGGCGACGCCGTCGCTGGAGTGCGCGGCGCGCGCCGCGCGTTCCGCCGCGAGCCGCTCCGCGAGATCCAGGTCGCGCTGCGCCTTGGCGGTTTCGATGAGGAGCGGCAGCAGCCGGTCGGGAAGGTCGCGCGCCTCCTTCCCGCGGATCTCGCGGGCGAGCACGACCGCGGCCGCGTCGTCCCGCCGGGCCTCGCGCAGGATCCCCTCGCGGAGTCCGGCCGCTCCGGCTTCGTCTCCGGACTGGTCGAGCGCCTCGGCGCGGAGCGCGAGGAGACGACGTCTCTCGCGCGGCGGCGCGGGCGGCCGCGCCGCGACGAGCCGGTTCAGCGCGGCGACGTCGAGGCGCGTCTCGAGGGCGTCGAGCGCGATGCGGAGCGCCCGGCGGGACACGGCCCCCCCCTTTCTCTGGAGAAGCGGAAAGAGCAGCTCGAGCGCGCCGAGCCCGTCCCCGCCTTCGAACCGAAGCGACCCGGCCGCGAGACGGGCCGGCACGTCGAGGAGGTCGAGGGCGGAAACGTGGCGCTCGAAGAGGGCGATGGCCTCGTCGCGACGGCCCGTGGCGGCCCGGGCGCGCGCCTCGAGATAGTCGAAGCGGCCGTCCTGATAGCGCTCGGCGGACTCCTTCTTCAGGGCGGCGAGCCGCTCGAGGACCTCCATCCATTTTCCGGCGCGCGCGGCGGCCGCG
The DNA here is from genome assembly GCA_036759345.1 of Acidobacteriota bacterium. Lineage (GTDB taxonomy): Bacteria > Acidobacteriota > Thermoanaerobaculia > UBA5066 > UBA5066 > Fen-183. Next base: position 39,002 of record DAIOUV010000004.1, on the reverse strand, counting down.
AGGTCGTGCTCGGCCGCGGCCTGGGCCGCGAGGGGCGCGGCGGCCGGGAAGAGGACGAGGAACGCGAGGAGAAGGAAGGCGGCGGGGCGAAAAGCGTCTCTCAGCCCGGCGGCCACGCGAACGCCCGCCCGCCGAGAAGATGAAAATGAACGTGGAACACGCTCTGGCCGGCTTCGGCGCCGTCGTTGACGACGACCCGATAGCTCTCGAGGGAGAGAGAGCGCGCGACGCCGCGGAGCGCCGCGAGGCACTCTCCGAGAAGCGCAGCGTCCGTTTCCGAGGTCTCGGAGAGGCGCGCGAGGTGCGTTTTCGGAATCACGAGAACGTGCGTCGGCGCCTTCGGGGCCACGTCGTGGAACGCGAGGACGCGCTCGTCCTCGAAGGCGATCTTCGCGGGGATCTCTCTCCGGCCGATCCGGCAGAAGAGGCACGAGGGGTCGGCGAAGGGTTTGCTCACGCCCTGATTATCCGTCGATCCGCTCGACCGAGGCGCCGAGCGATCGCAGGCGCTCGTCCATGGCCGCATAGCCGCGGTCGAGGTGATAGATGCGGCGGACGCGCGTCTCGCCGCGCGCGACGAGGCCCGCGAGCACGAGCGCCGCCGACGCGCGGAGGTCCGACGCCGTGACGGGCGCGCCCTCGAGGGACGTCGGCCCACGCACGATCGCCGCGCGCCCGTCGACCCGCACGTCGGCGCCGAGGCGGGCGAGCTCGACGGCGTGCAGGAAGCGGTTCTCGAAGATCGTCTCGACGAGGCGCGACGTTCCCTTGGCCTGCGTCATGAGCGCGAGGAACTGCGCCTGCAGATCCGTCGGGAAGCCGGGGTGCGGCGCCGTCTCGATGTCGACGGCCTCGAGGGGGCGCCCGCCGAAAACGCGCACCGCATCGGCCGTGACCTCGACGCCAACTCCCGCCCGGCGGAGCGCGTCGAGAAACGCTTCGAGGTCGCGGGCCCGTGCGCGCGTAACGGTCACGTCTCCGCCCGTGATCGCGCCGGCGGCGAGGTAAGTGCCCGCCTCGATCCGGTCGGGCACGATCGCGTGGGACGCCTTACCCGTGCCGGAGAGCCGGTCGACGCCTTCGACCGTGATCGTCCTCGTGCCCGCGCCGGCCACGCGGGCGCCCATCGTCGTCAGAAGGCGCGCCGCGTCCTCCACCTCGGGCTCCATCGCCGCGTTCTCGATCACCGTGGTGCCCTTCGCGAGCGCGGCCGCGAAGAGCACGTTCTCGGTGCCCGTCACCGTCGGCGAGGGAAACCGGATCGTTGTCCCCGTGAGCCGGCCGGTTCCGCGTCCGACGCGCGAGACGTGCGCGTGAATGTAACCGTTCTCGACGGCGATCCGCGCGCCCATCGCCTCGAGCGCCATGAGGTGGAGGTTCACGGGTCTCACGCCGATCGCGCATCCTCCGGGCAGAGAGACGCGCGCCTCGCCGAAGCGCGCCACGAGCGGCCCGAGAACGAGGATCGACGCGCGCATCCTGCGCACGAGGTCGTAAGGCGCCTCGGTCGACGTGACGCGCGACGCGTCGAGGACCATCCGCCCCGGCGCGGGCCGGTCGATCGAGACGCCCATACCGGTGAGGAGACGGTCCATGGTGTTGACGTCCGCGAGGTCGGGCACCTCGTCGAGCGTCACGGGGGCGTCCGTGAGGAGCGCGGCGGCGAGCGCCGGCAGGGCGGCATTCTTCGCGCCGCTGGCCCGGACGGTGCCGAGGAGCCTTACGGGGCCCTTGAGGAGGAAGGCGTCCATCAGGGGCGCGAGTGTAGCGGCTAGAGGCTAGCGGCACCGGCGCCCGGAGTCGTGTCAGAGGCGCACGGCCGTGGCCGTGCGTGGGATCCCGGCGGCGTCGAGGCGCATGGCGGCGAGGCGGAAGGCGCCCGAGGCCTCGACGAGCGCCGAGACGTCGCGCGCCTGCCCGTATCCGAGCTCGAACACGAACGGGGCTCCCTCATGGAGGAAGGCGGGAAGCGCCGCGAGGAGGACGCGCAAGGGGTCGAGGCCGTCGCCCCCGCCGTAGAGCGCGAGAGGGGGCTCGAACTCCGAGACCGTCTTCGAGAGGTGGGGCGCGTCAGTCACGGGAACGTAGGGCGGGTTCGCGACCACGAGATCGAAGAGGGGCCGGCGCGAGAACGCGGAGAGCCAGTCGGACGCGACGGGGATCACGCGCGCACCGACGCCGTGGCGGCGCGCGTTGGCGGCGGTGAGGGCGAGGGCCGAAGGAGAGCGATCGACCGCGACGACGCGCGCGCCGGGGCGCTCGAGCGCCAGCGACACGGCGAGGATGCCGCTCCCCGTGCCGAGGTCGGCGAGTCGCCGGGCGTCCGGAGCGGCGGCGCGCGCCGCTTCCACGATGCCTTCCGTCTCGCCGCGCGGGATCAGAGCGCGAGGGTCGACGAAGAAGGTCCGGCCCAGAAATTCCCATTCGCCGAGGAGGTATTGCAGCGGCTCGCCCGCGGCGCGGCGCGCGACGAGCTCCGTGAAGGCCGCCCTTGCCGCCGGCTCCGCGGGTTCGCTCCGGCGGCCGTGAAACCAGGCGCGGGGGCGTGCCGCGGCCCGGGCGAGCAGCTCTTCCGCCTCGTACGGAGCGTGATCCTCGCCCGAGAGGCGGCGCCGCCCCTCGGCGAGAAGCGTTCCCCAGGTCGTGTCCGGGTCGGCGGAGGAGCTCATGCGGGCCTCGTGTTTAAGATGGAGAGGATGTCCGGCCCCCGGATTCTCGTCCTGTTCGGCGCGGACCGGTCCTCGCCCAATCCGGGTTCGCGCTCCGACCCGGTGACGTCCGTGCACGCGGCCTTCGGTCCGGCCGTCGATGCGATGGACGCGGTCGCCGTCTACACGCTCGATCGTTCGGGCCGGATCGGCTACGCGAACCGGGGAGCGCGGCGCGTGCTGGACGTGGACGGGCGCGACGTGGAAGGGAGATCCGCGTCGGAGCTCCCCGCCGCCGGCTCGCGGAATGGGTCGGGCGCCGTGCGGACGCCCTCGAGGGGCTCGACGTCGAGCGGACCGAGGTGCTGCCCGTGGCGCTCCGCGGGCACATACGGGCGCAAGCCTTGAACCGCGCCCCCCAGGGCACGCCGACCGCGATCGTCGAGGACGACGTCCCCCTCGTCACGCCGGAGGGGGTCTCGTGCATGTTCCACGTCCTCGTCGCGCCGCACCCGGGCGGAGGCGCCGACGCCGTCTTTCTCGAGGGCGGCTCGCGCCGGCGCCTCCTCGCGCGCCCTGCCCGGCGGCGACCGCCTGCCGGTCGTCGCCCTCACCGCGCTCACGTCCGACCTCGTGAAGGAGCGCTGCGAGGCCGAGGGCATGAACGACTTCGTGAGCAAGCCCGTGACGCTCGCGCGCATCGGCGAGCTCGTCGCGAAATGGGGCCGGGGCGGGATTACCACCTCATCTGGTACAGCATCACGTAAACGATGACCCCCGTCACGGAGACGTAGAGCCAGATCGGGAGCGTGAAGCGCGCGAGGCGCCGGTGCTTCTCGAACCGGCCGCGCCACGCGAGAGAGAACGTCACGACGGCCATCGGGGCGACGGCGGCGGCGAGGACCGTGTGCGTGAGGAGGATGCCGAGGTAGAGCGTGCGCACGCCGCCGACCCCCGGGAAGCGAACACTTCCCACCTGCGCGTGATAGGTGAGGTAGCTCGCGAGGAAGAGCGTCGAACACGTGAACGCCGCGATCATGACGCGGCGATGGGCGGCTCTCCGGCCCGAGCGGATGAGGATCCAGCCGAGGGCGAGGAGAACCGCGCTCGTCGCGTTCAAGCAGGCGTTCAGCGTGGGCAGGTCGCGGACGGTCATGGGTTCTTCATTGGCTCCGGGGCGCGCGGCGGGGCGGGCCGGCCGGCGGGGCCCGCCGGAAAGCGCGCGACGACGGCGACGGCGGCCCCGAACGTCACGACGGCGAAGGCGATCGTCACGGCGAAGGAGAGCGCGGGGGACGTCCACGCGGGCGCGACGCCGCCGAGAGCGCGGCGCAGGGCCGCGACCCCATACGTGAGCGGATTCACGGCCATCGCCGCGCGGAGCCACGCGGGCGCGCCGTCGACGGGAAAGAAGGCGCCCGAGAGCAGCCACATCGGGATCAGGAAGAGATTCATGATCGCGTGGAATCCCTGGGTCGACTCGAGGCACCAGGCGATCGCGAAGCCGAGCGCCGTGAGGGCGAAGGCCAGCACGACGAGCAGCGCGGCGGCTGTGAGGAGCCCGGCGGCGTCGGCCTTCAGGCCGGCTACGGGCACGAGGACGAGGAGCGGAAGCCCCTGGATCAGACCGAGCGCCGTGCCGCCGAGGATCTTTCCGAGCGCGATTGCGGACGGAGCGACGGGGGACACGAGGACGCCCTGGAGAAACCCTTCGCGCCGATCCTCGATGACGGAGATCGTGGCGAAGATCGCCGCGAAGAGAACGACGAGGACGACCGTCCCCGGAAAGAAGTAGCCGAACGAGTCCTCGCGGAAGGAGCCATGGAAACCGGCTCCCACGAGAATCCACATGACGAGCGGCGGGGCCACGGCTCCAACGACGCGGCTCTTCTGCCTCAGGAACCGGACGATCTCGCGTCGCGCGAGGGCGAGAGCGGAGCTCATGCTGCGTTCATGCCGCGCTCATGGGGCGCTCGTTCCGGACTCGGCCGCGTCCGCCTCGCGGAAGCGGCGACCGGTCCTGGCGATGAAGACGTCCTCGAGCGAAGGCGCGCCGAGCGTCACGGACTTGAACGCGCCCGGAAACGCCTCGACGAGGCGCGGGACGAACGTATGCGCGGCCGGGCGCTCGACTCTCACCGTGGGCCCGACCACCGTGATCCGCCCGGCCTCGGCGCCGAAGTGGCTCCCGATCGCGGCCGCGAGGGCCGGCGCGCCGGTCTCGTCCTTCGCCTCCACGGCCACGACGTCGCCGCCCAAGGTCGCCTTCAGCGCGGCGGGCGTGTCCAGCGCGAGGAGCCGCCCGCGGTCGAGGATGCCGACGCGGTGCGCGGCCTCGGCCTCCTCGAAGAGGTGCGTCGTCAGGAGCACCGCCGTGCCCGCGCGGGCCAGAGAGCCGAAGAGCCCGACGAGATCCCGCCGCGCGCCCGGATCGAGGCCCGTCGACGGCTCGTCGAGGAGGAGGACGGGCGGAGCGTGGAGGAGCGCCTTGACGATCTCGACGCGACGCGCGAGGCCGCCCGAGAGGGTTTCGACGAGGTCGCCAGCGCGGTCTTCGAGGCGGAAAGTCGCGAGAAGCTCCCGGATACGCACGGAGAAAGACGGGCCCGAAAGAGAATAGAGCGCCCCCTGGAGAACGAGGTTTTCGGTCACCGTGAGCTTCTTGTCGAGACTGGGCGCCTGAAAGACGACGCCGAGGCGCCGGCGCACGTCGCGGCCGGCCGCGGCAGGATCGAGCCCGTCGATCGAAAAGCTCCCGGCGCCGGGCGGCAGCAGCGTCGCGAGGATCCGGAACAGCGTCGTCTTGCCACCGCCGTTCGGGCCGAGGAGCGCGAAGATTTCGCCGCGTGTCACGGAGAACGTGACGTCGGAAAGCGCGGCGCGCGCCCCAAAGGAACGGGAGAGGGAGCGGGCTTCGACGGCGGGAGGCGTCATGTGTGGCTGCGGGCTTCGGAACGCGTCAGACGCGGTCGAGGACGAGGAGGACGAGGATTGCCGGCAACCATCCGATCGATGCGAGGAAGAGAGAGCGCGCGCGGCCGTCCGAGATATCTCGCGCGAACCGGAGCGACGACGCCAGGAACAGGAGGGTCATCGCGAACGCCCCGAAGGCGTACGCAAACCCCGCCGTGCCCACGAGAGAGGGCAGGAGGCTGACCGGCAGGAGGACGGCCGTCCAGAGGAGAGTCTGGCGGGCAGTGCTACGCCCCGTCGGGTCGATGACGGGCAGAATGACGACGCCCGCCTTCGCATAGTCGACGCGGTGGCGCCAGCCGATCGCGAAAAAGTGCGGCAGCTGCCAGACGAAGAGGATCGCGAAGAGCGCGAGTCCGGGCAGGCCGAGGGCGCCCGCCGCGGCCACGTACCCGCCGAGCGGCGGCAGCGCGCCGGGGATCGCGCCGACGATCGTGGAGGCCGGCGAGCGCGTCTTCATCGGCGTGTACACGCAGACGTAAGAGACGAGCGTGAAAGCCGCGAGCGCGGTCGTGATCCCGTTCGTGAAGAGGAGGAGCTCGACGAGGCCGACGACCGACAGCGCGCCGGCGAAGAGCGCCGCGCCGGCCAGCGGCAGGCGGCCCGAGGGGAGCGGGCGCGCGGCGGTCCGCTGCATCCGGCCGTCCAGTTCCTTCTCCCAGACCTGGTTGAAGGCGCTCGTGCCGGACGCGACGAGCGCCGTCCCGAGGAGCGTGTGGAAGAGCAGGCCGAGGTCCATCCCCGAGAGCGGCCCCTTCGTGCCCGCCACGAAACCCACGAAGGCCGTCATGACGACGAACAGGGTGATGCGCGGCTTCGTGAGCGCGACGTAGGAGGAGAAGGCGGACGAGTTGCGACGGAGGCTCATGCGCGACTGGGGAGCTTAGCGCGTTCGCCAGGATTCCGGCAGGCCCCGAGGCACACGAGGGCGAGCACGCCCGCCACCCAGCACAGGGCCCCGGTGGCGAGGTGGGCGGTCGTGAGGACCGGATCCTTCCTCGACCAGACGGAGAGCGCGCCCAGCAGCATCTGAATCGTGACGAGGCCGGCCCAGGCCGCCGCGAGGCTGGCGAAGAGGGGAGCCTTTGCGGACGCCCGGGCGAGGACGCGAACGGCGCCGGCGACGAGGACGAGGACCACGAGCGCGCCGAGGCGGTGCGCGAGGTGGATCGGCACCCCGCGGCGGGCGAGATCCGCGGCGGACGGCAGGAGGCCGCCGAACGCCGTCGGGAAGTCGGGAATCGCGAGACCGGCGCCCGTGTGCCGCATGACGGCGCCGAGCACGATCTGGACGTAGATTGCCGCGGTCGCGGCGAGCGTCCATCGAAACGCGCTGCTCACGTTGGCACCGTTCGAAGAGAGATTTTCTTCGAGTGGAAGAGGAAGAGGACCAGTCGTCAGGTCCGTCCAGGTCCGCGAGCACGTGAGCGCGACGACCGCCGTGAGCGCGAAGACGATCTCGGCGAGGGCGGCGTGCGCGGAGGAGATCGCGGGCGGTAGAAGCAAGAGCACTGTCAGGCCGCCCAGAACCGCCTGCAGCAGGATGGCCACGAACGCTACGATGCCGAGCAGCTTGACCGTTTTCCTCCTTTCGAAGAAAAACAGCATTGCCATCTCGAGGCCTACCAATGTGGAGACGGCGGCGGCGATGAGCCGGTGGCCGTGCTCGTACAGGATGCCCCCCACCATGGGAGGCATGACCTTCCCGTAGGAGAGGGGCCAGTCGGGGACGGCGAGTCCCGACTCCGTGGACGTGACGAGGGCGCCCGCGACGAGAAGCAGGAAGACGAGAGACGCGACAGTCCGCGTCCCTACCCTCAGGAAGGCTTCACGCACCGGCCTTGAACGTGAAGGCAGCCGGCTTCGACTCCTGCGCGCCCACCGTGACCTGCTGGGTCTGCGTGCCGAGCTTCTCGTGCCACGCCTCGATCGTGTAAGTCCCGGCGGGGAGGTCGTTGATCGTGTATGTGCCGTCCGCCGCGGTGACGGCAAAGAAGGGATGAGAGAGGACGCCGCAGTAGGCCGACATCCAGCTGTGCACGTCGCACTTGATCCGAATCATGACCTCGGGCTTGTCGAACTTCTTCGTGTACTTCATGCCCTTGACCGGCATCCCGAGATTGAACGCCTCGTTCTTCTCGGGCAGCGAGTGGATGTTGTGGAGCGTGTCGTCGCTGTTCAGGAGCTCGATGCTCTGCCCGGCCACGACGCCGAAAACGTGTGGGTGGTACGTGCAGCCCTTCTGGTCGAGGGTCGCGGCCGCAGTGGGCGGGGGATAGGTGCCGTTGATCCCCGATTTCACATAGACGAAGACGTTCGCGAGGCCCTTGTCCTTTCCGATGACAATGTCCTCGCGGCTCACGTCTCCCGGATGCGACTTGGCGCAGAAGGCGTCGGCCGACATCTTGAACTTTTCGGCGGCCGGCGCGGCGCCCTCGAAGACGATCTTGCCGGTGATCGAGGCCGCGCCCGTCGCCCCGGCGGCGCCGTCCTTCGCGGCGCCCGCGGCGCGGGCCGACTTGGGCCGGTCCGCGTCGTCGTCGTCCTTGCCTCCGCACCCGGTCAGGAGCGCGGCGCCCATGAGAGCGGCGGCGCAAAGGGCGGTGAGACGAAAGCGGATGGCGGGACCGGTCATGCGGGACTCCTCGGGGGCGATTTCCTTATCATGTCCCCCGAAACGAGGGGAGCGTGATGATAGACAATCGCCCAATGCGCGTCGAATGTGCGGTGCTTCGCCAGGTGGAGATGCCGCTCAAGTTCCGGTTCCGCACGTCGTTCGGCGAGACCGGCGTCAAGAAGTTCCTCCTCCTCGAGCTCCGCGGCGAGGGCCTTTCCGGATGGGGCGAGTGCGTGGCCGAAGAGGGCCCGTTCTACTCGCCGGAAACGCTCTCGACGGCGATGCCGATCCTTTCGGCGTATCTCCTGCCGCTCGTCCTCGGCAAGACGGTCTCCTCGCCCGAGGAGTTCGAGCGTCTCGCCGCGCGCATCCGCGGCAACCGCATGGCCAAGGCCGCCGTCGAGTGCGCGCTCCGCGATCTCTTCGCGAGGGCCGCGGGCGTTCCCCTGGGCAAGGCCCTCGGGGGGACGCGCGAGGCGATCGAGGTCGGCGTCTCGCTCGGGATCTCGCCGACCGCGAAGGAGACCGTCGAGAACGTGCGCAAGCATGTGGCGCAGGGCTACAAGCGGATCAAGCTCAAGATCGAGCCGGGCCGCGACGCCGATCGACTCGCGGCCGTCCGGGAGGCCTTCCCGGACATCACCCTCACCGTCGACGCGAATGCGGCGTACACGCTGGCCGACGCCGACACATTGCGCTCTCTCGACGCATTCCGGCTCGACTATATGGAGCAGCCGTTGCACCACGAGGACATCGTCGCCCACGCGGAGCTCGCGAAGACGCTGAAGACGCCTATCTGCCTCGACGAGTCGATCCGCTCGGCGGCGGACGCATCCGCGGCGATTGCGCTTGGGGCCTGCAAGGTCATCAACATCAAGATCGGCCGCGTCGGCGGCCACGCCGAGGCCGTGCGGATCCACGACGCCGCGCGCGCCGCGGGCGTCCCTGTGTGGTGCGGAGGCATGCTCGAGGCGGGCGTCGGGCGCGCGCACAACGTCGCGATCGCGAGTCTCCCGGGTTTCTCGAAGCCCGGCGACACGTCGTCCTCGTCGCGCTACTTCGAGGAGGACATCGTCGAGCCCGCCCTCGAGGCGAAAGACGGGATCATGCCCGTGCCGACGGGACCCGGCACCGGAGTCGCGATCCGCCCCGACGTCCTCGGCCGCGTCACCACCTCAATCCAGGAGCTTCGCGCGTGAGCACGCGCGCCCGCGAGCTGGCCGCGCACTTCGACGCGCGGCGGGGTTCGATGCTCCAGGATCTCGAGGCTCTCGTGGTCCGCGAGAGCCCGTCGAGCGAGTCTTCTCTCGTCAGCGAGCTCGCGCGCTGGGTCGCGGCGCGGCTCGAGAAATCGGGGATCACGGCCTCCTGCGTGCCCTGCGCGGGCCGGGGCGACGCCCTCCGCGTACGGCTCGGCCCCGAGCGCGGGGGCGCGCTCCTGCTCGGCCACATCGACACCGTCTGGCCCACCGGCACGTTGGCGGAAATCCCGTTCCGTGTCGAGGAGGGCGTCGCCCGGGGGCCAGGCGTCTTCGACATGAAGGGCGGCGTGACGGTGGCAATCGCCGTCCTCGAAGCCATCGTGCGCGGCGACCTGAAGGTCGCGGAGGGCGTGACCCTCTTCCTGACGCCGGACGAAGAGGTCGGGAGCCGCGCGTCCCGGGATCTCCTCGTCGGCGAGGCCCTGAACCGGGACCGCGTGTTTGTCCTCGAGCCGTCGGGCGATGGCGGAGCCGCGAAAATCGCGCGGAAAGGAACCGGTCTCGTGACGGCGCGCTTCACGGGCGTGGCCGCCCACGCGGGCCTCGAGCCGGAGAAAGGGGCTTCCGCCCTTCTCGAGATGTCGCGCTTCGCGCTTTTCGCCGACGCGCTCCAAGACCTTCCCTCGGGTACCTCGGTCGTCCCGACCGTTGCGGCGTCCGGCACGACGACGAACGTCGTCCCCGAGCACGCGACGCTCTCCGTGGACTTTCGGCTCTGGTCCCAGGCCGAGGGCGAGCGCGTCCTCGCGGGCCTCAACGCATACCGGCCCTCGAACACGCGCGTGAAAGTAGCCCTCGAAGGGGGCGTCAACCGGCCGCCCATGGAGGCGACCGAGGCCTCGCTCGCGCTCTACCGGCGCGCAGAGGCGCTCGCTCAGACACTCGGCTTTTCGCTTCCCGGCGTGCGCGTGGGCGGCGCTTCCGACGGGAACCTCACGGCCTCGGCCGGGGTTCCCACGCTCGACGGCCTCGGGCCTTCCGGAGCCGGCGCTCACGCGCGCACGGAGCATCTCCTCGTGGACGACCTCCCGCGCCGGGCGGCGCTTCTCGCGGGCCTCCTCGAGGACGCGGCGTGAGCGGACGCCTCGTGGTCCGCGAGCTCCGGACCCCGGACGAGTTCATCGAGACGGCGCACGTCTCGAAAGCCGCGTGGGGCTTCGCCGAACGTTCTCTCTCGCCCGCGAGCGACCTCGTCGCGGCCACGCACGCGGGCGGTCTCACGGCCGCCGCTTTCGAGGGAAAGAAGATGCTTGGCTTCGTGCACGGCATCCCGCGCACGAACCTGGGCGAGCCCTGCCAGCACTCGCACCTCCTCGCCGTCCGGCCCGACGCGCAGGGGCGCGGGCTCGCGGTGAAGCTCAAGCTCTTCCAACGGGCGTGGTGCCTCGCGCGGGGCATCCGCCTCATGACGTGGACGTACGACCCTTTCCTCCTCAAGAACGCGAAGCTGAACATCGGGCACCTGAGGGCGACCGTGCGCACGTTCCACCCGAACTTCTACGGGCTCATGGGCGGTATCTACGCCGGCCTCCCGTCGGACCGTTTCGAGGTCGCGTGGCGGCTGGACGACCCGGCCGTCATGCGCGCGGCCGCGGGCGAGCCCCGTCCGCGGCCGGACGCCTCAGGGCTGCCCGTGGCACGGAGCCCGCGGTCGCTCCCGTCGGGGCCGCGCCTCCTCCTGCCGTTCCCGGCGGGCGCGCCGCGCATCTACCGGACCGACCACGACGGAACGTTGAAGGAGCGCCACCGCTTCGCGGCGCTCGTGAAGCCGCTCTTAGCCCAGGGCTACGAGGTCACGGACGTGGTCGTCGACGCGGACGGGACGCCCGCGTACGTCCTCGACCGGATCGGGTGAACTCTCAGGCCTTCGCGAGCTCTTCTTTCAGCTTCTCGGCCTGGAAGTGCGCGACGAGCGGGTCGATCAGCTCGTCGAGGCGCCCGTCGAGGACGTCGCTCAGCCGGTGGGACGTGAACCCGATGCGGTGGTCCGTCACGCGGCTCTGCGGAAAGTTATAGGTCCTGATTTTCTCGGACCGGTCCCCGGAGCCGACCATCTTCTTGCGGTTGGCGGCGTACGCGGCTTCCTTCTTCTCGCGCTCGGCCTCGTAGATGCGCGCCTTGAGGACCCGCATCGCCTTCGCCTTGTTCTTGACCTGCGAGCGCTCGTCCTGGCACTGGACGACGACCCCGGTTGGGAGGTGCGTGAGGCGCACCGCCGAATACGTCGTGTTGACGCCCTGACCGCCCGGTCCTGAGGCGCAGAAGAGGTCCACGCGGACGTCCTTGTCGAGGATCTCGACGTCGACGTCCTCCGCCTCCGGCAGGATCGCGACCGTGGCGGCCGACGTGTGGATTCTCCCGGCGGCCTCGGTGGCGGGGACGCGCTGCACGCGGTGGACGCCGCCCTCGTATTTCAGGCGCGAAAAGGCGCCCTCGCCCTCGACGATCGCCTGGACCTCCTTGAGGCCCCCGGCGCCGCCGGAGTCGCTCCGATCGATGATCTCGACTCTCCAGCCGCGTCCTTCGGCATAGCGCACGTACATCCGGAGGAGCTCCTCTGCGAACAGGGCGGCTTCGTCACCGCCGGTCCCGGCCCGAATCTCGAGGACCACGTTCTTACCGTCGTTTGGGTCCTTCGGGAGGAGGAGAAGGCGGATGTCTTCCTCGACGGCGTCCCGCCGGGCCCGCAGGCTCTCGAACTCCTGCTGCGCGATCGGCCGAAGCTCGTCCGCGGGCGGAAGCGTGTCGAGCAGCTCCTGTGCGCCGGCGAGCTCCGTGTCGATCCGCTTGCGCTCGCGATTCTTCTCGACGATCGGCAGGATCTCGCGCATGGCGCGCATCGTCTTCGTCGCGAGGGCGTGATCCGACAGCACGTCGGGCGAGGCCGCGCGCGCCTCGAGATCGGCATACCTGCGTTCGATCTCGTCGAGCTTCTGAAACATGGGATGCGGACGCGGGCGGCCCGAAAGGACCGCCTGCGCCTCAGGCGGTCGTGGCGGGCTCGGGCTTGGGCTTGACCGGGGTTGTCGTGGGCTTCGGCGTGTTCGCGTAGCGCTTCTGGAAGCGCTCGACGCGGCCGGCTGTGTCGACGAGCTTGGACTTGCCCGTGAAGAACGGGTGGCAGTTGGAGCAGATTTCGAGGCGGAGCTCGTTTTTCGTGCTCTTCGTCTTCCACGTGGTTCCGCACGCGCAGTGGACGTCGACCTCGTGGTACTCGGGGTGGATCTTTTCCTTCATGGACCTCTCCTTCACGGCTTCGCCGCATGGTGAGCGACGCCGGAACCGCGGAGAATAACACGGGCGGCCTCTTCGGGAACACGCCGAACCGATTGTTGTTGCTAGACTTCCCCTCGTGCTCGTCCTCAACGTGCGGGTGCCGGGGGAGCCGGCGCGTCGAATTCAGCTCGATCGCCCGGTCCTGACGCTGGGTCGCTCCTCGACGAACGACGTGCCTCTCGGCGACCGCACGCTCTCGCGCGTTCACGCGCGGATCGAGGGCGTCCAGGGCGCGGGCCCCATCCGGCTCGTCGACCTCGGCTCGCGCAACGGCACGTCCCTGAACGGGGCGCGCATCACCGTGCCCGTGCCGCTCGCGGCCGGAGACCGCATCCAGCTTGGCGAGACGCTGGTGGAAGTCGTCGAAGAATCCACCACGCGCGTCGTCATCGACGCCATCGGCGACGAAAGCTCGAAGCGGACGACGTTCCTGCAGTCCTCCAAGGACCTCCTGCGCCCGCACAAACAGGCCTGGGATTCGAAGCTCGGGGCCGAGGAGCTCGCGCGCCTGAACGCGTCGCTCCGGATGCTCAACGAGATCTCGGTGGACCTGCTCGGAGACATTCCCCTCCCCCGCCTCGTCGAGCTCGTCCTCGAGAAGACGTTCACGTTCCTGAAGCCCGACCGGGGCCTCCTGATGCTGGCGGACGAGCAGGGCAAGCTGAAACCCGAGAGCGTGAAGTACGCGGCCGGTGTGGATCCCTCGGACATCCGGCTCAGCAAGACGCTCATCCAGTCCGTCGTCGACAAGAAAAATGGCGTCCTCCTCATCGACGCCGCCACGGACGCCGGCCTCGGGGCCGCCGAATCCATCCGGATTCAGGGCATCACGTCGTGCATGGCGGCGCCGCTCTTCGTCGAGGACAAGGTCATCGGCTTCATCTACCTCGAGGTGCGCCTCGGCCGAAAGAGCTTCAGCGAAGAGGATCTCCGCCTCCTCACGTCCCTCGCGAACACGGCCGCCATCAAGATCCAGAACCTGCGTCTTCAGGAGGGCGCCGCGGCTCGCCAGCGCATCGAGAGCGAGTTGGCGCTCGCGTGGGAGATCCAGCGCCGCCTCTTGCCCGAGGCCGAGCCGACGCTGCCCCACACAGAGCTTCTCGGACGGACCGTGCCGTCGCGCACGGTCTCGGGCGATTACTACGACTTCTTCGAGCGCGGAGACAATTCGCTCGACGTGGTCATCGCGGACGTGAGCGGAAAGGGAATGGGCGCGTCGATTCTCGCGGCCTCGGTGCAGGCGGCGTTCCAGGTGTGGGCCGGCGAGCACTTCCCGCCGGGCCTGCTCTGCACGCGCCTCAACGACATGGTGTTCCGGCGCACGAGTCCCGAGAAGTTCATCACGTTCTTCCTCGCGCTCTACGATCCGGAGTCGGGCTCGGTCGTCTACACGAACGCGGGCCACAACCCCGGCATCCTCGTGCGCAAGAACGGGGCGTCGGAGTTGCTCGGGGCTCACGGACCGCCGCTCGGGATGTTCGCGGGAAAGACGTACGGCTCGGGAACGTTCACGATGGCCGAGGGCGATCTCCTCGCTCTCTATACGGACGGCGTGACCGAGGCCGCTAATCCCGAAGACGAGGAATTCGGAACGCCGCGGCTCGTCGAGACGCTGGTCCGGGCGCGGGCGGGCTCCGTCGCCGAGATCGAGGCCGAGCTTGGCGCGGCGCTCGTGGCGTTCACCTCCGGGACTCCGTTCGGAGATGACCGGACGTTCGTCCTCCTGAAGAGGAGCTAGAGGAGCCGAGAGGAGTCTAGAGCCCCGAGGCGCGGGACGGCGAGGCCGGCTCGGGCTCGTTCGCCTCTCTCGCGTCGCGCGGCAGCATGCCGTGGCGCTTGAGCATTTCGTTCAGCGTCGTCGGCTTGAGGCCGAGAAGCTCGGCGGCGCGCTTCTGGACGCCCGACGCGCGCTGAAGCGCGGCCGAGAGGAGCGCGCGCTCGTAGGCGGCGACGGCGTCCTTGAAGGAGAGCCCTTCGGCGGGCAGCGCGGCCGCGCGCGGCACCGAGCGCCGGACGGTGTCCGGAAGCTGATCGAGGTCGATCACGCCGTGGCCGAGGACGAGCGCCCGCTCGAGGACGTTTTCCAGCTCGCGGACGTTGCCCGGCCAGTCGTGGTCGAGGAGCGCCTTCATCACGCCGGGTGTGACGGACGGGACCGCCTTGCCGTTCTCGAACGCGGCCCGGGCGAGCAGCGTCTCCACGAGGAGGGGCACGTCCTCGCGGCGTTCGCGGAGGGGCGGGAGCGGGATCGTGATGACGCAGAGCCGGTAGAAGAGGTCCTCGCGGAAGCGTCCGTCCGCGACGAGCCGCGGCAGGTCGGCATTCGTGGCCGCGATGACGCGCACGTCGGCGTGCTGCGGCTCGACGGCGCCCACGGGCAGGAACTCCCGCTCCTGCAGGACGCGCAGGAGCTTCGCCTGGGTCTCGATCGGCACCGTGCCGATCTCGTCGAAGAAGATCGTGCCCTGGTCGGCGGCCTTGAACAGGCCCTTCTTGTCGGCGATCGCGCCGGTGAACGAGCCGCGCACGTGGCCGAAGAGGTTCGACTCCAGGAGGTCGGGGGGGAGCGCCCCGGAATGCACGGTGACGAACGGGCCCGACGCTCGCGGAGACAGCCGGTGGAGGGCCTTCGCGACGAGCTCCTTGCCGGTGCCGCTCTCGCCGGTGATGAGGATCGTCGAACGCGCGGGAGCCGCCTGGCGGATCGTCTCGAAAACGCGTTCCATCGATGGGGAGCGGCCGATGATCTCCTTGAGGCCAGGCGGAGCGTTGAGCCGCGCCTTGAGGGCGCGGTTCTCGGCCACGAGCCGCTTTTTCTCGAGCGCCTGCTTGACGACGTGCACGACCTCTTCGTTCCGGAAGGGCTTGGGCAGGTAGTGGAACGCGCCTTCGCGCATCGCGGTGATCGCGCTCTCCACGGAGGAGTACGCGGTCACGACGACGACGGGCACCTCGGGATGCCGCGACTTCACCTCCGAGAGGACCTCGAGGCCGGGCCGGTCCGGGAGCATGAGATCGAGGAGCAAGAGGTCGATTGGCTCCTTCGCGAGACGCTCGAGTCCCTCGGCCGCGGTCGCGGCTTCGCGCGTCACGAATCCGGCCTTCGCGAGGACGGATCCCAGTACGTCGCGGATGACAGGCTCGTCGTCGAGGATCAAAACGGTCGGCATTGTTTTCAGGCCGCGGCGGGCAGGGAGACGGTGAATCGGGCCCCGCGCTCTCCCGCGGACGTCACGGTCAGCGTGCCGCCGTGCGCGTGAATGATATCCCGCGCGATGGCAAGGCCCAGCCCCGTTCCGCCCTGAGCGGTCTTCGTGGAGTAGAACGGATCGAACACACGGGCCGCCTGTGCATCTGTCAGGCCAGGTCCGTTGTCCTCCACGGAGAACAGCACGCAGCCGTCGGCGGCGCCGACGCGCAGCGTGACGGCGGGTGGCGGGTCGGCCGCGGCGCGGGGGAGCGTGACCGCTTCGAGCGCGTTCTTCGCGAGGTTCACGAGCACCTGGACGAGGGCGTCCCGATGGCCCGACACGGCCGGAAGAGGGTGCGTGGCCACAACCTCGATGGAGGTGCGCCGTGCCGCGGCCTCGTCCGCGAGCGCCCAGGCGGCTTCTTCCGCGAGCGCGGCCGGCTCGAGGCGCGCGAACTCCCGCGGCCGGCCGCGGGCGAGATCGAGCAGGCTGCTGACGAGGCGCGAGGCGCGAAACGCCTGCCGTTCGATTTTCTCGACGAGCGTCCGGCGGGGGTCGTCCGCCGGCGTCTCGTCGAGGAGGAGTCGCGCGAAGCCCGCGACTCCGGCGAGCGGCGTGTTCACCTCGTGCGCGACGCCCGCCGAGAGAGTGCCGAGAGCGGCGAGGCGTTCCTGATCGGCGAGCGCGCGTTCGAGCCGCGCGGTCTCGGTCGCGTCATAGAGGACGAGGACCCGGGCGCGCGAATCCGGCCCCGCGCCCGGAAAAGGCGAAACCGCGACGTGCAGAACGCGCGGCCCCGAGCCGAGGTCCGCCTCGAGTTGCGGGGGCGGCGCGCCTCCCACGAGCGCGGCGGGCAGCACGTCCTCCGCGAGGATCCCTACGAGAGACGCCGCGTCGCGCCCCAGGAGAGCGGCGAACGCGGGGTTGACCGAGGTGAGCCGCCCCGCGTCGTCCGTGGCGGCGATCGCCGCGGCCGAGCCCGCGACGACGTTCTCGTGAAACTGCTGGAGGGTACGGTAGCGATCGGCCTCGACGCGCAGCTCGTCGAAAAGCCGCGCGTGGTCGAGCGCCAGCGCCGCCGGAGCGAGGACCGTTTCCAGAAGCTCCGTATCGTCGAGCGACAGCGGCACGCGTCCCGCGCGGTCGCCCACGGCGAAGAGCGCGAGAAGGCGTCCCGAGACGGTCAATGGAGCCAGCGTGCGGAATCCGGCTCGCCGGAGCCGCGAGACCGCCACCGTCGGCCGCGCCGTGAAGTCCTGGCGCGACAGGCGCGTCGGTCCGAGGCGGGCCGCGGTGGGGAGCTCCGCGAGCGGAAGCGGCGGGCCCCCGTCCACATCGCGCGCGACGAGCGCGTCCCCCGCCACGGGCAGGAGGGCCGCGCGCGAGACGCCGAGGCCCCGCGTGATGCGTTCCGCGAGGAGCTCCTGGAGCTCTCCGAGCGGGCGCGGCGTCGGGAGGTCGCGCACGAGCGCGAGCAGTCTCTCGCGGTCGCGCCAGGCTTCGCGATACTGGAGCCGCGCGAACGCGCTGGAGAGGCCGCGCCTTACGGGCGCGAAGCTGAGCGCCATGAGAAGGCCCGCGGACGCCTCGAGAGCGCCCTTCGCGTGCGGAATCCCGACGGCCACCGGATGCGCGAGGAGGATTTGGGCGAGCGCAAAGAAGCTGGCTCCGACGAGAAGAGCGCCGAGCAGGGACGCGGTCTGCCGGCCGAGCACCTCCACGTCCCAGAGCCGATACCGCGTGAGCGAGGCGAGGAAGGCGGCCGGAACGAGCGCGAGGGGCAGGACCGCGAGAGACGAGAGAATCGGAATCGAGCCTCCGAGAAGGCGCGGCACGAGATTCAGGAGGACGAGGGGGAGGAAACCCACCGTGACGCCCAGGAGGAGAAATCGGACCTGCTTCTCGGTCAGAAGGTCCGTGGGGCGTCGCGCGAGGACCACGAGCCGCACGGCGGCGAGCGCGGCGCCGAGCGCCATCCAGACGATCTGCGCGCGGTCGAGCGCGTTCACCGCCTCGGACGCGCCGCGGCCCGTCCCGCCGAAGTACACGGCCGCCGTCGCGGCCAGCAGCAGGGCGGCCGGAACGAAGGGGAGCCATGCCGGCGTCCTTCGCATCCGCCTCGGAAACGTGAGAACGAGGGAGAGCAGGAGAGCCGGGAACAGGGCACGCGCGGCGTCTTCGAGGAGCACGGCGGCGCGGAAGAGGCCGTCGACGGGCGGCACCGGCGTGAGGGTGAGGACGAGCCCGACGGACAGCGCGAAGCCCGCGAAGAGAAGCGACTCGCGCGTCGGCGGCGAGGGCCGCACCGCCGCGAAGCCCGCCGCGAGAAACGCGACGCCCACCGCGAAGAGGAAGAGGTACAGCCAGTCCCACGAGGAAACCGGAACGTTTCGAAAGGTCCGAAGCGCGTCGCCCCGGAGGACGGTCAGCTCGGCGGAGCGCTCGGCGAGCCAGCGCGAGGGATCACCCACCTGCCGCGCCTCGGCCCCATCCACGAGCAGCAGGAGATCGCCGGCCCTAAGACCGGAAGCGGCGGCGGAGTCGCCGACGCGGCGCACGCGAAGGCCTTCGGGTTCGGGAGAGACGAGCACGTCGGCGCGGCCGAACGCCGAGACCTTGCGCGCGAGGCAGAACACGGAGGGGACGAGTGCCGCCGCGAAGCAGCAGATGAGGAGCCACCGCGCCACGGAGCGCAGTCGAGGCGAAGGTGTCTCCATGTCGATCTCTACAGCAAGTAAGATGCCAGCAATCCGATTGCTTGGATCAGCCTAAAGCATTGAGAAAATGGCCTTTGATAGGCGCGAACGAACTCGTGACGGGCCACCGCCACGGAATATTGAAGGGTGGCCCGGGTATTTGGAGATCGGGCAATTTGGGAAGACGAGGCGGGACTAGAACGACCTAGAACGACATTGAGAAGCCGCCCGCGAGCCTGCGGTTCTGTTTCTCCTCGTCTTCGCCTTCCCGGCGTTTTCCCAGTTCCATGGAGAAGAGCGCGCGGAGGTCGGAGCCCAGAGACCTGAGCGCCGGCATCGGGATGGACTGGGCGAGCGTGACATCCACGGCCTCGACATCGTTGCGGAGGATGATCGATCCGCGCGTGAGCGACTGCGTCACCACACGGTAACCGATCCCAAGGGACGTATCTGTGGCGCGGATGCGGACAGCGGTCTGCGCGACGCCCCAGGCGGCCTCGTCGGCGCGGATCAGGCCGTCACGCTCTCCCGAGAGCTTGCCCGCCCGCATCATGACGCGCCCGTCGAGCGCCTTCCCGAGGCGCACGGTGGCCCCGAACGAAATGTCGGTCGCGATGTCGTTCGGGAAGAAATAGAGCGAATCGAGCCGGTCGAGGAAATCGGGATCGAAAAGCAGGCGGTACGTGCCCGTCAGCTCGCGCTGCGAGGCCTCGAGCGAGACGTTCTCTCCGTCGGCGTTCTTCCACATGAGGCCGCCCTTGTAGAGGGCACGCGAGCGCCGCGTGAGATCCGCCTCGTCCGTGCCTGCTTCGCCCAGAAGCGGCATTTCTCCGTCGAGACTCCGCTCGAAACGGCGAGCCGCGAAGCCGTAGATCTTCCAGCCGTCGCGTGTCGCGATCGCGAGCGTGAGCTCCGGCGTGACGCCGCGCGAGCGGGCCGAAACGTCCCCGGTCGCTCCGCCCTCGAGGACGAACACGTCGAAGAAGCGGACGCCGGCGACCGCGCCGGCGCGGGTCTCGCGGTCGAAGGGCGTCGGCTGGCCCGCGTACTCGTTCATCGCGCTTCGGTAGGACACCGACACGCGGGCGAACGTACTGGAGGAAAGGTCGGTCTGATAGCGGGCGGCGACGTCGACGGCGTTGGACTCGCGCGCGAACAGGTCCGCCGCCGGCCCGGCGGAGAGGAGCCGAGACTGCGAAACGAGGCGGGCCGAGACCGAGGCCTGCGCGTACTCGGAGAGGCTCCCGTTCCAGTCGAGCGAGTGTGTCGCGAAGCGGGCGCCCTGCGCGTCGTCGGTCATGTTCTGCTGGCGGGTCGCGATGTGAACCGACTGGCCGGGTCCGATCGCTCCCGACGAACCCGCGGCCCCTCCCGCGAATCCTGAAGACAGGTCGAGCGCCACGCGTGACGCGTCCCCCGTCTTCTCGCCCGAGAGCGCCGCGAGACGCGCGTACGCCCCCGAGGCGCCCCACCGCAACCGGTCCCCGGCTGTGCCGCTCACGTCGAGGGACGCGCGCGACAGCGACGACTCGCCGGCGGCGCCGAATCCCGCCGTGGACGCCACGGACGCGCGGATCGGAATCGTGGCCGCGCGCGTGTCCCCCCTGGCGATCGTGAGGGGGAGAGCCGCCGACTCCGGCCCCTCTTCGAGGGCCGCGAGAATCGCGGGCACGTCGCGCAGGACGTCGCCCGGCGCCACGGCGCGCGCGATCCAGACGTCGAGCGGCCCCCCCGTCGTTTCGGGCAGGATGCCCGCGGGCAACTCGAGGTCGAGCCTCACGAACGACAGCGTGCCGTCCGGAACCGCGCGGTGCATGAGGCGGGCGAACGCGGGTCGGAAGCCCGGCACCACCGAGAGAACCGTGTAGAGGCCCTCGGCCGCGTCCCCGAGCACGAACGTCCCGTCGCGGTCGCTCTTCAGGAGCTTCACGACGGTGGCTCCGCCGGCCGTCACGCCGCGCACGATGAGTGACGCGCCCGGGACGGGGACGCCGCCGGCGCGCACGATGCCCGCCAGGGGCGCGCGACGGGCTCCGGCCTCGCCCGCTACGGCGGGCCAGGCGAGGAGCGCGGCCAAGGCGGCAGCGGCGAGCACCACAACGCCGAGGCGCTGTGTCGGGCGCTTCGAAAGGGTCACAGACCCCCCTATGCCCTTATCATCCGCCCGGATTCCGCGCCGCGTCAACCGGCTTCGAGACTGAGCTTCAGACGGCCGGCCCGAAGCCGAGGGTGGCGCGGACCACGTGCCGGGCGATCGAGGGGTTCTCCTTCAGGCGCCGCGTCGAGTAGGCATACCAGTCCCGGCCGTAGGGCACGTAGACCCGCAGCCTGTGGCCGGCGTCGAGAAGGCTGCGCCGGAGAACGGGATCCACCCCGAGGAGCATCTGGAACTCGTAGCGGTCCGGCCCGAGCTTGAGCCGGTCGATGGTCTCGAGCGCGCGCTCCACGCAGGCCTCGTCGTGCGTCGCGATGCCGACGAAGCAGCCCGCGGATAGGTGCTTGTCGACGAGGGCCGCGAAACTCGCGATGACCGTCGCGCGGTCCTTCCAGGCGATCGTGCGGGGCTCGACGTAGATGCCCTTGCAGATCCTCACGTTGATCGAGGCGGCGATGAGGCGGTCGAGATCGCGAAGGCTGCGCTTGAGGTAGGCCTGAATCACCGCGCCCACGGCCGGAAACTTCGCTTTCAGCTCGAGCACGAGCCGGAGCGTCGATTCGGTGTACGGGCTGTCCTCCATGTCGAAGCGCACGAACATCCCGTGGGCCGAAGCGCGCGTGCAGATTTCGGTGCAGTTGCGGAGGGCGAGCGCCGGGTCGATGGCGAGGCCCACCGCCGTCGGCTTCACCGAGATGTTTGCGTTGAGGCCGCTCGCCGCGATCGCGTCGATCATGCGCAGGTATTGATCGCGCGTCACCTCCGTCTGTTCCGGACGGGTCACGCTCTCTCCGAGGATGTCGAGCGTTGCCATTGCGCCTTCGGCCGAGAGCGCGCGCACCGTGGCGAGGGCGTCGTCGAGCGTGTCTCCCGCCACGTAGCGCGAGGCGACGCGTCTCACGAGCGAGCGGGGGACGAGCGGAAGCGCGGTTACGACGAGCCGGTCGAAGAGTGCGGTCATGTGGGCTCCGGGGTGCGGGCCAGCACGAGCGCCCGCACATCGCGTGCTCCTGCCTCGCGCAGGGCGCGCGCCGCCGCGAAGAGCGTCGCGCCCGTCGTGACGACATCGTCCACGAGGACGAGGACGCGTCCCCGGGCGCGGGGGGAGGACGCGAAGGCCCCTTCCACGTTTCCGCGGCGCTGCGCTGCGGGCAGCGTGGATTGAGGGGGCGTCTCGCGCGTGCGGGAGAGGAGCGCGCGCCGCGGCGTGGCGAGGAGGCGCCCGGTCTCGTCGGCAAGAAGCATGGCCGGATCGTACCCGCGTTCACGATTGCGCCGGCGGGTAGAGGGCACGGGCACGAGCGCGTCGGCACCCGAGGCGATCGCGGTCGCCCGCGCGAGAGCGGCGAGGCGCTCGCCGAGGGGCGCGGCGAGGAGATCCCAGCCGGCGAACTTGAAGGCGTGATGGAGGGTGCGCAGCCCGCCCGCATAGAGCCCGAATGCCGCGGTGCGCGTCACCGCCGGCGGATGAAGGCGGCAGGCGGCGCACGGAGAACCGCCGGACGGGAGCGCGCAATGCGGGCATGCCGCGGCCGCGTCGAGAACGGGAAGCGAGGCCCAGCAGGAGCGGCACACGCCGCCGCCGCCGAGGTCGGCGCGCGGCGCCTCGCAGACGGCGCAACGCGACGGAACGAGGAGGGCAAGGAGAGGCTCAAAGAGAGGCGCGAAAAACCCTCGCCCAAGAGTTGCGGTCAGAGAAGGCTCCTCACGCGGCACGGCTTTGGATTCTAGACGAGGGTGTGCCGGCCTCCGTATCCGCAATATGCATATCTTCCGACCGACCGGCCTCGGCGTATCCTCTTCGCCAATGACACCGATGAAACTGCGATTCCTCCGCTCGCTCGCTCGGGCCGCCCTTCTCGCCGCTTTTGTCGCCGGGCTCTCTTTTTCCGCGGCCGCCCAGACGAACCGGCAGTCGGAATTTCCCTTCGCCGTCGGCGCCGGCGGATTCGCCGTGACCGACACCGGGCGGCCCGCGGACGTGAAGGCGTTTTCGACCGGGGGTTTCCGCGTCTTCGCGGACGTCGAGCTCGAGACGGGCATAATCCTAGAGGCGCGCTACGAGAACTTCCTTCTGCCCGGTTCGGTGGTGACCGCGCCCCCGTTTCAGCCGTCCGCGGGCGACTCTCCGCGGGTGAAGGTGAACGGAGGGAGCCTGTCGGTCGGATACATGTTCCGGGAAGCCTGGTGGCAGGCCGGACTCGTCGCCGGCGTCGGCGTCTTCGGCCTGTCGCCGCGCGACCCCGAGGCCGGTCAACTGCCCGCGGACATCAGCGAGACCGTGATCGGCTGGCACGCCGGACTGCTGACGATCTTTCAGCTTGGGAGACGCTGGGACTTCCGGATCGACGCCACGGGATACCTCCTCAGGACCGATGCCTCACACAAGCCGGTCCTCGTCGGCGCTTCCCTCGCCTACCACTTTTAGATAATCCCGATCACGTTCGCGAGGCCCAAACGGTGGGCTCCCACCCGACCTTTCGGTCGGGCGGGGATTGCGGCGGTGGGATTGACTAACTGAGGTTTTTGTTGGAGGGAAGAGTCTGGAGGGCCCGGCGGCCGGGAGGCCGGCGGGACTGTAGGGAGGGAGTGAAGACCGTCGTATTCATTTGATGTTTAGTCGAAATGCCCGTTTCGATCTCCTGCCTTCTTATACGCAAGCCCGGTGCCTCGAGTTTCACGGGCTCGCGAGTCAAGCTGCAAATTAGTCGGCATTAATGACTTACGCCAGGTTTCGGCTTTTCTTGCGGGTCCGGGCGGGATGGGCCGAGAGATCGAAAACGGACACTCGCGGTGCAAAAACGACAGTTCGTCGGCTCAGATCCCTTCGAGGAGCGGGAGCAGCGTGGAATCCTTCTTGACGGAGAGCGACAGTTCGACGTGGGTTCTGACCACGCCCCGGATCGTCTGGATCTTCTCGCGCAGGATCGCTTCCAGATGCTCCACGTCGCGGGCCCGGATTTTCAGCCGGTAGCCGAAATCGCCCGAGATCGCGTAGCACTCCTGGACGTCGAGCAGCGCCTCGATCTCCTCGAGAAACGGGCGTTCGAATCGGGGGTGTTCCAGGAGGACATCCACATGCGCCACGAGGGGCATTCCGACGAGACGAGGGTCGAGGAGCGCCGTGAAACGCCGGATGAAACCGCGCGTCTCGAGCTTCTTGATCCGCTCGTTCACCGACGGCGTGGTGAGGCCCACCGTTTCCGCGATTCTCGCCTGCGAGATCTTGGCGTCCCGCTGGAGAATGTCGAGGATCCGGCGATCGATGTCGTCCATATAAAATTCGGCCTAGAGGTTCGAAACCCGAACTTTATACGGTCGCGAGACCCGAAGCAACCGGCTTGACCGGCCTCGGGGTCAGTCGGCGGGTCCCGGCACCTCGGCCCCCTTGGGGATCACGACGACTCCGCCCTCCGAGACGTGGAAGCGCTTCCGGTCTTCCTCGACGTCGAAACCGATCTCGGTCCGGGGCGGGATCTTCACACCGCGATCGACGATGACCCGCCGGAGGCGCGCGTAGCGCCCCACGTCGACGCCGTCCATGAGGACGCATTCCTCGACGTTCGAGAACGAGTTGATCCGCACGCGTGGGAAGAGGATCGACCGGTGAATCGTGCCGCCCGAGATGATGCATCCGGACGCGACAGTCGAGTCCGTCGCGATGCCGATGCGCTGGGAGACGGCGTCCGCGAACACGAACTTTGCCGGCGGCAGCTGCGACGCGTGGCTCTTGAGCGGCCACTTGGGGTTGTAGAGGTTGAGCGGCGGCGTGACGGAGATCAGGTCCATCGAAGCATCCCAGTAGGAATCGATCGTGCCCACGTCCCGCCAGTACGGTGGCAGGTCCTCGGCGCCCGGCACGCGGTTCGTCGAGAAGTCGTAGGCAAAAAGGCGCCCGCCTCCCGCGAGGAGCGCCGGAATGATCTCCCGGCCGAAGTCGTGGGAGGTGTCCTGCAGGGCGTCGTGCTCGAGGGCCTCGATGAGGACGCCGGCCCGGAAGATGTAGTTTCCCATCGACGCGAGCGCCAGCTCCGGCTGCCCCGGGATGCAGCGGGGCGCGGCGGGTTTCTCCTCGAAGCCGACGATGCGTCCGTCCGCCGCGACCTCGAGGACGCCGAACCGCGAGGCCTCGGCAATCGGCACCGGGATCGCGGCGATCGTGAGGTCATGGCCGCCCTCCTCGTGGAAGAGAAGCATCGGGTTGACGTCCATCATGTAGATGTGGTCGCCCCCGAAAACGCAGACGTGCTCGGGTTCCTCGTCGAAGATGAGGTCGAGGTTCTGGTAAACGGCGTCCGCCGTGCCGCGGAACCAGTGGGGCCCGCGGCGCATCTGCGCGGGCACGGGGTCCACGAACTGGTCGATGTCGAAGCTCAGGCGCCATGTTCGGATGATGTGCTCGATGAGCGAATTCGACTTGAACTGCGTCATGACCTTGATCTTCGTGAGGCCGGAGTTGACGCAGTTGTTGAGCGCGAAGTCGATGATGCGGTACCGGCCGCCGAAGGGGACCGCGGGTTTCGCGCGATCCCGCGTGAGCGGGAACAGGCGCTCGCCCATCCCGCCGGCGAGGATGATCGAAAGGACGTCGCGATGCTGAAGGATTTTCACGGTGCCGCCGCCATGAGATGCCCGAGGATCGTACCTCGGTTCCACGCGGGGTTCGGGACCAGGCGCCGGTCGGGTATCGTAGGGCGCCATGGCGGCAAGGGATCCCTACGAGGTTCTGGGAGTCGAGCGAAAAGCGAGCGAGGCCGACATCAAAAAGGCCTACCGGCGCCTTGCGCGCAAGTTTCACCCCGACGTGAACGCCGGCGACAGCGCCGCGAAGAAGAAGTTCCAGGAGATCGCCGCGGCCTACGAGGTTGTCAAGGACCCGAAGCGCCGGAAGCACTTCGACCAGACCGGCGACACCGGAGGTCCGCCCGAGCCCGGCGCGCCTCGGCCTCAGGGGAGCGGCCCGTTCGGCGGAGGAAACCCGTTCGGCGGATCGGGACGCGGACCAACGCCTGGAGCGGGGCCGGCGAACTTCCGCTGGTCGGGCGACTTTGGAGATCTCTTCTCCGATCTCTTCTCAGGCGCCGGCTCCGGCGCTCGAGCCGGCGGCGCGCGCGGTTTCGAGGACGAGGACGATGACGCGGCGGCCGAGCTCACGATTCCGTTTCGGGATGCCGTCCTCGGCGGCACGATCACGCTCCACGTGCGCGCTCCGAAACGCTGTTCACGCTGCGGCGGGTCCGGCCGCATGGGTCACGCGGCGTGCCCCGTCTGCCACGGCGCCGGTGAGGTGGTCTCGAAGGAGCGGCTCAGCGTGCGCATCCCGGCGGGGGTCGCGACCGGTTCCAAGGTGCGCGTGCCCGGCAAGGGCCGCACCGAAAAGGGCGACCTCTACGTCGCCCTCACCGTCGTGCCGCATCCGTATTTCTCGCGCGAGGGGGACGACATCGTCGCGGAAGTTCCCGTCACGGTGTCCGAGGCCTACCTCGGCGCCGAGATCGACGTGCCGACGATCCATGGGCACGTGCGCGCGCGGATTCCCTCGGGCACGCCGGGAGGCCAGCGCTTCCGCCTCAAGGGCTACGGGGTCAGGAGCGGACGCGCCGCCGACGGGGACCACTACTACCGCGTCACGATCGCCATGCCGGCGCGGGTCACGGACGAGGGCCGCGCGCTCGCCGGGAACTTCGCCGCGCTCTACGAGAGCGATCCGCGCGCGGGCCTCCCGCGCGGAATCTGAAGCGTCCGGCGGCCGCCTATTCCTTCTCGGACATGTCCCTCACGACCGCGAGCGCGCGATCGGCGGGGAAGTCCGGGCGGAACGGGATCGTGAACACCGTGCTCGAGTCGCCGCGGAGATAGACGAGGCTGGTGTCCGTGCTCCAGTAGAACGTCGGGATGCCTGCCGGCGAGATGAACGTGCCCACCGCCACCTGGAAGGGCAGGTCGATCTGGGTCGGGAGCTGAGTCTCGGTGAACGAACGCCCGATGGGCGTGTGGCGCGCGTTCGACGTGCGCCCGGTCGTCGTCGTTGTGGTCGTTGTGCCGGTGGGGGCGGCCGGCTTCGTGTAGTCGTCGGGGAAGCCGATGCGGATCACCTGCTGCGTGCGCGTCGCGAGGTTCGCGAAGGACACGAGAACGCCGCCGTTCGTCCCGGCGTCGCGCTGCATGCCGGGATGCGCGTACGACGAGAGCGGCAGCCCCGAGTTGTCGGTCGGGCCGGACTTGCCGTTCAGCTCGTTGAGGTTCCACGCCGTGACGTCGTCCAGCCGGAGGCTGCCGTCCTCGACGAAGACGGCGGCGTAACGGGCCTGTGCAGTGTTGTTCTCCTCCCACCACACGATCGAGAGAATCGTGCGCGACTTCGTGAAGGGTCGGCCCGTGTTGTCGGCGTCCGTGTACGTCTGCCGCGTCACGAGGAGCTGCGGGTTCATCGAGACGTAGAGGCCGGGGTTCGGCAGGAAGCGACCTTCCGTCCAGGCGCCGCTCCGGCGCATCGCGACGTGCACGTCCAAGAAGAAGCCCTGCAGCTGGGTGTAGACGACGAAGACAGTCTGCGTGGTCTCGTCGAACTCCAGCGACTCGCCGAGCTTGATCAGCTCATCCACCGTGCCACCGACGACCTCGACGGCGGGCTGGCCACCCGGGAGCGTCGTGCGGAGCGCGAGGACGGGAAGGCGCGCGTCGGACGCGGTGGCACCCGTGATGATCTGGCCATAGGAGGCGGTGAAGACCTCGTAGAGCGTGCCGTCCTTGGAGAGCACCGCGGACGCCGCGTCCGCCTGCCCCGCGAAGAGCCCGAGGCCCGCGAGGGCGAGGAAGCCCGCGAGGGCGGAAGCGAAGCGGCGGAAAACGAGGCGGCGCTTCACGGTCAGCTCCGGAGGTTGATCACGTTGCGGAAGTCGAAGACCTCGAGGTACGCGCGGAGGTTCTTGAATTCCGGGTAGAGGTTCGCGAGTCGGTCGAAGTAGCCGCGCGCGGCGTCGTCGTCGCCCGCGAGGTGGCACGTCTCACCGAGGAGGTAGAGCAGGTTTTTCTCGGCCGGGAGGTCGCTCGCGGCGGCCACGCGTCCGAGGCCCTCCTCGCCGAACCAGCGCGCCTCGGCGAAGCGGTTCGACTTGAGGTACCCGAAGCAGAGGTCCATGAGCGGATAGACGGTGAATCCACGTGCATCCTCGCGCTCGAGGGTGTCGAGCGCGTCGTGGACGAGCGCGAGGCCCTCGGGGACGCGGTCCAGCGAGAGGAGACAGTAGCCGAGGTTGTCCGTCCACTGTGCGCGCGCGATCGAGCAGAGCGGGGCTTCGGCCTCGGTGCGGCGGAGCGCGCCCCGGTAGGCCTCGGCGGCCTCCTCGAAGCGGCTGTCGGCGGCGAGGATGTCTCCGAGCTGGTTTTCGCAGGACGAGACGAGGTGCACGTCGCCGATCGCCGCCGCGTGCCGCTGCGCGAGGCGCGCGTAGAACATCGCCTTCGCGCGGTCCTTCTTTTGCTCGTAGACCCAAGCCGTCGAGTACGCCGCGCGGAACGCCGTCTGCTCGTCGCGCGTCCTGAGAAGGATTCGCTTGAGCTCGACGAGCTCCTTGTCGGCCGGGCCCAGCTCCGCCGCGGCGGCCGCGCGGCACACGAACATCCAGTCGGCGAAGGCCGGGTCGTTCGTCGCATTCGCGGCCTCGAGGGCGCGGTCGTATGCGGCGAGCGCGAGCGAGAACTCGCCCTTCTCGAGCAGCGCGAGCGCCTCGGAGCGCGCGGCTTCCGCGGCGGCCTTGAGCTCACTCATTGGGCTCGTCCGATCGCGTCTTGTCCGCCTGCATCTTCTTGAAGGCGATGAACTCGCGCACTTCGCGGCGCGACTCGTCGGAGAGGGAGGCCCAGTCTTCGAACGGAACGTCCGTACTGGTTTTGACGTCTTCGGCCGGCGCCGCACCCGCGGACGCTTCCGACTCTGCCGCTGGTTCTTCGAAGAAGTTGCTCATGGACAGCTCGAACACTTGAAGTATCCGGAAGAGAGTCTCGAGACCGACCTTGTACTCACCGTTTTCCATGCGCGACAGGTCGGACTGCGTCACGCCGATGCGAGAGGCGAGCTCCGCCTGGGTCAGATGCCGGCTCTTCCGAATCTGACGAATCTTCTGCCCCACGAGGAGGATCTGGGATGCACGCGGCACAGCGCTCATGAGCTTCCTCATCTAAGATAGTCGCTCCCGCCCGCGTGTCAAGCAGTTTCGGGACGGTTTGGAAAGTGTTACCTCGTTGAAGAATAAGCTCTTCCTGCTCTCGGAGTTGCTTCGAAGGGACCTCGCGGCCCGGTATGCCGGCAGCTTTGGGGGGCCGCTGTGGGCCGTTCTCAATCCGGCGGTCGTGTGCGCCGTTTATGCCTTCGTCTTCGCCGGCATCTTGAAGCAGCCGCCGCCAGCCGGGTTCCGGGGCGGTTACGTGGAGTTCCTCCTTGCGGGCCTGCTGCCCTGGCTCGGCATGCAGGAGGCGATCATGCGGGCGACCACTTCGGTCAGCGACCAGGCCCACCTCGTCAAGAAGCTGCGCTTTCCGGTCGAGCTGCTCGTGGCCTCGAGCGTGGGTGCGGCGCTCGTCATTCAGATGGTGGGCCTCGCGCTGCTGACGGCCTTCCTCTTCGTTTCGGGACGCGGAGCCGTGCGGCCGGGGATTTTCCTCGCGGCGATCGCGTTCGAGCTTCTGCTCCTCGCGGGCCCCGCGCTCGTTCTCGCGTCGCTCAACGTCTTTTTCCGCGATATTGCGCAGCTCCTGCCGCCGATCCTCATGATCGGGTTCTGGCTGACGCCGATCTTCTACCCGGAGTCCGCCGTGCCGAGCTTTGCCGCGCCCCTCCTCGCGTTCAATCCGCTGCGCGACCTCATGGCGCTTTTCCGCGCCGCGCTGTTCGGGGCGCCGCTGCCGCCTTTCGGGCGCCTCGCCGCGTGGTCGGCCCTCCTCGCTGTGGTAGGCTTCCTCGGGGTGCGGCTGTTCCGGCGGTGCCGCCCGTCGTTCGCCGACCTTCTTTGAAAGATTTCTTCATCGCCCGAAGGCCGAAGGCCCGAGGGTTCCGTGCGCTGCTAGGAGTTCTCCGTGAAAGTGTCCCTCTCCGTCCTCGTGGCGGCCGCCCTGGTCGCCGCCGTCGGCTGTTCCTCCTCGCCGTCCACGCCCGCAGCGCCGCCCGCGTCGGGGGCTGCTCCTGCTGCGTCGCCGGGGGCGCCCGCGACAGCTGCTCCCTCTCCGTCCCCCGCCTCTGGGGAAAGCGCGACGAATCGGGCCGAGGCCCTCTTTGGCCTCAAAAAGCCGGCCGAAATAGACGACGAGGAGGAAAAGCCAGAGGACAGCCCCTCGACGTTCGTGGACCCGAAGACCGGCGAGAAGACGATGCGCATCCCGAAGTCGCCGATCTATTACGCCCGCAACGGACGCCTCTTCAACGCCATTGTGGCCGACAAGGTGGGCCTCCCCCTCATTTCCGAGGATGAGAAGGCCTACTACATCGCGGCTCCGGGAGACGGTAAGGCGAAGCCGAACGCCGCTCGCTCCGGGATCACCTCGACTCGCGACGAGCTCCAGAATCTTCATCCGATCATCGAGATCCCGGGGGACGAAACCGAAGCCGTGACCCCGCCCGTGTCGCACGATTCCTTTCGCTTCGAAGAGCTTTCCGACGGGCTCCCCAGGAGCGGGATGTGGCGGCAGAATTTCGCGCTCGGCGACCTCGATGGGAGCGGGCGGCCGCAGATCGTCGCGACACCGGCGCGCCTGACCGGGTCCGATCTCAGGGTCTTCAAGCTCGGCAAGGACGAGGACGGAAAGTGGAGATGGCGGTCGCCGAAGCTGGAGTTCGAGAACCCCGAAAACGTAGGCTTCTCCTACGGAGGCGTCGCCCTTGGGGACATGGATGGAGACGGCCGGCTCGACATCGTCTTCGGCGGGCATGGGTCCGGCCCCGCGGTCGCCTACAACAAGGG
This sequence comes from Acidobacteriota bacterium, assembly GCA_036759345.1. GTDB lineage: Bacteria > Acidobacteriota > Thermoanaerobaculia > UBA5066 > UBA5066 > Fen-183. The sequence goes on along the minus strand of DAIOUV010000004.1, from coordinate 8,228 downwards.
CGATTTCAAGTTTCGGATCGAGACACGCGGCATGCCGCGCCGGATGTCCACGCGGGCCCTGGCGGTCGCCGACGTGAACGGCGACGGGAAGCTGGATATCCTGGCCATCTCCGACACCGCCGAGTACGTCGAGACGGGCGGCCGTCCACGTGACGAGAACGGCTATCTTCTCGGCTACGACGCGCGTCTCTTCCTCAACGAGGGCGCGCTGTTCCGCGAAGTCCACGGCGGGCTCGAAAAGGCGTGCTACGGGTATGCCGTCACCCTCGTGACCCCGGCAGAGGGCGCTCCCTTCTACGCCTCGGACTGCCACTACGCCGGCGGCCGGACGACCCTCTTCTCGTACGACCGCGGCTCGGAGACCTTCAGCTACATCGGCGAAGGTCTGATGGAGCGGTTCGCGCTCGAGGCCGGCGTCGCCGCGGGCACCTACCATGGCTACCCGGCCGCATACACGTCGTACTTCAAACGCTCGCCCGAGGGCGTGGTCAAGCCGATCGACGGGCAGGGCATCTCCATCTACTACCGTAAAGGCGGCACGATGCAGCGGAAGCGCGTCGTCAAGACCCTTCAGTTCGACGCGGCCTCGTCCGCGATCGCCGCCGGAGACCTGAACGGAGACGGCCTCGACGACGTGGTGTGGGCCGACGAGAGCACGCATCGTGTCCGCGTCTTCTTTCAGACGGCGGCCGGCGAGTTCGAGGAGCTCGACCCCGCCCGCGAACCCGTGTTCGTGAACCACCCGACCTGTCTCCGGATCGCCGACGTGGACGGGGACGGGCGGAAGGACGTCGTTCTCATGTACCAGTACCTTACCGGGGACGAGACGCGCGCGGGCGGGTTCCGGTTTTTCCGCGGCCTTTCGAAGTGAGGTTCCGGACACCCGGGACACTGTTCTGATGGATATGCGCCTCCACCATATTTTCGGAAAAAGGCCTTGACATTGCGGAATCTTGTCCCTATCGTTTACTCAATGTTCGGGGGTTTCATATCCGTCACTCTGCTTATCGGCCCTTCTGGGCATGGCGCTAGGGGTTTCAAATTGATTTCGGGAGGTGATTCGATATCGTAAGCGGCAGGAGTTGGATTTTCCTTTCGAAAAGTCTAGATAGAACTCACTCGGAACTAACGGAACCATTCAAATCATCGGTAGGAGCAAAAATGAAAAAACTTTCCGTATTCATTGCCCTGGCGCTACTCGCGGTTGCGGGCACGGGCTATGCGGTCACCTGCGCGTATGACAACGTGCCGGGTGCCACCCTGCTCGTCCCCTACTGGCGCGTGTCGCTGAACGGCGCCACGGGCGCCCCCATCCCGAGCGGCGGCATCGACACTCTCGTGTCGGTGGTGAACGTTTCCACGCCCGGTGTCATCGCGCACGTGACGGTGTGGAACAAGTATTCCAAGGGCGTCATCGACTTCAACATCCCCCTGACCGGCAAGGACGTCGTGTCGTTCTCGATGCGCGACGTCATGAACGGGAAACTGAACCCCAACACCAACACGCAGTTCGTGACCGCCACCCACCCCGACCCGTGCGGCGTCACGGCGGCGGGGTACGCGCCTTCGATCGGCTTCGGCGCCACGAGGTTCATCCGGTTCTCGAACCCGAACACGAGTGACTCCACCGATTCCATCTCGGTGTATCTGCTTGACGCGTTCGCCGCGTTCCGTAGCCGCGTATGGGATTCGCTCGACGAGTCGGGCGACATCACGTCGTTCACCTCCCCCGCCGGTGCGAACATCCTCGACTACGACAACCCGGTTTGCCAAGTACTCCCCGCCGGCGAAGGCAGCAACGGGGATGGCGTCTTCAAGACCGACCTTTCGGGCTACCTGACGATCGACGTCGTCAACTACTGCACGAACCTGTTCCCCGAGAACTCCGAGTTCTTCAACAGGGACGCGATCGCGACGGCGGGCTGGGGCCCGACGTTTACCCCGAACACGCTCATCGGCGACATCTTCTACATCGATAGCGCCTCGCAGGGCGGCAACATCAGCGGCGACCAGGCGATCGCGCTCGAGTTCGACGCGGGCCTCAGGTTTAGTGCGGGCGCGAAGACCTTCTACGGCAAGTTCACCGCTTACCCTAATATCCTTTGCCCCGGCAACCAAGAAAGAGCCGGCGCGGGCTGCCCCGCGCTCATCCCCGCACAGGTGCCCTTCGTGTTCTCCGGTGACGGCCGCGAGTCGCTCGGCAACCATTACGGCTTCCGCTACCTCAACGACCAGGCGGCCGGCTTCCAGACCTGGATTCTCGTGTGGCGGAGCGATGTTTATAACGACGCCGCCGCCCCCGGCCAGTCCACGAACTTCCTCTGCAGCTGGCTCGCGGAAGGCGGACCGACCGGCTATGGCCTCTACGACTCCGGCCACGTGTTCTCGGCCTTCGTGTACGACAACGACGAGAACTCGTTCGTCGCGGGCGGCGGCCCGTCGGGCGGCAACCCCCTGGGCGAGTCTTACGTGTTCCTCGAGTCGCAGCGGATCAACCTGCTCAACAACGCGCAGTTCAACGCCAGCGGCTTCAAGGGTGGTTGGGTCGACGCGACCTTCAACGGTCCCGGCGCCCCGACGTATACTAATGACGGCAGAAGCTGGAACCAGGCATGGGTTGGCGTTCAGCACACGGCTCCCGGCGCTTTCATCAGCGTCGGCCACAGCGCGTCTGAACTGAACAACCAGTTCAACTGCATTATCCCGCCTCAGCAGTGATCTAGCTCCGAAACGATTCGGAAAGCGGGCGGCTTCGGCCGCCCGCTTTTTTTTTGCCCCCGACGAGGGATCGGCCGTCTCCGTGTCACTTCCTTCCACTAGAGGGGCGGGTTGGGCTTCAGTCCGTCTCTGGACACGGTTCAAAGCAGGCGTTACTATCGGCCGAGCGGGCCTGCGTTCTCTGGCGTATAAGTCTCTCTGGCGTGAAGGGGAAGCGGATGAATCCTTCGAAGCTCGACCTGGGCCGAGGCCGAATGCAGGCAGCCGCTGGTGCGGCCGTTCTGACGATGCTCTCCACTCTGGTCTCCACTCTCGTCGCGCCGCGGGCCATGGGGCAGTGCACGCTCAGCTCTGCCGTGAATTTTGGCGCCGGGAATGCGCCGGGACCGCCGCTACCGGCGGCTTTCAGGACGGGTTACGAGGGCGACGTGTCGGTTTACACCTCGTCGACCGGTGCTCGGCGCCTCCTCCTCATGTTCAACTACGGCTACGGGGTCATGGACCTTTCGAATCCGGGCAGCCCGACGGCGTTGACCTACGAGAACATGACCTACGTCATTACGCCGCGCGGAGACGGTCAGAACTACGTGTCGTCGATGGGCGTGGCCCCCGACGGTTCGCGAGCCGTGTTAAGTCTCGGACCGCAGGCGGGGCTGTTCAGGGCGGCCGTCGGCAGTGCGGCGGGCTCGTCGTTTTCCCTGAAAGGCGATTTCGGGGCGGGCAACGCGATCGACGGGGTCGTCGTGCAGAAGACCAGCGACGGCCGGTACATCGCGTACGCCCTCACCAACAGGCTCACGGCCGCCAATATCACGTCGCTGCCCACCGGCGTCCTCACCCCCGGCTCGATCCCGTCGGAATTATCGACCTTTCCCTCCGGAACGGTCCTGCAGCTCGCGGGGAACTACCTCTCGTATCTGAGCGGCAACAGCGTCCTCATCCTGGACGCAGCGAACCCCGGCTCTTCGCCCCCGAACATCACGGCGGGTTTCACGCAGACCACGCTCTCGAAGGCGGACTTTCAGCGCTCGTCCGGCTCCCCGGTCTCGCTCGCGACGGCGGTGGATCCCGCCGATCCATCCGCGCTATACGTACTCGTGGGGTTTTCGGGCTCGACCCCCGGCTACAGCCTCATGCGCGTCCAGGGAAGCACGAAGACCCTTATCGGCTCGTTCTCAATTCCATCCGCCGTCGGGGAGACGTGGGGCGGGGCCTACACGCCGGCCCTCATCACTGGCGGCAGCAACGTCTACGTCTTCATGTGGGCGAACCGGTCGGACCCTTCGACGCTGTACCGCCTTTACTCGACGACCGTTTCGAGTTTTGGGTCGTCTCCCGGAGCCATCGATTTCGACCCCGCGGCGTACGGCCCAATCGGGGAGGGCTATCCGATGCGCGGCTTCGGGAGTTCCGACGGTACCGTGAACGCCTATATGGCGACAGGCGTGAGCGCCTACGCGCTCTCCCTTTCGTGCCGGTCCTCGCTCTCGAAGGCCGCGGCGGACATGACGGTGACGAACGGCGCCACGCAGCTCGCCGACGGGGCAACGGTGTTTCTCGGCGACACGATCGCGATCACGCCTACGGTGAGCCCCTCGGCGGCCATCCAGCCGGTCACGTCATGGGGCTTCGACTTCGACTTCCACGCCGGGGCCGCGTTCGACGACAACGGCGCCTCGGCGACGCCGCGGCTGAAGGTTCCTGACCTGTCGGGCTCCGGGACGGCACCGCCAGCGCCGGTCACGCTCGTAGGGCCCTGCGACCCGAACGTCGCCGGGACGGACCCGGGCAGCGGCGTCGGATGCTGGGCCTCCGTGAAGTCGAACTCTGTCTTCGCGGGTGGCTCGCCCGACTTCACGGGAGCCGAGCTCGCCGGTGCCACGAAGCAGCTGAGCTTCGCCTTCGAGGCATCGAACTCCCTCGGCAGCGCCGGAGCGAAAGTTTTCTCGCTCAAGTGGCAGGTCCCGGCCGTCCGCCTCCTCTCGTCCCAGGTGCTTCTCGGAAACGCGATCTCGAGCGGAGCCGACGGCCATCCGGCGCCCTCGGGCTTCAAGTGGTACTTCGGCTCGAGCAACGTAGCGCCCATGGGCGAGCAGATGGCGCCGGACCCGTCCTGCACGGGCGCAACGTGTACGCATCAGTTCCCCGCGAAGGGCATTTTCAACGTCTGGCTCACGGTTCCCTACGCGAACGGTTACACGACGCCGGACTGCGCGAGTCCGTGTCTGGCAACGGGCGCCCTGACCGTGACGGTCACGGACGTGGTCCTCGCGTTCACCGCGCCCGCGCAGGTCGCGGTCGCGCAGGCTAATTTCTCCGTCGTCAACAACTCCACGGTCTCGTCGAGCGTGACGAAAATCGGGAACGGGTACACCTACTGCGTGAAGCCGGCGACGCAATCCTGCTCGGACTCGGACTACTTAGACCTGATGGCGATCGGCACGGGCCCGATCCCGACCGGAGCCCTCGGAAACTACTGGCTCCGCATCCGTTTCAACTACACGATCGCCGGAATTACCCAGCCGACGGCCCAATGGACTCCGAGCGCCCCCGGCGTTTCGGACAACACAGCCTGGCCGTTCACGGTCTCGGCGCTGATTCCGGAGATCCGCTTCAACTGCATCGTGGGCTTCGGGTGCCCGGACGTCGGAAAGATCACCGTAAACGCCGCGGACATCTTCACGGCGTACGCGTACGTCAACGGCGGCCGGGACAATGCGACGCCGATCTCCTGGAGCGCTCTGGGAGCGTCTCAGGTTGACACCCCGACTAGTAACCCCGTGACGTTGTCGTACCCGACCGCGGGAACCTACACGCTCACGCTGAACGGGTATGGCACATCGTATCCGGCCATGATCACGGTTAAGAAGAGCGTGACGCCGCCGCCGCCGCCGCCACCGCCACCGCCCCCGCCCCCGCCGCCACCACCGAGTGGCGGCAGTGTGGATATCCGCTTCAACTGCACCCCGGGCTTCGGCTGCATCGGCGTCAACGGGATCAGCGTCTACACGAACGACATCTTCACGGCGTATGCGTACCTCAACGACGGGCAGTACAGCGGGACGGTCTCCTGGAGCGCTCCGGGAGCGTCTCAGGGCAACGGCTCGACTCAAAACCCCCAGCCGTTCTCGTACTCGAGCCCGGGGACCTACACGATCACGCTGAACGGCCCCGGCACGGTCACGGCGACCATCACGGTCGCGCAGAGGCCGGGCAGCGTGCCGCCCCCGCCCACCTGCACCGACGTGGACTTCAAGATTCTCGACGCCGGGTCAGGGCTCCAGATTCCGGCGAACTTTGTCGGCATGATCGTCGTGAACGCGAATCAAGCGCTCTCGTTTACCGCGAGTGCCACCACGTTTGCCTCGTATGACTGGGACTTTGGTGACGGGACCCCGCACGGCAGCGGCGCCGCCGCGACCCACACCTTCCTGTCGGGTGGGAGCCCGACGGTGAAGCTGACCGTGCCGGCCAACGGCACGTGCAAGAGCCAGGCTTCGCACGGTCTCTCCGTGGCCGGGCCGGTCGGCCCGACCGGTATTTTCACCGCCAAGTACGCCGACAATTCGCCGTTCCTCGCAACGCTGGTCGCTTCGGGCAAGGCCGTGAGCTTCCTCGCGACCGACACGGCGGACACGTACACGTGGGACTTCGGCGACGGCACGTCGCCCGTGACCGGCCAGACTCCGTCGCACACGTACGTCACGCCGGGCTCGACCACCGTCACGTACACGGCCACGCTCAACGTGACGAAGGGAACCGGAACCTCGGCGCAGAACGCGTCGACCACGCAGTCGTTCACGATTCTTCCGCCGCCCGAGCCGCCGAAGTGGGTCGTTCCGGGCATGGCGTACGTGCCCGGACAGATCCCGGGGACGATCTGGCAGTCCGACGTCACGATTTTCAACCCGGATCCGACGCGGGCTGCGACGTACTCGATCGCGTTCCTCGACGCGCGCGACCCGATCGACGACTACTCGAAGCTGACGTGGACCCAGGTCAACGTGGGGCCGCTCGGTTCCGTCGCGTCCGCCAACGTCCTCGGCGACGTCTTCAAATGGTCCTTGGAATCGAAACCCTATGGCGCTCTCATGGTGCGCGGCGACGTTGCGTCGCTGCCCCCGGTCATTACGGCCCGTACGTTCAACGGCGACGAGACGAAGGGTACCTTCGGTCTGTCGGTGCCGGCCGCACTCGCGTCGACCTCGGGCGGCGTCTCTTCGCAGGCGGCTCCGGCGGCGTCGGTCCTGATCGGCCTGAGGCAGAACGCGGACGCGTACACGGACCTCGGCCTCGTGAACCTCAACAACGACTGGCCGAAGATCCAGCTTGACTTCCTCGACGGCTTGAGCACGGTGCTGCTCGCATCGGTGACGGTCGACATGAATCCCTACCAGTCGCTCCAGATCAACCGCGCCCTACAGACCGCGGGTTACGCGGGAACGAGCGACCTCTACACGGTCAGGGTGAAGATCCTGCATGGCACCGCCGTCTACCCGTTCGCGAGCGTCATCGACGCACGCTCAACCGACCCGATCGTCGTTACGCCGACCGCCTCGCCGTCGAACGCGTACCGGATCCCGGGCATCGTTCGCTCGACCGGCGCGAAAGGCGAACAGTGGCGGAGCCGGGTCACGATTTCGAACCCCTCGGGGGGCGGGGCCCGCAAGGTCCACATGGTTTTCTCGTACGTTTCCTGCGACGCGAGCGGCTGCGTGAGCCTGGTCATCCCGGGCGACGTCACGATGAATCCGGGGCAGACCCAATCCTGGGACGATTTCGCCAAGGTCTGGCTCACCGTCAAGGGGCACATTTTCGTCGACGATGCAACGAAATACCAGGACTCGTTTCTCGACGTCTCGCCCGGCGATTCCAACTCCGATCCGCTTGTCGTGCTCGGCGAGACGTACAACGAGACGCCGAACGGCCACGTCGGCCTTCAGATCTCGGGCTACACGCCGCTCGACGGCGCGAGCCGCACGGGCGCGAACAAACGCCTCGCCCTGACGGGCCTCGTCTCGACGACGGCCTACCGGACCAACCTCGCGCTCTTCGTCGTCGCGGGCGCGTCGGGCAAGTGGGTCAACGTCCACGTGTACTCGCCGCAGGGTACGAAGCTCCGCGACGTCCCGGTCCCCGTGGACGGCTTCTCGCAGGTGAACAACGAGACGCTCTTCGGCGGCCTCTCCGGCGACCTGAGCCGGTTTTCGATTGTCGTCGACAACATCGAGGACGGCGTGACCGTGGGTGGCTACGCGACAATCATCGACAACACGTCGGGCGACGCGACCTTCGTGAAGGCCCAGCCCGCGCCCTGAAGATCGCCACGACAACCGTTCGAGAGTGCCCGGGCCCGGCGCCCGGGCACTCTTTTTTTGCGGAGCGCTTTCGCCCCGCGGCGGCTTCGGGCAACATCGGGACGCCGATGCCCGACTCCCTCCCGTATTCGTTCTCCAACCTGAGCAAGGTCTACCGGCTGTATACGGCCCCTCGCGACCGCTTCTTCGAGG
>DAIOUV010000003.1:91213-136045 GCA_036759345.1 Acidobacteriota bacterium | reverse complement strand
CCTCGTCGACGGACTTCGACCCGTTGACGCGACCGCCGCCGCGAAGGAAGAGCAGTCCGGTGGACTGCCCCGCCGGCACGTTGAGGGTCGCGACTTCCCCGGCCTCGAGCCTGATGTCCCACAGCTCGATCGGCGTGAATGTCCGGGCCGGCCCCTTCGCTTTCTCGAACTCTCCCGCGATCACCCGGACGGTCCCGGCGCCGCCCGCGAGCGAAACGACGGGCATCCGGCTGTCGAGGATGTCCTGATACCCGGGCGGGGACCTCTTGAAATTCGCGGGCAGGTTCACCCAGAGCTGCACCATCTCGAGCGTGCCCCCCTTCTCGGTGAACGCGCGCCCGTGCATCTCCTCGTGCACGATGCCCGAGGCGGCGGTCATCCACTGGACGTCGCCCGGCCCGATCCGGCCCCGGTGTCCGGCCGAGTCGCGATGCTCGATCTCACCCTGATAGGCGATCGTCACGGTCTCGAACCCCCGATGCGGGTGCTCGCCCACTCCGCGCGGAACCTGCGCCGGCGGAAACTCCGAGGGAGCCGCGTAGTCGAGAAGAAGGAAGGGACTGAGGAACGGGGCGGAGTCGTACGAGAACATCGAGCGCACGGGAAAGCCGTCGCCGACCCAGTGCCGGGGCGGGGCCTGCTCGATCCCGAGGAGCTTTTTCGAACGATTCAGGGTCGCCTTCATCGGGGCAATCCTTTCCGTGGCGGTTCGTCCGGTCACGCCGCGACCGAGGCCGCGGCAGGCCGGCGCCGGAGCGCCAGGTTCAGGACGCCGCCGAGAATTCCGGCGACGAGGGCGGCCCAGCTCACCGGCGAAGACCAGAGGGAGGTGAGGCCGACGAGCGCGTCGAGGGAGTAATGGCCGGGGCCCGTAAGGGCGAGCGCCGCGGCGCCGATGCCGTAGAGCAGCGGGATTTCGATGCCGTTCGACATCGCGAAGAGCCCGTGTGGCGCGTGCACGCTGACCGCGGCCACGACCATGACCGAGAGCATCAGGGCGGGACCGACGGGGCCGAGGAGACCCAGCGCCATCAGGAGGCCGCCCCCGATCTCACTGGTTCCAGCGGCGGCCACGAAAAGGCGCCCCGGACGGAACCCGAGCGATTCGAACATTCCGCTGGCGCCCGCCAAGCCGGGGCCCCCGAACCATCCGAAGAGTTTCTGCGCCCCGTGCGCCGCCATGAGGAGCCCCAGTACGAGCCGGAGGATGAGCAGTCCCGTGTCCATGAGTCGATCTCCTTCCTCGGGACGTCGAGAACGTTTCGCCCGAGAGACAGAACTATATATAGGCGGGCTCTGGCCTCCGCGATCGACGCCATGGCCGCCTGGGCGGAGCGCTGGATCGAGCCCGGCGCGCGGACTCCGAAGGCCGGGAGCGCTTCCCGCACCCGCCGCCGGGCGTCGTAATCCGGCGAGCTCAGACTCCGATCCGCCGGATCCTCAGGATCGGGCCGTCGGGCGCGCTCGCGTCCCGGAGGTCCTGCGCCCGAGCTCTCCCAAGAGCTCGGCAAGGGTCTTCTCACCCGACGTGATCCGGGCCACTGTCTCGCGCTTGAACGCCACCGAAAAGACCCGCCGACCATCCGCCTTCCGAGGAAACTCCACCATGACAGCCAACCTTTCTGAGCCCATTCTGGGCTTTCGATCTGATTTCGGTCCTCACGTGCTCACATCCGGAACCTCTACGAGGAGGGCGAGCTCCAGCGGCCGGGAACCGTCAAGGAATCCTTGACGGTTCAACCCGAAGGGGGCCGGCAGGTCCAGAGGCACGAACTCATGTTACTTACCGAATCCGGGAGATGGGACCAACGTCCTTGTTCCTTTCTCGGTGTCGCAGCAACTGGAGAGGTCGCAGTTGGACGGATCGCCGTCTACTCGAGCCGTGTCGAGATCCAGGCGCGGATCGCCACGCACGCGGCGTCGAGCGACATCCGCGCACCCCAGAACATCGGCGCGATCGCGTCCGACGCTTTCCGGATTGCGTCCGTCCGAGGCCCTTGGGGCAACGCGAAGGCCGGGTCGGTCGACCGTGGGAGCGCCCGGATCTGGCGCTTCGCGAGCATGTCTTCCGCGAGCGCCCGGACATCCGCATGGTCGGCGAGCGCCGGGAGGCTGGCCTCGGCTTCGATGATGCGTGCCGCGTCCTCGAAGTGGCGCACGAACGCGGCCGGCTCGTTCGCCTCGATCGACGCGCGGCGCTGGAGCGCGTCGAGCTTCTCGATCAGGGTGACGAGCGGGTGGACGCAGCGAACGCCGCGCGGCCGGTTCTCGGTGTACGCGTCGAGCCTCCCGAGACGCTCCAGCTCGTCGTGGACGAGCGAGCCGAGGTCGCGGAGCACGAACGGCGTCACGCGAGCGTCGCCGACTTCGAGCAGGACGAACGGGCGCATCCAGCCGGCTCGTGCCGTCGGCTCTGCTTGCGGATAGCGGACCTGGAGCCGCGCGTTCCGCCACGTCGGATCGTCGGCGTCTGGATCGAGACCCACCCGCGCGCCCGGAACGCGGAGCGTGCTCGCCAGCGCCTCGAAGAACCCACGCCGCGCCGCCGTGGCCTTCACGCCCTCGCTCCGCCAGTTCTGAGCAACGGGGATGCCGGTGCTGCCGGGCGCGACCTTCAGGTCGAGATCCTCGGAGAAGCGGCGGATGAGCCCAAAGCCCTTCGAGAGCGATGTCCCGCCCTTGAACCAGACCTCGAAGCCCTGCGCATGGAGGGCCCAGAGCGCGTGCGTCACCCAGTAGTCCTTCTCGATGAGGCTAACCGCGAGGCCGCGGCTCGCGGCGACGATGCGGAGAAGGTCGGCGAACTCCGGATCGTCATGGACGAAGGTCATGCGGCTGGGGCCGTCATGGCGCGCTCGACATGCGCCTGCGTACGCTTCCGCCCGAACTCCTCGGCCATCCTGCGGAGGCGCCTGGGGTCGAAGGCCCGGCGCTGGAGCCCCGTGGCCAGCGCCCGCTCGAGGTCCGCGCGGGAGGCTCCGGCTCGCTCCGCGTTCTCGAAGAGGTCGACCACGTACCACTCCTTGGGCGGGTGCTCCGGAAACGCCACCTTGCGGAGGTCGAAGACGCGTCCGGCCAGCGCGAACATGCCGCTGCGTTTCTGGTTGTAGACCAGTTGGTTCACGAACGCAGCGGTCGTGCCGAGGCCGAGGGCGTTCCACCGCTCCGGGCCGGTAACGACGAACGGGGAGTCGTCGAGGAAGCGCCGGAGGAGCTGGCCGTCGCTCGGCGGGACCGGCCCGAACCTCCCGGCGCGCGGGTGGAGGAACAGACCGTTCCGGAGCCGGACGAGCACCCCCTCTCGCTCGAGGCGCTTGGCGAGCCGGGGTGCGTTCCGTGCCCACGGTGCGAGGTCGCGCGTGCGGTAGACGCGTCCGGGCTCGAGCTGGGGGCGGGCGGCGGTCGGCATACCGTTGTACTAAATCTTCCGAATAAAAGATACACCATCAGGGTGGATAAGGCAAGCTACAGCGGGAGCCGCGACCGCCGCCGCGGCTCGTGACCCCCCGGCGCGCGTCAGATTCCGATTCGCCGGATCCTCAGGATCGGGCCGTCGGGCGCGCTCGCGTCCCGGAGGTCGATGCCCGCGAAGATCGCCCACGTGTGATCGCCCTTCGGGTCGACGAGAGTCTGCGTGACCTCCCACTGGCGCGGGCCCGCGGCCTTCAGGTTCGTCAGGTGGTGGAGCCGCGCCTCGGCCCCTGAAACCAGATCGCCGTATTCGTCGAAGAACGGCGCCATCGCGGCCTCGAAGCGCTCGGCGTCCCACGGGCTGCCGTTTTCCGGAGACACACGCTCGGCCGCCTCTTCCCAGTCCTTCCTCGCGAGCGCCCGGACGAGAAGCTGCGCCTCCGCGCGGACACGCGCCGCGAAGACCCGCGGGTTCGACAGAAGCTCCGTGAGCCACGAGGCTTCCGCTCGCCCCGCGGGCTGCGCGGCCTGCGTCTTTTCCGCGAGGAGCAGTTCGGGATGGCGCAACCTCTCCCACTCCTCGAGGAGGCTCGCGTCCGTCTCTCCGACGAGCGAGCGGAAGTAGCCGAGCACGTCCCAGAGTTCGTCGGTCTTCGCGGCCTCCGGGACGGTCTGGTCGAGCGTCTTGTAGAGCTGTGAGAGATACCGGAGGAGGACGCCCTCGCTCCGTTCGAGGCCGTAGCTCTTCACGTAGTCCGAAAAGCCGGCGAACGTCTCGAACATCTCGCGCCCGATGGACTTCGGGCTGACGTCCGAGCCCGCCGTCCATGGGTGCGCGGCGCGGAACGCGTTGAAAGCGCCGTACAGGAAGTCCGCGAGCGGCTTGGGGTGCGTCACCTCTTCGAGGCGCGCCATGCGCTCCTCGTAGGGGACGCCTTCCTCCTTGAGCTTGGCGATGAGCCTTCCCTTCGCCCGGTCCACCTGCCTTCGAAGGATCACGTCCGGGTCTTCCAGGATCGACTCCACGACCGTGAGGGCGTCCACGGCATACGTCGGCGACGCGGGATCGAGCTCCTCGAGCGCCGACAGCGCGAAGAGCGAGAGCGCCTGGTGGAGCGAGAAGTCCCACTGGAGGTCCTCGGCCACGACGACCCGGTAGGGCCGCTCGAGAGCGAGGCCGATGATCCCCGCCCGGTAGAGAGAGCGCACGAGGACCGCCGCCTGCTTCACGAGCCGGCGCTTGACGCCCTCGTCCTCGTGGCAGCGCGCGATGAGGTCGCGCAATGACGTGAAGTTGCGGTCCGACACCTCTCCCTCGTCGCGCTGGAGGAGGGACAGCACCATCCCGTGAGTCAGCCGGAACCGCGACGTCAGCGTTTCCGGCGGCCTCGCGATCAGCTTCTGGAACGTCTCGACCGTCCACGACACCTCGCCTTTGGGCGGGCCCCTGAACGTGCGCGAGGTCTTCTTCCCCGAGCTTTCGGACTTCTTCTCCGCCTGCCGCTTCTCGACGATGTGCTCGGGCGCCTGCACGACGACGCTCCCCCGGTCGTCGAATCCGCGGCGTCCCGCCCGCCCCGAGATCTGCTTGAACTCGCGCACCGAGAGGAGCCCCACCTTCGTCCCGTCGAACTTCGCGAGCTTCGTGAAGAGGACCGTCCGGATCGGGATGTTCACGCCGACGCCGAGCGTGTCGGTCCCGCAGATGACGTGGAGGAGCCCTTTCTGCGCGAGCTGCTCCACGAGGAGGCGGTACTTCGGGAGGAGCCCGGCGTGGTGGACCCCGATCCCGAACGAGAGGAACCGGCGGAACTCCTTGCCGTAAGGCGTCGAGAGGCGGATCCCGCTCACGACCTTCCGGATCTCCTCCCGTTCCTCGCGGGTCCCGATCTTCACGCTCGTGAGCGACTGCGCGAGCTCCGCGCACTCCCTCTGCGTGAAATTCACGACGTAGATCGGGCTCTTCTTCGCGGCGAGCAGCTCTTCGATCGTCTCGTGGAGCGGCGTCTCGCGGTACTCGTAATCGAGCGGGACGGGCCGCTCGTCGGACGTGACGTGCGCGACCTCGCGGCCCGTGTCGTGGTGCAGACGCTCGGCGATCGCGCGCGTGTCGCCCAGCGTCGCCGACATGAGGAGGAACTGGGTGTGGGGCAGGACGAGGAGCGGCACCTGCCAGGCGACGCCGCGCTCCTTGTCCGCGTAGTAGTGGAACTCGTCCATCACGACGTAGGGCGCCACGAGTCCCCGGCCGCGGCGGAGCGCCATGTTCGAGAGAACCTCGGCCGTGCAGCAGAGAACGCTCGCCTCGCGGTTGATGCTCGCGTCGCCGGTCAGCATGCCGACGTTCTCGGGACCCAGCTCCCCGCACAGAGAGAAGAACTTCTCGCTCGCGAGCGCCTTGATCGGGCTCGTGTAAAACGACACCTTCCCTTCGCAGGCCGCCTTGAAGTGGAGGCCCAGAGCGACGAGAGACTTGCCCGACCCCGTCGGCGTCCCGAGGATGACGTGCTTCCCCGCCATGATCTCGAGAAGCGCCTCCTCCTGGGCCGGGTAGAGCGTGAGGCCGCCGGCCGAGACCCAGTCGAGGAAGAGGCTCAGGATCTCGTCGGGATCGTTTGTCCCTCCGGGCGGGATCCGATCCGCGAGCGGAGCGATGTCCGGCATGCGGACCATTGTTCCACGAGGTTCAGCTCCTCAGAGCGTTCCCGCGAGCGTGTCCGCCTCGGCCTTGCAGTCTCGCACGGGCTTGCGGTTCTTGGCGCGAACGGCGGCGAACTCCTTCCGGGCAGCCTCCAGGTCGGCGCGGAACGTGGGGTCCGCATGCAGTCGCGCGACCGTTGCCGCTCCCATGATGCGCCCCTCCATCACGTCGCTCTGCCAATGGACATTGCAGACCACGCGGCTCTGCCCGAAGGCTCGGCCACGGGCGAGGATCGCATCTGCCTGCTCGGGGGCCACCTCGGTCAGGACCAGCGCCCACGCCCAACCGGCGGCGCTGTGCCCCGAAGGGTACGAGCCCTGCTTGCCGAGCTCGGCCTCCTCGGCGGGCGTGCACGAGGGCTCCTTGTTCACGAGGAACGGGCGCAGCCTCTTGTACTCGTTCTTCGCGCGCGAGGTGGAGTAGCCCGCGTCGCTCAGGACGCGCCGGAGGAGGACGTACAGGTGCGGCGCGTCCACTTCGGTGATCGGCGCCCCGACGGCACAGGAGAAGGCACCGGCCGCGTGGGGAAACAGCAGGTCGGCGTCCTCCGTCGCGAGCGCGAAGCGCCGCGTGCCGCGCAAGACAAGGGCCTTGCGGTTGGCCTCCTCGTCGAGCGCAAGGGCGGCTGACCCCGCGGCGGGAGGAGGGGGGACGAGGAAGAGGCTGTTCGGGACCGCTTCGCGCGGCAGATAGCCCGCCACGGAACCTGGCCAGACTTCCGGCACGGCGGCCGGTTTGCCGGGCCCGTCGACGCTGGTGCAGCCAGCGGCGAAGACACCGCACGCGAGAACCACCAGAACGCGGTACCGTCCATTCGTCATCGGACCTTCTCCATGATTCCTTCGCGCTGCGCGAAAGTATGCACTCCCGCCTCGCTGGCCTCTTTCTCGGCGCGCGCCTCTGAGGCGGAGGAACCCGGTGCTAGGCTTTCCTCACGGACCAGAGACGCGAAGGCCTTGAAGAAACCCGGGTGAAGGGCGCGGCTTTTGGCGCCGTGCCGCTCCCCGCGCGCGCCCTCGCGTGGACCGCGATCGCGGCCGGCGTCGCCGCCCGCGTCTTCACGCTCGCCGTCCGTCCGCTCTGGGCCGACGAGATCTTCACGCTGACGCTGGCAAAGAAGAGCATCCCGGAAATTCTCGCAGCGCTGCGCGTCGACTCGGGCCCTCCGCTCCACTACCTCGCCGCGCACCTTCTGCTCGCGCCGTTCGGCCCCCTCCCCGGACGCGCGGACGTCCTCGTCCGCATCCTTTCGCTCGTGGCCTCGCTCCTCCATCTGCCGCTCCTCGCCGTCGTCGCGCGACGTCTCGGCCGGCCGGCGCTCGGCCTGACGGCAGCCGCCCTCTTCGCGATCTCGCCCCTCGCCGTGGCGTACGCCGCGGAGGGACGCGCCTACGCGCTCGCGTCGCTGTTCGTCCTGCTCGCCTTCGAGCGCGCGCTCGCGCTGCGCGAGGCGCCGCGGCTCAGGGTCGCCGCCGGACTGTCGCTCGCCGCGGCGGGCGCGGTCCTGACCCACTACCTCGCGGTTTTCCCGATCGCCGCGCTCGCGATTCTCGCGTGGGACGCCCGGCCGAGGAGCCGCCTGGCGCTCGTCTTCTCGGGTCTCGGGGCCGCCGCGATCGCCGCGGCGTGGATTCCGGTCACGATCGCCCAGCCGCGCGCCTCGATGGCGTGGTCCGGCGGGGCCGACTTCTCCGGCGCGCTCCGGGACTTTCCCGCGAATCTCGCCTTCGGCGCACCGGCGGGAAGCGGTGCGATGACGACGCTCGGAGCGGCTGGCGCCCTCCTCCTCGCGGCTCTCCTCGCGCGCGCGTGGCGGGGCGTTTTCTCGCCCGTGGCCCGCGTCCTCGGAATTTCCCTCGCCCTCCTCGCCGCCGGCCAGTTCGCGGCGGGCTCGCTCGTCCTGCCCGAGCGCACGGCCCTCGCCTTACTGCCTTTCGCGGCGCTCCTCCTCGCGGACGCTCCTCCCGCGGTGCCCGCCCTCGCCGGCACGCTCTCGGCCGCGCTCCTCGCGCTCTGGCTCCCCCGCGCCGCCGAGCCTTCGCCAGGCGAGCTCCTCGCGCGGCTTCTCGAGGCGCCCGCGCGCGCGGGGCGCCGGGTGCTCGCGGCGGGCTATTGGGGGCCCGAGCTGGACTACCGCCTCGCGCGCGCCGGAGCCCCCGGCCGCGTGATCCTTTTTCCCTCCGCGGTGGCGGCGCACCCCGGCTGGTACCGCGAGGAGGAGATCTCCGGCACCCGGCTCGCTGCCGAGGCGGATGCGGCGCTCGCGGCGCCCCTCTCGCCCACGATCTTCGTCCTCCCGCGCGGCTCGCGCGCGTCGGCCGCGCTCGCCTCGCGCCTCGGGCCGGCGCGCTCTCTCGTGTCGAGTCCGCTCGTGGACGTGATGGAAATCCGCGCTCCGCGCGCGCGCTGAGGCCCCGTTTGACGCGGCGCACCCGGCATGAGACTCTCTCTTCCGGCTGACGGGCGCGTTCCTGCGTCCCGGCCCTGAACCCAACTGGACCCGGCGTCGACCTCATCGTCAGGATTCGACCGCCCCTGGTCCGTGCGATGGCCCCACCGGCGATCCATCGCTCCCACCCCGCCGGAAATCCCACGGGACGGACGTGCGTGTGCGCGGGGCCGCCCCGGAAAGCGATTCCTCTCTCATGCCTTTCTCCTCGTTCCGTCTCCATCCCGACCTCCTCCGCGGCGTCAAGGAAATGGGCTTCACGAAGCCCACGCCCATCCAGAACGACTCCATTCCGCCCGCGATGGAGGGCAAGGACCTCCTCGCCTGCGCGATGACGGGCAGCGGCAAGACCGCCGCCTTCGTCCTCCCCATCCTCCACCGCCTCATCTCGAAGCCTCGCGGCACGACGCGCGCGCTCGTCCTCACCCCGACGCGCGAACTGGCGGCGCAGATCGACGAGCACCTCAAGGCGCTCGCGATCCACACGCCGCTCTCCGGCGCGGCTGTCTTCGGCGGCGTGGGCATGGGCCCCCAGGAGCACGCGTTTCGGAGCGGCGTCGACGTGATCGTCGCGACGCCCGGGCGCCTCCTCGACCATTTCCGCTTCGGCTACGCGAAGCTGTCCGGCCTCGAAATCCTCGTCCTCGACGAGGCGGACCGGATGCTCGACATGGGCTTCCTGCCCGATATCCGCCGCGTCCTCAGGCACCTTCCCCAGAACCGCCAGACGCTCTTCTTCGCGGCCACGATGCCGCCCCCGATCGCGCAGCTTACGAAAGAGTTGCTGAAGAACCCCGTGACCGTCAACGTCGAGCGGCAGGCTCTGCCCGCCGTCGGCATCACGCAGGCGGTCTACCCCGTTCCGCAGGACCTGAAGTTCGGGCTGCTCCTCTCGCTGCTCAAGCGCGGCGACTTCAAGAGCGTCCTCACCTTCACGCGCACGAAGCACCGCGCGAACCGCCTCGCGGACCAGCTCACGCGGAACGGCATCGCGTGCGAGCGCATCCACGGCAACCGCAGCCAGGCGCAGCGCACGCAGGCGCTCGCCGGGTTCAAGGACGGGAAGTTCAAGGTCCTCGTCGCCACGGACATCGCGTCGCGCGGCATCGACGTCGAGGCCCTTTCCCACGTCGTGAACTTCGACGTCCCGCACGTGCCCGAGGACTACATCCACCGCGTTGGCCGCACGGCCCGCGCCGAGATGACGGGCGACGCCTTCACGTTCGTCGCGCCCGACGAGGAGGGTGATCTCCGCCAGATCGAGCGTGCGATCGGAAGGCGCCTCCCCCGCGTGACGGTTCCCGAGTTCGACTACACGACGCACCCGACCGAGCGCCTCGAGGTCCCGCTTCAGGAGCGCATCGCGGCCATCCGCGCACGCAAGGCCGAGGAGCGGACGCGCGCCCGCGAAAAGGCCGAACGCCGCGGAGGGCACGAAGCCGCGATGGCGTCGCGCCAGCGCGGAGGCATTCCCCCGCGCCCCCGCCAGCCTTCGGCGCCCCGTGGAACGGTAGGATCGCGCCATGCCGCGCCTCTTCGACCTCAGCCACGCGGTGGAAACCGGCCGTAAGCCCTTCCGAATCAGCGTTGAACTCCGGACCTCCCCGATACGTATCATGGGAGACACCGAATAGCCCGTTTTCGTCCCAAGGAGGTTCCGCGTGGGCCTACTCGACAACATCAAACAGCAGATCGGGTCGCAGTTCATCGAGATCATCCAGTGGCTCGACGACACGAACGATTCGCTCGTTTACCGCTTCCCCGTCTACAACCAGCAGATCAAGATGAACGCGCAGCTCACGGTTCGCGAGAACCAGGTGGCGCTGTTCATCAACGAGGGAAAAGCGGCGGACCTCTTCGTGCCGGGGCGATACCAGCTCACGACGCAGAACCTGCCGATCCTCACGACACTCCGCGGATGGAAGTACGGGTTCCAGTCGCCCTTCAAGGCCGAGATCTACTTCTTCAATACGCGCCTCTTCACGGACCTGAAGTGGGGCACGACGAACCCCGTCATGATGCGCGACGCGGAATTCGGGATGATCCGCCTGCGCGCGTTCGGCACGTACGCGATGAAAATCGCCGACGCGAAGGCGTTCTTCGCGGCCATCGTCGGTACGGCCGGCCTCACGACAACCGACGAGATCACCGGCCAGCTCCGTTCGACGATCCTCTCGCGCCTGTCGGACGCGATCGCCGAGTCGAAGATCGCTGCGCTCGACCTCGCGTCGAAGTACGACGAGCTCTCGGCCCAGGGCAAGCAGATCCTCGCGCCCGAGTTCGCGGGCTACGGCCTCGATCTCTCGAGGTTCTTCATCGAGAACGTCTCTCTGCCCGAAGAGGTCGAGGCCGCGATCGACCAGCGCACGAAGCTGGGCGTCCTCGGTGACCGCATGGGCCAGTACACGCAGCTCCAGGCCGCGGACGCGATGAAGATCGCGGCGGCGAATCCCGGCGGCGCGGCGGGGGCCGGCATCGGCATCGGCGCGGGTATCGCGATGGGCGGAATGATGGGGAGCGCGTTGGGCGGAAGCTTCGCGGGAGTCGGCGGCGCAGGCCCCATGGCGCCTCCGCCCCCCGCGGGCCTCGGCTTTTCCGCGCCGAAGTGGTCGCTCACCGTGGACGGCAAGACCTACGGACCGTACTCGGACGATGCGCTGAAGGGGATGGTGGCCTCCGGCCAGGTGGCGGGCGGAACGCTCGCCTGGAAGCCCGGCGCGGCCGGGTGGGCCCCGCTCTCGTCGTTCGAGGAGTTCGCGGGATCTTCGGCTCCGCCGATGCCTCCTCCGCCTCCGCCGCCCGCCCGCTGACGCGCCCTCCATGACCGGCTCGAGTGTGCCCCCGGCGACTCCGGCGGCTCCGGCGAAGCTCCGCAAGTTCCCGTGCGCCGCGTGCGGGGCGGACGTGGTCTGGAACCCCGGCGCCGCGGCGCTCACGTGCCCGTATTGCGGCGCGAAGAAGGACGTCCCGAAGGCGCCGGGCGAGGTGATGGAGCGCCCGATCGAAGAGGCGCTCAAGGGCGCGTCGGATCTCGGATGGGGCCTCGCGCGCAAGGCCGTCTCGTGCCAGGGCTGCGGCGCGACGACGACGTTCGACGCAGGGCTGGCGGCGTCGCGCTGCGCGTTCTGCGGCGCGCCGGCCGTCGTCGAAGCGCCGCCGAACGAGACGATGGTCCGGCCCGAGGGCCTGCTCCCCTTCCGCATGGACCGGGACGCGGCGACCGGAAAGTTTCGCCAGTGGCTTTCGTCGCTCTGGTTCCGGCCGGACGACCTCTCGCAGAAATCCGCGCTCTCCGAGCTGAAGGGCGTCTACGTCCCGTTCTGGACGTTCGACGCCGCCACGCACTCGGCGTGGACGGCGGACGCGGGATTCGACTATCAGGTCGAGGTGCAGGTCGAGGAGAACGGGCAGGTCCACACGCGCGCCGAGACGCGCACTCGGTGGGAGCCCGCCGAAGGCGTCCTCGAGCACTTCTTCGACGACCTGCCCGTCCCCGCGTCGAAGGGGCTGCCGCCCGACCTCGCGCGCGCGATCGAGCCGTTCCCGACGCACGAGCTCGTTCCATACGAGCCGTCGTACCTTTCGGGCTTCCTCGCCGAGGAGTATGCGGTCGACGCGAAGGAGGCGCTCTCCTCCGCGCAGGAGCGCATGACGCAGGAGCTGTATACGGCCTGCGGAAACGAAGTACCCGGCGACCGCTTCCGCAACCTCGAGGTCCGCACGGCGTGGTCGGGCCTCGCGTACAAAAACGGGCTCCTCCCCGTCTGGATCGCGGCCTACCAGTACGCGGGCAAGCCCTACCGGTTCCTCGTGAACGGCGTCACCGGCAAGACCGACGGCCGTGCGCCGTGGTCGTGGGTCAAGATCGGCCTCGCGATCGCCGCCGCCGTGCTCCTCTACGTGATCGTCGCCGCGATCGCCAGCTGAAAAAAGACGATTGGCTCGGAGAGGGTCAGGGGGAACCGGCCCTGGTTCCCCCTGGACAAATCAGTGCGCCCCGGTCACGTCGAGGCTCGGCGCTTCGCCGATCTCCTTGAGGAGGTTCGCCGCGCCGTCCACCTCCGACATCGTCCAGAGCATGTACCGGCTGTCGACGTGGATGGAGCGGGTCTTTTCCGTGTCGTAGAGATAGTCGGAGGCGACGGTGTCGAACGTGCCGTCGAACAGGAGGCCGCACAGCTCGCCCTTCGCGTTGAGCGTGGCCGAGCCCGAATTGCCGCCCGTCGTGTCGACGGTCGAGAGGAAGTTCACGGGCACGCTGCCGAGCTTCGGGTCGGCGTACGCCGTCTTCTTTCCGGCTTTCATCGCCGCGATGGCGTCGAGCTCCTTCTTCGGGGCGTTGAATTCGCCCGTGCCCGTGGCTTTCTCGACCACCCCCTGGAGCGTCGTCTGCGGGAAGTAGATGAGTCCGTCCCGGGCCGGCACGCCGAGCACGCGGCCGTATGTCACGCGGAGCGTGCCGTTCGCGTCCGGCGCCGTGAGGCCGCCGCTCTTTTCGAGGACCGCCTGCGCGTAGCGCGCGCCGAGGCGCTCGTGGGCCCCGTCCCGCGTCTTCGCGCGTTCGCGGTTCGCCTGCCACAGCGGGTCGAGGACGACCGCCAGAGAGATCATCGGATCCTTCGTGGCGAAGATCTCGGCCGTGGACTTGTCGAAGAGCGCGAGGCGCGCCGCCTTGTCGCCGAGCTTCGTTCCCGCGTAGAGGCGATCGAGAAGCGCGTCGATCTTCTTTCCGGCGCCCGCATCGGACATGCCGGTCGAAAAGCCGGCTTCCTTGTCGAGGGCCTCGATCCGCTGACCCCCGGGGAGCTTCGATGCCTCCACGAGGATGTACCGCAGGAGGGCGCGATCGGCGACGGGATCGTAGGAGCGCTGCAGGCGCTCCTGCCCCTCGCGGATCCGGCTCCAGTTGCGCTCCTGGTATTCGGTTTCGCGATCGAGGTCTTTCTTCGGGCGCTGCCGGGACAGCTCGTAGAGCGTGTGCGCGGCCGGAAGAAGCGAGCTTCCGGATCCGAGGAGGTCCGTGAGCGTCGTGTCGCGCTCGCGTGTCTTCAGGCGTTCGGCCGAAAGCACGTTGAGCGCGGGCAGGACGTCACCGTAGCTCTTCTGTCGATTCGGATCCGCAGCGATCCAGGTCGCGAGATCCTTCTCCATGCCTTCTTTCTTCGCGAGGAGGTTGCCCTTCTTGAAGCCTTCCACGACGCCCTTGCGGTTCGTGAGCGTGTTGTTCAGGCCGCGCTTGCGCGTCGTGACGCGGATCTCGGTTTCCTTGCTCTTCTTCCCGACTTCGTCGAGGAGGACGATGAGCTCGGTGTTCCGGCGGACCGTGCGCGGGAAAGACCACTCGGCCAGCTCCTGGGTCTGCGCGTACGTGGCGAAGCGCTGCGTGCGCCCGGGGTAGCCCGCCACGAACACGAGATCCCCCGGGCCGGCGCCTTCGGGCGAGACCTTGAGCCAGTGCTTCGGCTTGAAGGGGACGTTTTCTTTCGCATACGTCACGGACTTGCCCGTCGGCGAGACGTACGCGCGATAGAAGGACCAGTCGCCGGTGTGGCGCGGCCACTGCCAGTTGTCGGTCTCGCCGCCGAAATTGCCGATGCCCGCCGCCGGCGCGTACACGAGCCGCACGTCCTGGATCTCCAGCTGGGCAAGCTCGAAGTATTTCAGGCCGTCGAAGAACGACGCGACGCGGCAGCGCAGGCCATCCTTCTCGCAGGCCGCCGTGCGCTCCTTGAGGCGCTTCTCGATGACCTCGTGCCGGTCGCGATCAGCGAGCTTCGGGTCGAGCCTGCCTGTGATCTCCGCCGTGACCTCCTTGACGGACGTCGTGACGTAGACACGCGAGCCGGGTCCCGCGGTCAGCTCCTGGTCCCGGGAGGAGGCCAGAAAGCCATCCTCCAGGAGGTTCTTCTGGGGCGTGGAGTTGAACTGCAGGGCGCCCTGCACGCAGTGGTGGTTCGTGACGATGAGCCCGTCGGGCGACACGAAGGAGGCGCTGCAGCCGCCTAAGGACACGATCGCGCCCATCGGTTGGCCCGTGAGGTCCGCGAACGCCTGGGGATCGCCGCGGAAACCCATCGTCTTGAGCCGTTCGGCGAGCTGCGGGATCTGCTGCGGCATCCACATGCCTTCTTCCGCGCGCGCAGCGGCCGGCAGAAGGGCGAGAGCAAGGACGAGGCTGAGACGGGTTTTCACGAAATCCTCCTCGAGAAGATGAGCAAACGTCCGATTATGTGCGCGAATCTCGGTTTTCGGTGCCTTCGCCCTCGTCAAGTATTCTGTGGGCTCCAGATGAAGCTGCCGAAGCCTCCCCTCACCGCCGACCTCGACGACCTGCTGACGCGCGCCTTCGCCGAAGACGGCGAGGACATCACGTCGCTGGCCGTCTTCGGACCGGCCGCCCGCGTCACCGCGAAGATGGTCTGCCGCGAGCGCGCCGTGATCTCCGGAGCGGCGTTCCTGCCCCGGCTCTTCGCCTTTCTCTCCCCGCCGGCCCGCGTCACGCTCTCTGTCGCCGACGGCGACCTCGTGAAGAGTGGGACCGTTCTCGCCGAGATCGAGGGACCCGCCATCACCGTTTTGGCCGTCGAGCGCACCGCGCTCAACCTCGTGCAGCGGCTCACCGGGATCGCGACCATGACGCACGCGTACGTGGAGGCGTTGCAGGGGACCGGGGCCGTCCTCCTCGACACGCGCAAGACGACGCCCGGCCTCCGCTCCTTCGAGCGGTACGCGGTACGTTGCGGCGGCGGCACGAATCACCGCCCCGGCCTCTCGGGCGGCTTCCTCGTGAAAGACAACCACGCCGACGGCGCCGGCAGCACGTGGGAAGCGACGCGACGCGCGGCCGACTTCCGCGCGCTGAACCGCCGCCTGCGCGGGCTCCTCGTGGAGGCCGAGGCGCGCACCCTCGACGAAGTGCACCAGGCGCTCGACGCCGGCGCCGAACGCGTTCTGCTCGACAACATGACGGCCGCCGCGATGGCGAAAGCGGTCGTCGACGTGAAGCTCTTCAACGAGGCGACGGGCGCCGAGGTCACGACGGAGGCCTCGGGCCACATGACGCCGGTGACCGCTCGCGCGGCGGCCGAGGCGGGCGTCGACTTCGTCTCGGTGGGCGCCCTCACGCATTCAGCGCGCGCGATCGACATCGCGCTCGACATGGTCGTGGGCAGAAAGTGAAAGCCTTCCCCGCGCGCTTCCATACGCCGGTGCTCGTGCTCGGTACGGGCATCGCGGGCCTGACGACCGCCCTCACGCTCGCGCGCCGCGGCGTGAAAGTGCTCGTCCTCACGTCGGCGAAGGAGCCCGAGGACTGCAACACGGCCCGGGCGCAGGGCGGGATCATCTACTTCGGCAAGAAAGACTCGTCCCGCTCTCTCGTGAAGGACATCCTCCTCGCCGGCGCCGGCCTCTGCCAGCCGGAGGCCGTGGAATTCCTCGCCTGCCGTGGTCCCCAGGTCGTGAGGGAGATCCTTCTCGGCACGGTCGGCGTCCCCTTCTCGCGCACGACGGGCGGCGAGCTGGATTTCACGCGCGAGGCCGCGCACTCGGTGGCACGCATCATCCATTCGGACGACGCCACCGGACGGGCGATCGAGACGGCCCTCCTCGCCCGGCTCGCCAGCGAGGAGCACGTGACGCTCTTCACGGAGGCGACCGCAATCGACCTCATCACGGCGCGGCACCAGTCGCGGGACGTCGCCCAGCGGTACTCGCTCCAGGACCCCTGCCTCGGGGCGTACGTGCTCGACGGAAAGGGCAAGGTCCACACGGTCCTCGCGGACTTCACGGTTCTCGCGACCGGCGGCGTCGGCCGCCTCTTCCTCCACACGACGAACACGCGTCATGCGATCGGCGGCGGCCTCGCGATGGCCGAGCGCGCGGGCGCGGCCACGTTGAACCTCGAGTACGTCCAGTTCCACCCGACGACGCTCTATCGCCCCGACGCCGAAGGCTTTCTCATCTCCGAGGCTCTGCGCGGCGAGGGGGCCGTGCTCGTGAACCGGGCGGGCGAGGCGTTCATGAGCCGCTACGCCCCGAAGCTCAAGGACCTCGCACCGCGCGACGTCGTGACCCGCGCGATTGTCGAGGAGATGACGTCGCGGGGCGACCCCTGCGTCTATCTCGATCTCGCGCACCACTACCGCGTTCACGAAGGGCAGGGCATCCGGGAGAGGTTTCCGACGATCGCGGCCACCTGCGCGACGTTCGGGATCGATATCGCGAAGGAGCCCATTCCCGTCGTCCCCGCGGCGCACTACCACTGCGGCGGCGTCCTCGCGGACCTCGAAGGCAAAACGACGATCCGGCGCCTGTACGCGGTCGGCGAGGTGTCGTGCACGGGTGTCCATGGAGCGAACCGGCTCGCGTCGACTTCGCTCCTCGAGGGGCTCGTCTGGGGAGACGCGGCCGGTCGGTCGATCGCGGCACGCCTGAAGAAGGGCGAGCCGCTCGGGCCGCACGTATTTCGCGCGATTCCCGACTGGCAGTCTCCCGGCGAAGCGCAGAACGAGGACCCCGCCCTCCTGCAACAGGACTGGGCCACGATCCGCAACACCCTCTGGAACTACGTGGGCATCGTGCGCACGACCGCGCGGCTCGCGCGCGCCGTGGCCGACCTGCGCGATCTCGAGAAGCGCATCCTGCGCTTCTACCAGGTGACGAGGATCTCGAAGGAGATCGTCGACCTCACCCACGGGATCCGCGCCGCGCACCTCATCGCGACCGCGGCTTTCCGCAACCCCGAGTCGCGCGGCTGCCACTACCGGAAGAGCTGACGGTCTCCCGCGTCAACCCTTCCGCTCTGGAAGGACGACGAGGACGAGTCCCACCGCGGCGATGCCGAGCCCGAGCCAGCGCCCCGTGTCCGCGAGATCGCTCTTGCCGCGCTCGCTCTTCGAGAAGGTCGTCTTGAGGACACCTTCGACGCTGTCGTAGCTCTTACGCTGGCTCGACGCCACGAGGAAGACGACCACTCCGATGGCGAGAAGGATCAACCCGTTCCGTCGCATGGTCACCTCTTCCCGCGCATCTTATGCGTCTTATGCGGCCCCCGGCTCACTCCGGGACGACGAGGCGCACGCGGCCCGCGGCGGGACCGATCGCGAACGGCGTCGTCGTGACGGCGTCGCCGTCCACCTGCACGTCCAGCTCGTAACCCGCGAGCGAACGAGCGGAAAAGCTTCGCACGGCGCGGCGCGAACAGCCCTCGAGCGCGAGGTGGGCGGCCTTCCCGCGCGAGAGGCGGCCATACCAGCGCATGAGCGTCGTGCGCGAGCGCGAAGCAAAGATGACGAGGTCGAGGAGGTCGTTCTCCGGATCCGCGAACGGGGAGAGGATCGGGTCGCCGCCGTAGCGGCGCGTGTTGGCGGCGAGGACGAACGTCGCACGGCAGGTGAAGGGAGCGCCGTTCGCGTCGAGGCCTGTTACCTCGATCGGCGGGAACTCGTATTTCAGCCATTCGAGGGTCGCGGTCCAGCTGTAGCCGGTTCGCCCGAAGGCGCGCTTGAGCCAGGGGACGACGTTCTTCATGACGCGCGCGTCGAAGCCGACGCCCGCGCCGATGAGGCTCGTCCGGCCGGCTGCGTGCCACACCGTGAGGGGCCTCCTGCGAAGGGACGTCAGCGTGCGCTCCGCCTCGGCCAGGGTGCGGCCGATGCCGTATTCCCGCGCGACGACGTTCGCCGTTCCCGTCGGGAGGATCGCGATCGGAACGTCCGTCCCCAAGAGGGCCTCCGCGACTTCCCCCACCGTCCCGTCGCCGCCCGCCACCGCCACCAGGTCCAGCGCTTCCCCGAGGCGCGCGGCCACGAGCTCGGTCGCGTGGCGCTGGCGCTCGGTCGGGAGGGCGAGAAGCTCGAGGTTCCGGGCCGCCGCGCGCTCCACGATACCCGGCACGTCGAGGCGCCGCGCGCCGCCTGCCATCGGGTTGTAGACGAGGAGGCCGCGTCGTCGGGGGCCCAGGGCCGCGTCAGCCAAACAGCGGTCCCGAACCCGAGGCCGGCTTGAGCCCGAGATGCCGATACGCCAGCGCGGAGGCCACCCGCCCCTTCGGCGTCCGCTGGAGGAACCCGGACTGCAGGAGGAAGGGCTCGTACAGGTCCTCGAGCGTGCCCTTGTCCTCGCCGAGCGAATGCGCGAGCGCCGAGAGGCCGACCGGCCCGCCGGAAAAGCGCTCGATGACGAGCGTCAGGATGCGTCGGTCGATCTCATCGAGGCCGTGCTGGTCCACCTCGAGCTTGTCGAGCGCGACCTCCGCCGCGCGCTCGGTGATCGCGCTTTCCCCCGCAACCTCGGCGTAGTCGCGCACGCGGCGCAGGAGGCGGTTCGCGATGCGCGGCGTGCCGCGACTGCGGCGCGCGATCTCGCGCGCGCCCGCGGGCTCGACGGGGCAGCTGAGGATCGCGGACGAGCGCGTCACGATCGTCGCGAGCGCCTCGGCGTCGTAGAAACCGAGCCGGTGCGTGATACCGAATCGCGCCGTGAACGGCTGCGACAGGAGGCCGGCGCGCGTCGTGGCGCCCACGAGCGTGAACGGCGGAAGCCGGAGCTCGACCGTGCGGGCGCCCGGCCCGGTGCCGATCACGAGATCGAGCTTCCCGTCCTCCATCGCCGGGTAGAGGATCTCCTCGACCGCGGGCGGCATGCGGTGGATCTCGTCCACGAAAAGGACGTCGCCCGGCGCGAGGTTCGTGAGGATCGCGGCGAGGTCGCCCGCCTTCTCGAGGACGGGGCCGGACGTGACGCGGATCTGCGCGCCCATCTCGCGCGCGATGATGTGCGCGAGCGTCGTCTTGCCGAGGCCCGGAGGGCCGCAGAGAAGGACGTGGTCCAGCGGCTCCTGCCGCTGCCGCGCGGCCTGCAGGAAGACGCCGAGCGTCTCCTTCAGCTTCGGCTGCCCGATGAACTCCAAAAGCGCGCGCGGGCGGAGCGTGACCTCGGGGTCCGCCTCGGCCGTCTGCAGCACGCCCGAGAGAATGCGTTCGTCCATCCGAGCCCGATTATCGCGCCAGGGATTTCAGGGCGGCCTGGAGGATCTTGTTCAGGTCATCGACGCCCACGTCCCGCACGGCGTTCTCGACGGCCTGCTCGGCCTGCACCAGCTTGTAGCCGAGGTTCTCGAGCGCGCCGATCGCGTCGTCTACTGCCGAGGTCTTCCCGGCCGCCCCGGACGTTCCCGCTTCCGCGCCGAACCTCGAGAGTTTCTCTTTCAGCTCGAGGCCGAGGCGCTCGGCCAGCTTCTTGCCGATGCCCGGGATGGTCGCGAGCACGCGCGCGTTCTGTGTCGCGATCGCGCGGACGAGGTCGGGCAGCGGCAGGCCGGAGAGCACGGTGAGCGCGACCTTCGGCCCGACGCCCGAGACCGAGATCAGGCGTTCGAAGACGAATTTCTCCTGCGTCGTCGCGAAGCCGAAGAGCGAGAGCGCGTCCTCGCGGACGTGCATGTGCACGTGGACCGAGGCCTTCTCGCCGGCGGGCGGAAGCGCCGAGAACGTGCCGAGCGGGATCGCGAGGTCGTAACCCACGCCGTGAACGTCGAGGACGAGCCGGTCCGTCCGGAGATCGAGGACGGTCCCCGAGAGGCGGGAGATCACGGGGCTACGCCTTCGAGCCGCCCATCCGCGACAGGAGCTCGCGGTTGAACTCGATCTTCAGGTCGGAACGCTTCTTCTGGACGAGAGCCTGCAGGAGCTTGTTCGACTTCTGGCCCCGGAGACCCTCCTTCACGGCGTCCTTTTCCTTCTCGAAAGCCGCCTGATCGAATGGCGTCACGCTGTCGACGCGCATCACCACCGCGCCACGCTCGGCAACGGCGATGGGTCCCTTCAGCTCGCCCGGCTTGGCCGAGAACACCGCGTCCAGCACGGCCTTCGGCGAGCCGAGACCGGGGATCGGACCACCCATCGAGAACGCGTCGGGCGTCTCGACCTTGAGGTTGAGCTTCTTCGCGATCCCTTCGAGGGTCGCGTCGGCGCTCATCGCCTGCTTGAGCGCCGCGAGCGTCGCCTCGTCCTGCCTCTTCTTCTGGATGTCGAGAACGACGCGCGCCTTGACCTCGGCGAAGGCCGGCAGGCCGGGCTTCCGGATCTCGACGAGCTTGACGATCGCCTCGCCGCGCGGCGTCGAGACCGGGGCGGCCGCGGCCTCGCCCTCCTTGAGGGAGAACAGCTTCTCGCTGAACTGCGGGTTGAACCCGATGCCTTGGGGCGCGTCGGTCCGCGAGAGGAACTCGGTTTCGTTGAACGTCACGCCGGACCCCGCGAGCTTGCGCAGGTCGTCGTCGGAGGGCTTGCCCATCTTCGCGACCTTCTCGCTCAGGCCCGCTGCGAGGCGCTTGGCCTCGTCGCGCGCGCGCTCGTCCTGGAGGCGCGCGCGTATTCCCGCCGAGACCTCGAAAAGCGGCTGGACCCGTTCGCCCGTTTTCTCGAGGACCTGGATGACGTGGTATCCGAAAGAGCTCTTCACGGGGCCGACGATGTCCTTTTCCTTCGCAGCGAAGGCGGCCTCTTCGAACTCCTTCACCATGCGGCCGCGAGGAAACGCGCCGAGGTCGCCGCCGTTCGCCTTCGAGCCCGGGTCGTCCGATTCGGCCCTCGCGAGCGCCGCGAAATCCGCGCCGCCATTGAGCCTTCGCACCGCGGCCTCCGCCTTCGACTTCTGGGCGGCGTCGTTCGCTCCCTCGGCCTTGTAGAGGATGTGCCGCGCGTGCACTTCCTCGCCCTTGCGGAAGGTCTCCGCGTTCGCCGTGTAGTCGGCCGCGACGTCCGCGTCCGTGACCTGGATCGTCGGACGGATCTTCGCGGTCTCGACGAGGAGGTACTTGGCCTTGCGCTTCTCGGGCTGCATGTATGGCGTGGGGTTCGTCTTGAAGTACGCCCCGGCCTCGACGTCGGTCGCCGGCGCCTGCGCGGTCGAGACGACGGGCAGGAGCGCCCAGGCGATCTTCGCCTTGACGTTCCGCTTCTCGAACTCGGACTTCACCTCCTCGTCCGAGACGACGACGGCCTCGGTGAAGAAGCGGTTCAGCTTCTCGAGGAGAATCTGCTCACGCTGCGCCTCCTCGAAGCTCTGCGGCACGAGGCGGTTCGCGGCCAGGATGCGGCGGTACGCCGCGTCGCCCACGAAGACCCCGTCCTTCACGAACAGCGCCTTGCCGCTCTGCGGATCCTTGATGCCGAGCAGGTGCTGCGTGAGCTCGTCGTCCGTGACCTTGAGGTGCAGCCGTTCGGCCTCCTCGCGGAAGAGACGCCGGTCGATGAGGGAGTTGAGCACCTGCTCGGGCAGATTCATGGCGCGCACGAGCTCGGGGCTGTAGTTCTTGCCGTAGGCCTGCCGGTAACGATCCTCGGCAAACGCGTATTCCTTCTGGAATTCGGCCGTCGTGATCCGGATCCCGCCGGCCTTCGCCGCGAGGGCCGTCTCCGCTCCCCCGCGCTGGGAGCCCATGCCCCAGTCCGCGAAGACGAAGATCACGAAGACGGCGATGACCGCCCAGAGGATCCACTGGAGGTGTTTGAAGTTCTCGCGTAGTGCCTTGAGCATCTTGTTCTCCGAAGACGGACACGTCCGTGGCGCCACGGGGGCGTCATGGGGCCCGAAAGAATCGAGGACGATACCTCAGAGCCAAACGGCGGTAAAGTTGGCCCCGTTGGGGCTCGACCAAGAGGGCGCTCCGGGTGTCCGGCATGCTATAAGAATTGCGGTAAGGGTTTCCAGAAACGAGCGTTATGCCCAAGAAGTCCCCGAGCGACCTGGAATCCCAGCTCGAGTGGTATTACGTCTCCACCGAGACGCTCGTTCGAATTCTGATCGGCGTGGTGCTGCTCGCCGCCGCGATCGCCGGAGGCGTCTTCTTCTTCATGAAACGGGGCGAATCCGCGGGCCGCGCCAAGCAGGAGATCGCCCGTGCCGAAGACGCGCTCTCGCGCGCCCACCAGCAGAAGGACGCGGCTCTTCTCTCGAAAGAGCTCGCTTCGGCCGAGGACATGCTCGGCGAGGCAAGGCGGGATCTAGCTTCGGGCCTGAACGAAAAGGCGACGCGCACGGCCGTCGAGGTGCAATCGCGCGCGATGAAGATCATCGCGGGCGCGGGCGTGAAGAGCAGCGCGAACGTCGTCGACACCGCCGGAGACGTCAAGATTCAAAAGGCGAATCGCAACACCTGGGACACGCTCCGGCCGAGCACGAGCGTCGGCGAGGGCGACTTCATCAAGACCGGCCCGAACGGCACCGCCGAGGTGCTGTGGAACGACGGCACGATGTACCGCATCCGCCCCGAGACGCTTTTCGAGGCCCACGGCGCCGGTGGCCCGGCGGGCGCGAACGTCAAACTCGTCGTCGGCACGACGGACGTGAACACGGGAGAAAAGAGCAAGGCCTCCGTGTCGACGGACACGGCGACGGCGAACATCGGCTTGAACGCCAGCGTGGGCATGGAAACCGACTCGCAGCGGACGAACGTGAGCAGCTTCACCGGCACAACGACGCTCACCGACAAGGCCGGGCGCGCCGTTTCCCTCGGTCCGCGCGAGCGGGTCGCGGCGTTGCGCGACGGCGGCATCGGGCCGAAGTCGACGCTCCCGGAACCGCCGTCCCTCGTCAAGCCCGAAGACAACCTCGAAATCGACTACAAGAAGCACGAGCCCCTTCTCCTGCGCTGGTCG
This sequence comes from Acidobacteriota bacterium, assembly GCA_036759345.1. Lineage (GTDB taxonomy): Bacteria > Acidobacteriota > Thermoanaerobaculia > UBA5066 > UBA5066 > Fen-183. Next base: position 112,821 of record DAIOUV010000003.1, on the reverse strand, counting down.
CCGGTGAAGGACGCGACCACCTACGAAGTCGAGATCGCGCGCAGCCGGCTCTTCGTCAAGGACTCGGTGCTCGACATCGGCGCGTCAGAGCGCAGCAAAGCCAACGTCCTCATCGGCATCTACGAGCCCGGCTCGTATTTCTGGCACGTGCGTTCGATCCGCAAGGGAACGCCGGCCGCCCTTTCGGACTGGTCGGCCTCCCGCCGTTTCAAGGTCACATCGGGCGACCTCTCCCAGGCGCGGCTCGACACGCTTCCTCCCGACCTCGTCATCACCCAGCGGCCGAACGTCGTGGGCTCGTCCGTCGTCCTCGTGGGGCGCACCGTTCCCGGCGCCTCGGTCACCCTCAACGGGGAGATCGCGGACGTGGGCTCGGACGGCACCTTCCGCAAGGTCATCTCCATGGGTGGCGATGGCCTGCAGACGATCGTCATCAAGGCACGCACGACGGGCGGCGAGACGGTCAAGAAGGAATCGGTACTCATCAACAGCAATTGACCGGAGGGGGCGGCCGTTCAGGGCCGCCGGACTCTCGAAAGGACCTCGTCTTGGCTTTTCGTTCCTTCTTCTCGATCTTCTCCTCCGACCTCGCGATCGACCTCGGGACCGCGAACACGCTCGTGTTCGCCGAAGGCCGCGGAATCGTCGTGCGCGAGCCGTCCATCGTGGCCGTGAACAGGATCACGAACAAGGTGGAGGCCGTCGGCAGCGCCGCCAAGGAGATGCTCGGCCGCACGCCCGGCAACATCGTCGCCATCCGCCCCATGAAGGACGGCGTCATCGCCGACTTCGAGGTCACCGAGCGGATGCTCGACTACTTCATCAAGAAGGCGCACGGCCGCTCGCTCTTCGTGCGGCCGAAGATCGTCATCTCGGTGCCGTCCGACATCACACAGGTCGAGAAGCGCGCCGTGAAGGACTCGGCCCTCCAGGCGGGCGCGAGCGAGGTCTTCATCGTCGAGCAGGCGATGGCGGCCGCGATCGGCGCGGGCCTCCCCATCACGGAGCCGACGGGCAACATGATCGTCGACATCGGCGGCGGCACGACGGACGTCGCCGTGATCTCGCTCGCGGGGATCGTCTACTCGAAGTCCGTGCGCGTGGCCTCGAACGAGATGGACGAAGCGATCATTCAGTACATCAAGAGGAAGTACAACCTCCTCATCGGCGAGCGCACGGCCGAAGCCATCAAGATCGAGATCGGCTCCGCGTACCCGCTCGACGAGCCCATCTCGATGGAGATCAAGGGGCGCGACCTCGTCGAGGGCGTGCCGAAGATGCTGAACCTCACGGACGCCGAGGTGCGCGAGGCCCTCGCCGAGACGGTCGGCATCATCCTCGACGCCGTGCGCGTGGCCCTCGAGAAGACGCCGCCCGAGCTGTCGGCCGACATCATGGACAAGGGCATCGTCCTGACGGGCGGCGGCTCGATGCTCAAGAACCTCGACCGCCGCCTCCGCGAGGAGACGGGTCTCCCGATCGCCACGGCCGAGGACCCGCTTTCCTCCGTCGCGCTCGGCACCGGCGCGATGCTCGCGGACATCGACCTCCTGCGGAAGATCAGCCTCGACTGACGCCCGTGGCCGCCCCGACCCTCACCGAACGTCGCCCCGAGATCTTCCTGGCGGTGCTTCTGTCCCTCTGCCTCGTCGCGCTGTCGCTCCAGGTGCGGCGCCCCAACGGGCGGACGGTCGGCGAAGGCTGGCTCCTCACAGCCGTGTCCCCGTTCGTCGACCTCGTGACCGCGGTGCGCTCGGGGGTCCACGACGTCGGAACCTGGGCGACCTCGCGGCGCGCGCTGCGCGTCGAAAACCGCGCGCTGAGCGCCGAGGTCGAAGAGCTGCGCGGCGAGCTCCTCCGCCTCCGGGACGCCGAAAAGGACAAGGGGCGTCTCCTCGAGCTCTTCGGCGCGCTGCCGTCGCCGCCGCCCGGCACGTTCCCGGCGCGGCTCATCGCCGTCGAATCGAGCGGGCCGTTCCACACGGCCCTCCTCGACCGCGGAGCCGGTGACGGACTCCAGCTCGACGGCGTCGTTCTCGCGCGGGCCGGGCTCCTGGGACGCGTCATCGCCCTCGGCCCGAGGACGGCGCGCGTGCAGCTCCTCTCGGACAACACGGCCGCCGTCGGCGTCCTCCTGACGCACGCCTCGCGCGGCGGCCGCGTCGCCGTCGCGAAGGGCGACGGGCAGGGAGGGGTATCGGTCGAGTACGTGCCGACGATCGAACCCGTCGAGCCGAACGACGTGCTCGTCTCTTCGGGCACGGACGGCCTCTATCCGGGCGGTCTTCCGGTCGGCCGCGTCGCGTCGGTCCGCCGCAACAAGACGCTCTTCTGGGAAATCCAGGTCTCCGCCGCCGCCGACCCCCATCGCGAGTCCATCGTCTTCGTCCTCCCTCCCGTGAGAAAGTCCGACGTCACGTCGGGCCTCTCCGTGATGGAACGCCGCTGACGGCCGGAGGGTCCGCTTGAAACCGCTTCGCGTCGCGATCGGCCTCTCTCTCGCGGTTCTCGCGACGCTCGCGCTCGGCGCGCTGCATGTGCCGGCGCCCCCGGACTTCTTCCTCCTCGTCGTCGCGGACATGGCCAAGGGTGGCGCCGCCGTGCCCGCGATGCTCGTCGGTCTTCCGGCCGGCCTTCTCGAGGACACTCTCCTCGCGCCCGGCCACCTCCTCGGACTCCACGCGTTTTCGAAGATCCTCGTCGGGTACCTTCTCGCCACGCTGGGCGCGCGCATGGTCGTCGAGAAGCCGCTGGCCGTGGGCGGCCTCCTCGCGGGCGCCGTCCTCGTCGATGCGGCAACGCTTACGTTTCTCGTGTGGGTCTTGAAGGGCGACTTCCTGCCGCCCGCGCCGTGGCTGCTTCTCGCGCGCGCGGCGACGACGGGCCTCTTCGGCGGCCTCCTTTACGCCGCGTCGCGGGTGCCATGGAAACAGCGGCGCGAGGCCCGCCGCCGCGTGAGGTTGACCTGATGCCCGCGAGCGCGCGTGAAGACCGCCGCCCCGTCCTGTCGCGCCTCGACGTCGTCCAACGCGGCACGTGGATCCTCCTCGGCGTCCTCGCCGGCGTCTACTGGGTCCATCAGGTGTTGCGCGGCGAGGAGTACGAACGCCAGGCCGAGAACAATCGCCTGCGCCGCGTGCCCGTCACGGCGCCGCGCGGATTCATTCTCGACCGCAACGGGATCGTCCTCGCCGAGAACGAGCCTTCGTTCACGCTTCTCCTCTACCGGCGGGAGACGAAAGACCTCGACGCCTCGCTGCGTTTCGTCGCCGAGCTCTTCAACCGGCCGTTCGAGGACCTGAAGCGCCGCGTCGAGCGCGACCGCTCGTACTACGACTTCGTGCCGGTCGTGCTGCAGGAGAACCTGACGATTTCCGAAGTGGGCGCCGTTCAGGCGCGGGCGCTCGAGCATCCCGAGCTCGTCGTCCAGAAGACCGAGCGCCGCGTCTACACGCAGGGCACGGCGGCCGCCCATCTTCTCGGTCACCTCGGCGAGGCCACCGCCGAGCAGGTCGCGGCGCGGGCGAAGGCGCGCCCCGGCGACCCGAACCCGCCGCGGCCCGGCGAGGCGATCGGGCAGCAGGGCGTGGAGGCGACGTACCAGGACCTTCTCTCCGGGGTCGCGGGGTCGCGGACGTACGTCATCGACTCCTTCGGGCGCGAGGTCGGCGAGTCCGGGCACGAGTCGCCGCTGCCCGGCAACACGCTCCGTCTCACGATCGACCTCGGAATGCAGAAGATCGCCGAGGACTACTTCGCCGATCGGGTGGGCTCGGCGGTGGCGCTCGACCCGAAGACGGGCGAGATCCTGGCGCTTCTCTCCGCCCCGGCCTATGACCCGAACCTCTTCACGCGGCGCGTGAGCCGGTCCGAATGGGAAGACATCATCGAGAACGCCGACCGTCCGCTCAACAACCGCGTGCTCCAGAACGTCTACTCGCCGGGCTCGGCCTGGAAGCCGTTCGTCGCGTACGCGATCCTCACTCACGGCATCGACCCCAAAGAGCGCGTCTTCTGCCCCGGCGGCCTCACGTTCTACGGCCGCCACTTCCGCTGTCACGGGAGGCACGGGAGCGTCGACCTCACGACGGCGCTCCAAGTCTCATGCGACTCGTACTTCTACACGATGGGCAAGCGCCTCGGGATCGACAACCTCGCCGAAGCCGGAAAGCTCTTCGGCTTCGGCCGGCCCACCGGGATCGATCTCGCACACGAGAAGAACGGGATCGTCCCCTCGACGGAGTGGAGCCTCGCCGTGCGCAAGCACCCGTGGTACCTCGGCGAGACGATCTCCGCGGCGATCGGCCAAGGGCCTGTCCTCGTGACCGCTCTGCAGATGGCGCGCGGGATGTCGGGCATCGCGAACGCGGACGGAGCCCTTCCGACGCCGCACCTCTTCCACATCGGCGAGAACGTTCGGACGGGCGAGCGCTTCGTGTACCGGCCCGAGTCGAAGGAATCCATCCCCTATCCGCCCGGCGCGCACGAAACGATCGTCGAGGGTCTGTGGCGCGTCGTGAACATGCCCGGCGGGACCGCGTACGCTTCCCGCGTGCCCGGCCTCGACCTCTGCGGCAAGACCGGTTCCGTTCAGGTCGTCGGGCAGAAGGAGGCGAAAAAGGGCCACCTCCTCCCCAAGGAGCTGCGCGATCACGGCTGGTTCGCGAGCTTCGCGCCCAGGGACGATCCGAAGGTCGTGGTCGTGGTGTTCGTCGAGCACGGCGAGCACGGCGCGTCGGTCGCGGCGCCCCTCGCGGCGCGCCTCGCCGAATACTGGATCGCGAAGAGCCGCGGCGGAACGCCCGAATTGCTCGCCGAGGTCGCCGGGCGCCCGCTGGGCCGCGCTCCCGCGCGGGCGAACTGACTTATGTCGCGGCTGGCCGAGGTCCTTCCGAGGCGCCTCGACCTGCGAATCCTGTTTCTCGCGCTCGCGCTCACGGCCATCGGGATCGGGATGGTCGTCTCGACGACCGCCGGGACGCCGCGCGCCGATCTCGCCGGAAAGCAGATCTTCTTCGCGGTCCTCGGCCTCATCGCCGCCGGCGCTCTCCTCGCGGTCGACTACCGCATCCTCCTGCAGTACTCGCCGGGCCTCTATGGCCTCACGCTTCTCGTGCTCCTCTGGCTGCCGATGTTCGGCACGCGGATCGCGGGGGCGAAGTCGTGGGTCAAGGTGGCCGGCGGGTTCCAGCTCCAGCCGTCGGAGTTCGCCCGGATCTCGATCGCGCTGCTCCTGGCGTGGATCCTCGAGAACGACGACCGCGCTCTCCTGCGCTCGCGAACGATCTGGGCGCTGGTAGCGGCCATCGGAGTGCCGGTGATTCTCGTCATGCTGCAGCCGGACCTCGGCGTCGCGCTCACGTACCTGCCGTTCCTCCTCACGGCGCTCTTCTTCGGCGGCCTCCCAGGGCGCTGGTGGGCCGTCCTCATCGTGTCGGCGACGCTCGCCGTCGGTGGCTCGTGGTTCCTCCTGAAGGACTACCAGAAGGACCGGATCCGCACGTTCCTCGATCCGAACCTCGCCGCGCGGGGCGCGGGCTACCAGGTCCGGCAGGCCCGAATCGCGATCGGCTCGGGCGGCATCCTCGGCAAGGGCTGGAAGCAGGGAACCCAGAGCCGGCTCGGTTTCCTGCCCGTCCGCCACACCGACTTCATCTTCGCGGCGCTCGCCGAGGAGTGGGGGTTCGTGGGCGTCGCGGTCTTTCTCGCGCTCTACGGCTTCCTCATCGCACGCTCCCTCGCGCTCGCGCGGGACGCGCGCGACCGCGGCGGGTCGATTCTCGTCATCCTGCTCGTCCTCAACATCGCGGTCCAGGCGCTCGTGAATGTCGCGATGAACGTCGGCGTCATGCCCACGACGGGCATCACGCTGCCGTTCGTCTCCTACGGCGGGTCCTCGCTCATCGCGACGTGGTGCATGGTCGGGCTCATGCTGTCCGTCGCGTACCGCCGTTACGTGAACGTCTAGGGAACCCCCCGCGTACACTCCCCGCGTGCCGAAAGAGCTTCTCGTCTCCGCCTCCGATCGCGAAACGCGCGTCGCCGTCCTCGAGGAGGGGAGCGTGGCTGAGGTGCAGATCGAGCGCCGGAAGCAGCGCGGCACGGTCGGAAACATCTACAAGGGGCGCGTGACGCGCGTCCTGCCCGGCATGCAGTCGGCCTTCGTGGACGTCGGCCTCGAGAAGGACGCCTTCCTGTACGTGGCCGATGTCGGAGAGGAAGTGGACGACTTCGACGCCTTCGGTAGCGGCGGCGCCGCGGCGGCCTTCGAGGCGTCCCCGGCTCCCTCCGAGGGCGCGCCCGCCCCGGGCGAGGGCGAGACAGCCCCGAAGCCGGTTCTGCCGTCGATCGACGAGCTGCTCCGCGAGGGGCAGGAGCTCGTCGTGCAGGTCACGAAGGACCAGATCGCGCACAAGGGCGTGCGCGTCACGACGCACGTGACCCTCCCGGGGCGCACGCTCGTCTACATGCCGACGATCGACCACATCGGCGTCTCGCGGCGCATCGAGAACGAGGACGAGCGCACCCGGCTCAAGGAGATCCTTCTGGCGCTCAAGAAGGGCCCGGGCGGTTACATCGTGCGCACGGCGGGCGAGGGGCGCGCGGCGGACGAATTCGCGGCCGATCGCCGTTACCTCACGAAGCTCTGGGAGCAGATCCGCAAGAAGGGCGAGCGCGCCGGCGCGCCGACCCTCCTGCACCGCGATCTCGACCTCACGCTTCGGGCCGCGCGCGACATCTTCGGCTCGGATTTCACGACCCTCTGGGTGGACGACGACGAGGAATACCAGCGCATCGTGGAGTTCCTCGATCAGGTGCAGCCCGCGCTCGTCTCGAAGGTGAAGCTCTTCCGCAAGTCGGCTTCGCTCTTCGAGGAGTACGGCGTCGACCTCGAGATCGAGAACGCGCTCAAGTCGAAGGTCTGGCTCAAGTCCGGCGGCTACATCGTCATCAACCAGACCGAGGCGCTCGTCGCGATCGACGTGAACACGGGAAAATTCGTCGGCAAGAAGCGTCTCGAAGACACGGTCGTGAAGACGAACCTCGAAGCCGTGCAGGAGATCGTGCGGCAGATCCGGCTCCGCGATCTCGGCGGACTCCTCGTCGTGGACTTCATCGACATGGAGGAGGAGGAGCACCGCAAGGAGCTCATCACCGCGCTCGAGGCCGAGATGAAGAAGGACCGCTCGAAGAACCGGATGCTGCCGGTCTCGGAGTTCGGCCTCGTCGAGATCACCCGGAAAAGGCAGCGCCAGAGCCTCGAGCGGGCGCTGACCATGCCGTGCCCCTACTGCGCCGGCTCCGGCCGCACGAAGAGCGTCCCCACGATCGTCCTCGAGATCCGCCGCGAGGTCCTGAGACGGGTCGAGGTCGGGGAGGCGCACTCGCTCGTGCTGCGCGTCCATCCGGAGATCTACCGCGCCCTCGTGGGGGAAGAGCGACGCCTCGTGGAAGAGCTCGAGGAGCAGATCGGCATGCCGGTCCACGTCCAGAGCGACGAGCACCTGCATCACGAGCGCTTCGACATCGTCCTCGAAGCCTGATCGGCCCGAGCGTCGTTTCGGCGCGATCGTGCTGGCATGCGGCGTGCGAAAGAGGGGCAGCGCACGTCTCCTCCTCCGGCCGCCTTCGAGCGGCCTCTTTTTGCTGGCCTAGACTGACGTCGTGACCGGGAACGACCGCCTCTTCTCGCGCCCGTTCTTTCTCCTGTGCGGGTTCACCTTCACGGTCTTCCTGTCCCTCTTCCAGCTCCTCCCGACCGCGCCCTTCCGCATCCTCGACCTGGGCGGCAGCACCGTGGCCGCGGGACTGTTTCTCGGCCTTCTCACCTACGCCTCGGCGCTGTCGGCCCCGTTCACGGGCGCGCTCGCGGACCGCTTCGGCCGCCGCCGTATGCTCCTCGTCTCGAGCCTCGCGATCACGGGCTTCTCGGTGGCCTACGCGTTCACGTCGAGCTGGCGCCTGCTCGTCGGGCTCGCCTTCCTCCACGGCCTCTTCTGGTCCGGGCTCCTCTCGGCCTCGGCGGCCTACATGACCGGCCTCATCCCGCCGGGCAGGCGCGCGGAGGGCATCGGCTACTGGGGCATGGCGACCGTGCTCGCGACCGCCTTCGCGCCGATCCTCGGGCTGGCCGTGTACCGCCGCGGCTGGGGAGCGCTCTGTCTCTCGGTGGGAATCCTCAACATCGTGATGGCGGCTCTCGCCTGGCGTCTCCCGGAATCGACGGCTACCCCGCCGGCGCCGGGCACGCCCTTCTTCACGCGGGACCTCGTCGAGTGGCGCGTCCTCGCCCTGTCGATGAGCCTCTTTCTCTGCAGCTTCGGCTATGGCGGCGTGACGAGTTTCGTGGCGATCTTCACCGAGAAGAGCGGAATCGTTCCGAAGGGCCTCTTCTTCGCCGCCTTCTCGCTCACCGTGCTCTTCATCCGGCCGTTCGTGGCGCGATACGCCGACCGCATCGGGCCGCGCCGCCTCCTCATGCCGCTCCTCGTCCTCGTCTCCATCTCGTTCGTCGCCCTCGCCTTTGCGACGACCGCCCCGCGCCTCGTGCTGGCCGCCGTCCTCTTCGGCGCCGGCTTCGGGAACATGTACACCGTCTACGCGGCTCACGTGACGAAGTTCGTCGCGCCCGAACGGCGCGGCGCCGCCTTCGGGGCGATCATCGCGGCGTTCGACATCGGCATCGGCACGGGTTCGATCGCGCTCGGCGGCGTCATCCAGCGCTTCGGCTTCGCGGCGGCCTACCTCACCGCGGCCGCCCTCGCTGCCCTTTCCGTCCCGGCGTTCCTCCTCCTGGAAAAGCGGTTTCTCAGTGGGGGGCGGCCGTGACCCTTCCCCGCCTTCTCAGTTCGAGACGATGCCCGCCTGGGGCGCCGGACCGTCGCCGCGCAAGAGCAGCAGCCCGCCCCGGAGGGCCGCCCCCCGCAGCGTCACGGCCAGCGCCTCGCCGAGATCGTCGACCGGGTGCACGGTGATCATGTCGCGGACCTCTTTCGGCAGATCGGCGAGATCGGCCTCGTTGTCCTTCGGGATCACGATCGTCCTGATACCCGCGCGGACGGCGCCAAGCACCTTCTCCTTGAGCCCCCCGATCGGAAGCACGCGGCCCGAGAGCGTGATCTCGCCCGTCATCGCGATGTCGTGCCTGGCCGGTATCTTCGAGAGGGCCGACACGATCGCCGTGGCCATCGCGATGCCCGCGGACGGCCCGTCCTTCGGGATCGCGCCCGCCGGCACGTGGATGTGGAGATCTCGCTCGAAAGCGTCGTCCGGGATGCCGAGGAGGGCCGCGTGCGAGCGCGCGTACGTCCAGGCGGCGCGGGCCGACTCCTTCATGACGTCCCCGAGCTGGCCCGTCAGCACCACCTCGCCCTTCCCCTTCATGAGCATGGCCTCGATGAACATGATGTCGCCGCCCGCCGGCGTGTAGTACATGCCGGTGGCGAGACCCACCTGGTCCGTGACGATCTTCTTCTCGGGATGCACGCGCTTCTTGCCCAGGATCGGAAAGACGTCCGCCGTATCGACGGTGACGCCCGTGACCTCGCCCGCCGCGATCCGCCGCGCGACCTTGCGCCCGAGCTTTCCGAGCTCGCGCTCGAGCTGCCTCACGCCCGCCTCGCGGGTGTAGCTCGTGATGACTTCGGCGATCGCGCCGCCCGTCAGCGTGAGCTGCTGGGCCGTGAGGCCGTTCTCGCCGAGCTGGCGGGGCACCAGGTATTGCCGCGCGATCATCAGCTTTTCCATCTCGGTGTAGCCCGTGAATTCGACGAGCTCGAGCCGGTCGAGGAGAGGCGCGGGAATGCCCTGGGAGAGATTCGCCGTCGCGATGAAGAGAACCTCGGACAGGTCGAACGGCAGGCCGAGATAGTGATCCGTGAACGAGTCGTTCTGCACCGGATCGAGCACCTCGAGGAGCGCGCTCGCGGGATCGCCCTGGAACGACACGCCGAGCTTGTCGATCTCGTCGAGGAGAAACACGGGGTTCTTCGTGCCCGCCTGCTTGAGCCCCTGCAGGATGCGGCCCGGCATCGCGCCGACGTACGTCCTTCGGTGGCCGCGGATGTCGGCCTCGTCGCGCGCCCCGCCGAGCGCGATGCGCACGTACTTGCGGCCCATCGCGCGCGCGATGGACTTCGCGATGGAGGTCTTGCCGACGCCCGGAGGGCCGACGAAGAGCAGGATGCGCCCTTTGCCGGCGGGCGCGTCCTTGACCGCCGCTCTCATCTGGCGCACGGCGAGGAACTCGAGGATGCGGTCCTTCACGTCGTTGAGCGCGTAGTGGTCCTCGTCGAGGACGCGCGAGGCCTCGTTCACGTCCAGCTTCTCGTCGCTGCGGACGCCCCACGGCAGCTCGGCGACGGTCTCGAGGAAGGTGCGGATGACCTGAGACTCCATCGACTCGCGCCCGATCCGCTCGAGGCGCGACAGCTCGCGATCGACCTCTTTCCGGGCGTCCTCGGACAGCGGATGCGCCTCGAGCTTCTTCTTGAGCTCCTCGAGGTCGGCGGCATCCTTGCCCTCGCCCTCGCCGAGCTCCTTCTGGATCGCGCGGAGCTGCTCGCGGAGCAGCATCTCGCGCTGGCGGTCGCCGATCTGCGCCTTCACTTTCGAGTGGATGTCTTCCTGCGCCGCGAGGACGCCGATCTGCCTCTGTACGTGCACGAGCACGCGGCGCAGGCGGTCCTCCACCGAGAGGGTCTCGAGAAGCTGCTGCCTCTCGGGCGTCGGGATGTCGATATACCCCGCGACGAGGTCCGCCAGGAGCCCCGGCTGGTCGACCTGGGCGAGGAACTGTTCGACGGCGTCGTCCGGCAGACCCATCTTCGTGCCGAGCTCGGCGGCGCGCTCGCGCGCTTCCTTGTGGAGCGCGGAAAAGAGCGGGTCCTTCGGATCCGTGGGCGCCATCTCCCGCGCGTCCACGACGACGGCTTCCATCATGCCGTTCGGCTTCTCGACGACGCGCATCGCGATGCCGCGCCGCTTGCCCTCGAGGAGCAGGCGCATCCCACCCGGCCCGCGCTGGAGCGAGCTCACGCTCGCGATCGTGCCGATCGTGTAAAGGCCTTCCGGCGTCACGCGTTCGACGTCGGCGCGCTGCGCCACCGCGAAGATGAGCGAGTCCGGCTGGCGGATGGCGTGCTCGATGGCGCGCAGAGTTCCGGCGCGCCCCGCCGAGATCGGGAAGCTGACGCCGGGGAAGAGAACGGCGTTGCGAAGGGGGAGGACGGGGAGAGTCAGGGTTTCCGACATGCTTCGATAACGCCGGGGAATCGACCCCTATTCCCCCAGGAGCTTCGCGAGGATGTCCACGCCGCGCAGGGCGGCGACCGGCGGGACCGCCGTGTAGCAGAGCCTCACGTGCGTCGGGAAAGGGCCAAAGCTGGGGCCGGGTGCGAGGAAGAGCCCTTTCTCCGCGCAGTCCTCGAGCAGGCCCATGAGTCCGCGAGAGTCCAGGGCCCTCGCGGCGTCCACGAACAGGAACGTCCCGCCCTCGGGCGCCGGGACGTCGAGCCGGCGTGCGGCCTCGGCGCCGGTGGCCGCGTATTCGGTGCGCGCCTCGGCGACCCAGGCATCGCCCGCGCCCGCGAGGATGAGGAGCGCGGCGTGCTGGGACGCCGTCGGCGCGCTGTAGATCGTGTGCGCGCCGAACTTCACGATCTGAGAGAGAGCGGCCTCCGGCCCGACGAGCCAGCCGAGGCGGGCGCCCGCGAGGCCGTAGGCCTTCGACAGGGAGTGCGCGGCAACCGTCCGCTCGGGCGCGAACGGGAAGGCGTACGCGTGCGGACCGGCGTACGCGTAGTCCTCGTATACCTCGTCGGCGAAGATCCACAGATCTCGCCGCCGCGCCCAGGCGGCGAGGGCCGCGAGCGACGCGCGCGGGATCAGGCGGCCCGACGGATTGTTCGGCGTGTTCAGGTACAGGGCGACGGTCTTCTCCGTGGCATGCGCCTCGACGGCCGCGACGGCGGCTTCCGGCGAGAGGTAGAGGGCCCCCATGAGCAGCGGTACCTCGACCGGCGTCGCACCCGCCATTCGCACGTGTCCCTCGATGAGCGGCCAGCGTGGCGCGAGGAGGAGCACCTCTTCGCCGGGCGAAACGAGCGCGCCCACGGCCGCCATGAGACCGGCCGTGGCTCCTCCGGTCACGAGGATGCTTCCGCGTGAAACAGCGGCGCCCGTCCGCGCCGCGGTTCTTGTCGCAATCGCCTCGCGCAGTTCCGTGAGTCCCCAGACGTCCGTGTAGCGGTTGATGCCGGGAGTGCCGCGCCCGAGCTCCTCGGGCCGGCCGCCTTCCGGCGCCTGCTTCCAGGTGTCGCCGACGTGCAGCGGATAGACCTCGCCGCGATGCGTCGCCATCTTCGCGAGCAGGGCTGAATAGGGCGAGTCACGGAGCGCGACGGCGGCGGGAGAACGGCCGGGAGGGCGTGGCATGCCATTTCATCGTAGCGCCACCCGAGCAAGTATGGTGCGCCCGAGGCGATTCGAACGCCTGGCCTTCAGATCCGGAGTCCGTCCCGGCCGCCGAAGCCTGCCGAACGATGCGGTCATAGCGTTGCATAGCGGGGGTTGCGAGCCCCCGCTTTCTCTTTCCTTCGGGTCCTTTCGGCAGGGGTACACGGACAAAAAGCGGACACCGACGGCCGAATTCCGATGCCTTCGAGACGGGCGGGGCTCTCCGCCGCCGTGACCTTATCTCTAGCGCAGTCCGTTCGGGCGTAGCGGGCGCAGCGAGGGTAGACTCGGAGGAACCCTTTGCCGAAGGAGGCCTTTTCTTGAGACGAACGCTGACGCTCCCCGCTGTCGCCGCCGCACTCTTCGTCGTTAGCTCAACGGCCCAAGCCCAGTCCGCGTTTGATGCCCAGCAAGCCGCTCAGGCCGCACAAGCGGCCGCGAGGGCCGCACAAGAGGCGAACGACATCGCGCGACGCGCGGCAATGCAATCCACATTGGACTCGATGAACGCGAGCCGCGCTTCGCGTATGCAGGCCTTGCGGTCCGGGTCTTCGGGTGCGGGGAACGGTACGACCGACGCGACCGACGCGACACAGCGCATGATTGAACAGATCACGAGGGATACGCCGGTGCGACGCGCCGTGCCTCCTCCGCGCGTTGACGTTTGGACCCCCGCCAAGAGGCCGTGTCCGCATTTGAAGGGCGAGGTGCTCCCTGCCTTGCTCGCAAAGTCGGATGCGTGCGGGATTGTCGGCGCATCAGGGCATCAACAGCGCGTCTTCTTCATTATCGTTCCCAATGTGCAGGGTGACCTTACGCCGGAGGATGTCGAGCGCAACCGCCAGTTGAGCGAGGCCGGCGCATACCTTGACCATGAGACTCCGGCCGGCATGTTGTATGGCGAGTTTTCCCCGGAAGGCATCGTGCGGATCATCGGGGAGATCGAGGCAGACCTCGCGGCGGTCAACGAGAAGCTCAACGCGAGCCAACCGGATTTCTCGAGAGTGCGGGCACTCGACGAACAGATCAGGGAGCAAGCGGCGAAGGCGAGTAACGTCAGCAGCGGGTCCAGTCTGGCTTATTTTTTCCTGCCGCCCTCGTTAGCGCCAAATCGTAGCGCCGAGAACGCCAAGCTTCAATCGCTCATACTCCAGCGGGTCATCGAACGTGACGCGGCGACCAGGCAGCACGCGGCCGAGCACCCTGAACTGTACGCAGGTGGAAGCACGCCATAACCCTCCCCCCGGTCGTGATCGCGCAGGCTCCTCACCGGATCGCGCGGCGAAAACCGATGGCCTCGGTTTCCTAGCCGACCACATATCAAGAAGGGCACACGCCACTTCCAAATTCGCTCCGGCCGGGGCGATGCCGGGCTGGCGGGGGGGGTCTCTCCAGCTACGGACGGTAGCCGATGGATACCTAATCGCGGGCTCGGTGTGCGGACGTTTGGCACGGGGCTCACCCCCACCTCTTCCGCAGAGCCAGGGCACTTCACCCCCCGCGCCGCGCCGCCCCCTCAGTCTCTCCGCCCGGCAGTAAGCCACACTCCCCTAGCCGCATCGAGCGATGCCGCATCGGGCGATGCCGCACCGTTCAAGGGGCGAGAGGGGCGAGGCGAGAGGGGCGCTCTCGTCGGGGACCCGCCCCTCGCTCTGATAGTAATTCTGTAGAAATTCTCTTGACAAGCGCCATATCAGGCCATACTGTTAGGGCATGAGAGACAAAAAACAGGCCATCGCGTACCTTCGGGTTTCGGGTCTCGGCCAGGTTGACGGCGACGGGCTCCCGCGTCAGGCCGCCGCCGTGGCCGCCTATGCCAAGCACGCCGGGCTGACCATCATCGAGACGTATCAGGACAGGGGCGTCTCGGGAACAAAGGATCTTGAGGACCGGCCCGGCCTCGCTGCCATCCTCGACCGCGTCGAATCAAACGGCGTGCGAATCGTCCTCCTCGAAAATGCGTCCCGGCTCGCCCGCGACTACATCGTCTCCGAGACGATCCTCGAACAGTTCCGCGCTCGCGGCGTGAAGGTGTTCGACTCCGAAGGCATCGAGCTGACAGCACCGGATGACAGCGACCCGACGCGGAGACTTATCCGTCAGGTACTCGCGTCCGTCTCGGAATTCGACCGGCGCGTCACTGTGCTTAAGCTCCGCGCCGCCCGCGAGCGCATCCGCCGGAGCAAAGGCCGCTGCGAAGGACGGAAGCCTTTTGGAGCCACACCGGCAGAAGCAGCCGTCCTCGACCGCATCCTGAAGCTCCGACGGCACGGGAGCCCGATGAAGGGCGCGCGCCTGTCCTTCCAGAAGATAGCCGCGACCTTGAACGCCGAAGGCATCGCGTCAAGAACGGGCGAGCCGTGGGCACCGGCCACGGTGTTCGGCATCGTGAAGCGTGTTCGCCCTGCGCTGACCGAGGCGAAGTAGCTCACCCATCGCCGTCCTTTGCTCCAAAAAAGGCGTGACACTTGCGAACCCTTACCACAAAAGAAGGATACATATTGCCTAGTGACGTGGGCGAGCAGGAGCTTTGAAGATGGCGGGGCCGGGCGAGGATGCCCGCGCAGAAAGAGGAAAGCCATGAGGAAAAACACTACCGCCACGCCAGCCGAGAAGATCCAGAGTTTCGAGGCTCGACTCCTGACGAAAAACAACCGCGAGGCGCTCGCCCGCGCCGGGGTAGCGGGACAAACTCCCGAGGAGGTTTTGGCGGATATCGTCGTGAACCTTGACGTGGCCCTGCCGCCCGAATGGGAAGAATACGTCCGGGCAAACGCCCTCCCCGAAGAACACTCCGTATGGCTCTTCCGGCTGGGGTGCCGTTCGAAGGCTCGGTCCTTTACGCCCGGCGAGATCTTCGCGGCGGCCACCGCGCCCGAAGCCGTGGTAGAGATAGAAGCCGCGCCCGAATGGATTCGGCTGACCCGCAAGACCGCCTAGACCGCCCCAAGGGGCCGCCTCGTGGCCTTCTCGGGGCGGGGCGGCCGTCTAGGGGGCCGAGTCGGTCCCCGCCCCGAGGCCCAAGCCCCGGCCCGGCGCAATGCCTTATAACCGGCGGCGGCTCCCTTCAAGGGACAGTCTCACCGATCACGTGGCGGAGGCGCGTCGGCCGACGCGGGGCGTCGAAACGAACAACGTCTAAGGGTTATCGTCCTCTGTGGGCTCCCCGTTTTCCCGCCCCCGGAGGTAAAATGACCGAACGACTCCCCGCCACGGCGGACTGGACCGAGCAAGTCCTCGACCTTGCTACTCACGTTCTAAACGATTATGAAGTCCTGCGGCCCGGTATTGGCGAGCGGCTCTCGCTTCGCATCGTAGGCGTTCTAGAAGACGAGATCGCCGCGCTAGTACGCCGGGGTGAGATCGGGCTCGCCCGTGCCGATGATCGGGTCTGCGCGTGCTGGACTTGCCTTCCCGGAGGCACAGGGGGGGCTGTATCCACCTCTCCGTGATCCTCGCCGGGGCGGCCCATGAAGCCGCCCGAACCGAATCCAAGGCTGCAATAGCGCGGCGGCGCGAGGAGAGACGGCTCGCCATCGAGGCGTGGAGCGACGGTGCGATGTCGCGGCAAGTCGCTGCAAACCGGCGATGGCGAGCTACACCGATAGGCCGCCTGTTAACAAGGGAATCAAACCGCCGGTATTTTCAGCGCCGGAAGGTGCGGGAGGCGGGGGCCTCATAGTGCTCTTTTTGGCCTCGGGTCTCGGGAAGCGGTCGATCCATCCCTCCCTCCTCTCCTCCGCGTCCGATCCACTGCTTCCCCCCTAGGGGGGGGGGAAGCGGTGGAAGCGGTCGCTGACGGGAATTGAGTGCTTCCGGGAAGCGGTCGGGAAGCGGTGGGAAGCGGTGGAAGCGGTCACCACGCCTGCACCTGTGGCCCCTCCGGATTCACTCCGATGGCGAGGTTCGCCAAGAGGCTGCCGCGAGCCCCATCGTTTTGAACGACGAACCCGTCCCGAGAGAGCAGTTCGATAGCCGGGCCGATGTCTGACGCCCGGAAGCGTACGTTCCGGGCGCGAAGTGCATCTTGGATGCGGCGACGAGACATCCCCGGCAAACTAGCGAGCGGCAGAACGTGGAGGATCTCTTTTCCGAGCGCCTTGCGCTTCCGGACGACGACCGAGTCCGCGTCCGCCCGTGCCTCGTCCTCGCTAAGCGATTCAACGCGCCATGTGGCCGGGTCGAGACGCATCAGAAACGTTCCGGCCGGCCCGAGGCGGTTTTTCGCCACGAAGACCTTCACGGTTACGTCGTCGGTCTTCGCCATCGCCACCGGGAGGTCGAAGCGGCTCGCCATCTTCCGGCTTCCCGCAAAGATCCCGAGCGGATTGGCCTCGACCGCTTCAAGTGAGATCGCGGCCTTCGTGGATTCGGATGCAACGAGGAGGATTGACTCCTGGAGGCGGTTCACGCGAAGGAGAGCCTCGACGATCTTCTTCAGTTCTGTGACCTCCGTGTCGCCGTCGCTAATCGTGCGCGACTCCATCAACTGCAAAAGGTCCACAACATAAATCCGGGTGCGTCCCGGCGGGGCGATGCGGTCGAAGGTCTCAGCGATATCCTCGAACGGCATCATGGATGCGGGATCGACAAACCTCACAAACGCCCCGCGTCCATCGAGTCGGCCCGTGAGGCTTTCAAGCGCGCCGGGGTGCTCGGAGTCGAGCGTCGAGTAATCCTCCCCGAAGCGTGCGCCGAGCTTCGCTGCGACGGTGGTTTCGCGCTCATCCCACGCAAGGAAGCAGATGGCGGTGTCCGGACGTGACATCGTCTCGACGATATTTACAAAGAGCGTTGTCTTTAAGCCACCGGGGCCGCTCCCGAAGATCGCGGAATCTCCCGGCGACAGACCTCCGCCCGTATGCTCGTCGAGTCTCTCAATGCCGGTCGAGATTGGCTTTCGCGGCTTCCGGGTATGCAGGACTTCGGACGGGCTGCGGAAATATCGCTCGATTTCGGTCTCGTGTGCGGAGCCTTCGCTTACGTGCCCGATGTACCTTGAACGCCCCATATCGGCCTCGGCGGGATCGGGCGCGACGCTAGCTAAGGTCCACTCAACGATGTCTTTCGCTTCTTCGCGCGTCTTCCCAGCCCGCTCAATAAAGTCGGCTACGATTTGAAAAATCTCTTCGGCGTCAAGTCCCAGCTTCCGGGCATGCGCGGCCGTTGCCGTCGCCGAAGCGTGACGGTTTCCCTCGGTCCAGTTGCGTTCGGCGGCCTTGTCGCGGGCGATCCGAACGAGCTTGTCGCGCCTAGTTGGGTTGGCGACGACATCGAAGCCCCCGGTGCTCGTGCTGGTGCTCGTGCTAACGGCCGGGCCGGGGATAGTCACCGTCGCGGCCGTCGCGGTCGTCGTCGTCGCCGTCTCGGTTGCAACCGTCTCCCATGCCTTCTCGTGTGCGCCGAGGATCTCTTCCAACGTGTGTGTTTGCCCGGACCCTGGTTCGAATGTGACGAGGCGGGGCTCTCCCTTCCGGTGGTAGAAACCGGGCACACGCATCACGCGGGGAAGGTCGTTTACACCGGGGTCGGAGCCGCAGTGTTCGATTAAGACCTTTTGCAGCGGCTTGAACTGTTCGAGCGGCAGATCGCCCTCGACGCAAAGATAGTCATGCCGCTTGCCGGGTGACGTTGTGACCGAAAAGCTCGGCGTCATTGCGAGCGGGCGGGTATCGGGCGTGTCGTGATCGACGAACGCGGCGCGAATGCGGGTGACGTTCTCCGCCCTGCGGCCCTTCCCGTCCCCTTCGTTTACCATTACAAAAACCCCGGCGCCCTTCTCGTTCAGCTTCATCAGTTCGGCCGCGTGCTGGTCAAACGTTCCGTGAAGAACGTGGGCGAGCGGATCGGGATGCGCCTTCGCCGCTGCGTCGTCGAAGGTCTGAAACGTGACGATCGGGTCGGCCTCGCCGGTTAGCGCCGCCAGGTAAGCACGGGCCATGCTGAGCTCGGGCGCGCTCATTGCTGAGCCTTTGCCCGCTCGGCCTCGATCCATTTTTCTACGTCTTTCGAGTCATACGAAATCCAACCGTGGGCGCGTCCCCCGATGTGCGTATGACGCGGGCCACGTCCTTGTGTTCGCCATTTCCTCAGCGTCTGCGGTCTGATGCCGATGGCGGCGGCGGCGTCGGCTGAGAGCATAAAATTCGGTCGCATATCTTCCCCTTGAGTCGGTCTTTTGGATCGGGGACCGGCTGTTGACCGATTGTGAATTCGGCGGAGTGGTCGAATCGACGGCTACGTAGCCGGACAAACGCGGCCTGTGTCCAAGTCTCGTGTCCTAGTCGGTTATGCGACACGACAGCCCTAAACGGACCTGCCAAATTTGTGTTAAAATGGGGTATTCTTTTGATAACTGCAAAACCTCAGCGGCGAGCCGATCGCGCAGGCGAAAAGGACATATGACCGCGCCCCTCCCGTTCCGGCGCCGTCTAGCGCCTCCGCCTCCGCCTTCGCAGGACGAGCCCGCCACGGGGGACGGGGCGCCAGCGGGGCGGGACCGCTCCCTCGTGTCGGTGGCGGCCAGACTGCCTCTCTATGCCTTCCAGGAGGCTTTACAGACCGCCGGGGAAGTGGCCGGTAGCCTCGGTGCCGAAGCGCTCGCGGAGGCCATTGGAGAGACGGAGCGGCTTAAGGCGGGCCTGTGGGCGCGGCTCTACGCGGAAGGCGCGCCACGGCCACAGGAGGAGGACCGCCTCCTAGACGTTGACGAGGCATCCCGGCGGCTTTCGGTCTCCACAGACACTCTTTACCGTAAGGCCCGCGAGCTTCCGTTCACCGTGAAGATCGGCGGGAACGTCCGCTTCTCGACTCACGGGATTTCCCGATTTATAGCGACCCGGCAGGGGCGCTAGTCTTCCCCCGTGACGTAGCCGGATCAAACCGTCTATGCGAGAGGAGGAGAAATGAGATCGGAAGGAAGAGTCTTTCAGCGCGGGGCTGTGTTTTGGCTCGCCTACTACGTCAGGGGGAAGGAGTTTCGAGAGCCAGGCGGCCGGACGGAGAAGGAGGCCACGAAGAGGCTTAGGGCTCGGCTCGGAGAGAAGCACGGGGATCGCTTCATCGGGCCGGAACAAGAGCGGGTCACGGTCAGCGAGCTTTTGGACTCATTCCTTCTCTCTCTGGAAATGAAGGGCGCTAAGTCGCTCTACTCGGTTAAATCTAATGTCGCGACCGTCCGCGCATTCTTCGGAGACCTCCGGGCGGTCGATGTGACGACGAAGCGAATCGAGGCATTCATCGCGGCCGAACTCGACATCAAGACAGGACCGACGAAGCGAAAGGCTCCCGCCACCGTTAACCGTGACCTCGCCGCGCTTCGCGGCGCGTATCACCTGGCCCGCAAGCAGGAAAGAATTTCGCGGGTTCCTTATTTCCCGATGCTTCGTGAAGACAACGTGAGGCAGGGCTTCTTTGAAAAAGACGAATTCGAGAAAGTCGCGGCGGCGCTCCCGGTCGCAGTCGCCGAAGTCGCGCGCTTCGCGTATCTCAGCGGATGGAGAAAAGGAGAGATCCTCGGCCTGACCTGGGAAAACGTGGATCGGGCCAGCGGCGAAGTCAGAATCGCCACGTCGAAGAACGGGCACGGTCGCTTGCTCCCGCTCACCGGCGCTCTCAAGGATCTTATCGAGCGACGATGGCAGGCCCGCGAGTATCTATCCCGCGAGAAGCTGACGGCGATCTCGCCGCACGTCTTCCACGAGCGCGGCGTCCCTGTCGGAGACTTTCGGAAGGCGTGGGCCAGCGCATGCGAGGCCGCGTCAGTTCCGGGGAAGCTATTCCATGATCTAAGGCGAACCGCTGTGCGGAACATGATCCGCGCGGGCGTCCCTCAGACGGTAGCCATGAGCCTGAGCGGCCACCGGACTATCGCCATGTTCAACCGCTACAACATCGCCTCGCAGGACGACAAGCGGGCCGCGCTCCTCCGAACGGAAGCGCACCTCGCTGCAATTCCCGCCGAAGGAAACGTCACGGCAATCGCCGGACACGGACAATTCACGGACAATTCGGCCCCCAAGACGGAAAGAGGCTGAACCGTGAAGCGTTCGAAGTGCTTCTGTAGCAGCAGCATGAAGTGGTGCGCCCGAGGCGATTCGAACGCCTGGCCTTCAGATCCGGAGTCTGACGCTCTATCCAGCTGAGCTACGGGCGCAAACGGGCTTTGAAAAACTGGGGTGAGAGACGGGGATCGAACCCGCGACATTCGGAACCACAATCCGACGCTCTACCGACTGAGCTACTCCCACCGCACTCGATCGGACCGCGAAGAATAGCAGAAGCCCGGGCGTCAGGGCGCCGTGATGGCCGCGATCGTGCGCTCGATCTGGGCGAGGTGGCGGCGCTCGTGTGCCCCTAGGAAGACGAGCCACTGGTACATGTCGATCGTCCCGAGGCGGGGATGCGGCGCGACGACCGTCTCCAGCGCCCAGCCGTCGGCCTCTCCCATCGCATGCCGGAGGCTTTCACGCGAGCGCGCGAGCGCAGCGAGCGCTTCGGGTAGCGAGAGGATGGCCTTCGGCTCCACGAATTCCGGCGCGACCTGTTTCTCGCGCAGGATTTCGAACGCGGCGCCGTCGAGCGAGCCGAGGACCGACGCGACGGACGTCTCGCGTTCGAGCCCCTCGCCCTTCGCCTTTCCGACGCTCTTGGCGATCCGTTTCGCGACGCCGGGCTCTACGAGAGAGAGGTGCGTCAGGATCTCGTCGACGCTCCAGGCCTCGGGTCCGGGGCGACGCGCGGCGTCTTCCGGCGACAGATGTTCGACCGCGCGCACGACCGCGGCGCGCGTCTCTTCGAGATAGGTGGCGATTTCGGCCAGGCGGGGATGCATCGCGCGGATTGTAGAGGACCGCGGAGCGGCGCCCAAGGACGCGCGAGCCGCGCCGATCCGTTCAGGGCGCGAGCGGCGCGTCGTAGACCCTCCGGAAGGAAGACGAGTCGGGGCCGCCATCGCCGGAACCTCCGCCTCCGCGGCGACCGCCGCCTCCCATTCCGCCGCCTCGACCGCCGGAGGTCCCGCGGGCTTCCTGCATTTTCTCGCGCGGGTCCTCGCTCAGGTCCGTGTTCAGCTTTCAGGTGCCCGAGAAGTCGGGCCGGGCGCTCGCCGCGGCCCCCTTCTCGAGCCTTCTCTTCATGTCAGCCTCCGGAGC
>DAIOUV010000003.1:70097-91113 GCA_036759345.1 Acidobacteriota bacterium | reverse complement strand
TGGACGTCGAGAAAGAGCAGGTCCGGCTTCGCGGCCTTGAGGGCCGTGACCGCCTCGCGGCCGTCCCCGGCCTCGCCGGCCAGCGTCACGCCGGGCTCCTCCGCGAGCAGCGTCCGAAGCCAATCGCGCGCGAGGGGCTCGTCGTCCACGATGAAGGCCCGGATCTGTTTCATGCTCCTCCCGTCGCTGGGCGGGCGGCCCCAGTCACGGGGGGAATAGTCACGGGAGGAATATAGATCCGGAACCGCCCGGGATTGACCCTGTCGCGCCGAGCCGGGGGCTGGCGGGCACGAACCGGCCTGCCTCGCGCATGGCGCGCCCGGTAAGATGCGCTCCCCATGGACGAGCTCGAGATCCTGAGGCAGCGCATCGACGAGACGGACCGCCGTCTGCTCGAAACGCTGGCCGCGCGCCTCGCGCACGTCGCCGATGTGGGGCGCCTGAAAGCGAAGGGCGGTCCTTTCCTGCGTGACCTCGACCGCGAGGCACGGCTCCTCGCCCGCGTCGAGTCCATCGCCCGCGAGCTGGGCCTCGACCCCTTCCGCGCAACGGAAATCTTCCGCGAGGTCATCGCCATGTCCGTGAAGGTCCAGGAGGAGACCCTCCTCGACCGGAGGGTCAAAGAGCGCGCTCTCGGCAACGCGCACCGCGTCTCGTTCCAGGGCGCCGAGGGCGCGTACAGCCATCTCGCCGCGCGCAAGTACTTCGGCGACCGCGAGGGGGCTATGGAGTTTCGCGGCTTCCCGACCTTCTCACGTGCGCTGCGCGAAGCCGAGTCCGGCGCGGCCGGGTATGCGTTCCTCCCGATCGAGAACACGACGGCGGGCTCGATCAACGAGACCTACGATCTGCTCCGGCACACGGAGCTGAAGATCGTGGGCGAGGAGATTCTCGAGGTGCGCCATTGCCTCCTCGGCCTCCCCGAGTCCTCCCTCCTCGGCATCACGCGCGTCGTCTCGCATCCGCAGGCGCTCGCGCAGTGCGCCCGTTTCCTCGCCGAGCTCCCGGGCGTGACAGCGGTGCCCTTCGTCGACACCGCGGAGGCCGCGCGCCACGTGAAGGAGGCGGGCGACCTCACGCTCGCCGCGATCGCCTCCGAGGAGGCCGGGCAGCGCCACTCTCTCGACATCCTGAAGCGCGACATCGCCGATCAGGAGGAGAACTGGACGCGCTTCGTGGTCGTCTCGGCGCTGGCGCTGACGCCCGACCCGCGCATCCCGACGAAGACCTCGCTCGTCTTCTCCGCGCCCCATCGTCACGGCGCGCTCGCGCATTGCCTGAACTTTCTCGACGCCCACGGCCTCAACCTCACGAAGCTCGAATCGCGCCCCGTGCCGCGCCACCCCTGGGAGTATCTCTTCTACGTGGACTTCGAGGGCGCCCAGACCGAGGACGCGGCCGCGCGGGCCATCGCCTCCCTGACGGCCGAATGCCCGTACCTCAAGGTGCTCGGCTCCTATCCGGCCCGCACGACGAAGAAGGGCCGCGTCGACCGCCTTCCGGAGGCCAAGGAATGATCGTCCTTCTCGACCCCGCCCTCGCCGCGAACACGGCCGCCGAGCGCGACCTCCTCGACACGCTGCGCGGCCTGCCCGGAATCGAGGTGCGGGTGCATCGCGTGAAGGGCGCCCAGAAGACGGTGACCGAGGTCTACCTCATCGGCGACACGCATCGCCTCGGGATCGAGGACATCCGCGTCCTGCCCGGCGTCGAGCGGGTCGTGCGCGTCTCCGAGGAGTACCGCGTTCTCGGGCGTCACAAGGACGACCGGCGCGCGAGCGGCTTCACGTACAACGGCGTGGAGTTCTCGCAGGAGAGCCTGCATGTTTTCGCGGGTCTCTGCGCCGTCGACACGAACGACAACGTCGAGTCCATGTTCCGCGCCCTCAAGGAGTTCTCCCTCACGACGACGCGGATGGGCGCCTACAAGCCGCGGACGAGCCCCTACGCGTTCCAGGGGCACGGCAAGAGCTGCCTCAAGGACGTCTTCACGCTCGCGGGCAAGTACGGCATCCGCGTCATCGCGATGGAGGTGACGCACGAGAGCCACGTGGACGAGATCGCCGAGTGCCTCGAGAAGACGGGAAAGCCCACCGGCGTCATGCTCCAGATCGGCACGCGCAACATCCAGAACTTCGAGCTTCTGAAGGCCGTGGGCCGGCAGCCGGAGTTTCCCGTCCTCGTGAAGCGCGGCTTCGGCATCACGCTGAACGAATCCCTCAACGCCGCCGAATACCTCGCGAGCGAGGGCAAATCGCAGATCATCTTCGGCCTTCGCGGCGTCAAGACGAATCTCGGCGACCCGCACCGCAATCTCGTCGATTTCGCGCTCGTACCGGTCGTCAAACGTCTCACGCGCCTCCCGGTGTGCATCGACCCCTCCCACTCGGTCGGCTCGCGCGACCGCGCGCCGGACGGCATCCTCGACCTCATGCACGTCACGGCGCAGGGCGTCGTCGCGGGCGCGAACATGGTGCTCGTGGACTTCCACCCCCAACCCGCGAAGGCTTTCGTGGACGGCCCGCAGGCGCTGCTCCTCTCGGAGCTCGGCTGGTTCCTCGAGGACGTGGCCCTCGCGCGCGAGACCTGGGAGAAGCGCTCGGCCCTCGCGAAACGGCACGCGGCCGCCGGATGAACGTCTGGCGCGAAAACTTTCGGGTCCGCGCGAGCGAGATGGGCCCCGACGCGCGCCTCCGCCTCCCCGCGCTCTTCGACCTCTTCCAGGAAGCCGCCGGAAACAACGCGACGGCTCTCGGGTGGGGCTCGGACGTGCTCCTCGCGCGCGGCCAGACGTGGATCCTGTCTCGCCTCACGCTGAGGCTCCTCGCGCTGCCCGCGTGGCGCGAGGACATCACGGTCGAAACCTGGCCGGCCGGTGTGCACCGCCTCTGGGCGCTCCGCGAGTTCCGCGTCGCGGCAGCGGACGGAACGGAACTGGCGCGGGCGACGTCGGGCTGGATTCTCCTCGACGTCGCGAAGAAGCGGCCCCTCCGCCAATCGCCCGAGGTGACGGAAGCCGCGAAGACGTCGCCGCCCCGCCTGATCGAAGACTCGTTCGAGCCCCTCGCCGCTCCCGAGGACGGGGCCGGAGCGCCAGGCACGGTGGGTACGCCGTTTCGGGTGACGCGCTACGACCTCGACCTCAACGCGCACGCGAACAACGTCACGATCCTGCGCGCGCTCCTCACGGCGCTCCCGAACGCGGCCGTTCCCCCGCTGACCTTCGAGGCCGACTTCCGCGGCGAGGCCTTCGAGGGCGACCTCCTCGCGGCGCGTGTCCAGGAGACGCCGGACGCGACGCGCGTTCTCCTCTTTCGCGAGAGTGACGGGAAGGAAATCGCGCGCGGAGTCGCTCGGCCTTCTCTCGAGGGCGGCCCTTAGCGGGCATCCGCCTTAGCGGGCGTCTGCCTTCGCGGCGAGCGCCGCGTCGACCCGCTTCTCGAGCTCGTCCACCGCCAGGACGGCCTGCGTCGTCGGGAGGTCGTCCGCGCCTTCGACGATTCCGTAGACCCCGAGGAGCGCCGCCTCGAGCGAGCCGCGATCCCGATGCCGCCGCCCCGCCGTCTTCACGTGCCCCGCGTCCAGCCGCGCGAGCGCTCCCGTGATCCTCTTGAGGAGCGCGAACTGCGCGGCGAGGTCGGCCGGAGACATGGCGACGCGCGGGTCCATCTTCACCGTCAGGGTCCGCGTGAACGCCGTGCCGTCCACGGTCAGCTTCACGGTATAGGTGCCCGGAGGGACGAGCGGTCCGAGGGGTTCCCGCGGCGTGTCGCCCGCGATCGCCGAGATCGGGTACTCGTGCTCTCGTGCGGGCGGCGGCGGGAGGCGGAGATCCCACACGAAGCGGTGCATGCCGGGCGCCGCCGAGAGGAGGCGTGGCGGGCGCACCCAGTATGCCGGCACGACGAGCGGCTCGACGAGCGGCTCGGGCGCGTCGTCACTCGCGAACCGGCGGACGAGTGCGCCGTCATGGTCGAGGATCTCGAGCGTCACGGCCGCCGTCGGCCTGGCGCCGAGAACGTAGTCGAGGATCGCACCGTCGGGCGGGTTCTGGCCGACCGGCTCCTCGGGCGGGAGCGGGGTGTCCGTGTTCCGGTTCCGGCGCACGCGCACGGCCGACTGCGGGGCGTAAAGGAAAGGTGGGCCAAGGGCGCCCGCGGCCCACTTCGCGTCGAGCTGCCGGAGCGGCGTCACGTCGTCGAGGATCCAGAAGCCGCGGCCATGGGTCGCGGCGACGAGGTCGTCGCCGTGGGTGACGAGGTCGCGGATCGACGTCGCGGGCATGTTGAGCCGCAGCGGCTGCCAGTTCTCGCCGTCGTCGAACGAGACGTGGACCATGCGTTCCGTGGCCGCGTAGAGAAGGCCCTTCCGAAACGGGTCCTCGCGGACCGCGTTCACGGGATCGTCGGGCAGCCCCTTCACGATCTCCTTCCAGGTCTTTCCGCCGTCGTGGGTTCGAAAGATGTGCGGCGTGAGGTCGTTGAGGCGGAAGCGGTTGATGGCCGCGTAGGCCGTGAGGTCGTCGAACGGCGAGGCGTCGATCAGCGACACCTTGCTCCACGCCGTGAGGGCCGGCGGCGTCACGTCCGCCCACGTCTTCCCGCCGTCCGCCGTGCGGTGGATGAGCCCGTCGTCGGTGCCCGCCCAGATCACGTTCACGTCCTTTTTCGCGGGGGCGACGGTGTAGATGACGCCACGGCGCGGCTGCCTGGCCATCTCCGGCTTGCGATAGACGCCGATCGAGTCCGGGACGTCCGGCGTCTCGCGAGAGAGGTCCGGGCTGACGACGTCCCAGCTCCTGCCGCCATTCGTCGTTCGGAAGAGGACGTTGCCCGCATAGAAAAGGACGTGCGGGTCCGCGGGCGAGAACACGACGGGCGCCGTGCGCAGGAAACGGTACTTCCCGCGAAGCGGAGCGGGCGAGACGTCCTGCACGTCGCCCGTGGAATGGCGGAAGCGCGTGAGCTTGCCGCCGTACACGACGTCGGGGTCGAGGGGGTCCGGCGCGACGTACCCGTATTCCTCGGCCCCCACGGGGTGCCAGTCGCGGAAGCTGATGGCTCCATGGTCGCCCCGGCTCGCAATCGCGACCGAGCCGCTCTCCTGCTGCCCGCCGTAGACCCAGTAGGGGAAGCGTTCGTCGGTGGACACGTGATACAGCTGCGCCGTCGGCTGGTTGTACCAGCTGCTCCACGTTGCCCCGCCGTTCACCGAGATCGTCGCGCCCTGGTCGGCCGCGAGCAGGATCACGTCGGGGTTCTCCGGGTGGATGAAGATCGTGTGGTAATCGTCCCCGCCCGGCGCGCCCTTCACCGGCGTGAACGTCTTGCCGCCGTCCGTGGAACGGTATGTCGACGTGTTCGCCGCCCAGACTTCGTTGCGGTTCTTCGGATGCGCGCGCACCTCGGCGAAGTCGCCGCCGCGGCCCCAGACGCGTGACTCGCCGTTCGTGCGCGTCCAGCTTTCGCCCGCGTCGTCGGACACGTATATCCCGGCCTTCCCGTCGGCCGCGTCCACCGTGGCGTAAATCCGCCGCGGATCCGCCGGCGACACGCTGAAGCCGATGCGGCCGAGCCCCTCGGCAAACGTGGGGAGCCCTTTCGTGAGCTTCTTCCACGTGGTCCCGCCGTCTCTCGACTTGAAGAGCCCGCTCTCGGGCCCCTGCCACGAGCCGTTTTCCCACGGACCCTCGCGCGCCGCCCAGAGAACCGCGTAGACAACGTCGGGATTTCCCGGATCGAGCGCCACGGCCGAAGCGCCCGTGTTCTCGTCCTTGTAGAGCACCTTCGTCCACGTTTTCCCACCGTCCGCCGAGCGGAATACTCCCCGCTCGGCGTTCGCGCCGTACGGGTGACCGAGCACGGCCGCGTAAACGCGTTCCGGATCGCGCGGGTGGACGGCGAGGCCGGCGATCTGCTGGGCATCGCGGAGGCCGAGGTGCATCCACGTCTTTCCCGCGTCCGTCGACTTGTAGATCCCGTCGCCCACGGAGAGATCCGGCCGCTGAAGGCCCTCGCCGCTTCCGACGTAGAGCGTGTCGGGACGAGACGGCGCGACGGCGAGAACGCCGATCGAGCCCGTCGGCTGCTCGTCGAAAACCGGCGCCCAGACGCGTCCCGCGTCCGTGGTCTTCCACACGCCGCCGTTGTTCGCGGCGGCGTAGAAGACGTTCGTGTTCCCGGGGATTCCGCTCGCGGCGACCGTGCGCCCCCCGCGGAACGGGCCGATCATCCGCCAGCGCATCTCCGAGAAGAGCGGCTCGGAGAACGGCTGGGCGGCGGCGGCGCTCGCGAGGAAAAGAAGCGCGGCAAGGGACGGGGGCGAAACGAGACGGCCTCGGGACGGACTCACGGACACCTCCGGCGGAGGATTGAAGTGTAGCCGCGACGCCGCGGGAGGGTCCCGGAGAGGATACGATCAGAATCGACACGATGCGCATCGCGTTCATGGCCGACATTCACGCGAATCGCGAGGCGCTCGAGGCGTGCCTCGCGCACGCGCGGGAGCAGCACGCGGACCGCCTCGTTTTCCTGGGCGATTACGTGAATTACGGCGCGGATCCCGAATGGGTCGTCGCGACGCTCATGGACCACGTCGAAAAGGGCGGGATAGCGCTCCGTGGAAACCACGATGCGGCCGTTGGCGAACGGGGCGGCTCGATGACCTCGCCCGCGGAAGTCGCCCTGGAGTGGACGCGGAACCAGCTCGGCTCCGCGCATCGTGCTTTCCTCGCGGGGCTGCCGCTGACCCACACGGAGGACGGCCTCCTCTGCGTGCACGCGAACGCCTCCGCGCCCTCCAAGTGGTCGTACGTCACGGACACCGAGGACGCGGCGCGCTCGCTCCGTGCCACGACCGAGCGCCTCACTCTGTGCGGACACGTGCACAAGCCCGCGCTCTACAACGTGCCGGAAGGCTCGGGCGCGTCGGGCACCGCGCGCGCCTCGAAGACGACGGCGTTCCGGCCCGTCGCGGGTATCCCGGTGCCGCTGCTTCCACAGCGCCGCTGGCTCGCGATCGTGGGGTCCGTCGGCCAGCCGCGCGACGGCAATCCGGCCGCCGCGTACGCCCTCGTCGACACCGCTCGGGCCGAGATCACGACCTTTCGGGTGGCGTACGACATCGACGCCGCGGCCGAGAAGATCCGCGCCGCGGGGCTCCCCGCGATGCTCGCCGACCGCTTGACGTGGGGACTCTGACCAAGATGGCGGCGAACCCGATCCAGAGAGGCGCGACGATCGACGGCTTCCTCGTCGGCGAGCTCATCCACACGGGCGGCATGGCGACGCTGCGCACGGTCACGCGGCCCGACATCCGGATGCCGATCCTCATGAAGATCCCCACCCTGCTCGAGGGCGACGACCCCGCGGCCGTCGTCGGCTTCGAGATGGAGCAGATGATCCTGCCGCGGCTCTCCGGCGTCCACGTGCCGAAATTCGTGGCCGCGGGCGACTTCTCGGTCCACCCCTACATCGTCATGGAGCGCATCGCCGGCCAGACGCTGCTCCACCGCCTCGACGACCTGCCGCTCCCCTACGCGGAGGTCGTGGCGATCGGCGCGAGGGTCGCGGTCGCCCTCGACGACCTGCACCGCCAGCACGTCGTCCACCTCGACGTGAAGCCTTCGAACATCGTGATGCGCGAGGGCACGGGCGACGTCGCGC
Source organism: Acidobacteriota bacterium (assembly GCA_036759345.1). GTDB lineage: Bacteria > Acidobacteriota > Thermoanaerobaculia > UBA5066 > UBA5066 > Fen-183. The sequence goes on along the minus strand of DAIOUV010000003.1, from coordinate 83,449 downwards.
TCGTGGACTTCGGGCTCGCGCACCACGACCAGCTTCCCGATCTCATGGGAGAGGAGTTCCGGCTTCCCTATGGGACCGCGCCCTACATGGCGCCCGAGCAGATTCTCGGCGACCGGCGCGACGCACGGAGCGATCTCTTCGCGCTCGGCGTGCTCCTCTACTTCTTCTCGACGGGCGTGCGGCCCTTCGGCGACCCGAAGGGCAAACGCCGACTTCACCGGCGACTCTGGCGCGATCCGGTCCCGCCGCGCAAACGCCGGGCCGATTTCCCGCCATGGCTGCAGGAGATCGTTCTTCGCTGTCTCGAGGTGGACCCCGCCCGGCGCTATCCCACGGCGGCCCAGCTCGCGTTCGACCTCTCGCATCCCGAAGAGAGCAAACTGACGGAGCGCTCGGAGCGGCTGAGACAGGACCCATGGAGTGCCGTGATCCGGCGCCGCTTCCATCCCGACTTCACCCGCTCGGCTCCCCGGCAGGCCGTCGCGACCCAGGTTTCGACGGCGCCGATCGTCGCCGTCGCCATCGACCTCGCCGAGGGCTCGGAGCCGCTCCACGAGGCCTTGCGCGTCACCGTCAAGCGCATCCTCGAGACCGTGCCGGACGCGCGTGTCGCGTGCCTGAACGTCCTCAAACAGCACCGCGTCGCGCTCGACACGACACTCGACGACGAGGGCCGGAGCAAGCACCTGAAACGGCTCGTGGAGCTCAAGCACTGGGCGCAGCCGCTCCTCGCGCTCGAGAACCGGATCACGTTTCACGTCCTCGGGGCGACCGACCCGGCGGCGGCGCTCCTCGAGTACGTGCGCACGAATCGCGTGGACCACATCGTGATGGGCGCGCGGGCGAGCTCCGCGCTGCGCACCCTCCTCGGCAGCGTGTCGCAGGAGGTCGTGGCGAAGGCCCCCTGCACCGTGACCGTCGTCCGGCTCCCCCGGCCGTTCGACGCGACTACCGAGGATTCTTCGGGCGCGACCCGCTGATATCCTCTTTCCAGGATGGAATTTCGCACGATCATCGAGCCCTTCCGCATCAAGTCCATCGAGACGATCAAAACGACGACTCCGGAGGAAAGGCGAAAGGCCATCTCGGCGGCCGGATACAACGTCTTCCTTCTCCACGCGGTGGACGTGCTCATCGACCTCCTGACCGACTCGGGGACGGGCGCGATGTCCTCGGCGCAGTGGGGCGCTCTGATGCAGGGCGACGAGTCCTACGCGGGCAGCCGCTCTTTCTACCGCTTCCGCGACGCGGTGAAGGACCTCACCGGCTTTGCGCACATCATCCCCACGCACCAGGGGCGCGCGGCCGAGCGCATCCTCTTCCACACGATCCTCGAGAAGGGCGATGTCGTCCCGAACAACAACCACTTCGACACGACCCGCGCGAACGTCGAGGTCGAGGGCGCCGAGGCGCGCGATCTCGTCATCGCCGAGGGCCGCGTTCCGAGTCTCCTCCACCCTTTCAAGGGGAACATCGACCTCGCCGCCCTCGAGGAGGCGCTCGAGAAGGACGGCAACCGCATTCCGGTCGTCATGGTCACCGTGACGAACAACTCGGGCGGCGGGCAGCCCGTGTCCCTCGAAAACCTCCGTGGCGTGCGCGGGCTTTGCGACCGCTTCAAGAAGCCCTTTTTTCTCGATGCCTGCCGCTTCGCCGAGAACGCCTACTTCATCAAGCTCCGGGAAAATGGGCAGGCGCATCGGACGCCGAAGGAGATCGCGCAGGAGATGTTCTCCCTCGCGGACGGATGCACGATGTCGGCGAAGAAGGACGGGCTCGCGAACATCGGCGGCTTCCTCGCCATGAACGACGACGGGTGGGCCGAGGAGGCGCGCAACCTTCTCATCCTCACGGAAGGGTTTCCGACGTACGGCGGCCTCGCGGGCTACGACCTCGAGGCCATCGCGCGCGGGCTCGAGGAAGTCGTCGAGGAACCGTACCTCCACTACCGCATCCGGTCGATCGAGTACCTCGCCGAGAAGCTCGAGTCCGGGGGCGTGCCGATGATCCGGCCGCCGGGCGGACACGCCGTGTACCTCGACGCGCGCGCGCTCCTCCCGCACATCCCGCCGCTCCAGTACCCCGGCATCGCTCTCGTGAACGCGCTGTACGAGGTCGCGGGTGTGCGCGGCGTCGAGATCGGGACCGTGATGTTCGGGATGCATCCGGACGGCTCGGAACATCCCGGCCCCATGGACCTCGTGCGCCTCGCCTTCCCACGCCGCGTCTACACGCAGTCGCACGTGGACTACGTGGCCGAGGCCGTCCTCGAGGTCGCGAGAAACGCGGCGACCCTGCCGGGCTACCGCATCACCGAGGCCCCGCGCACCCTCCGCCACTTCACGGCGCGGTTCGAACCGCTCGCGTCCTGACGCTTCGAACGAAAACGCCCCCGGACGAATCCGGGGGCGTGAGGCCTGGACGGCCGCGGGAAAAACGAAGGCTCAGCTGGCCGGGGGTGTCGGGACCTCGACCTTCGACCAGTCGATCTTGCCGTCCTTGCCCTTGGCGACCTTGACGGTCTTGCCGAAAGCGTTGAGCTCGGCCGCGTCCTTCTTCGGCATCTTCGGAACGTGACAGCTCGCGCAGTTGGCCTTCGGGTCCTTGGCCTTGTATTCCTTCTGGATGTCCATCGTGGCGAGCGAGCTGCTCCCAAGCGCGATGGCGGCGAGGGCGGCGACGACGGCGGTGATGGTCTTTCTCATTTTCTTCCTCCTGACGTTTGTCGGGACCCGAGTCTCTTGATTCAATCGAGGTGCCACGCCGCGAGGGGCCCGATCGCGTTGGCCTGCAACGCGATAGCCTGGCAAGACCGTTTGGGCAGGTGCCCTCCCGAGCCCACATGGGGTGAGCCGGTGCACGAAAGCGTGTAGGCGGCGCGCCTTAGTCCGGCAGCATGACGACGAGGTACTTGCTCCCCTTCCAGAAGCGGGCCGCGTCCGTCACCGTGAGCGTGCTCGCCTTCGGGCCCGTCCCGGCGAGCGTGTAGCTGTCCTTCGGGTGGTCCGAGAGGACGCGCGCCTTGTCCGGCGCGGCGCCCACGGCGAACTCCGTTTCCTTCCGCGTGTCGACCTGCTTGAAAAGCGTCTCGTCGAACTGGCCCGTCCGCTGCCAGTTCCCTCCGAGGCCCAGGACGGAGCCCTTCTTTTCGACGAGGCCGGCCTTCTTCAGCGCGCTTCGCGTCGCGATGAGGACGTAGGCCGTCGACATCTGAGACTCGCGGTCCGCGATGGCGACCTCCTTCTCCTTCACGACGGCTTCCTTCTCCTTCACGGTGCCGCGCAGCTCCTCCGCTTCCTTCGCGAGGACGAGCGTCTTTTCTTCGAGCGCCGCGATCGTGGCTTCCTTTTCCTCGAGGTTGCGCCGCATCTCGCCGATGAGCCGCTCCAGCGTCGTGATCTTCTGGTCCGACGTGTTCTTCTGTTTCTGGAGGGCCGACAGCTTCGCGAGGTTCGCCTTGACCACGTTGCGGATCTCTTCGATCTCCGCCTTCAGCTCCTCGCGCCGCCCCGGCGCGGCCTTGCCTTCCTGGGCGACCGCGAGCGAAGTCCGGACGGCCTTGAGCTCCTTGACGCGCAGGTCCTCGAGGCTCTTCTGAACGTCGTCGAGCGTGGCCTGCATTTCCGCGGTCGCCGCGCCGGCGGCGCCCAGCTCGCGCTGGGAGCGCTGCTTCTCCTCGTCGAGCGTCTTGTTTTCGGCCTTCACCTGCTCGAACTCCTTCTTCGAAACACAGGCCACGAGCGTGAACGGAAGTACGGTCAGGACAGAAACCCGGGCGAACCGAAGGATGTTTTTCACGATGACTCCTCGCTTCTCTTCCTGCGGAATTTATCGCATTTCCGCGGCCTTCGGGAGAAGCAGCGGGGGAGCGTCGTCGGGCAGGAGCTCGGGCGCGGGCAGCCCGAGCGCGAAGCCCTGGCCGCACTCGACGCCCAGCTCGACGAGCGTCGCGACGGACTCCAGGTTCTCGACGCATTCGGCGATCGTCTCCTTCCCGAGGGTGTGGGCCACCGTGTCGATCGCCCGCACGAGGGCGCGCGCCGCCGGGTCGGTCTCGAGGCCGCGAATGAAGGATCCGTCGATCTTCACGTAGTCGGCCGGCAGGCTCTGAAGATAGGAGAAGGACGAGAATCCGATGCCGAAGTCGTCGAGCGCGAACCGGCATCCGCGCTCCTTCAGCCGGCGCATCCACTCGCGGGCCGCCACGATGTCCCGCACGGCCGTCGTCTCGGTGATTTCGAAGGCCAGGCGGCCGGCCGGCAGCCCGCTCGCGGTCACGAGCTCCTCTATGTGCGAGAGGAGTGCCTCGTCGCCGAGGCTCGCGCCCGAGAGATTCACGAAAATCTCCGCCGCGGGGCGCTTCACGAGCAGGTCGACGACCCGGTCCACGACCCAGCCGTCGACGTACGGCATCAACCCGAATCTCTCCGCGGCCGGAAGGAAGACGCCCGGCGCGATGAGGTCCTCGGGCCCCTCGCGGAGACGGATGAGGGCCTCGTAGTGGACCGCGCGCCCGGAGCTGAACCGGAAGATCGGCTGGTAGTGAAGGACGAAGCGGTCCTCCCGAAGAGCCTCCTTGATCCGTGACGCCCAGCGGCTCGCTTCGGAAAGCAGAGACGTGATGCCGCCCGAAGGGTTCTCGACGACCATCACGCGGTTGCGGCCCTTCTCTTTGGCGGTGTAGAGCGCCGTGTCGGCCACGGCCATCAACGACGCGGCGTCCGTTGTGCCGTCCACCGGAACGACTCCGACGCTGATCCCGAGGTCGAAGGCGCGGTCGCCCACGTAGAACCGGTGCTCGTCCACGGACCGGCGGAGCCGCTCGGCCGTGAGTCGCGCTGCGTCGAGCGCGTCTCCGTCGAGCAGGACGGCGAACTCGTCGCCGCCGAAACGGGCGACCTCGTCGTTCGGGCGCACGAGCGCGCCGAGGAGGCGGGCCAGCTCGACCAGGACCTGATCGCCGGCGGGGTGCCCGAGCGCGTCGTTGACGATCTTGAAGTTGTCGAGGTCGAGGAAGAGAAGGGACGAAGGCGATCCGCGGCGCGCGCGCGCCACCGCGCGCACGAGCGATTCCTCGAAGGCGCGGCGGTTGGAGAGGTCCGTCAGCGGATCGTGAAGGGCGAGGTGGCGGATCTTCTCCTCGTTCTGCTTTCGGGCGGTGACGTCCTGCTTGATCGAGATGAAGTGACGAATCTCGCCGTCGGCCGACTTCACCGGCGTGATCGTCTGCTCCTCGACGTAGATCGCGCCGTCCTTGCGGCGGTTGTGCAACTCCCCCCGCCAGACGTTCCCCGCGATGATCGTCTCCCAGAGCTTCTCGTAATAGAAGGGCGCCTGGACGCTCGACTTCAGGAGCCGCGGCGTCTGCCCGATGACTTCGTCCGGCTGGTAGCCGGTGAGCTCCGTGAAAGCGGGGTTGACCCACTCGATCCGGCCCTCGCGGTTCGTGATGAGGACCGCATTCGCCGCCGCCTCGAGCGCGGCGGTCTGGAACTGGATCCGGTCCTGCTGCTTCGACTCGACGACGGCGAGGGCCGCCTGGTCGGCGAAGCGATTGAGGAGGCCGATGGACTCCCGGCCATAAGCGTGCGGGCGATCCGAGTAGCTCGAGAGGACGCCGAGCACGGAATCCCCGACGACGAGGGGGATCGAGAGACCCGAGCCGAGCCGGTACTCCTCGACGCCTTCCCTCCAGGCCGCGATCCTCTCGTCCTCCTTCGTGGAGACGACCACGGGCCGGCCGGTCCGGATGGCTTCCCCGCTCGGCCCGCGTCCCTCCGGCCCGTCATCCCATCGGAAACGGTTCTTCCTGACGAAGCTCGCCACCGGCCCGGCCACGGCCTTCTGGCTGATGGAGCCGTCGGGCTCCTTGAGACCGATCCACACCGCCGGGAACTCGAACCGGCCCGCGACCTCGTCACAGATGAACTGGAGGATCCGATCGATCGGCTCGTGGCGGAGGATCTTTCTTTCCGTCTCGTGGAGGACGCCGAGAATCGCCTCGGCCCGCTTGCGGGCCGTCACCTCGCGCGATCCGAGGACGAAGGCCTGCGGCGCGCCGTCCGCGCCGCGCAGGACGTTGGAGACGGTCTCGACCCAGAGGTACCGTCCGTCCCGGGCCCGGTACCGGTATTCCACCACTCCCGACTTGCCGGTCACCGCCCCGCGCCTCAGTTTCTCGGCGAGCATCTCGCGGTCGTCGGGGTGAACGAGGTCGAGCGCGTTCGCTCCGAGGAGCTCGGCCGACGTCCAGCCCGTGACGAGCTCGTGCGACGGGCTGACGAACTGGAATCGCCCCGCGAGGTCCACCTGGCTGATCACGTCGACCATGTTGTCGGTCAGCCGCTTCAACTTCAGCTCGCTCTCGCGAAGGGCCTCCTCGGAGCGCTTTCTCTCGATGGCCTGGGCGATCAGGGATGAGACGAAGACGAGAAGGTCGCGGTCTTCCTCGGTGTAGCGGACCGTTCCCGAATAGCTCTGGACCGCGAGAACGCCGATCGTCCGCTCGCGTCCGCGCAGAGGAACACCGAGCCAGTCGACCGAGTCGCTGCCGATCCGTTCGACCTCGCCCGAGGCGACGAGCTCCTCGAAGACGTCGGGAGACGCGAGAAGCGGCCGGCCCGTCCGAAAAACGTACTCGGTCAGGCCCTTGCCGAGGGGCTTCGGCGGAAACGGCTCGTCCACCTCGTCGACGAAGTACGGAAAGCCGAGGACATCCCGGGAGGGGTCGTGCAGGGCGATGTAGAAATTCGCGGCCTCCATCAGCCCGCCCACGATGGAGTGGATCCTCGTGAACAGCTCCTGGAGACTCTCCGTCGCGGCCGCGGCCTCCGCGATTCGGAACGTCGCCGCCTGGAATCGCTCTGCCCTATCCCGGCCGCGTTTCCATGCGTCCGGAGTGAAGTCCGCTTCCATGATCAGTCCCGGAATGATAGCCGGGCTCGAGGACGCGGCCGCCGACCGGACACGCTCAGAGGACCATCGCCTCGTGAATGGCTTCGCCGCGGGCGAACCGCTCGAGGGACAGCGCGGAGACGTCGACGCTCTCGCTCCGGCCCCGGACGAGCATCTCGGCCGCGGCGCGGCCCGCCGCCGGCGCGTGCATGATGCCGTGGCCCGAGAATCCCGCGACGACGAAGAAGCCGGGCACGCCGGGGACGGAACCGAGGATGGCGTGGTGATCCGGCGTGACTTCGTAGAGCCCGGCCCAGCTCCTTTTGATGTCGAGGCCGGCCTCCCCGACGGCGGGAAAGCGCGCGTCGAGCGGTGCGGCGATCCGGAGCGGGAAGTCGGGATCGAAGGCGTAGTTGAAGCCCGGCGGCTCGTCCGGATTCGAGTAGGCGATCAGGACGCGGCTCCCCTCGCGGCGGATCAGGACACCGGTATCGGCGTCGATCGTCATCGGAATCACCGGGGGAAGCGTCTTGCACGGGCCGCTGATGAGGAGGTGACGCCGGACGGGCACGACGGGAACGTCGGCGCCGACGAGCGCGCCGACGCGGCCCGCGAAAGGCCCGGCGGCATCCACGACGGCGGACGCCCGGAGCTCGCCGGCGGTCGTCGTCAGGCGGAACGTCCCGGACCCGTCCCGGTCGATCGCCGTCACTTCAGCTCCGTAGCGGGTCCGGACGCCGCTCCGCGTCGCCTCGCGGAGAAAAAAGTTCGTCAGGCCACCCGGATCGATGAAACCGTCGCGAGGCCCGAACGTCCCGCCCGCGATCGGACCGGCCGCGTAAGGCGCCCTCGCGCGGACCGCTTCGGCGTCGAGCACTTCCACCGCGACGCCGCGCGCGCGCTGGAACGCGGCGGCGGCCGTCATCGCGGAAAAGCGCGCCGGGTCGCCCGTCAGGAAGAGATAGCCCGCCTTCCGGTAGACCGGCGGCTCCCCGATCTCGTCCGCGAGGGCGTCGAGGATGTCCATCGACGCGAGGGACATCGCGATGTTGACGTCCGTCGTGAACTGGGCCCGGATGCCGCCGTTCGCCTTCGACGTCGACCCGCTTCCCGGCAGCGGCTCCTTCTCGATCAGGCAGACGTTCGTGCACCCGAGCCGCGCGAGGTGAAACGCCACGCTGCAGCCGATGACGCCCGCCCCGATGATCGCGATGTCCGCGCCGTCCGCTTTGTCCGCCATCGCCCTGCCCAGCCCGTCGACACTTGATTCTAGGGGGCGACGGGGACCGCTTGAAGTGTGGTTAGATTCAAGTTCGTTCGGATCCACTCCGTCATCCTGTCTCGCATTCCGGAGGTAATGTGATCGTTCCAGCCGTCTTCGTTCATTGCGGTTTCGGTTTGCTCCTGGCGGCCTTCTCACTGCCCCTCGTGCTTCGCCGCGTCCCCATGAACCGCGCTTACGGCATCCGCATCCCAGAGGCCTTCACCTCAGACGCCCACTGGTACGACATCAATGCCTATGGTGGCCGCCTCTTCCTCGTCTACGGCATCCTCCTGGCCATTCTTGGGTTCCTTGCGCGCGACGTCGCGCCCCCCAAGGCCAGTCTCTGGTCTCCCGTCTTCATTCTCGGGCCACTCCTCGTGGCTCTCGCCCTTCTGCCTCCCATCCGGTCGTATGCCCGCTGCCGCGTTCAGGAAGGGCCTTGACGCACGGCATCACCATCGCGAGACGTCCGGTAAGTCATTGAAATAGATGGCCTGCCCGCCCGGATTCGAACCGGGGACCCTCGGCTTAGAAGGCCGATGCTCTTATCCAGCTGAGCTACGGGCAGACGCGATACGGCCGCGGGGAGTTTAGCGCCCGCTCAACCCGCGATCGAAACCGTCGTCCCGCCCCAGACGTCGAGGACGGCGCCCGAGATGGTCCCCGCCGCCGGAGAAACGAGAAACAGGGCGGCACCCGCCACGTCGTGCGCGTCGAGCTTCTCCTGGAGCGGAGAGGCGTGCGGCCTCCCGGACGGCTCGCGGCTCTTGTTGTCGGTGGAGCCCGGGCAGATCGCGTTCACCGTGATACCGACCCCGCGCAGCTCCGAAGCGAGCGCCTTCGTGAAGCCGACGAGCCCGAATTTCGCCGCGCAGTGCGCCACGACGTTCGCGTCCCCCACGGTGCCGTGGATGGACGAGACGTTCAGGATGCGGCCGCGCCCCGAGGCGACGAGATCCGGAAGCGCCGCGTGAACGAGCAGATAGCTCGCCTTGAGATTCGTGTCGAGGACGCGATCCCACTCCGACTCCTCGAGCCTCGAGAGGGGCTTCCACACGAAGACGCCCGCGTTGTTCACGACGATGTCGATGCGCCCCGTGGCCTCACGCGTCCGTGCCACGAGATCCTCGACGGCGGCCCGCGACGTCACGTCGGTCGCGATCGCGAGAGCCTTGCCGCCTTCGGCTTCGATCTCCGTCTTCGTCCGTTCGATCTCGTCCGCCGAGCGCGACGCGACGACGACCGTGGCTCCGGCGCGGGCGAGGGCGAGCGAGATCGCGCGGCCGATCCCGCGCCCCCCGCCCGTCACGATCGCGGTTTCGCCTTCGAGCGTCTGCGTGCCGCGGCCTTTCGTCCCGGTCATTTTCGGCAAGGTTAACAGGCGCCTAGAATCACGCCTTGTTCGGACTCCGGCAGGGCGCCGCCGTTCTCGCCATCGCCGTCTTTGCGGCCTTCCCCGCGCAAGCTTCGGCCGCGCGCGGCGTACATCGCAACGTCGAGCATGTCGCCTCACCGGCTCTCGCGGCGCCGGTGCGCGTCCTCGTGATGACTCCGCCGTCGTATGACGCCGCGCCCGCGCGGCGCTTTCCGGTCCTGTACTTCCTGCATGACGGCGGCGGGGACGAGGACGTCCTCTTCCGCGAGGGCCTTGCGGACGCGCTCGACGCCGGGATGCGCGAAGGGCGCCTCCCCGAAATGCTCGTCGTCTCGCCACGCGGCGTGGGCACCTGGTTCGTCGACGCGCCGGACGGGACGTCCTCGTACGCGACGTTTCTGACGGAGTCGCTCGTGCCATTCGTGGACGCGCGCTACCGCACGATCGCCTCGCGCGGCGGCCGTCTCGCGGCCGGCATCTCGATGGGCGGGTACGGAGCGCTGCGCTGGGGGCTCGCCGAGCCCGGGCTCTTCTGCGCCGCGGGCGGCCTCTCGCCCGCGATTCAGCAGATGTGCTGGCCGGCCGTCGAGGCGATGCCCTTCTTCATCCGGCCGTCCCTCAAGCACGCCTTCGGCAACGACCCCGTCAAGAACGTCCTCAGGAAGAACGATCTCTACGCCATGCTCCTCGACGATCCGGGTCTCGCGGCGCGCGCGCCTTTCCTCTACGTGCGCTGCGGCACCGAGGACAAGTACCGGCTCGCCGAGATCATGTCTTTCTTCGACCGGTATCTCGGCGCGCTCGGCGTGGCGCACGAGGTCGTCCTCGAAACCGGCGTCCACGATTGGCCGTACTGGAGGAAGGTGTTCCCCGAGTTCGTGCGCGCTCTCTCGACCCGGCTTTCCTTCGCGGAGGCAGCGCGATGAGCGCGTCCGCAGAGGCCGCGTCGGCAGTCGGCAAGGTCGTCAAATTCAAGCGCCTCGTCCTCTTCGACATCGACGGAACGCTGCTTTCGGCCGGGCCGGCCGCGCGAACGGCCTTTCAGACGGCGCTCGAGGACGTCTTCGGCACGAGCGGCGACATCGACGGCTACGCGTTCGATGGGCGTCTCGATCCCCTCATCGTGACGGACCTCATGCGGGCGGCCGGCGTGCCGGACGAGACGATCGCCCTCCGCCGCGGGGATGCCCTCGCGCTCTACTGCGACCGGCTCGAGGCCGGGCTTCGCGCGAAAGCCCCCATGCTCAAACCCGGCGTTCCGGCGCTTTTCGACGCGCTCGAGAAGGTGGCCGGCCTCGTCCCGGCGCTCCTGACCGGCAACGTCGAGCGCGGCGCGCGCGTGAAGCTCTCGGCCGCGGGCCTCTGGCACCGTTTCGCTTTCGGCGTCTGGGGCGACGAGGCGTCCTGCCGCGAGGAGTTGGGGGCGGTCGCGCTCGAACGCGCCCGGTCCGCGACCGGCCTCGCGTTCACGGGTCCCGAGTGCGTCGTCGTCGGCGACTCGCGCCTCGACGTCGTGTGCGGCCTCGCGATCGGGGCGCGCGCGATCGCGGTCGCGACCGGCCGCACGGCGGTGCCCGCGCTCGAGGCCGCGGGCGCGCACGTCGTCCTCGCGGATCTTTCCGACACGGACCGGGCGCTGGAGGCGATCCTTGGCTGAGACGATCCGTCCTCGCCGCGCTCACGGCGCCCTGCCGCGGGGGCTCGTCCTCGCGGCGCTGGCGGCGCTCGCCTCGAGCCTCGCGTTCCAATCCCCCGCGACTCCGGCTCCACCACCCGCTCCGGCCCCGGGCCCGCCCTTCGACCTCGCGGCCCCGACCCCTCACCGTCTGTCGTTCACGATCGACACCGCCCCGGCTCGCGACGTCCTCGCGCTCCTGGCCGGCGCGCCGGACGCGCCGGCCACCCTGCGGCGCCTCAAAGCGTCGGCGAACGCCACGGCGGCGATCCGGGCCGAAGGCCTCTCGCCGGACGACTTCTACGGGCGCCTCGTCTCGACGGTCGCCGGCACGCCCGATCCGCTCCTGTCGACATTCGTCGCGAAGAGCCCGTACTTCTCACGTGTCCTCGACGCCCTGGAGACGGAAGGTCTGCCGGCCGCGAGCCTCGTGGGCCGCCGGATCGCGTCGCTCCTGCCGACGGGCACGCCCGTCACCGCGACGATCGTGCTCGTGCCTTTCTTCGCGGTGTCGGGGTTCGCCGAGGTCGCGAGCGTGCGCGACGGGGAGGCGCTCGTCCTCGCCGCGGATCTGCCTCGGCTAGCCGGCGACCTCGGCTCGGCGCCGATGCCCCGCGAGCTGCTTCTCAAGATGCTGCGGGCCGCGTCCGCCGAGGCCTGGCGCTCGCTCTTCGACGCGCACGTCAGGAAACCTCCGGCCTGGCCCGACAAGCGGGCCGCCGATTTCGACACGCTCCTCGCGCGGACGGTTGCCGAAGGGCCGCCGACACTGTTCCTCATTCCCGACGACTTTTTCCCCATCGTCCCGCTTCTCGAGGAGCCGATCGTCCGCGCGTACGCGCGCTGGAATCGCGCCGCGAACGTGCTCGTCGAGGGGAAGGGAAAGGACTCCGAGCGGCAGGAGCTTTTCGCGAACGCGTCGAAGGGCGACTTCTGGAGCCGCTATCCCGCGATCGTGGGCGCGCAGATCACGGACGCCCTGCTGCGCTTCGCGGGCCGCGAGAGGTACCTCTCCGCTCTCGAGGCCGGGCCCCGCGCGGTGCTCTCGCTCTATCTCGGCGTCATGAAGGGAAAGCACGCGCCCGAGCTGTCGAAGGCGGCGCGCAAGGCGCTGGAAAAGAAGCCCTGACGCCTCAGCGGACCGGCAGGAGCGGGAACGCGGTCGCGAGCGGCGGAAGCTCGGGCGGATTCTCGGTCCACTCGCGCAGCCTCGCGTACGTGTAGAGGCCGTCCGCGTGGCCGTCCCCCCAGTGGATCTGGAGCGCATAGCCTCCCACGGGGCTCGTGCCGCGCGCCTGATACGACTCGGCGGTGAGCGGCCGCGCGGGCGGCTTCATGAGGCGGCCGAGGAGGTCCCGCTCGCCCTGGCACTCGGCGCACGGGCACAGCCGTCGGAGATCGGCGAGCTTGAAGTACGACTCGGCGCCGTCGCTCCAGGCGATCGCGAGCTCGTTGCCGAGCACCTGCAGATTTTTTGGGACCGGCGTCATGCCCCGATGGTAACGGATGAGGCAAGATCGTCGCTCCATGTCGGTCGAGCGGCCCTCTCTCCCTCTCCGCCTCGGGCGCGAGTCGTTTTTCGCCGCTCTCGCCGGCACCTCGCTGGCGCTCCTGCTCCTCCGGGCGCGGCCCGCCTGGACCCATGCCGTCATCGGCGGTGGGGACGCGTGGCAGAACCTCTGGAACCTCCACCACGTCGACCGCGTCCTCAGGACCGGAGGCTCCTTGTGGCAGACCGATCGGCTCTGGGCGCCGGAGGGCTGCTCGCTGTATGCGCACACGCTGTCTCTCACGAACAGCCTCCCCGGCGCTCTCCTTGCGCGCGCGACAGGTTTCTTCGCCGCCTACAACGCGCTCGTCGTTCTCGCGTTCACGCTCGCTTTCGCCTCTCTCTATCGCCTCGCGCGCCGCCTCGGCGCCGGCCCTCTGCCCGCGGCGGCGGGAGCGGCCGTCTTCGCGTTCGCGCCGCCTCATTTCGCGCGCGCGCTGGGACACCTCAACCTTCTCGGAACGGGCTGGATCCCGCTTTCCCTCGAGGCGCTCTTCGTCGCGAGCCGGTCGGCGGGCGCGAAACGTTGGGGCGCCGCCGTGCTCGCGGGGGCCGCGCTCGCGGCGCTCGCGTTCACCGACTGGTACCTCGCGCT
>DAIOUV010000003.1:0-69997 GCA_036759345.1 Acidobacteriota bacterium | reverse complement strand
TGCTCGCGGGGGCCGCGCTCGCGGCGCTCGCGTTCACCGACTGGTACCTCGCGCTTCTCGGCGCGCTCGCGGCAGCCTGCTTCGCGGTCCTCGAGATCGTGCGCGCTGGACGCGACCAGCGGGCAGGCCGCGCGGCCGTTTTCAGCCTGGCCGCCGCTCACGGAACGGAACCACCAGAACCTCGCCGAGGGCGCCGGTTACCTCGGCCTCGTCCCGCTTCTCGCGCTCCTCGTGATCCTGCGAGACCGGCGCCGCCGGGACATCGACTTCGCGCTCCTCGCGGGCGGCATTGCCCTCGTCCTCTCGCTGGGACCTCAGCCGCGAGTCTTCGACCGGCTTCTCGACGTGCCGCTTCCCTGGGCGGGCCTCGCGCGGATCTTTCCGGCGCTCGACTTCGGCGGGTGCGTGAACCGCTTCGAGGTCCTCGCCTTTCTCCCGCTCGCGCTCGCGACGGCTCTCGCGTCTGAACGCCTGCTCGCGCGAGGCACGCGGACCGCCAAGGGCATCGCCCTCGCAGCCGCGCTGTTTCTCGCGGCCGAATACGCACCGCGCGACCCGGGCGTCATGAAGTCACCGTTCGCGGCCGACGATCCCGCGCTCACGGCCATTGCCCGCGCGAGACCAGGCGCCGAAGCCACCGTGGTTCTCGACGTCGATCAGGGAGCCGGCGCGCTCATCCGGCAGCTGGGTCACGGCAGGGCGCAGACCTTCGGCTACCTCTCGCGCGCGCCCGGGATCCCGCTCGCGGAGCGGCGAAGCGATCCCGTCATCGGCCCTCTCCTCGATCGCGCCCTCACGAGCCGGGTCCCGAAGGGCGCCGCCGCCGCGTGGCTCAGGCATCGGTGGCACGTCGGCTTCGTTCTCGCGCCGGACGTGTCGCCCGAGCGCGAGACAGCGGCGCGCCTCGGCTTCGACCGGACGGCATATAGCCCGACCCTCGCGCTGGCCTACGCGGTTCCGAACGTCCCCCTCGCTCCTCTCGAGGAGGTCGGCTTCCGAACCGCAGAAGAGGAGAACGTCGCTCTCGCACACGGCGCCGTGGCGGGAGGCTTCCGCGAGCGTCAGGGCGCGGAGCCGGGCCGCTGGACGGCCGCGCGCGCTTTTCTCCTCGTTCCGGCCGCGCCCGGAACCTGGTTGCTTGACGCCGCCGCCCCGGGCCGATTTCCCTTGCGCCTCGTCGTCCGATGGGGCGTCGGACGAGAGGCCGCCCGGACCGTCAACGGAGAAACGTCCCTCGAGCTCCCGATCGCTCCCGAGGACCTGAGCCCGGATGGCACCGTTCTTCTCGCGCTCGAAACGGACGAGGAAGGCGTGCTCATCCGCGGGCTTCGTCGCGCGCGCTGAGGCGCGCACCCTTCCGGCGCCTGGTTCCTACTCGTACCGCAGGGCCTCGATGGGATCGAGGCGCGCGGCCTTCATCGCAGGGTAGATCCCGAAGAAGAGGCCGATCGAGACGGACACGCCGAGCCCGAGGAGGATGCTCCAGAGCGGCGTCTCCGTGCGAAGGCTCGAGACGAGGCGCACGACAAGCGCGGTCAGGAGACCGAGGGCGACGCCGACGACTCCGCCGAGCGCCGTCAGCGTCATGGCCTCCGTGAGGAACTGGAGCGAGATGTCCCGCCTGAGCGCGCCGAGTGCCTTGCGGAGGCCGATCTCCCTCGTGCGTTCCGTGACCGAGACCAGCATGATGTTCATCACGCCGACGCCACCCACGACGAGCGCGATCGCCGCGATGAGGACCATGACGCCCGAGATCGCGTTCGTGACGGCCTGCATCTGGGCGAGCATCTTCTCGGCCGTGAAAATCGCGAAGTCGTTCGGGGCGTTGAAGGGCACCTTGCGCCGCGCCCGGAGCACGATCGTGCCCTCTTCGATGACGCGATCGACGAGCTCGGGCGACCGCGGGATCGTGGCGATGTGGATCGTGTCGTCGTGCGAGTTCTTCGTCTGGGGAAAGTGGCGGTCGAACGTCGAGATCGGGATCAGCACGAAATTGTCCGGCTGCCCGCCGAAACCCGAGGAGCCCTTCTTCTCGAAGGTGCCGATGACCTGGACGCGCTTGCCGTTGATCGTGATGAACCCGCCGAGCGGGTCCTTCCCCTTGAAGAGCGACTCGACGACGTCCTGCCCGAGCACGACGACGTCCGTCGCGTGGAGAACGTCCGTTTCCGTGATGTTGCGGCCGTCCTTGATCTCCCAGTTGTTGCAGATCGCGTAGTTCTGGTTTCCGCCGGTCACCGACGGCGCGTTCGCCTCGTTCCCGTTGCCTTTCACCCCGGAAGGCGTCCACATGTAGCGCTCGGGCGAGACGGCGAGGATCGACGGGCAGAGCTCCTGGAGGGCCTGAGCGTCCTCGATCGTGAGGTCCTTGCGCTTCCTCTCCTCCTCGGTGCGGTGCCCCGGGCCGAAGCGGGGCTCGAATTTCTGGAACTGCACGAGCGTCGTGCCGAAAGAGGAGAAGGCCTCGGTCTGCGAGCGGTCAAAGCCGGTCACGAGCGCGACCATGCTGATGACCGTCCAGACGCCGATGACGATGCCGACCATCGTGAGGAACGCGCGCAGCTTGTGCGCGCGGAGCGCGGTCAGCGCGAACCTGAGGTTCTCGGCAACGACGCGGCGGAACGACTCGAGAACGTTCTTCATTCGTAGCGCAAGGCTTCGATCGGCGTGAGACGGCTCGCTTTGATGGCCGGGAACACGCCGGCGACGACGCCCGTGAGCGTCGCCAGGACGAGCCCCGAGACGATGAGCCCGCTCGTCACGAGCGTCGGAAGCGGCGTGAAGGCGTCCACGCAAAGCGCGATGAGCCAGCCGAAGAAAACGCCGAGGCAGCCGCCGCCGAGCGCGAGGAGGCCGGCCTCGAGCAGAAACTGAAACAGGATGTCCCGTTTGCGAGCCCCTACGGCGAGCCGGAGGCCGATCTCCTTCGTCCGCTCGATCACGGACACGAGCATGATGTTCGCGATCACGATCGCGCCCACGACGAGAGAGATGCCGCTGATGAACACGAGGAGCGCGAACGCGGCCGCCGTGATCGCCTTCCATACGACCTGTATCGCGTCCGCGTTCACGAAAACGACCGGGTCGGGCGCTTTCGGGTCCGTGTGGCGAATCGCCCGGAAGATCGTCCGGATCTCGTCCATGGACGCGGGCACACCCGGCACGCCGCCCTTCGCCTGGATGAAAATGCCGAGTTGCCGGTTGGCCCCCCAGACCTTGCAGAGCGTCTCGCGCGGAATGTAGGCGACGTTGTCCTGGCTCTGCCCCAGGACGGATCCCTGCTTAGCGAGGAGACCGATGATCTCGAACGGCCTTCCGCCGATCGTGAACGAGTGGCCGATCGGGTCGACGCGCGGGAAGAGCTCCTCCCTGACGTCGGAGCCGATCACGGCGACGAAAGCACGGTGCTCGTTCTCCATCTCGGTGAAGAAGCGCCCGGACTCGAGGTCGAGGTTGCGGATCTCGCTCATGTTCGCCGTCGTTCCCTGGATCTGGACGTCCGAAAGGCGATGGTTCGCGTACTTCACGAGCTGGCTCGTTCCCGACTGGGCCCCGATCTTGTCGGCGAGGTGCGCGAGGCGCAGGACCACGTCGAAGTCGGGTTTCTTGACGGGCTTTCTCTTGAGCGCCTCGAGGAATCCCTCGTGCGAGGTGATGATTCCCCAGCGCGTCACCGCGTAGACGTCGGGCGACAGCGTGAAGATCTTCGTCGCGACGTAATTGTTCAGGCCCGAAATCACCGCCACGACCGCGATGACCGTCATGACTCCGATGATGACCCCGAGAAGCGTGAGGAACGAGCGGAGCTTGTGCGCGGTGACGGCTTTCCAGGCGACGCGCAGAAGCTCCCCGATCAGCATGTGGTGCTTCTCGTCCTCAGGATTTCTTCGCCGCGTCCGGCCCCGCGGCCGAGTTGTCGACCTTCACCCGGTCCCCGATCTTGAGAGAGCGGAGCGCCTTGAACGGCCCCGTGACGATCTCTTCCCCGTCCGTCAGTCCCTCGACGACCTCGATCTGCAGGTCGGCGCTGATACCGGTCTTGATCTTCCGGAAGTCGACGGTCCCGTCCTTCTTCACGAAAAAGACGCCCTCGACGTCCTTCTTCTTCTCGGCAGGCGCGCCGGCCACAGCCGCCGCGGGCGCCGGCGTCGGCTGGGGCGCGGGCGTCGGTTTCTTGCCCGACGTGCGCACGAGCGAGGCGGGGTCGGCCACGACGAGCGCGGGAATCGGGATCGCGAGCGCGGCGGCGCGCCGGTCCGTCTCGATCTTGCCCGACACCGAGAACCCGGGCCGGATGTTCGACGGCGGGTTCTCGACCTGCACCTTGACGATGAAGTTGACGGCCGACGAGTCGGTGCCGAGCGCGGACTTCAGGATCGGGCTGCCCCCCATCTCGGTGACGACGCCGTCGAAGATCCGATCGGGGTACGCGTCGAACGTGAGCTTCGCCTTCTGGTGGAGCTTCACGTGCGGGATGTCGGTCTCGTCGACCTCCATCTCGCCCTCGACGATGGACATGTCCGACACGGTGAGGAGAACCGTCCCGGCGTTGTTCATGGTGCCGATGATCGCGTTCTCGCCGGCTTCCACGGGCTTGGCCGTCACGACGCCGTCGATCGGAGACGTGATCGTCGTCTTCTTCAGGCTGTCCTTGTTCGCGAGGAGGTTCGCCCGCGCCTGCTCGATGCGGCGCTCGTCCGCCCGCTCGTTGGCCTTCCCGGAGTCGAGCGCGAGCTGGGCCTTCTGGAGGTTCTGCTCGGACTCGATGTGGGCCTCGAAATTCTTCTTTGTGCGCTCGAGGTCGCGCTCGGCCTGCTCCCGCGTGAACTTGTCCGCCTCGCGCTGCGCGAAGAGCGCGTCGAGACCCGCCTGCGTCGCCTGGGCGCCCGCGTCGTACTGGACCTTGTCGATCTGGAGGAGGAGGTCGCCTTTCTTGACGTGGTCCCCCTCGACGACGGCGAGCGTCACGATCTGACCCATGACCTGCGAGGAGATTTCGACCTTGACGCGCGCGCGGACGCGTCCGTTGCAGGTCACGGTCGAGACGAGCGGCGCCTTCGTGACCTTCGCTGTCGTCACCGTGAAGGTGTTCTTGTTCCGGCTCTTCACCGAGGCGAAAGCGACGAGGCCGAGCACGGCGGCCGCGGCCACCACCCCGATCGCAACTTTGATCCGCGTGGTCACGGTAAGGCTCCCTTCCGGCGCAGAACGCTTGATCCCACTCGTTTGGTACGAATTCCCGGGAGCGAAAGTTTCCGTTTCCGGGACCGGCGACGCGTCGGAAATGGCGGACAGGGGGGGATTCGAACCCCCGGTAAGGATTTAAAGCCCTACGGCGGTTTAGCAAACCGCTGGTTTAAGCCACTCACCCACCTGTCCGCGTGAGCGCCGGGCCGCGAAGTCTAGCAGGGAGAGAGGATAATCGCGCCCGGGACAGCCCGACCGGACGATGCGCGGAGGAGTGGCCGAGTGGTTTAAGGCGGCGGTCTTGAAAACCGTTGAACCGGAAGGTTCCGGGGGTTCGAATCCCTCCTCCTCCGCCAATCCCGGCGCCCTCAGCGTTTTCGGATCTCCGTGAGACCCCCGCAGTAGGGCTGGAGCACCTTCGGAATCGCGACGGAGCCGTCCTTCCGCTGGAAGTTCTCGAGGATCGCGACGAGCGTGCGCCCGACGGGAAGGCCCGAGCCGTTCAGCGTGTGGACGAGCTCGTTCCGGGGCCTCCCGCCCGCCCCCTCGACCTTCACGCGGATGGCCGCGCGGCGGGCCTGGAAGTCGCCGAAGTTCGAGCACGACGAGATCTCCTTGTAGCCGTCCTGACCGGGCAGCCAGACCTCGAGGTCGTAGGTCTTCGCCGACGCGAAACCCATGTCGCCACGACACAGGACGATGCGCCGGTACGGAAGCTCGAGGCGCTCGAGGAGATCCTCGGCGTCGCGCGTGAGCCGCTCGTGCTCGCTCCGCGAGGCCTTGCTGCGCGTGAACTTCACGAGCTCGACCTTGTCGAACTGGTGCTGGCGGATCATGCCGCGCGTGTCCCGTCCCGCGGCTCCCGCTTCGGCGCGGAAGCACGGCGTATACGCGCAGTAGGAAATGGGAAGGTCGGCCTCCTCGAGGACCTCGTCCCGGTGGAGGTTCGTGACCGGGACCTCGGCCGTGGGCGTCAGGAACCAGTCCGTTCCCTGCAAGCGGAAGAGATCTTCCTCGAACTTCGGGAGCTGGCCGGTGCCGAAAAGAGAAGCGGAATTCACGAGGAACGGCGGCAGGACCTCGGTGTAACCGTGTTCCCGCGTGTGCACGTCGAGGAAGAACTGGATGAGCGCGCGCGACAGCAGCGAGGCCGGTCCCTTGAGAACCGTGAAGCGCGAGCCCGTGATCTTCGCCGCGCGCTCGAAATCGAGGATGCCGAGCGCGGGACCGAGATCCCAGTGCGCCTGAGGCGCGAAGTCGAAGCGGGTCGGCTCGCCCCACGTCTTCAGCACGACGTTCTGCGTCTCGTCCGTGCCGTCGGGGACGTCGTCCTCTGGGATGTTCGGAAGCGTCGCCTCGATGGGACCGAATCGCGTGTCCAGCTCCTTGATCGTTTCTTCGAGGGAAGAAATCTGCGCCGCGATCGTCTTCGAGAGCTGCTCCTCGGCCGACGAGTCTTCGCCTGCCTTGCGCTTCGCGCCAATTTTCTGCGAAAGGGAATTCCGCTCGGCGCGAGCCGCTTCCATGAGGGTGATCCGCATCCGGCGCTCGGCGTCGATGGCGCGCCAGTCCTCGAGCGCACCCAGGGGAACGTTGCGCTGCCGGAACAGATGGGGCAGCCGTTCAAATTCCTTTCGAAGAAAATCTCGCGAGATCATGGAACCCAGCATTGTGTCGGGCGCAACGCCGCGATTCAAGCGGCGTCCTATCATCGCCCCAGCTTGACCGTCCCCCGCCTTCTCGTCGCGATCGTGTCCTGGAACTCGTCCCTCCATCTGCGCGACGCCGTCGCGTCGGTGCCGGAGGGCGTTCCGGTCCTGGTCGTGGACAACGCCTCCTCGGACGGCTCGGCGGAAATCGCCCGATCGGCGGGCGCCCGCGTCATCGAGGCCGGCGCGAATCTCGGGTTCGGGCCCGCGTGCAACCGCGCCGCGCGGGAAGGGGCTCCCTCCGAGACGATCCTCTTCCTGAACCCGGACGCCGCGCTCGTGGACGGTCTCCGGACGCTCGCCGCGCTGCTTCAGGCGCTCGACGCGGACCCCGCGGTCGCCGCCGTCGCGCCGCGACTCGCGGGCGACGGGCAGGAGCGCTTCCAGCTCCGCCGGCTCCCGTCGATCGGCTCAATCGTCCGCGACGCGCTCCTCGTCGATCGCCTCTTCCCGGAGAACCCGGGGTTTCGGCACGACCGCTATCTCGACCGGGATCGCGACACGGCCTTCGACGTGGAGCAGCCCGCTGCCGCGGCCCTCCTCGTCCGTCGCGACGCGTTCGAGCCGCTCGGCGGTTTCGATCCCGCCTTTAGCCCTGCGTGGTTCGAGGACGTGGACTTCTGTGCGCGTCTCCTGGAATCGGGCCGGAGAATCCGGTACGTTCCGGAGGGCCGCGCCACACACGTGGGCGGCGTCACGATGAACGTGCTTCCCTACCGCGACTTCCGGCCGGCGTACGTCCGGAATCTCTTCCAGTACCTGGCGCGCCATGCCTCGCCGGGCGTCCGCGCCGTCGCACGGTTCTCGACACTCCTCGGCGCGCTCGTGAGGCTCGCGCTCCTCCTCGTCGTGCGGCCCGACCACCCGCGACTGGACGCCGCCGTCGCGCACGCGCGGGTCGTGCGGGGGCTCCTCGGCCTCGGCTGGCGCTCCGCGCTCCTGCCGGGGGGACGCGCCGCGTGACGGGCCCGAAGGCCCCCACCGTCGTCATCTCGATCGTCACGCACAACGAGTCGAAAGACGTCGAGCGGCTCCTCCCCTCCCTCTTCGCGCAGACGTTTCGCGATTTCGCGATCGTCGCGGTGGACAACGCATCGGAGGACGGCACGCGCGCCACGTTCGCGGCCTTCGAAAAGGTGACGCCCGTGCCGCTCGCGGTCGTGCCGTCCCGCGAGAACCTCGGCTACACCGGCGGCCACAACCTCGCGATCGCCCGCGCCGTCGAGGCGGGAAGCCCGTGGGTCCTCGTCCTCAATTCCGACGTCGTCCTCGCGCCCGACTACCTCGAGCGCCTGCTCACCGAGGCCGGCCGTCCGGAATACGCGCGCGTCGGCGCGTTCACCGGGAAGATCCTCCGGGCGGACGGCGCCGACCTCGTGCCCACGGACGTGATCGACACGGTCGGCATCCGCATGACGCCGAACGGCCGGCACTTCGACATCGGAGCGGGCGTCCGGGACGACGGGCGTTACGACGACGCGGCGGAGGTCTTCGGCGTTTCGGGCTGCATCGCGCTTTACCGGACGGCCGCGCTTCTCGACGTCCGTATCGAGACAGGCTTTTTCGACAACGACTTCTTTCTCTACCGCGAGGACGTCGACCTCGCGTGGCGGCTCCGCGGCCGCGGCTGGACCGCCCGCTGTGTCCCCGCCGCCCGCGCCTGGCACCGGCGGCGCAACCTGCCCGAGCGGCGGCGGGAGATGTCGCCGGCGGCGAACCTCCATTCCGTGAAGAACCGTTTTCTTCTCCGGATCAACAACGCGGGAAAGGAGCACCTCAAGGCGACGTTCCTGCGCACGATCGCGCGCGACCTCGTCGTCGTGGGGGCGTGCTTCACCGTGGAGCGCACCTCGCTGCCGGCCCTCCGCTGGCTCTCGGCGAACCGCGATCGGCTCCTCGCCAAGCGCGCCGCGATCGCCGCGGCACGGCTCGTCCCCGACCGCGCCCTCCTTCCGTGGTTCACGTCCTCTCCGGAGGGGGCGCGCCGCGCCGGCGCATGAAGCTCGCCATCCTGGGAACGCGCGGCGTGCCCGCTGCCTACGGAGGTTTCGAGACGCTCGCCGAGGAGCTCTCCGCCCGTCTCGCCAAAAGGGGGCACGACGTCACGGTGTACGCGCGGGCCCACGGAGTCGGCGCCGTCGTGCCGTCCCACCGCGGGGCGCGCGTCGTGCACATCCCGACGGTCCGGCGCAAGTACTTCGACACCGTGGCGCACGCGGCCCTGTCTGGCCTCCACGCCGCGACGCAGGGCTACGACGCGGTCCTCGTCTGCAACGGCGTGAACGCCCTCCTCTGCCGGCTGCCCCGCCTCCTCGGAGCCCCGACGCGGATCGTCCTGAACGTGGACGGCCTCGAGCGAAACCGCCGGAAGTGGAACGCTTTCGGAAAGCTCGCCTACGCGCTCTCGGAGCGCCTATCGTGCGTGATGCCGGATTCCGTCGTGACGGATGCGCGCTCGATCGAGACCTACTACAAGGAGACCTACGGCAAGGAGTCCGTCTACATCCCGTATGGCTCCGACCTGGCTCCGGCAGCCGGGCGCGCGGCGCTCGAGCGGCTCGGCCTCGTCTCGGGGGGCTACGTCCTCTACGTGTCGCGCTTCGAGCCCGAGAACAACCCCGACGCGGTCGTGCGCGCGTTCCGTTCCGTTCCGGGCGACACGAAGCTCGTCCTCCTGGGGGCGGCCCCATACGCGGACGCCCTTCTCTCACGCATTCGGGCGGAGGCCGCCGGCGATCCGCGCGTCCTGCTGCCCGGCGCGCTCTACGGCGAGCCGTACCACGAGCTCCTCGCGAACGCGGCGGTCTACGTGCACGCGACCGAGGTCGGCGGCACGCACCCCGCGCTCGTCGAGGCGATGGGGTTCGGCCGGCCTCTCGTCGTCCACGACACTCCGGAGAACCGCGAGGTGGCCGGGGAGGCGGCGCTCTATGTGGACGTCCACCGCGCGGAGAGCCTCGCCGCCGGCTTGACCGCGCTCCTGGCGGATCCCGCGGCGCGGGAGAGGTCCGGCCGGGCGGCGCGCGCGCGAGCCCGTTCGCGGTATCTCTGGGACTCCGTCGCGGACGCCTACGAAGCCCTCCTCGCGGGATCCTGACGCCCTCTGACGCTCAAAACCCCGGCCCTTGCTAGCATCCCGGGGGTAGCGGGATAGCTCCCGGCTCCGAATGCTGAAGCAACAGGCCCGGACGATCGCCGCTCTCCTGTACGCGGCCGACCTCAGCGTCACGCTCGCGACGCTGCCCGTGGCCTACACGCTTCGCAGCGAGCTTCTTCCCCGTCTCTTCAGCCGGCTCACGCCGCTCTACGAATTCAACCTCTATCTCGTGCTCGTCGCGCCCACGGTCCTCATTTTCTCGGGTCTCCTGTTCCTCGAGGGCGCGTATCGCAGCCATCGCACGCTGCGCCTGAAGGATGAGGTCGCGCTCATGACGCGCGCGTCCTTCTTCGGAAGCCTCCTCCTCGCGCTCGTCGTGTTCGGCGCGCGATGGGACTTCATCTCGCGCCCGTTCCTGGCCATCTTCTTCGTCGTGAACATCCTCTTCCTCGTCGCCGAGCGGGTGACGGTCCGCCTCGTGGCCCGGCGCGTGCGCTCTTTGGGGTTCAACTTCCGCACGGTCGTCCTCGTGGGCGACACGCCGCGCGCCGCGTCGATGGCCCGGCTCATCCGCGAGCACCCCTGGTGGGGTCTGAAGCTCCTCGGCCTCGTGCGCGAGAAACCCGCCGAGGACGGCCAGACGACGACCGCGAACGGAGTGCCTCTTCTCGGCTCGCTGCAGGACTTCCCGAAGATCCTCACGGAATTCACGGTCGACGAGGTGGTCCTCGCCGTGGACCGCGGCGACCTGCCGAAGCTCGAAGACATCTTCCTGCTCTGCGAGGAGATGGGCGTAAAGACGCGGCTCGTGCTGGACTTCTTCCCGCACGTCCTCGCGCGCGTCGAGCTCGAGGAGCTCGAGGGGACGCCGCTCCTCACGTTCTCGACCACGCCGGGCGAAGGCATCTCGCTCCTCGTGAAACGCGTCGTCGACATTTTCCTCTCGGTCCTCATCGGCGTCGTGTCCCTCGTGCCCGTCACGCTCGCCGCCCTCGTCATCAAGCTCACGTCCCCGGGTCCTGTTCTCTTCCGGCAGACACGCTGCGGGCTGAACGGACGCCCGTTCACGCTCGTCAAGCTCCGCACGATGATCGACGGGGCCGAGGAGCTCATGCCGGGCGTTCAACACCTCAACGAGCACGACGGCCCGGTCTTCAAGGCCGCGAACGATCCCCGCCTCACGGCTTTCGGGCGCCTCATCCGCCGCTTCTCCTTCGACGAGCTGCCCCAGCTCTGGAACGTCCTGCGCGGCGAGATGTCGCTCGTCGGACCGCGTCCACCGCTTCCCGAGGAGGTTGCGCGCTACGAAAGGTGGCAGCGGCGGCGCCTCTCGATGAAGCCCGGCGTCACCGGGCTCTGGCAGGTCTCCGGCCGCAGCGAAATCGCGCGGTTCAACGAGTGGATGAACCTCGATTTGTCCTACATCGACAACTGGAGCCTCGGCCTCGACGCGAAGATCCTGCTGCGCACGATCCCCACGGTCCTCTCAGGGCGCGGCGCGCGCTGAGCCCGCCGCCTCACGCGCTCCGCGCGCAGCGAAGGACCTTCGGCGCCGACAGCGCGCGCCGGAGCTGCTTCAGGTGCTTGCCCTCGTGCCCCGCGATGAACCGGAACCAGGAGACGCCCGTGAAGCGGCCCAGGAGGAAATGCGGGAAGACGAGCCTCGCGAAGCGCTCCTCGCCCATGCGGTCCGCGAGCGCGAGGAGGTCGCGGCGCGACGCGGTGAGGCCCTCGAGAACCTCGGCCGGCTTCACCTCCGCGCGCGGCCGCGGACGGACGAGCTTCGGCGCCGGCAGCTTGATCGGCCAGAAGACGGGGGTCATGGGCAGGCGGTAGGTCCAGGCGCGCGCGGGAACGCGCGTCGGCTCGCCGCGCTCGAGCTTCGAGAGCGCTTTCACGAGGGAGCTCTCCGCCGCGCGGATGTGGTCGAGGATCTCGGCCGCGCTCCAGCCGGCGTCCGCGGGACCCGCGAGGAGCTCGCCCTCCGGCCTCCCCGCGACCGCCGCCAGGATCTCCGCGCGGACCCGCTCCATTTCGGCGCGGGCCTCCCGCAGCGCTTCCACCCGGCTCATAATCCTCATCTTCTCACCGAAGCGGAGGCCTCATCCATGAAGCGATCTCTCGCCCTGTCTCTCGCCGTCCTGGGTCTCTTTTTCGGCGCGCCGCGCGCGGCGGCCGAGCCCCTCGTCGTGAAATGCGGGAAGCTCCTCGACCCGGCGACGCGGACCGTGCACGCTGGCGTCCTCGTCTTCTTCGACGGAGGCAAGGTCTCCGACACCAAGGCCACGCTTGCGGCGGCCGATAACGCCGCGCGAACGGGCGCGAAGGCGCTCGACCTCTCGGCCTACACCTGCCTCCCCGGCCTCATCGACGCGCACACGCACCTCCTCCTGCAGGGGGACGCGACCGCGGAGGAGTACGACGAGCAGGTCCTCAAGGAGTCGACGCCCTACCGCGCGCTCCGCGCCGCAGCGGCCGCGCGTATCGCTCTCGACCACGGGTTCACGACCGTCCGCGACCTCGGGACCGAGGGCGCTGGCTTCACGGATGTCGACCTCCGAAAGGCGTTCGCCCTCGGGATCGTGCCCGGGCCGCGCGTCCTCGCCGCGGGGCCCGCGATGACGCCGACCGGCCGCTACCCGCTCCTCGGCTACTCGTGGGAGCGGAAGATGCCCGACGGAGTCCTCAAATGCGACGGCGCCGACGACTGCCGCAAGGCCGTCCGCTGGCAGGCG
This sequence comes from Acidobacteriota bacterium, assembly GCA_036759345.1. GTDB lineage: Bacteria > Acidobacteriota > Thermoanaerobaculia > UBA5066 > UBA5066 > Fen-183. The sequence goes on along the minus strand of DAIOUV010000003.1, from coordinate 57,269 downwards.
CAGTACGGCGTCGACTGGATCAAGGTCTACGCGGACGCGTCGTACTACCGGACGCCGGACGGCGCCTGGGCGTCCGTCCCGAACTTCACGCAGGACGAGATGAACGCGATCGTCGACGAGGCCCACCGCCTCAGGAAGAAGGTCGCGGCGCACTCGATGACGCCGACGGGCCACCGGATCGCGCTCGCGGCCGGCGTCGATTCTCTCGAGCATGGCGACGTCCTCGACGACGAAACCGTCAAGGCGATGGTCGCGAAGAAGGTCGCCTACTGCCCGACGATCACGGTTGCCGACTTCGTGAAGGGCCCGCGCAGCAAGACGAACCCGATCTGGGACCAGCTCTGGGCCGCGTCGCAGGAGTCGTTCAAGCGCGCCTACAAGGCCGGCGTGCCGATCGCGTTCGGAACGGACGCGGGCGGCTTCGACTGGGACAAGCGCAACCAGGCCGAGGAGTTCTCGTTCATGGTCGCGTGGGGTATGACGCCGTGGGACGCGCTCCGGACGGCGACGACGGTCGCGGCCGACCTCCTCGGGCCGCACAAGGACGGGAAGCTCGGCTGCCTCGACGTGGGCTGTGTCGCCGATCTCGTCGCGGTCGCGGGCGACCCGCTCCTCGACATCAAGACGATGGAGAAGACGGTCGCGGTGATCTCGCGCGGCAAGGTCGTCAAGAAACCGGATTGAGGGGGAAGGGGACCCGCGCGCGACGAGCGGCTTTCTCTCTCGTCGCACTGCTGTGTTTCTTAGAAGGTGAATGCGCCCGGGCGCAGACGCCGCCGGCGTGGCACGTCATTTCCTCCTACGGCCAGGCGTCCGCGCCGCGGTCGCAGGGATTCGCGGAGTTCGGCTCGCTCTCTTTCGCGCGTGACGTTTCGCTCGGCTCCGGCTTCTCGTGGGGTGTCGAGCTGACGCCGCTCTTCCTGGTGAACCTCACGCGCGTGGACCTCCCGGGTCGCCCGCGCGAAAGCCGCGCCGCGGTTGCCGCGGCGCCATTCCTTGCATGGGAAGCGTTCCCGCGCTCTGCCGTGGGTCTGCGCCTAGAGGCGAGCGTCGGACCCCTATGGGCTTTCTCGCCCGTTCCCGCTGAGGGCTCGCGCTTCAATTTTCTCGACATTCTCGGCGGACGCGTACACGTGCGTCTCCTTGACGGAGTCTCGCTCTCCGGCGGCCTCCGCCGGACGCACGTGTCGAATCTCGGTGTCGTGGGGCCCGACAACCCCGGCCTTAGCTTCTACTCCGGCGTCGTCGGCATTTCATGGCCAGCCCGCTGACGCGGGGCTATTTAGGCGGCGCCGGCCGATAGCCCTTCGCGCCCACCTTGCCGAGCGCCCCGACACTCTCGAAGTATTTCGCGAAGGCGATCATGCCGCCCTCGGCCTGCTCCCAGTCGTAGTTCTCGTTCGGGGAGTGGTAGCCGTGCTCGGGAAGCGAGAGCCCGAGGAAGAGCACCGGCACCTTCAGGAGCTTCTCCATCGTGACGACGGCGCCGATCGAACCGCCCTCCCGCACGAACACCGGCTCCTTGCCAAACGCGAACTTCACCGAGCCCCGCACCGCGTCGGACAGGGGACCGGTCGTGATCCCGCGGTATGGGTCGAGGCGGCCCTCGAGGTGGACCTTCACGTCGGGATTCTTCTTCTTCACGAAGGCCGTGACGAGCTTCGCAATCTTCGCGCCCGTCTGGTTCGGAACGAGCCGGCACGAGACCTTCACCTCGGCACGCGGCGGGATGACCGTCTTCACGCCCGGTCCCGTATACCCGCCGACGACCCCGTGGATCTCGAACGTGGGCATCGCCCAGATGCGCTTCATGACGTCGAGCGCGTCGTTCGTGCGGATGGACTTGAAGAGGTGGTCTTTCTTGAATCCCGAGACCGTGAACCCCGACCGGCGGAAGTCCTCGAGCTCGGCCTTCGAGGGCGCGACGACGTCCTCGTAGAAGCCGGGAATCTTCACCCGGCCCGTCTTCGCGTCGAAGCAGTCGGCGACGAGCTGCATCAGCTCGGCGATCGGGTTGCGGGCGGCGCCGCCCGTGACGCCCGAGTGCTGGTCCGTCGTGCCCGTCTCGAGCGTGAACAGCATTCCCTGCAGGCCGCGGAGGCCGGCCGGCGCGGCCGGTTTGCCGCGCGCGATCCAGATCGTGTCCGAGACGATGACGGAGTCCGTCGCAAAAGCGTCGAGGGCGCCCGCGACGCCCTTCGCGAAGTTCGGCGAACCGATCTCTTCCTCGAATTCCCACAGGACCTTCATGTTCGCGGGTACGCCCGCATCCGCGGCCGCCTTCACCCCGAAGAGCGCCGAGAGCGCGGGCCCCTTGTCGTCGGTCGTGCCCCGGCCGAAGTAGCGGTCGCCCTTCTTCGTGAAGACGAAGGGCTCCGATTCCCAGGGCTCGGTCTGCTTCGAGGCCGGCTGGACGTCGAGGTGGTTGTAAACGGTGACCGTGGGCCGCGCCGGGTCGTCGCCCCACTGCCCGCTGACGATCGGGTTGCCCCCCGACTCGTGGACGGAGGGGCTTCCACCGAACGCGCGAATGGTGTCTGTCGCCAGCTTCACGCCGTCCGCGATCGCGGCCTTCCTCGTGGGATCGACGGAAACGGTCGGGCACTCGACGAAGTCGCGGAGCAGCCCCTCGAAGCGGGAGCGGTTCGCGCGGGCGAAGGAGGTGAGGGCGTCCCTGGTGAGCGCGGACGTATTCATGGGCGGAGTCTAGCTCCGCCCATGGACCGGGCGTCCGGGACAGCCGGTCAGCCGGAAGCGCCTTCCGAAGAGGGCGGCCCGGGCCGGCGTTTCCTCTTGTGCATGCGCTCCTCCTCTTCCTTGAAGAGGTACTTGATCGAGCGCTTCGGGATGAGCAGGTTCGGGGCGTGCTCACGGTTCAGCTTGATGACGTCTCTGTCGTACCACTCGATCCAGCCCCGCAGCTCCTCGCCATCCACGAGGCGGACGACGATCGGCGTCTTGCTCTGCATCTGCTTGAGGTAGTAGTACGCCTCGGCGTTCGTCTGCTCCGGGGGCACCATCTTCCGCGACGAGGGGCCGCGCGAGACGCCCTGATCCCGGAGGACGTGAGCCAGCGAGGGCCGGATGAGCTTGCGCGGGCCCAGCTCGGCCGTCGGGGCGTCCCCGGAAGGCTCTGCTCCGGACGGCGGCTTTTTCACCGAGGCCATGTCGAGGACTCCTCTGGCGGGACCCATGCGAGGGGAAACGAACTTGGGGGGGAGTCTATTCCGCGAGCTTAAGGAAAAGCGAGACCCGGAAAAAATCGGATATCGGGGACGGGAGCCCTCGGAAAGGGGCTCAGGCCGCGGGCTGGGGCGGGGCGGTGCGTCCCCGGTCGCGGTCCCCCCCGTGGCTCATGCGGCGCGCGGCCTCGATCCCGCCTTCGAGCTCGTAGGCGACGCAGCATTTCAGGCGGCCGCACTGGCCGGTGAGCTTCGAGGGGTTCGGGGTGAGGCCCTGCATCTTGGCCATCCTGATGGCGACCGGATGGAAGCTCTTGAGCCAGGTCGAGCAGCACAGCGTCAGGCCGCATGAACCGATGCCGCCGACCATCTTCGTCTCGTCCCTCACGCCGATCGTCTTCATCTCGACGCGGATCTCGAAGCGGTCGCCGATGCGGCGTTGGAGCTCGCGGGTCTCGGGTTTTTTCTCGGACGTGTAGAGCACCACCATGCGCCGCCGGTCGAAACCGACCGCGCACTTGACGATGTGGACGTCCAGCTTCAGCTCTTCCACGGCCGCGTCGGCGAAGAGGCGCGCCGCGTCCTGCAGCTCGATCCTCTCGATGTAGTCGGCGTACTCGGAGTCGGACGCGAGCCTCAGGAAGCGCTTGGCCTTCTTCGACGAACAGGTCTTCCAGAGAACCGGGGTCGTCGTCGTGACTTCGGCGAACTCGGGGCCGTTTTCGGCTTCTACGATGACGCGTTCCCCCGGTTTGACGGCGACCTCCCCCGTGAACACGAGGACGGTGCGCCCGTCCACCGCGTCGGCGACGCGCACGCCGACGTAGTTCCCGCCGGGGTTCGCGGAGGTTCCGAGGGAGCAACCCGTGCAACTCATTCTCAGGATTGTGCCAGAGTGCCTATTCCCGCGCGTAGAGCGCGGCCCCGAGAACCCCCGCGTCGTCTCCCAAGGCGGCGGGTTCGACGCGCAGTCTTCCGAGCTCCTGCGAGAACGCGAAGGTGGCCGCCCATTTCCTCACGTCCGCGAGGTACGGCGCGCCGACGTCCGTCGCGACGCCGCCCCCCAGCACGAAGAGATCGGGAGAGAGGACGTTGAAGACGTTCGCCATCGCGAGCCCGACGGCCTTCGAGGAGCGGGCGACGGCCCGGAGCGCGAGCGCGTCCCCCGCGTCGCACGCCGCGCGAAGCTGCGAACCCTTCAGCCGTGAATCCCTCTTCGACACGGCTTTCGCGAGGCAGGTCTTCTGCCCTTCGGCGATCTTGCTCCTCAGCCACGCCGTGATCCCGACCTTCGCGGCGATGCTCTCGAGCGTCCCCTCGGACGAATCTCTCTTCACGCGACGGAAGTCGATGCGGGTCTGGCCGATCTCGCCGGCGTTGCGATTGTGGCCCGCGTGAATCTTCCCGCCCCGGATGACCGCCCCGCCGATACCGGTGCCGACCCAGACAGCGACCATTGTGGCCGCTCCGCGGCCCGCGCCGAGGCGCGCCTCGCCGAGCGCGGCGAGACGGACGTCGTTTTCGAGATGGAGCCGGGCCGAAGGAAACGGAGCGCGGAAAACGTCGAGGATCTTCCAGTTCTTCACGGAGAGGTTGCCCGCCCGAAGGAGGACGCCCTTCTCCGCGTTGACTGCCCCGGGGGCCGCGAGCCCGATCGCATCGACCCTCCCGCGCGCCACGCCCGCCTCCCGAAGGGCGAGCTCCGCGGCGGCGACCAGGGCCTCACCAATCGCGGCCGTGCCATCCAGGAACGGAGTCTTGAGCTTGCAGCGCCCGACGATCCTGCCCGCGCCGTCGACGACGCCCGCGAGGACCTTCGAGCCTCCTAGATCGATCCCGAGGGCGACTTTGCCGAGCGTTCGAGGGGCCATCCTGACCTCCGCTTCCGCCGGGAAGGATAGTCTCGCGCCATGAGTCTCCGTCCATGGCAGCGCTTTCAGGCCCTCTCTCTTCACGTGCCCTCGCTCTCGCTCTTCGTCGACCTCTCGAAGACGTCGCTGGCCGACGACGCGCTCGCGCGCGATCCCCTCGTTTCCGGCGCGTTCCCGGCCGCCTTCCTCGCCATGGAGGCCTTGGAAGCGGGCGCACTCGCGAATCCCGACGAGAACCGCCGGGTCGGCCACTACTGGCTGCGCGCGCCCGAACGCGCCCCCGATGCCGAGACCAGAAGCGCGATCGAGACGGCGCTCGCGCGGGTGAAGGCCTTCGCGGCGGACGTCCATGAAGGCCGCATCGCCCCCGAGACGGCCCCGCGCTTCTCGAACCTCCTCGTCGTCGGCATCGGCGGCTCGACCCTGGGGCCGCAGTTCGTGGCCGACGCGCTCGGCGCGCCGTCCGATGCCCTCCGCCCCTTCTTCTTCGACAACACGGACCCCGACGGCATGGCGCGCGAGTTGGCCCGGATCGCGGCGACGAGAGGCGGCCTCGAGGGAACTCTCACGGTCGTCATCTCGAAGTCCGGCGGGACGAAAGAGACGCGCAATGGAATGTTGGAAGCGGCCGCGGCCTACCGCGCGGCCGGCCTCGCGTTCGAGCGCCACGCCGCCGCCGTGACCGGTGACGGCAGCGAGCTCGACGGCGTGGCGGTGAAAGACCGCTGGCTCGCGCGGTTCCCGATGTGGGACTGGGTCGGCGGGCGCACATCCGAGCTGTCAGCCGTCGGGCTCCTGCCCGCGGCGCTCCAGGGCCTCGACGTGGACGGCCTTCTCGCCGGCGCCGCGGCCTGCGACGCGGTGACGCGCGTCCGCGAGGTCGCGAAGAATCCGGCGGCGATGCTCGCCCTCGCGTGGTTCAAGGAGACGGGCGGAAAGGGCGAGAAGGACATGGTTGTCATCCCCTACCGCGACCGGCTGCTCCTCTTCTCGCGCTATCTCCAGCAGCTCGTCATGGAGTCGCTCGGCAAGGAGAAGGACCTCGCGGGGAACGTCGTGCGCCAGGGGATCGCCGTGTACGGGAACAAGGGCTCGACGGATCAGCACGCGTACGTGCAGCAGCTTCGCGAGGGCGTGCCGAACTTCTTCGTGACGTTCGTGGAGGTCGCGAAAGACCGCGAGAAGGGGGCAGCGTCCCTCGCCGTGGAGCCCGGCGTCACGTCGGGCGACTACCTGCACGGCTTCCTCCTCGGAACGCGGAAGGCCCTCTACGACAACGGGCGCGGCTCGATCACACTCACGATCCCCGACGCCTCCGCGCGGTCGATCGGCACCCTGATCGCCCTCTACGAGAGGGCCGTCGGGCTCTACGCCCAGCTCATCGGCGTCAATGCGTACCACCAGCCCGGCGTCGAGGCCGGAAAGAAGGCCGCAGCCGCGGTGCTGGCCCTGCAGGCGAGAGTCCTCTCGGACCTCGGCGCCCAAAAGGGCGCTTTCCGGACCGCCGAGCGCATCGCCGCCTCCCTCGGCGCTCCCGAAGAGACCGAGACGGTCTTCAAGGTGCTCGAGCACCTCGCGGCGAATCCCGATCATGGCGTCGCGCGGAAGTCCGGCCCGACGTTCTTCCTGGGAACGTACGGGATCGCGTGAGCGGCCCTGTTTCAGGGCTTGAGGCTCGCGACGAGCGCGTCGAAATCCTTTCCGCCGGCGGCGACGCTCCGGCGCGGGCCGGTGAGCTTGAAGAACACGGCCCCATTCGGTCCCTCTGCCATCGCACCCCGGAGCACGGTGCCGCTCTTCGGCGCCGGCGGCGCGCCCATGCCCGTCCCGGCGGAATAGCTCCCCGCCGCCGTCACGAGCGTGACGGGAATCGTGCCGATGCGCGTGAGGCTGCGCGTGGGTTTCGGGTCGCCGGGCCCCGCCTCAAGCTGGGAGAACCAGCGCGCCACGTTCGCGTCGATGCTCCCGCCCCGTCCCGGTCCGAACCAGAAGACGGCGAGCTCAGGCCGGCCGGCGTCGCCCGGGGCCACGGGAAGATAGTAGGTCGCGAGCCGCATGGCCGAGGACGGGCCCGGCGTCCACGACTTCGGCACGGCCCACGAGAGGCCGCCTCCCGATGTCACGGGAAAGGCGGGCGCGGGCGTCGCCGCGGGCGCGGGCATCGTGGCCATCGCGCCAGACGCCGGCGCGCTGCCGTGAGAGGAGACGAGCTGGGCGAGGAGCGCGGCGGCGGCGAGAACCTGCATGCGCGCGATCATAATTCGGCATACTGCCCGCGTGGCGAGCCTCTCGGACCTGTCGCTCAAGAACCGCGTCTTCATGGCGACGTACCGTTACCGCGCGCTCGATCCTGTCCCGTTCGCGCGTCCCCGAAAGCCGCTGCCTTCGGCGCACGTCGCGCTCGTCACGACGGGCGGCGTTTACCTCTCGTCCCAGGTCCCGTTCGACGACGCGATGAAGGGCGGCGACTCGTCGTTTCGCGAGATCCCGTCCGATACGGCCGTCGAGACGCTCGCTATCGCGCACAAGTCGGACGCCTTCGACCAGACGGGGTTCCGGGCAGACCGCAACCTCGGCTTCCCGCTCGACCGGCTGCGCGAAATGGCCGCGCGCGGCGAGATCGGCGCCCTGAACGGGCGCGCACTTTCGTTCATGGGGTCGATCACGGCGCCCGGGCGCCTCGTGAAAGACACGGCGCCCCGCGCCGCCGCGCTCCTCGAGGCGGATGGTGTGGACGTCGCGCTCCTCGTCCCGCTTTGACCGATGTGCCATCAGACCGTGGGTCTGATCGCCGGCGAGCTCGAGAGCCGCGGCATCGCGACGACAACCGTCACAATGCTGCGGGAGATCACGGCGAAGGTCCGGACTCCGCGAGCGCTCGCGGTGCCCTACGCGCTCGGCTATCCGCTGGGGAAACCGGGAGACCCCGAGCTCCAGACCCGGATCATCCGCGCGGCTTTCGCGCTCCTCGAGGCCCCGGGGCCTGGCCCCGTGCTCGCCGACTTCACCGGAGCATGGATCCGGAGCGCTCCATGAGGAGCTCGAGCGCCTTGTGCCCGATGTCCCGGCGATAGTGGGCGCCGTCGAAGCGGATCTTTCCCGCCGCATCCTTCGCCGTCGTGAGCGCCTGTGACAGGCCGCGCCCGCGCGCGCACACGTTGAGGACGCGGCCGCCCGACGTCACGAGGCGCCCGTCAGCGCCTCGCGCGGTGCCCGCGTGGAACACGAATACGCCGTCCATCGCTTCGGCCTCCTCGATCCCGGTGATCGGCCGCCCGCGCTCGAAGGGGCCCGGATAGCCTTCAGCGGTCATCACGAGAGCGGCCGTCGCCTCGCGCCGCCAGGCGAGCTGCGCGCCCTCGTCGAAGCGGCCGCGAGCCGAGCCCATCAGGAACGGCAGCAGATCACCGTCGAGGCGCAGCACGACTGCCTGCGTCTCGGGGTCTCCGAACCTCACGTTGTACTCGAGCACGTACGGGTTCATCCCCTTCTCGAGGATGAGGCCCACAAAGAGGACGCCGCGGAACGGGCGGCCCTCGTCCGCCATGCCTTTGAGCGTCGGCTGCACGACGAAAGCGAGGACGTCGGACGACGTGGGCGCGTCGAGGACGACCGACGGGCTGTGCGAGCCCATCCCGCCGGTGTTCGGGCCGCGGTCTCCGTCGTAGATCCTCTTGTAGTCCATCGCGGTGGCGAGCGGCAGCGCGCGTTCACCGTCGCACAGGACCATGAAGGTGACCTCATCGCCCGCGATGAAGCGTTCCACAAGGACGCGATCGCCCGCCGACCCGAAGGGGCGGTCCTCGAAGAAAAGCTTGAGCGCGCGCTCGGCCTCTTCGAGCTCCTGCGCCACGACGACGCCCTTGCCGCCCGCGAGGCCGTCCGCCTTGAATACGCACGGCAGGCCGAACGACTTGAGCGCCCGCTCCGCCTCGGCCCGCGTCTGGCAGACCTCCGCATCCGGCGTCGGGATGCCGTATTTCTTCATGAACAGCTTCGAGAAGACCTTCGAACCTTCGAGCTCGGCGGCGAGGCGGTTCGGCCCGAAGGCCAGGAGAGAGCGGCGCGAGAATTCGTCCACGAGGCCCAGCGTGAGCGGGAGCTCGGGCCCGACGACGGTGAGATCGATCTTCATCGACTCGGCGAAGTCCGCGAGCTCGACGACATTCTCGACGCCGATGGGAAGGCAGGTCGCGAGCGACGCGATTCCCGCGTTCCCCGGCGCGCAGAAAATATCGGTCACGCCCGGCGCCTGCGCGAGCTTCCACACGAGCGCGTGCTCGCGACCCCCCGAACCGACAACGAGAATCCTCATCTGGTCAGAAAGCGAGTTTAACCTCACCGGCGGCTTGACGTCCGCGGGCGACGCGCCGTAACCTTCGAACGGCTCTTTGACCGGGTTTCATCCAGAGCGGCGGAGGGACGGGCCCTGCGATGCCGCGGCAACCGGTCCGTCGTTTCCCGGCGGGAAACGACGGACGCCAGGTGCCAAATCCCGCTCCAGGACGCAGAGCGTGCGTTCTCGAGGAAGATGAGATCGAGGCCGAAAATGGCGCGGAGTCCCGACGCCCCTTCGTCCTCGAAGGGGCGTTTTTCATGGGGCTCTTTTCATGAAGAAAGACATTCGGGAGCGGCTACGGGCCGAGGTTCTCCTCGCCGATGGGGCGATGGGGACGCTGCTCGTGTCGCGCGGCGCCCCTGCCGAAGGCCCGCGCTCGCCGAACGCGCTCACGGCGCCAGAGCTCGTCCGCGAGATCCACGACGATTACGTGGCCGCCGGCGCGCAATTGCTCTCCACGAACACGTGGGACGCGAACCGCTCGAAGCTTTCCAGGTTCGACTGGGCCGACTCCCTCGAGAAGATCAACCGGGAGGCCGTGCGCCTCGCCCGCGCGGCTGCCGCCGGGGAATACGTCTACGTGGCAGGCGCCGTCGGCCCGCTCGGGCAGCTCGTGAAGCCCTATGGGCCGCTCACGCGTCTCCACGTGCGGGAGCTCTTCACGGAGCAGATCCGGATCCTCCTCGAGGAAGGGGTCGACCTGCTGTCCTTCGAGACGTTCTCGTCGACGCTCGAGGCCGCGGAGGCCCTGCGCGCGGCGCGCGCCTTGTCGGCGGAGATCCCGATCGTCGCGTCGATGACGTTCCTCGCGGACGGCAAGACGAGCTTCGGGGAAGACGTGGAGGACGCGCTCAGCACGCTCGTGGCGGCGGGCGCCGACGTCGTCGGGATCAACTGCACCGTCGGACCCCAGGAGGCCTTCGAGATTTTCGGGCGCGCGGCCGGTTCCGTGTCCGTGCCAATTTCCGTCCGGCCGAATGCCGGTTACCCGTGGGTCGTCTCCGGACGGACGGTCTATCCCGCGACGCCGGACTACTTCCGCCAGAGCGCGCGCGACCTCCTCCACGCGGGGGCCGCGCTCGTGGGCGGCTGCTGCGGCACCGCACCGGAGCACGTGGCCGCCATGGCGCGCGAGGCCCTGGGCAAGGCCCGCAGCACTCCGGCTCCGCCGACGCGCGCCGTTTTCGTGGAAGACCGCTCCGCCCGCCCGCGCGAGGCCTCGCTCGAGACGTCCGCCCTGAAACGCAAGCTCGCCGATCCGCGCGCCCTCGTCGTGACCGCCGAAGTCGAGCCCCCGAAGGGCGTCGACGCCTCGGCCGCGGTGGACGGCGCCCGTACCCTGCGCGCGCTCGGCGTGGACGCGATCAACATCACCGACAATCCGATGGCGCGCCTCCGGATGTCGTCCATCGCCGTCGCGCATCTCATCCGCACGGAAACGGGTGCCGAGACGATCTTCCACTGCTCGCCGCGCGACCGGAACGTCCTCGGCATCCAGTCGGACCTCCTCGGCGCGGCCGGGCTCGGCATCAAGGCGCTTCTCGTCGTGGGCGGCGATCCCCTGAAGATCGGGGATTACCCGCAGGCGAAGCGCGTCGGCGAGGTGGACACTCTCGGGCTCCTCCGGATCGTGCGCGGCCTGAACGCGGGCACCGACCTCGCGGGCGGCGCGATCGGCTCGGCCACGTCGTTCGCGATCGCGTGCGCGGCGAACCCCGCGGCGAAGGACCTCGACGCCGAGATCTCGAAGCTCTCCGCCAAGATCGAGGCGGGCGCGACGTTCGCCCAGACCCAGCCCGTCTACGACGTGGCGGCGCTGGACCGTTTTTGCGCGCGCGCCGAGGCGCGGGCGATTCCGATCCTGATCGGCCTCATCCCGCCGAAGAGCCTGAAGCAGGCCCTCTACTTCGCGAATGAGGTCCCGGGTATGGTCGTGCCCGAGGAAATCCTCGTTCGGATGCGCCGCGCGGCCGAGAAGGGCCCCGCGTTCGAAGAGGAGGAAGGGCTCGCGATCGGCGTCGAGCTCGCGCACGCGATCGCCGAGCGGGCGCGCGGCCTCCACATCATGCCGATGGCGCGCTACGACGCCGTGAAGAGGATCCTCGAGGCGCTCGGAGCGAAGGCGAAGCACGCATGAGCGAAGCGCGCATGACTGCCGAAGTTCGCCTGCGCGCGCTCCTGAAGGAGCGCATCGCCGTGATCGATGGCGCGATGGGGACCATGATCCAGGCCCGCTCGCTGGACGAGGCGGCCTACCGCGGCACGCGTTTTCGGAGCCATCCGAAGGACGTCAAGGGCGCGAACGACCTCCTCGTCCTGACGCAGCCCGCGATCATCGAGGAAATCCATCTGCAGTACCTCGAGGCGGGCGCCGACATCGTCGAGACGAACACGTTCAACGCGCAGGCGATTTCTCTCGCCGACTACGGCCTCCCGAGCCTCGCGTACGAACTGAACGTCGCGGCGGCGGGCACCGCCCGCCGTGCCGTGAATGCGCACCGCGCCGCCACGGGGAAGGACGCCTTCGTCGCCGGCGCGATCGGGCCCACGAACCGCACGCTGTCGCTCGCCGTGGACGTGAACGACCCGGGAAAGAGAACCCACGTCTTCGACGAGTTCGTCGCGGCTTACACGGAGCAGATCCGCGGCCTCCTCGACGGCGGGGTCGACGTGCTCCTCTTCGAGACGGTCTTCGACACGCTCGTCCTCAAGGCGGCCCTCTTCGCCGCGCTCCAGCACTTCGAGGCGGCGCGCCGGAGCGTTCCGCTCATGGTCTCGGTCACGATCACGGACAAGTCGGGGCGGACGCTTTCGGGCCAGATGGTCGAGGCCTTCTGGAACTCCGTCTCGCACGCGCCGCTTCTCGCGGTCGGAATCAACTGCGCGCTCGGCGCGAAGGAAATGCGGCCCTACATCGAGGAGCTGTCCGGCATCGCGCCGGTGTTCCTGAGCGCGTACCCGAACGCCGGGCTCCCGAACGCGTTCGGGGGCTTCGACGAGACGCCCGAGATCATGTGTGGAGACATCGGCGCCTTCGCGCGCGAGGGCTGGGTGAACATCGTGGGGGGCTGCTGCGGCACCACGCCCGCGCACATTCGTGCGATCGCGGACGCCGTCAAGGGGCTGCCTCCGCGGCGGCTTCCGGCACCCGAGCGCACGACGCGCCTCTCGGGCCTCGAGCCCTACACGTTCCGACCCGGGGTCTTCACGGTGGTCGGAGAGCGCACGAACGTCACGGGGTCTCCGAAGTTCGCGAAGCTCGTTCTCGCGGGCGACTACGAGGGGGCGCTCACGGTGGCGCGCCAGCAGGTCGAGGGGGGGGCGAACGTCCTCGACGTGAACATGGACGAGGGGATGCTGGATGGGAAAGCGGCGATGACGCGGTTCCTGAACCTCCTCTCGGCCGAGCCCGACATCGCATCGCTTCCCATCATGCTCGACAGCTCGAAATGGGACGTGATCGAAGCCGGGCTGAAGTGCCTCCAGGGCAAGTCCATCGTGAACTCGATCAGCCTGAAGGAAGGCGAGGATTCCTTCAAGAGGCACGCGCGGCTCGTGCGCGGCTATGGGGCGGCGGTCATCGTCATGGCGTTCGACGAGGAGGGGCAGGCGACGACCGTGGAGCGCAAGGTCGCGATCGCCCGCCGCGCGTATCGCATCCTCACGGAGGAGATCGGCTTCCCGCCCGAGGACATCGTCTTCGACCCGAACATCCTCACGGTCGCGACCGGTATCGAGGAGCATGACGCCTACGCATTGAATTTCCTCGAGGCCACGAGGCGGATCAAGGCGACTCTGCCAGGCGTGAAGGTGTCGGGCGGCGTGTCCAACATCTCCTTCTCGTTCCGCGGGAACAACACGGTGCGCGAGGCGATGCACGCGGCGTTCCTCTATCACGCGATCCGGGCGGGCCTCGACATGGGCATCGTGAACGCGGGCCAGCTCGCGGTCTACGAGGAGATCCCGAAGGACCTCCTCGTCCTCGTCGAGGACGTCCTCCTGAACCGTCGCCCGGACGCCACGGAGCGCCTCATCGCCTTCGCCGAGTCCGTGAAGAAGACCGGCAAGGCCGAAGTCGTGGCCGACGCGTGGCGGAGCGGCACTGTCGAGGAACGCCTGTCGCACGCGCTCGTCAAGGGCGTCGTCGACTTCATCGACGCCGACGTCGAGGAGGCGCGCCAAAAGTACCTCGCGCCGCTCGCCGTCATCGAGGGACCGCTGATGGCCGGCATGAACGTCGTCGGCGACCTCTTCGGGTCGGGAAAGATGTTCCTCCCGCAGGTCGTCAAGAGCGCGCGCGTCATGAAGAAGGCCGTCGCGTATCTGCAGCCCTACCTCGAGGCGGAAAAGCGGGCGGGCGCCGCCTCCTCCGAGGTCAAGGTGCTGCTCGCGACCGTGAAGGGCGACGTGCACGACATCGGGAAGAACATCGTGGGCGTCGTGCTGCAATGCAACGGCTACGCCGTCGTCGATCTCGGGGTCATGGTGCCCGCTGACCGCATCCTCGCGGCAGCGAAGGAGCATGGGGCGCGCGTCGTCGGGCTCTCCGGGCTCATCACGCCGTCCCTCGACGAGATGGTCCACGTGGCCCGGGAAATGGAGCGCGCGGGTTTCACGGTCCCCCTCCTCATCGGGGGTGCCACGACGAGCCCCATCCACACCGCCGTGAAGATCGCGCCCGCTTACGGGCCGCCCGTCGTCCACGTGCTCGACGCGTCGCGCGCTGTCGGCGCGGTCAGCGGCCTCCTCGGCGCCGAGGCGGCCGGGGTCGCTGACGCAAACCGGAAGAAACAGGCCCTTCTCGTCGCCGAGCACGAGAAGCGATCGGCCAAGCCGCTCCTGTCTCTCGCCACGGCCCGCGCCCGCAAGCCGCGCTTCGACTGGGCGGGCGCGGATCTTCCCGTTCCCCTCTTCACGGGCGCGCGCGCCCTCCACGACGTGCCGCTCGCCGACCTCGTGCCTTTCATCGACTGGTCACCGTTCTTCCACGCGTGGGAGCTGCGCGGGAGGTATCCGCAGATTCTCGAGGACCCGATCGTCGGAGAGAAGGCGCAGGAGCTCTTCGCGGACGCGCGGGCTCTCCTCGACCGGATCGTGAGAGAGCGCCTGATTTCCGCGCGCGGGGTCTACGGGTTCTTCCCGGCGAACGCGGACGGCGATGACGTCCGCCTCTTTGCGGACGCGGCAAGGGCGCGACCGCTCGCGACGCTTCACACGCTCAGGCAGCAGATGGAGAAGCCGGAGGGGCAGCCCCTCGAGGCTCTCGCCGACTTCGTGGCGCCGAAAGAGAGCGGACGGGCGGACTTCGTCGGTGCCTTCGCCGTGACCGCCGGCATCGGCGTCGACGCCCTCTGCCAGGTGTTCGAGAAGGACCACGACGACTATTCCTCGATCCTCGTGAAAGCGCTCGCGGACCGGCTCGCCGAGGCCTTCGCCGAGATGCTGCACCAGCGCGCGCGCCAAGACTGGGGTTACGGCCGGAACGAAAGCCTCACGGCGGACGACCTCCTCCGCGAGCGCTACCGCGGCATCCGGCCGGCTCCGGGCTACCCCGCGTGCCCCGACCACACCGAGAAAAGCACGCTCTTCGCGCTTCTGGATGCACAGACACACACCGGAATCTCGCTCACCGAGAACTTCGCGATGACGCCCGCGAGCTCCGTCAGCGGGTTCTACTTCGCCCATCCCGAGGCGCACTACTTCGGCGTCGGCCGCCTCGGGCGCGATCAGGTCGAGGACTACGCCCGGCGCAAGGGAGCCCCGCTCGCCGACGTCGAGCGGTGGCTGTCGCCAAATCTCGGGTACGAGCCGGCATCCGCGCCGCGGCCTGCGGCCGCGCGCTGACGAAGACGCGCTCCCAAGGGAGCGCTTCGTGAGAATCCACAGGTCCTATCTCCTCAACCTCGACCGCCTCGCGCGCGTCGAAGGCTCCACGATGGGCGCCTTCACCGCCGTTCTTTCACTCGAAGAAATTTCCAGAACATCACCCAGACCCCACCACCACATCAGGAGAGACGGCGTCGCGGGCGCGGCCTTTCCCGGAATCACCGGCCTCCGCGTGCTTGCGCGTCTGACCAAGACGGGCTTCGCCGTGCTTCGGCTCGGCCCGCCTCCGGGCGCGCGGTGGGTCTTTCGCGGCGTCTGCGCGTTCGCCGTCTTCTCGGGGCGCCTCGCCGCGTTCGACGGAGACGATGTGAAGGAAGTTCGCGCGGGCGCGCTCGCGCGCGTCACCGATCCCTCCGCGACGCTCTATCTCGAGGCCGATAACGACGCGGCTCTCGCCGTCGCGCTCGCGGCGGACGACTTCATCGCCGCCCTGGGCTGACGCCGCTCGGGACTACAATGGCGCTCCGTTTTCGGAGGACTCCATGGTCAGATCCACGACGGCTCCGCCTGTGCGCGGGACCGCAGAAGCCCCTCCGCAGGAAATCTCCCCGACGATGAATCCGAAGGGCGAGATGCTGTGGGAGAGCTCTCCTTCGCGTTACATCGCGAAGGTGAGCCTCACGACCGGCAAGGAAGTGCTCCGGCCCATCGACCCCGACGAATTGCTCGTTGGCGCCCACCGGGACAAGAACCCGATCGACGTGACCGCGCAGTACCTCGCGAGCCGGCTGATCCATTGGACCGGCAACGAGAATGCCGTCAAGGACGGCCTCAGAAAGGTGAACCTCCTCGGGATCAAGCTCGCCGAGGCGCTCGGCTCCGCGACGGGAAGCAAGGCGGTCGAAAAGAGCGCCAAGAGCCTCATCGGCGTGACCGACCGCGACGTCTTTTTCAAGTTCCGCGAGGCTTCGCACCTCTCCGAGAAGGAGGTCAAGGCGCGCATCGAGAAGCTGCAGCGCGACGCACGCATGCTCCTCAAGGCACGCGGCCGGAGCCCCCGGCTGCACGTGCTCCTCACGGGCGCGACCGGATTTCTGGGCAAGGAGCTCCTCGCGCAGGCCGCGAACGACCGCCGCATCGAGCGCGTCGTCTCCGTCGTGCGGCCCGAGAAGATCCGCGATCCAAAGACGAAGGAAGTCGTCCGGGTCCTGTCGCCCAGGCAGCGGGGCGCGCTCCTCCTGAAGCGCCTTCGCATCATGGGGGCGAAGGCGAAGAAATACGTCTTCGTCGACGGAGACATCGAGAAGCCGAATCTCGGCATCGCGCCGCGGGAGATGGCGCGCCTCAGGAAGACGCTCACGCACGTCGTCCACTGCGCGGCGAGCGTCTCGTTCGACGACGCATACGAGAACTCCTTCCGTGCGAACGTGCAGGGGGCGCGCAATGCTCTCCAGTTCGCCCTCGGGATCCAGGAGGCCAAGGGCACGAAGTTCATCCAGCACGTCGCCATCGAGACGTCCTACATCCACGGGCGGAAAAAGAAGACGACCGCTCAGGAGAACGCCCTCGTCTTCCCCCGGAACTTCTACAACAACTTCTACGAGCTCACGAAGGCGATGGCGTCGCTCGAGACGGATTACACGCTCGTCGACAAGGGCCTCCGCGTGTCGCAGCTCCTTCCCTCGATCGTCATCGGCAACAGCAGGACCGGCAACAACCGGGGCGACACGAAGGTCGTGAACGCGCCCATCAACGCGTTCGGGCGCTCGAAGGAAGCGATGGATGCGCTGCAGGCGGATGCCATGGGCCGCGGGAAGGCGTGGCTCATCGGCGCGATCGCCTCGAGCTTCCCCGGGGACGCTTCGGCCGAGCTGAATCTCGTGCCCGTGGACCGCGTCGTCCAGGGGATCCTCGCGGCCCTCACGGTGCCCGAGTCGATCGGCGAGCGTATCCATCTCGCGACGGACAACCGCATCCGGTCCGAGGACATCGCCCGCATCACGCGCGAGGAGATCGGCATCAACGTGCGCCTCGCCGACCCCACGCTCTTCCGCAACATCACGCTCCCGATCGTGAAGACGGCGCTCGAGAGGGGCGGCGAGCCCAAGCTCGCAAACGCCCTCGAGAAGCTCGGGACGATCTTCGGCGGGTACGGCGAGTGGGGCCAGCCGATCCACGACGTGGGCAACGACGTCCGCATCCTCGGCCTGCCCCTGAGGCGCCCGAACACCGAACACGCGTTCCGCATGCTCTGCCGGCACAACAAGTTCGTTCAGGACTTCGGGAAGGTCCGTGATCTCGACGAGATCGCGCGCCGCGAGTTTCTCTGGGAGAAGGTACTCGGCGACATCGAGCACGTGACGGGACGCCAGGTCGCGTCCCTTCCGCCTGGCGAGTTCCGCCGATTCCTCACGCAGCGCATCGAGTTGAAGACGTTCACCGAAAGATAGCGCGCTGGGTTCCGCCTACGGCACCGCGAGCAGGTAGTCCGACATCGCGGCGAGCTCGGCGTCCGGCAGGAACCGGAACGACGGCATCTTCGAGCCCGGCACGAGCTTTTTCGGTTCCTTGAAGTGCGCGACGAGCCAGTCCCTGTCGCGTTTGCCGAGGAGGTGCTGGAGCGCGGGGCCCTTGCGCCCGCCCTCGCCGTAGAGCTGATGGCACTGCCGGCAGTCTTCGCGATCGATCGCGGCGCCCCCTACGCGGATCGGCTGCGGCAGCGCGGAGAAACGCGGCCCGTCTCTCCCGAGCGCCTCTACGTACGCGAGGAGCGACGGAATGTCCTTGTCGGGACTCTCGCCGTCCTCCTCGGTGGCGGCCGGCTTCGCGCCCTTCTCCTTCACGTGCGCGGCGACTGCGTCGCCCGCGAGAACGTGCGCGCGCGCCGCGAGACCAACCGCGTTCGGCGAGGCGTCCGCCGCCGGCCGGCCCTCCGCCCCGTGGCACGAAGCGCAGCCGCGCCTCTCGTATGAGGCGAAGCCGCCGAGGAGGCGCGCGTCGGGCGGCGGCTGGGACGCCGGGTCGAGCCCCGAGAAGTTTCCCTTCGGGGTGTCAAGCGCTCCGAAATAGAGGAGACCGAGGAGCAGGGCCGCCCCCGCGCCACCCGCCGCGAGAACGAGCCGCCGGTCGCGGGGCCGCCGGGAAGCCCCGCGGTCGAGCCAAGGGACGAGGGCGAGAAGCAGCATCGAGACACCAGGGAGGACCGCGGTACCGATCGGCTCGAACGGGCCCTTGAAGAACTTCAGGAGCTGAAAGAGCGGGAGGAAATACCACTCGGGCCGCGGCACGTAAGAGGTGTCCGTCGGGTCTGCGAGCCGTTCGAGCGACGCGGGATGCCGCGCCGCGAGCCAGAACAGCGCGAGGACGATGGCGAGAATCACGATGCCGTCGCGCGCCGCCTGGAACGGGAAGAACGGCTCTCTCGGGTCGGGTTCCGTCATCGGTCCTGCGTGAGAGTGGCGGCGCAGAAGAAGGAGATGGACGCCAATGAAGGCGAACGCGAGAAGCGGCAGCAGGACGACGTGGAGCGCATAAAAGCGCGTCAGCGTCGCCGCGCCGACGGTGGGGCCTCCCGTCATGAGGCGCGAGGCCGCGGCCCCCGCGATCGGGAGCGCCGCCGGCACCTTCGTGCCGACGACCGTCGCCCAGTACGCCTTCTGGTCCCACGGGAGGAGATAGCCCGTGAAGCCGAATCCGAGCACGAGGAGGAGGAGCGCGAGGCCTACGAGCCAGTTCAGCTCACGGGGGCGGCGGTACGCGCCGAAGACGAACGTGCGGGCCATGTGGAGTACGGCGAGGACGACCATCGCCGAAGCGCCCCAGCTGTGGAGACCTCGCACGAGCCCGCCCGCAAAGAGCCGCGTCTGGATCGCCTTCACGCTTTCCCACGCGTGGTCCGGCGTCGGGGCGTACGCGAGCGCCAACGCGAAGCCGGTCACGAACTGGACGAGGAACACGGCGAGCGCCGCGGACCCCAGGGTGAAGAGCCACGCCCGCCGGATGGAAACCGGCTCGTCCGCGAACGCGCGCCAGAGCGAGGTGAGGCCACCACGCGACTGGAGAAAGTCCAGAATTCTCTTCACGCGTCGAGCGCCGCCACGTCGAGCTGCAGGCGTCCGCCCGACACGACGAGCGGCAGGCGGGTGAGCGGCTTCGGGGGCGGGCCGGCCAGCACGTCGCCGCCCGGTCCGTACACGCCGCCGTGGCAGGGGCACAGGAACGCCTTTCGCGCGCCATTCCACGACACGCCGCAGCCGAGATGGCTGCACGTCGTGCCGAGAGCCGCGAGGCCCGACGCGGCCTTCGCGTCCGGGACGACCGCGAAACGCTCCTTCACGCGACGCGTCATGTAGCCATCCTCGACGGTGCGCTCCACGACGACCTCTTCCGGCCCGGACGTCCCGGCGCGCAGCGCCTCGAAAGCCGAAGCCGGGCCGAGGTCCAGAAACGCGGACTCCCGCGGCGCGCGGCGGCGCAGCGGCCCGAGGACGAACGCGAGCGCGGCACCGGCGACCGAGGAGGCCGCCGCGAGGGCCGTCCCGATCGCTGCGAGCGTGAACGCCCGGCGCGTTGCCATGCCCATATCCTACGGCCTGGAGAGCTTCCGATGATCGCGCCCGCTCCGTTCCCCGTCCTCCGCTTCGAGGCGCGGAGCCCTCAGTAACGCGTCCACAAGTCCACCGTCCGGTCGTCCTTGGAGCCGAGCTCCGCTGCCGAGCGGGGCGGGCCCGCGCCGGCGCCCGGCGGAGGCTGGAACACCGCGGGCGGGACGATCGACGCCTCGCCGCCCGGCGGGCGCCAGGCCCATTCGAGCGTCCCGGGATCGCGCAACACGTTCATCGTGAGCGTCACCGGAAGGACCCCCTCCTCCAGATCCGCCTCGCGCACGACCGATTGCTCCTCGAGACCCTCCACGTGGAGGACGTGCTCCGCGACGGCAAGGTCGACGGTGACCCCGTTCATGAAGAACTGGAACGCGTAACGCCCGCGGCGAGCGACGCGGATCGAGCCCGTCCACACGGCCCGGTACGGCCCGCGATACCCGACTTCCTCGTTGAAGCCGCCGCTCGCGATCGTCCCGTCGAGCCGCAGGAGGGGAGGCCGCCCCGGAATCTCGAAGCGACCCAGCAGGCCGCGTGCCGGCGCCTCGGTCGCCTCGAGCGAGGAGCGGGCGATCGGCCGCGCCGCGGCGCGCCAGGCCTCGAGGGAGCCCCCGGGATCCGCCTCGCCGAGGAGCAGGGACGGGCGCGCGTTGCGCGCGTCAACGGCCGCATCGAGCCGGACCGCGTGATCGCCGCGAGGCAGGAAGACGGTGCTCGTGCTTTCGCCCTCCCTGCCCGGAACGCTCTCCATCTCGCGCCCGTCCACGCTCAGCCGCCCGGATCCGCCTCCCGTCACGAAGAGGTAGTTCCACGAGCGCGAGATTCGGACCCTCGCCGACCATCGGAACCGCTCCCCAAAAGCCCCCGCAGGCAGCTCGCCAAACGACGACACCGTCGCCGGAGCTCCCGCGGCGGCGCGTCGCACGGCGCCGCGCGTGGCGGACCAGGCCTCCCGCGGCACGCGATACACGGTGACGACCGGCGTCCGTGGGTCGAGGGCAAACGGCCGGGTCTCTCCCCCCGGGTACAGATCGCGCAGGTACGGGAGGAAGAAGAACTGTCGCGGATACACGACGAAGGCGAGGTCGCGGTCGGGCTCGAGCGGAATGGGCAGATAAGACCCGGGCGTCCGGATTCCGCCCCGCGGTGTCTCGTGCGCGAGGAGATCGACCCAGCCCGACTGGACCATGTGGAACATGTCGCCGAGCGAGAACGCCCACACGTCCCGGCCGAGCGACGCGATCGCGCGCCCTTCGGCGTTCGGGTGCGGCCATAACTCGCAGGCTCCTTCCCTGACGAAGAACTGGTAGCCCTCGCGGGCCGCGATCGCGAGCACCGCCGCCGAGGCGGTCACGCCGGCAACCGTCCTCCCGGTGCCGGAGCCGGCAAACCGCCGGCGGATCTCGTCGAGGGCGAGCGCCGCGATCAAGGGCACGGCCGAGACGGAGCACGACAGGCGCTGCAGGGCGGGCGTCTCGACCGTGAAAACGATTCCCGCGAAGCCCGTCGCGAACCACGTCAGCAGGAGGAACAGCCGGACGTCGCGGAGCCTCCAGATCGCGACGATCAGTCCCATGAAGAAGGCCGCGGAAAGCCCCGCCGTTGCCGCGGGCCGGTCCCCGGGCCAGAAGAAGTTCGCGTCGCCGAACCGGTTGAACAGCCCGAAGGACCTCTCGAGCTGGGCCGCGATCACGCGGGGATAGCTCCATTCGGGGCGCATGTACGACAGCCGCGAGAGGTTCGACCGGCGGAAGATCGTCGTCTCCTGCGCGCGGACCGCGAACTCCCCCGGCTCCTTCCTCATTGCGGCGATGAAGGGCGTGACGATCACGACGTAGGCTACGAGGCCGGCGGCGCCCGCCGCGAGGACGCGGCGCCGGAGCCCGCGGCCGACGCGCAGGACCAGGAACGCGGCCACGAACAGGTCGAACGCAAGGAACACGCGGCCCGGCGGATAGAAGTAGATCGACAGACCGCCCACGACCGCCGCCCCGATCCACGCGATCTGGCGGTTCGACCGCGCCGCTTCGAGCAGCAGTCCCGCGGCCACGGTCCAGAGCAAAGCCGTCGGACCCGCCTCCGTGTTCTCGCGCGCGAACATGAGGCCCGCGCCCCAGAGCGCGTATAGCCCCCCGGCGGCGAGCCCCGCGAACCATCCGAAGTTCCGTGCTCCCACGAAAACGAGCACGGCGAGCGACGCCGTCCCGCTCAGTGCCCCGAGCACGCGGGCCCCCGCGAAGTTCGTCCCGAACCACTTCATGGACGTTGCGAGCAGGGCGAAGTAGACGTTGCTGATGTGGTACCAGCCGCGGCCGAAAATCGTGGGCGGGCTCGGCGCCTGCAAGCGCTCGAGGGACACCGCGGCCCAACCCATTGCGCGGCGGCTGCGTGAGGGAGGTTTCGAGCTTGTGGCGGGCCGCACATCGACTCTGCTGCCACAGATTTCCTTGCTCCTCGTCTTTGTGTCGTGGTTGGCGGGCGCGCTGAGTCGGTATTACCGCGGCCGGGCTCGCCAACCATAACTGCGCATGACGACTGACTGTGACGAGGGGTACGACCCGAACGATTAGGCACTCATTAAGGAAGTCGAGCGGCCGACCGGATGCGCCGTCTGATCAACACCTCAAGGCGCACCGGCGTCGAGGTCGTGTCAGCAGGACCTGAGCGGCCTGGATTATTATAAAAGGGAGTTCTCCATCAATTTGTAGGGGAGGTCGAAAATGATGAAGCCCTTCAAGGTTGTTCCTCTGCTCACGCTGGCCGCGACGCTCGCGGCTTCCGGTTGCAAGAAAAGTGAGGCGCCGGCCAGGAGCGGCAGACCGGCCGTGAGCAAGGCAACCGACGACATCCCGTCGGGCAGCCGCACCGATCTGTACGTGGATCACTACCGGTTTGGTGATACGACCGACGCGGACGGGATCGTAGTAAGAGAGATCAGCGTGATCGCGCCCGGTTCGACCGCGGCGATGTCCTTCTACGTTCGAAACGTCCCCGCCGGCACCCAGGTGCGCGCCGTCTGGAACGACACTACGAAGAACACGACGGTCGGCGAGGAGGTCAAGCCTGTCGGCGACAAGGGCTTCGTGACGTTCAAACAGGCGAGCCCGTCGCCCGAGGGCAGTTACCGCGTCAACATGTACTACAAGCTGCCCCGGGGCACGGGATGGGACAACCTGGGCACCCACGACTTCAGGGTCGGAAGCAAGAGCTGATAAAACTCGCCAGGTATCGGGTGAGTCGCACGCCAGGTGAACACATGCGAGGGAGCTCCCATCAATCGCGCAATCCTCGTCGGCGGGTTTCGGGGCGCACATATGCGTCCCAACAGGCGGACGCAGATCCTGAACATCGCTGCCGAGGCGAGATGCTCATCGTAGCCAACTGGTTGGGTCTCCGCTCTTATCCTTCCGGTGTCAACCGACTACAAGGAATGACCACTTCTTGCTGGCCCGGCAAGCGCCACCAGAGCCAGAAACCCGGCGGATCCGTGCCAGCGGGCTTGAGTCTGATCCCTATCGCGTGACCTCCAGGGGCGGGTGCGAAGGGCAACACAGTTCTCCCCGCGGAACTCGTCAGGACCGGGACGCCGTCCAGCGTCATCGAGCTGCTCATGGACGTTTGCGTCACACCAATCTCAGCCGGTGGTGGGTCGGGAACTTCGAGCCTGCCACGCCACTCGAGCTCCGGGATTCCCGCGTCAGCCAGGAGCGCCCGGATATCCAGGAATGCCAGAAAGGGATCCACCCTGCCGGGCTGATGCTGGCCTTCCACACGGCGTAGACCGCAGCTCGCTTCTTTGATGCCCCGCATCGCAGCAGCAACAGCGTTGCTGGACACCTCTGCGAAATAACCCGCGACCGCGCCGGTGGGGTTCGCCAACGGTCGGACCACCGCATTCGGGTAGAGCCCGCGTAAATACGGCAGGCTGTATTCACTCGTCACATAAGGAATCACGAATACGGCCGGCCGGTGCGGATCCACGCTTCGGGGCACGTAATCGGTGAGATTTGGGACCGCCACAATCGTGCGCCGGTGCGTCAATGCCAAGACCACGCGGTGGGTGAGTCTGGCCGGCGGCGCCTCGATGTAATAGACTGCGTCCTTGTTTCCAGCCGCGATGCCGCGATCCAATGTGTCGATGTCCTGTGCGGCGGCGCGCCGAGCAAAGTAGTGCATGGTCCGCCGGGCGTTGATCTGCACATCATACGCAAGCAGAACGATGCCAACCACGATGACAGTGATACCCAGGCGCCTCGACAGGTGACGCCGATACCAATCGAGCAGCGTTGTGATGCCAATGCCCGCAAGGATAGCAAGCACGGGGAGCGCGACCGCCAGCCGATATGAGGCTTCGGGAACGGACGAGAGCGCAACGGCACCCATGGTCACAACCAGTAGGATTGGTGCGACCGTCTCTCGCCAGGATCGCCAGCGCCGGACGCTCACCGCCAGCCCGATCACAACGGCCGCGACCTCGAGCCAGTTCAACATGGGATCGTCGCTGAGCTCGTCCGCCGCCACCTCGGCTCCGCCCGTGATGAGCCGCAGCTGACGCGCAAGCTGGGTGCGAAGAAACCCGAAGGTCGAGGTCTGCTGGCGCATTGCCCTGTGGCGAAAGTCCGCACCGAGCACAGTTACGGCGCTGGCCCGCTCGAAATAGGTGCGGAAACCCTCGCGTTGGATGAGCGGTTGCAGCACCATCCATGCGACGATAGCGGTGACTGCAACGGGCAGAATTGTGCGGCGCGCGAACTGCCGCGTCACCAGCGCGTGCCACAGCCACCAGAGCGGCACGGCTACGAACATTATTTTGATTGGATGGTAAAGTTGCAGCCCAAGCCCGGCGATGACGCCGGCGAAGATCGCATCGAAGGGTCGCCCCGAATCGCAGACTCGCACGATACTCCAGCAGATCAGGCCTGCGGCGCAGGGTGCAGCCAAGAACTGGGCTTGAAAGCGGGAGCTGATCAAGTGCCAGTAGGAGCACGTCAGGAAGACCGCCGCGACGAGACCAACCGTCGGTGAACGTAGTCGGCTCCCCAGAAGGTAGGTCACCAAGATCGAGAGCGTGCCCCACAATGCCGCGGTGTAGCGGTTCGCAACGAAGCGGTTCGGAGTGAAAAGGCCGACGACCCATTCGGTCCCCAGGGTCAGACCCGGACCCGTTTCGGTTCTGGCCATGCTGAAGATGTTCTCTGCAAGCCCCCGATCCATGGCCTGCAAGGATTCGAAACCGGTGTTCTCGTCAAAGTGGATGCCGAACGGTACTTCCGTGACTCGGTAGAAACGGATCAGCGCGGCCGCCACCACGACGATGAGGATGAGAGTTCTTCCCGCTGTCCAACGCAGGCGCGGCCTCCGCAGCGCCGGTATCCAAGCGGCCAGTAGCACCGCGAAGGAGGCCACCCACGCCGGGAAGCCCGCACCGTAACCTTCCGCGCCGTTACCTTGCGGCCAGTTTCGGACGCCCCACCACCAGAGCCCTAGGGCGATGAGCGTCAGGCCAATCCGGACCGGCAGTGCGCGAAGTGAGTGGAGCTGCTCCGGTTTCGCTGATATTTCCTGGCTTGCGAGATGGGAGTTCACGGCGCCGATGAGTCACGCGCCTTGGCCGCCGGAGTCCCGGCGGCAAACGGTCGAACTGGCGCGGACTCGCCAGATTCGTCTCAACGCCCACCTCCGGCAGCGATCCGCATCGAGCGAAAAACCTCTTCCAACTTGTCCGAGTCTAGCACGATCTCGCTCAGTGCAAGACCCTTTACTCGCCCGGTAGATGCCGTGCACCACCACGATTAAAGCAACGGGAGGAGGAGGATCCTTCCCGGACCGTCGTCTATGAGCGCGGTTTCGCCAGCGGTGACCACGCCGACTGGAGCTCCGCCCGCTTGGTCAGCGGTGACCTCCGGCCGCCGGAGTGACCAGTGGCCGATGTACCGGTCGGCGGGGTCGTGCAAGAGCTTTCAGTGGTGCTGCCGGCCTTCAACGAAGAGGCGAACATTGAACGAGTCGTCCGTAATTGCGTCGAGTACCTCGCAGATCGCGTGCCCGACTACGAGCTGCTGATCGTCAATGACGGCAGCCGCGATCGCACCGGGGAAATTCTCGACCATCTGGTCGCCGAGTTCACCCGGCTGCGGCCGCTTTGCCACCCGCAGAACCGGGGCTACGGTGCAGCCCTGCGCACGGGCTTCGATGCGGCGACCAAGCGGTTCGTCTTCTTCATGGACTGCGACGGCCAGTTCTGTATCCGAGACCTGGACCTCTTACTGCCGCTGGTCACCGGCGACGACCATATCGTTACGGGGTTTCGAATCGGGCGGCGCGACTCATTTGTCCGGCGACTCAACGCCACGCTGTTCGGCCGCCTCCTCGTGCCGGTCATGCTCGGGGTGCGGGTGCGCGATCTCAACTGCGCCTTCAAGCTCATCCCGAAGAAGGTCCTCGAACACGTTGAGCTCGAGTCGACCGGCGCGCTCATCAACGCGGAGTTGTACGGCCGTGCCGTGCGGCGCGGGTTCGGGATCAAAGAGGTGGGCGTCCGTCACTTGCCGCGCTCCGCCGGGGCGCCGACAGGAGCGCGTCTGTCGGTGATTCTCCGAGCCTTCTATGACCTCGCACGCCTCCGACGCAAGATTATTACCAGCACAAAGGCCCAGGGAGACGCATAGCTGGAACCCGGATTCAAGAGGCGGAATGCCAGATCGTGCCGGGTCCCCGGCCGATGGGCAGTGCTTACCTGGATCTGGACTCCATCAGGAAGGCCGGAAGAGCCCACAGGGCGTGGTCACAGTCCGGCCCGTTCCCTCCCTCCGTCACGACCAAGGTGATAGTGCGCGTGCCGGCCAGCCTTATGTACACGGCCTGCGGGGGTGTCGCCGTATCGACCACCCCGCTGTCATAGAGCAGTTTGTCATCGTCGCCGTGAATCTCAAAAGTGACGGCCGCCTTTTCACACGTGCGGGCTTCATCCGCAAGACCCACGATCGTCTGGAACGCCGTGGCCCCTCCTGGCACCGCGTAGGTCATACGGCACCACGCGTGTGTGCCCAGTCCGTGCTCGTATGTAACTCCGCCCATACGAATGGGGCCGCCGTCCCAGTTCGCATCGACTCTCGGCGGCTGGAATCCAAACGCCACCGTCACCGGTGTCAGCCCCGAGAGCAGCCGCCTGGGTCCGCCGCGGAACTGAATAGGCGCTGGCGGCGTTAGGCTGGGTTTGATAACCGGCGTCGGTAAAGCTGGTATCACCCCGCCGCCGGCGGTGGCCGCTCCGCCCTCCAGGCGCAAGATATGAAACGCGGGCGTGCCCCGCTCCACCACGACGGTGCCTTCGCGCTGGAGCGCCGCCGCGACCTGTCGGAAGTAATCAGCCGGGGCCAGCAAGATGGTGGACGTCGTGCTCAGGCGACGCAGCTCACGCACGTACGCCTGCGGCAGCGCGCCGACCGGACGCTGGACTCCGTGGACTATCTGCTCGTCCACCAGCATTCCTCCCCGACGGGGATCCCGACGCATCCGCTCCAGCAGCTCCAGGTATGCCCAACCCAGGTCGCGCTGCAGTCCTTCCACCCCGACCCTCACCGGACCGGAGACCCTCGCCACCTCTGCGGCGATCGCGCGGCCCGCGGCCGGCTGCGGGGGCTGTTCATAATTGAGCAGCTGAATCGCATTATAAGCTGCGCTGAGCGCAAGCGCAACAGCAAAGACGTGCTGCACAGGCTGCGGCACGGCGGCCTGCTCCATGACGCGCGCGGCTCCGCGCATTCCCAGAGCGCAAAAGAATGAGAGAGGAATCACGAACAGCATGAGGCGGTGGCAATCCACTCGGTTGGTAAGCAGCAGCGGCCCTGTCCCCAGGACGACCCAAAGCAACAGGAAGGCGCGGGGCCACGATCGCCATCGGCGCAACGAATCCACGACCCCCCACAGAATGAAAACGCCAAATGGGCCATAGTATGGCTGCAACGGCGGCGGATCCGTATCAATGACTGCTCCGTTGGGAGGCGGTGCGGGAACGGGCGTCATCAACTTCAGATACTGAGAGCCGGTCATCTGGAGAGTCCGGCCGAAAAGCTCGATCTTTGCCAGCGTGGACAAGGCCCCGGGCTGAATGCGACCGGGCACCGGCTCGCCTTTGTAAAGATCCCTGACGTATTCCGGGTGTTTCACGAGGTCGAAGAAGGTCTCACCGCGCGCCCGCAGAAATGACCCCTGCCGGTGGAACGAGCTCTCGACGCTCCAGGCTCCAACCGCTACCAGGGCTATCACCGCGGCGCCGCCTAGACGCCGCCGACCGGCTTGCCGCCACTGGCCTGCCAGGGCAACCGGGATGAAGGCGAGCAGAAGCAGTACGATGATCCGAGCCGGCGAATATTGCAAGGTGGCCACGTACAGCGCGCCGCCGCAAAGTGCTCCTCGCCATAGAGCAGCTCGCTCCTGCTCCAGGAAGAGCCAGGTAGCCAGCAGAGCCAGGAGGACGGCCAGCAGTGTCCCAGCAGGAGAGCTGCCGTAGCGGCCGTAGAACAGCACGCACGGGTTCAATGCGAACGCCACCGCTGTGGCCGCGCCGACCCCCTGCCCGAAGAAGTGCCGCCCCACCGCGTACGCGACCGCTATGCTCAGGAGGATGGCTATCGCAGCAGCACAGCGCAGAGTCCACGGCGAGAACCCCACCGTCCGGAACAGCGCGTAAGTCGGCGCGCCGTAGAAGAGGCTGGTCTGACCCGCGCTCAGGGCCCCATCGTCCCAGAGAAGACGCTGCAGGGCGAAGTGCACTATGCTCTGGCCGGCCACGAAGGCCTCGCCAAACCCTAGCGCTACGGTAGCTTCCCACACGAGCAGCCTGTCACCCGAATAGCCATTCAAGTTGTAGAAGAGGAACACTCCCGCCACAAGCAACCCCATTGCCAGATACAATCGGCTCACACGTGGCGTTGCGTGGCTCTCGTTCGTCAGTTCGTCTGCCTTCCCTCTAGCTCTCAGGGCATCCACTAAGAGCGCCGCACCCGCGGCTCCCAGCACCAAGTCACGCAACCACCATCTCGTTGTACCGGTCGATAGCGGCCACATGGCCGCTGCGGTTAACGCTACGAACGCCACCCCAGGCAGCCAGAGGGGCGTCACCGCTCGGCGTCGGACGAGTCCGCAGACCAACGTGGAGGCCGCAGCCACCCACAGCACCACTGCCGTCGCCATGTAGGGGGGCACCGCCGTCGCCCAACGTTGGATCTCAGCGGTCAATAACATCTCAGTGACTTGGGGCGGGTGGCCTGGCGACGACCACGACGCTTCCGGGATAATGTGCCTTGAGGCGGGAAACGAAATCCGGGCCGCAGGGTGCACGCGGCTCGAGCACGGCGTGGTGCAAGACGAGAATGGGCGGGGAATCATCCGCCGCCGGCGGGGTACGGCCGTCCACAGGGTCCTCGCAGGAGGTGATAAGGTAGAAGACCTCCCAAGGGACGCCGCGCCGTTTCGCTTCAAGGAGCGTGTCGTATGCCATCAACTTGATGTAGCGTTGTGCGTCGCTCAGATTGTCGCGGACCGGGACGACGATCACGAGTGGGTTCTTCCCGAGCAACCCGGCGACCGTCCCACCGAGCGTGCGGAGCGGTAAACTCCTGGACTCTTCCTCCAGTTGGACCCGATCGAAGTAGCTGAACGTGCTCGCCGCGCCGAGCGCGAGCGCACCAGCGCAGGCGGCTACCGTCACGATTCTTCCTCTTATGCCAGCGGCACGAGCCGCTTCCGCCAATCGTACCAGCATGAACGCCGACACGAGCGCCGCGAGCGTCGTCACGAGCATGAGCCGGCGGAAGGAGGGGTCGGGCGCAAAGACCGCCGGGAGCGCGGCGATCGGCAGTCCGATCAGGACAAGAAACGCCAGGTCGCGGTGGCGCCGCCGGCGCAGTGCGCCCACCGCGATGACGAGCCCTGGGACGAGGAGCGTGCTCTGAAGGATGCCCAGCCCTCCGCCACGCATTGAGAACCACGGGTCGTCGGCGAGCCGGAAGAGCTCGTCGGTTTCCAGTCTGATCATCGTCGAGCGCTTGGCGACGTTCGCCAGGATGGGTCCCGTCGCCCGGTACCCGGTCCTCAAATTCGGCACGAGGAGTCCGCGCGAAAAGAGGTGTGTAGCAGGTGCGTAAGTCAAAAGCGCGAAGCACCCGAGCCCGAGGAGCACCTTCTTCCATCTCCGGAGCGCGAGCCGCGGATCCGCAGCGGCCCGGCACAAGAGGAAGAGTCCCACGATAACGGGCACGACGAGGTTCGCCGCATAAATGTACCAGGCGAGCGCCGTGAAGAGGCCGGCCAGGAGAACGTGGCGGACCCGGCCGCCATTCACAGCCAGGACGACAAAGAGGAGGCTGAGAAGGAACTGGAGCGGCGAAAGAACGTGCTCTTGAGCGCCATATCGTGACATCGCAACATGCCAGGGGGAAACGGCGAGCAGGAACGAAAACGCGAGCCCGAGTCTGACGCCGTCCAGGGCCCGGCCGAGACGGTACGCAACAAGGATCGTGAGCGTGCCGAGCGCCGCCGAGACGAGCCGCGTCACCGTAAGCGTCACACCGAAAAGCTCAAATCCGATCGCCGCGATCAGCGATGAGAGACCGGATTGCTCGTAGACGAGCGCGTGTGAAGCGGTTGCAAGAAACGGCTGAAGTCTGTGCGCATGCAGTGAGGACGACAGCGCCTCGCGGTAAGGAATCGAGAGATCGACATGGGCGGCGACGGCGTGCTCAGCATAGCCGTTCGGGACCTGGGCCAGAGCATAAAACCGGAGGACCGCTCCGAGCCCGAGCGGAACGAGAAACAGCAGTGGGCTTGCCTCTCGTCCGGTTTCTTCTCCGCCGTACAGAGCCAAGCAGATCCCTGCGAGCAAGCCGGCCAGCGTCGCCAGCCCGAGATCACCGCGTAGCAAGAGGGACGCGCTAGCGCCCAGTGAGGGCACGATAAGGGCGAGCGCGACGTCGTGCCGCCATGTCCGCGGCCGGTACTGCCGCAGCAACATCAATGCCGCGACACCCAACAGGGGAAAGAAAATTGGCGCGACGAGGATCCGATGAGCCACTCCCGCGGCCAGGCCCCCCAATCCCCGCAGCAGCTGGACCGGCGCCGAGAACGGGGAGAGCGTTAAGTGTCCCTTCCTGTCCTCGCGGGCCAGAAAGTAAACGAAAAGGTACGCCGCCCCGATGCTGGCGGCTCCGGTGAGCACCTGGAGTAGCCGCCGGGAAGGTCTGCCGGGATCCCGACCGCTCTCCGCGCAAGGGCCAACCGAAGCATCACGACCCAAGGGGCTCTTCCTCGGAATCGATTCTGACTATGCAGTCCCGTTCGGGCCTCGCTTCAGCCGGCGGGGCCTGGCCCCAGCATTCGGCTTCCAGCCCTTTAACGAGGAGGAGCAGTGCCGCCATAGGGATCCGCCGGGCTGTGAACAGGGTGGCTGTTGCGCCAGCCTCCGACATTTGACACGCCAACCCTGTCCCTGGCCCGCTCTACGACGTCCGCCGCCCAAATGGGGAATTCCTGGGCGGTGACATACAGGTAGCGGTCCTGCCGGGTCCGCGGCCTTCTCTGCCAGTTCACATAGTGCTTCACATTCGCGACTCCTGTGAAGAGTATCGCCGCGGTCAGGCCGGCAAAACCCAGCCCCCTGGCAGCCGAAAGAGACCTTGTCTTGGCTGGGATCAGGGCCAGGAGAACTACAACCTCGTCCAAGGCGACCGCGGCAAAGTAAATGAGCGTGGGCATATAGCCGATACCGCGCGCTCCATTCGGCGTGCCAACGGTGGTGAGCTGGGTAAGGCCCCACCCAGCGAGCAGCATCAACCACCAGAGCCATGTTTCCAGTCGGCCTCTGAGCCTGCGAAGGAGCAACGTCAGTGCCATACCCAAACCCACTAGAAGACCGGTCGCCCTGTCGAGCTGCGGCTCGCCCACAGGCGAATACTGGGCGGTGTTGTTAACCCTGCCGTCCCAGGGGCCCCGAATGTTCCTGTTCAGCTGGCGTAGCATCGTGCCCACCGGATCTGACTTGTACCCGGGATCGTTCAGAATCAGCACAACCTTGCTGCGCCCATTGAACCAGTTCCAGTTACGGGCGATATAGACCGCCTGAGGTGCGAAGGTCGCGGTCTCGACCGCGAGCAGAAGCAAATAACCGATCACCAGAGCTTTGCCCCGCGTGCGGTTGAGCAACAGCGCGATGGGGAAGAACGCAGCCACCGCGACAGTGATTGCCCTCCCGGCCGGGTACCCATAGAGACCCAGCGCACAGAAGAAGCCGGCTGCGCCGAAAGCAGACCACCCTCGGCACCGTGCGCGCGTGGCATCTCCCACGCTATCGATCGCTAGAACCAAAAAAAGCATGGCCGCGAGCATGTAGAAGCAGATGTCCAGGCAGTTCCAGCCGCTGCGCGAGAAGTTTAGGTACCACACGCTCGTGGCAAGCAGGATTGTCGCGAGGATCGAAGCCAACACGGAAAACTGCCGGCGCAGCAGTATGTAGAAAGGAATAAGGGCTAGGGTGCTGATCACCGCACTAGGTAGCCGCAGAGCCATAAGGTTGAAACCGAAGACCGCAATGAAGGCCGCCCCCTTGTATATGCTGAGGGCAGGTTGCGATGTCCAGTCGAACCCGAAGAAGCCGTTCCCGGGTGCGAGTCCATAGAGTATCCTTACAGCTGACTGGCCATTGTCAGCCTCGTCGGCCAGCATCGTGTCAGGGAAACCGCCCAGGTCGTACACGCGAACAGCAAAGGCTGCCAAGGCGAGAACCCCCAGCAGAAACCACTCGATCTTGCGTAACCCCAGACCAGGCCGGCGTGGGGTCACAAGCTCACTGCTAGAGCCGGGAGGCATGAGGGCGGTCCCTGTGGAGGGCTAGAGGCAGTACATGCAGAGAGGAACGGAGGCAGAGCAGCACGCGACGGAGGTTCCAATTGAGCACGCTGACCCCATTGAGGTAGCCTGAACCCACCACCAGGTCCGCTCTGGTAGAGAGCGTCAGGAGGAGCGGAAGAAAGATGGCGGGGTGAGAGCCGTCAGCATCCATTGATACGATTCGCGAGAAACCATTCTTTAGCGCCCACGCAATTCCCTCCCGGTATGATCCGGCGAAGCTTCGAGGTCCAATGCGTCGAAGGACGTGGAGTCGCGGGAACTCCGAACGGAGCGCGTCGGCCGCGTCGGCTGTGCATCGACGACGAGAATCGATGCACGGGTAAGAGACAAACCGACGGAGCGGATATGAGCCTCGATCGTCTCCCCCTGGCAGAAGGTGGGTGTCACGATAAGGGTTTCGGGCGCAAGCTCTTCTGCCTCGGAGAACTGCGAGAGCTCGAAGAGACGGGCGTCGAGCATCGAATCCTTCAAGCAAGAGGTCTCATTTCCTGAGATTATACCGCGGTGGGCACGACCCTGGCCTGCTCTGGGAACTTCAAGACGAAGGATGGACGCTGCGCGAGGAGATGATGGGACGGCAAACTCCCGCCGATGGAGCGGGGGAAGGCTATCGAAAGCGCCGTTTCGGGCCCCTGTCGGCGTGTAACCTCGGATTTCTTCCCGGGGAGATAATGCAGCCATGACAGCGGCGGCGCGTAGTCTTCATCGCAGACTGGCCACCGGCGCTGCGTGCCTCTTGATCGCCTCCGGCGTGCTGGTGATCCGGTCGCCGGCAGCACTCCGCTCGTGGCTCGGACCGCACTCCTTTCTTCTGCCGCTTCTCTTTGGAAGCAACCCAGACCGCCTCTTCCCAGGCGGGTTCCCGCCCACATTTGGAGCAGGCCTGGTGCTCCTCGTGATCGGGATACTGACCCTGACTCCGACCATCATGTTGGACGGACGGCCTAGGCCCGAGCCCAGACCCTCTCTGCAGTCTTCGACCCCGACAGACCGGGTCGTGTTGCTCCTGCTTCCCCTTCTCGCGCTGGGACTCTTTGCGCTCGCGCAGAGGAAGGGTTTTCACAACCATTGGACCATGACCCTCGCCTTCCTAGGAATCCTTCTTGTGGCGGTTGGCCTCGTGGCGGTGAGGGAGAAACGTTTGGGTCTTCGTCTGGGCTTCAGACTGACCAGGCTCGAGACAGCGGCCCTCGTGCTCTGCTCGCTCGCCGTCCTGGCGCTCTACGCGAGCGCGCTCGACTCTTGGAAGTTCTCCTTCATTGGCGATGAGTGGACGTTCTTCTGGATGGGAGGCTTCCCGTCGCGGCCGCTCTGGAAGGTCCCCTGGCTCGAGGCCAATGGCGTGTACGGGCAGTGGCCGATCTTTACTTCCGGCTGGCAGCTCCTCTTCATGACCGCCTTGGGGAGAACCAACTTCGCCTGGCGTCTCTCGATGTCCGTAATGATGGTGCTTTGCTTGACACCGCTGTACTTAGTCTTGCGGCACATTCTCGGCGGCACGAGCCGGACGCCGCGCCTTGCAGCGGCGGTCGGCTGTGCCTGGTTCGCCACATCGGAGCTCATCGTCGACTGGGCGCGCATTGGCGAGCCAAACGCTGTCTTCTTGCCGCCCCTGATCTTCGGGCTCTGTCTCTTCCTCGCAGCCCGGGAGAGGCAGAGCAAGACACTCTACCTGTTGGCTGGACTCGCGGGCGGGCTTGGCTCGCTGTTAAGCTCCCTGAGCGCCCTCCTGGCTATGGGCGTCCTCACCAGCCTACTCGGCATCGAAATACTGACAAGGGTGCGCTCTCAACGCAAGGAGTGGCGCTCGCTCCTCGCCCCTGCAGCCTTCCTCCTGGCGGGATTCGTGCTCGGAAGTGCCCCCATCCTGGTCGAAGTCGGCTACTGGAAGGAGCTGATTTCGCACAATCTGGCGTCGGCCGAAGCGAAGCAGAATCAACACCTCCTCCTGTTGCGGACGCTCCAGTCCGTCTTCGCATTTCTCGACTATCGGGCCCACAGTCACTTCCTTTGGAAGAACGTGGTGGATCCCGTTACGGCCTTCTTCACGGCCGCCGCATTCGGCATGCTCCGGTTTCTCGGGTGGCGCCGCTTCCTTGATCTCATCGTCACTCTCCTGGTCGTCGGCTTTCTTGCGGGCGGCATTTCCCAGTATTACTACCCTCCGCAGACGAGGATCCTGGTCATGATGGTACCTGTCTCGCTGCTGGCGGCCACGGGCTTCGCCGGGTTGACGTATCGCGCCCCCCGTCCCGTGGCACCCGTGCTGGCCTTGCTTTTCGTGTCGCTCTCAGGTGCATATAGCGTTCTAAAGCTCCAGGATTGGAACCCTTACACTCACTTCGTCGAGTTCCCGATGCACGAGATTCGGCGCTTCGAGGAGTCAACGCCAGGGACACTCCACGCGTTGATCCTGCCCGAAGAGAAGTGGCCTTTGCTGAACGACGTCCTGCTGGCATATGGCTACGAAGGGCGTGCCGCCTTCTTCGACAACACGCCTGCGGGAATGGCCCGGCTCGCGGCGTTCCTGCGGCGGCGTGCGGCTCAGACAGAGGTCCGGAGCTGGGAGTTCGGAAACAGCCGTGACATCAAGGCGCTCGCAGAGAAGAGTGGCGCTCGCTTCGGCCCCCCAATCCGAGGTCGCGCGCCGGAAAGCCCAGCGGGTAGAAACCGTTTTCTTCGCAGCCTCTTCGATGCCATGAATCCATGAAGCTCGCCGATAAGGTGAGGAGATTTAGCCAGGTGGGCGGCAGCCAGGCATCCGCCTGGAAGTCGCTGCGCCACAATCAGCTACGGTGTCCGGATCGGACGTGAAGGCGGGAGCCTTCGTTGCGGTTCTTCCTCGACCGATTCGTCCTTGCCTGCCTGCGGCCGCGACACGCAAGCATCGGCCAAAGCCGATTGGACTGGAATTCCGAGCTCGTCTGCGATAAAAGGAGTAGTCTGCTCACCGTTTTTGGAGGTTGGAAAGCATGACGTTTCGAAAGATACTTCCTTTGCTGGCTCTGGCAGCAGCGTTCGTCGCCTGTGGCAAGGGAGCCAAGGAAGGAACGCCGGCCGCTGGCACGAGAGGGACGGATATCCAAACGGATCCTTTCAAGTTCGGTGACTCTACCGACGCGAAAGGTAAGGTGACCCACGAGGGTGACTTTATTCCTGCGGGCTCGGCCGCGGCTATGTCGTTCTACGTTCGCAACGCACCTGCCCGCACCCAGGTGCGCGTCGTCTGGATGGACGCTGCAAGCAAGGTGGAGATAGGCCAAGAGGTTAAGTCGATCGACAGCGACGGTTTCGTGGCATTTCAAAAGCCGCTGCCTGAGGGCAACTATCGCGTGGAAATGTTTCACAAGCTACCCGAAGCGAAGGAGTGGCGATACCTTGGCACCCACGTCTTCAAGGTCGCCAAGAAGATGAGCTGACCGACTCTCGATCGAGCTGACGCCGCCACCGGAGTTGCCCCGGTGCCGGTCAGGACGCGCTCCTTGACCCTCTACAACCGGCAGCACCTGCGTCCGTCTCGCCAGGTCTACCGGAGCAGTCGTAGCTGGTTGCTCTTCGTCAGGTCACCCAGTAGACCTGGTTCGCGATCCGCTCCAGCGCTTCCGAGGCGTACCGCCCGCGCCTCCAGTTCCGCCTCAGGCCTCCGATTCGCGCGAGCATCCGCATGGCGTCTCTGCCGAGCCGGACAGTCGAGGGTCCGGACTGCCGCAGACGTACTGGGATTCGTTTGATCTCCAAGTTGTACTTCAGCGCAACGTAGAGCAGCTCGACGTCACCGGAGAAGCGTTCGTCCAGAAGTAGCGGGAAGAGCGCGTCGGCCACATCGCCCCGGAACCCCTTCAGACCACGCTGCGTGTCAAACAGGCCGCCAGTGACCAGAAGCCTCACGAAGAAGGAGAACGTTGAGGTCGCGGCAGCGCGCAGGAGCGGCAGCCGGGCGCCGTCCCTTGGCGCAACTCGGTTTTTTCAGGGCGCACACCATCCCCAGCCCATACAGCGCTGAACCGCTCCGCAATTGGTTGGACAGCAGCAGGATCTGGCCCCAGGTGGCTAGCGACAGGGCGGCCCCCAGCAGAACCAGCGGCAGCGCACGCAAACGGCCGGCAGTGAGCCCCGCAAGCGCAATCAAGGCGACCGTCCCACTGATCACGCAGCCCAGCCCGATACGCTTCGTGAGCAACCACTGGAGGCCTTGCCAACCGCTGGTTCGCAGGTAGGTGGCCGCGGGGACCAGCCATGGCAACACACGCTCGTCGCGCGCCGCCTCCGCCGCGCCGATCGCCGACACGCTAAGAAAGACGGCGGCCAGCGCCACGAGCAGGAGGAGCATGGACCACCACTGCCACTGGCCGGTTGAGCGCGGACCGACTTCGCCCGTGTGGTCGCCGCGCTCGAAAGGAGCACTTACCGTCGTAACCGTCTCGCCCTTCACGAATCCGCGCGCACAATTAGCGAATGGTCGTCAGCCTGTCCGTGATGTTTGCGTGCGATCTCGCTTGATCGTCCACCAGAGTGTGGCAGCACACCACAGACCTGCACCCAGCGCTGGACTTGCCCCGATTTGGTGGACAGGTTGGGACGTTCGGTGTCAGTCACGGTGATCACGGTGTCGTGAACGTGGGTTGATCAACAGGCTGGAATTCGCGGTCGCCGAGAAGGTTGAAAGGCAGCTCGGCGTCGACGCCCGCGCCCGGCGGAGGTGAGAGCACGGACGAGGGAACGATCGACTCGACGCCGCTCGGAGGCTTCCAGATCCACTCGAGGATGCCGGGCGCGTGACGGACGTGGTAAGTGAGTTCGACCGAGTGAGGGCCGGCATCGAGCGTGATGCTGTTCCGGACAGGCTCGTCACTTTCGCCGTTGGCCTGGACGACGGAATTTCCATCCAACCGGAGCTCGACCGGTCCTCCTGCGGCGCGGAGAGCCATTTCGTAGCGGCCTGCCTTCGGAGCGTTCAGGGCTCCCCTCCAGGCCGCCTCGAACGGTCCCCCGGAGTGGAACTCCTCGGTGAGACCACCGAAAGCGATCGCGGCATCGAGGCGGTGCTGCGCACGGCCCGGATCCTGGATGATACCGAACAATCCTTCTGGAGGTCGGTCTGTGGGTCGGAGCCTTTCGGTCGGAACCTTTTGCCAGCTCAAGCTGTCCGGATCGCTTGACTTCTCCGCCGGGAGGAGCGTCCACTCGAAGAGCGCGGCTTGTCCGCTTCTGCCGACGACTCCTTCGAACAGGATTCCATGATCTCCCCGGGCGAGACTGACGTTGGCGACCGCCGACGCCTCACCAGCCGGGACCTTCAGCACCTCCTTACCGTCGATGACGAGGCGGGCAGGCCCCGGACCGATGCGAAATCCATAGTTCCAGTATTGGTTCACCCGGAGGGCGGCTGACCATCGCATGGGACTGGGAAACCGGGTCCATCCGGGCGGCGGTTCGCCCAGAGCCGTCACGGGGACCGGAGGCGATCCCGGTGCGAGCACCAACGCACCTTGCTGTCGTGCCCAGGCTTCTTTGGGCACGCGGTAAATAGAGAACATGAAGACACCGGGTGGGTGCGTGACCCGGGTCACGCTCCCTCCGGGCAGGACCTCTGCGAGGTACGGGAGGTAATACGCCTGCCGGGGATAGACGACGAATGCCAGATCTCGATCGGCGGGTATGGGCAACGGAAGGTGGCTGCCCGGAGAGAGGACGCCGGCGCGATACGCGTAGGGGGCAAGGAGCCTGACCCAGCCGGAGTTGACCATGTGGAACGAGCTACCAAGAGAGACGACCCAGGCATCCTTCCCCTGCTCCGCTACAGTCGCTCCCTCCACTCGCGTGTAAGGCCATGCATCCTTGGCGGGGTATTCGCCGAAGTAGAAGCGTCCTTCCCGCCAGGCCAGGACACAAGCCACGAGCGCAACGGCAGCGATAGCTCCGCGGCGCATGAGCAGGCGAAGGCGCTCCGAGGCCTTCGAAATCGACTCGACCCGGCGCGCCAGGTCGTCGAGGACGAGAGCGGGAAGGAGCCCCAGCAAGGGCACGGCCGTGGCCATCCGTTGGACGTTCGGCGTCTCGACAGTCACGATGACGCCCACAAAACCGGTCCAGAACCAGACGGAGAGAAGAAACAATCGAGGGTCCTTCACCCGGAGGGTCACGCTCCCCAGACCGAGCAAGGTCAGCGCGGCGAGGGCCGGCGGCAGGATCGGCCGACCGATCGGCCAAAAAAAGTTTTGATCATTGTACTTATTGAAGATTCCGATCGAGTGATCGATCTGTGCCTTCAGAAGCTGACTAAGGCTCCAGTTTGGATCGTAATAACTCAGCCGGAGAGGATTCTCTTTGACGAAGATCGACGTTTCGTGCGCGCGGACCGTGAGCTCGTTGGGGATCTGCCAGACGTGCAGGAGAAACGGAGACGCGATCACCAGGGCTCCGAGGGCCGCGAGCAGAAGGCCGGCGGCGACTCTCCCTCTTTGTGGACCCCGCACCAGAAGGTAAAGGCAGTACACCACGGCCAGGACCGACCAGAGACGGCCCGTCGGGTAGAAATAGATCGAGGCGCCGCCCGCGATTCCCGCGCCGATCCAGGCCCAGGCCTTTCCAGCCCTCGCCGCCTCCAGAAAGAGCGCGGCGCTCAAAGCCCAGAGCGTCGCTGTCGGTCCGGCCTCGCTCGTCTCGCGTGAAAACTGGAGGGCCACGCCGAGCGTCGAGAGAATCATTCCGGTCAGAAGCCCGGCCCGCCAGCCGAAGTGCCGGACTCCCAGCCACGTGAGAATGATTGCGGTGAGGAGGCCGCAGATCGCGCCAAGAACCCGGGCACCCGCGAAGTTGAGTCCGAAATACTTCATGACGAGGGCCAGGAGCTTGAAATAAACCATGCTCAGGTGATACCAGCCCGTGCCGAAGACACTCGAACTGTTCTGTCCCCGCACGATCTGAATAGACACGGCGGCTCTGTCCCCCTCGTCGGCGTTGATGCCATAGGGGACCTTGTCGAGTCCCGGGAACCGGGACAGCGCGGCGACCGTGGCGAGCAGAAGAAGAATCAGAACGACGCTCCCGCGGCCCGCCCGCGTCCGAGGCCAGGATGTCGCGCTCCAGCGCGGCGCGCGGACTGTCGATTTCCCCGCCAGGATTCCGCCAAGAAGAAGGAGGGCCGGACTCAGTAGCCACAGAAAGACCGTCGTCGCCGATTCGTTCCCCCTTCTGAGGCGGGACAGCATCACGATGTCCGCGACGATTGCGAGGACGGCCGCGATGACGAGCAGTAGCCTGCCGCGCCAGGCGCGGACGCGGCTCCCCTCCCTGGAAAGCCGCGACTC
The DNA here is from genome assembly GCA_036759345.1 of Acidobacteriota bacterium. Taxonomy (GTDB): domain Bacteria; phylum Acidobacteriota; class Thermoanaerobaculia; order UBA5066; family UBA5066; genus Fen-183. The sequence goes on along the minus strand of DAIOUV010000003.1, from coordinate 17,234 downwards.
ACCGGGAGACCGGTCGCTCGGAGGAGCTCCGGTCGAATCCGCGGCCGACAACGAATCACCCGGCGAAGGAAGAGGCCACGCCCCGATGCTGAAGAGCACGATAGCCAGCAGGTAAAGCGCTCCTCCCAATCCGGAGTAATTCCCGGACCGGATGACGGCCTCTCCCCAGCCGGCCAACCCGACCGCCAGAAGTCCCATGCCCAATGAGCCAGTGCCGCGCGGGTGTTTCATTGCGGAAAGCGGGCTGAACTGACGTTACACCGCTCGAGCCGGCCCGTCCCATCCCGCAGAGGTATCGAGGCTTCGGCGTGTCGCGAAATCATTGACCATCTCACGATATAGAGAACCGATCCGGAAGTATACGACCAGGACGGCCGTTCCGGCGAAATCTGAGCGAGGTCGGATTCCGGATCTCGGTTCTCCGGCTGGCCGGAATTGCAGCCTCCCGATCGGGTTGGCCCTTGACGAAGCCCCCCTGATGTGACTCTGCCGGTTCCGCCGATGGACCCGCCGCGCGAGGTCGCCTTCATCGTTCTGCTAGGACTCGAGACGAGGGCCGACTTGATACGGACTGTCGATCCAAGTGCCCGAACGGTGGAATTGGTTCGACCGTTTGCCGAAGCCTGTTCTGTTCTTGCTCGTCGATGCAAACTCCGTGCGCCAGGTCTTCGAGACGGGAAGCGTCGAAACGCTCCGTGCGGGGTTGGTCGGCTCCGCGCTTACCGAGTTCGATCACTTGAAAACCCCGCCCTATGACCGGCGGCCGCGATTATCGACCTGATCTCCTTCTCTTCGCGCGCGTCTTCGATCCGTTCTAGCTGGTTCGGTCGGTTATTAATAGCCGGGTCTTCAAACCCGGAGGAAAAGTTGTTGTCACGCGATGGGTGCGCGGGGCCGCTGCGCAAGAGTGACGCGGGACCAATGGCCCGGCCGGCGGAGACGAATCAACTTCACATCGACGCCCTGGCTTGACGGCCGCCCGCTGTCGAGGGTCAGGCTCTACGAGTGGAGGCCCTGGGAATCCGCAGCCTCAGCAAGGAGAGATAGCTAAGGGTGGTGGTCAGAAAGTGCATCTTCGAGACGCCCTGCCGGCGAAAGATGAAGTGGATCGGCTCTTCGACGATCCTCATGCCGAGCGCGCTTGCCCGGATGAGCAGTTCGGGAAGAAACGCGAAGTTATCGTTTTCGAACGTCATCGCTCGAAGCACCCCGGCTCTGTAGATGCGAAATCCGGAAGTCTTGTCTTTGATTCGAAGGCCAAACACCATCCGCATGACGACGTTCAAGGTGCCGCTCAAGGCCAGCTTCCAGGCCGGCGTGCCGTCCGCACGTCCGCCCTCGACGAACCTCGAGCCGACCAGGATGTCGGCATTGCGGTCTTTCATGGCGCGGAGGAGGCGGGGGATTTCCTCCGGCTGGTGATTGAGATCCGCATCCATTGTGATGACGTAGTCGCTCGCCGGAGAGACAGCGGCAAAGCCCCGTCGGAAGGCTCCGCCGAGCCCCCGCGGCTTCTCCTCGTAGAGGATGCGGATGTTCGGGATCTCGCGGGCCAGACGTTCCGCGATCGCGAGTGTCCCATCCTTTCCCTCGATGACGTAGAGAAGCTCCCAGGTCGCCAGATTCTCGATCTGCTTCGCGATCCTGCGTGTCAGCGGCTCAATGTTCTCTCGCTCGTCGTAAGCGGCGATGACGACGGAGATCCGAGGCGCCGGCGGATCAGCGCTCATCCTGACATCGGCCGCGTTCGGGTTCATCGGCAATGATTATGACTCCTCTTGCGAACTTGCCGGTCGGCGGAGGGCTGTCGGAGTTGACAGGGGGCCGACTCGGCCAACCCCCGCATGCTAGCAGCCCGTGGAAAAAGCAGGTGTGAGAGGCGGACGAGGTGCTCGTACGAATTTGGGGAAGCTGGGATTGCGAAGTTCGTGTTGGGTTCGTGAAAGGACTGGAAGGGCTTCCACGAAGTCGAAGACGTGCCTGATGGCATCCGCGAGAATGGAAATTAGAGCCAGAAGGGCTGCCAGCCGCCCCTGGAGGCTCCTCGGTGTGCCGAATCCGAAGAGGTTTCGCATCACGATCCCGAGATTGGCGGCGGCGGCGTGAAGCTGCAGCCGCTTCTGGACGTTCTTTCGGCCCCTGACGAAGACGCGTCGCAGGCCGCCGGTAACGCACAGATGCGCGAAGCTTCGTTCGGGGTACTCGGCCCGCAGCTTCTGAAGTTGCCGTCCCGCGGCGCTCCTCAGCCGGCGGCGGTTCCGGCGGAAGGCCCGGCGAAGCCGCCGCATCGTTTCGTGTCCCACACGGCGCGTCACGGCTTTCCAGTTTCGCGTCTGAGGCCTTTCGGCGATGCACGTGCGGTAGCCCAGCGTCTGAAGGCGATCCACGACCGCGTCGGCGTGATATCCGCGGTCTCCGACGACATCCGTGATCCCTCCGGGAATCCCCGCTTTCATCACCGCCTCATCCGCCTCAACAAGGGTTTTCGGCATCGTTGCCGTGTCCCCTTGGTCGGCTCCGTGAACCTCGGCGGCCACGATCACCCCGCTCTGAAGGTCCACCGCGTTCTCGGCCTTGTAGGCCAGGCGCGTCGTCCCGTCCTTCATCTTCGCGATCCGCGCCAGGCCGTCCGTCGAGCTCTTCCAGCTCTTGTTCGAGAGCTTCTTGCCTTTGCGGCCCCGGTCCAGCCTTTGAAAATCCTCTTTCGTCGGCTCCTCGATCCCTTCGGCCTTCGCCAGCTTCTTGAGGTACTTCTGGTACGACGAGCCGTCGCAGCGCCTCACCAGGCTCTTCTTCATCGAGGCGTTGGCCTGAAGCGTCGTGGAGTCCACGGCCACGCGTCGCCCCTTCAGGATCCCTTCTTCACGCGCCACCCCGAGGACCCACTCGAAGATCTCGCGGTGAAGCACCAGGTCGAGCTTGCGCCTCAGCCCCGAAAGCGTCGAGTGGTCCGGCATCCTTTCGGTCAAGTCGTAGCCCAGAAACTCCCTCAGAGACAACGAATCAGCGCACCGCCAGGCGATCCCACGCTCGGACGAAATGCCCTCGAAGTACCCCACCAGAAGCATCCGGAAGTAGACCCCAGGCGGAATGGACAGCCGTCCTATCGTCTCGTCGAAGACCTTCTCGGCAGAAACCCGAGCCTCACAGAACCGGTCGAAGTCATGCCCAGACAAAAGCTCGTTCAGGGCCGTGTAGAAAGTCCGTCCCTCCGCACGGGGCAGCTCCTCGGCCTCCACAAACAACGCCTCCTGCCTCTCCGTCCGCCGTCGTCCCATCGCCATCCGTCACCGCCTCAGGTCAACTCTGTCGCTGCACCGATCCTTGTGCACGCTTCATGCCTCATCCAATGAGGACTTTTTCCACGGGCTGCTAGAGTCTATTCGCGCATTTCAGGAGTGGAAATGAAAACCGCGCTCGTCACGGGCATCACCGGGCAGGACGGGTCCTATCTGGCAGAGTACTTGGTAGAACAGGGATACAAGGTCTTCGGTCTCGTCCGCCGGACGAGCTGGCGCAATCCCGGTGTCGACCGAGTCGCGTATCTCAGCGATCGGGTGGATCTCTTGAACGGAGACTTGCTCGACCAGAACTCTCTGATCAACGCGATCGCCGAGTCCAGGCCGGACGAGATCTACAACCTCGCAGCGCAATCCTTCGTGCCAGCGTCATTTTCTCAGCCCGTCCTCACGGGAGAGTTTACAGCTCTCGGCGTGACCCGTATCCTCGAAGCGATACGCGTGGTGAATCCCAAGATCCGGTTCTATCAGGCCTCCTCTTCGGAGATGTTTGGAAAAGTCGAGGAGGCTCCGCAGAACGAGGGGACCAAGTTCCACCCTCGCAGTCCCTATGGTGTGGCCAAGCTTTACGGCCACTGGATCACGGTGAACTTCCGTGAGCCCTATGGCTGTTCGCAGTCTCGGGGATCCTCTTTAACACGAGTCTCCCCGGCGGGGGCCCGAGTTCGTAACGCGCAAGGTCACGCTGGCGGCAGCGCGGATCGCGGCTGGCAAGCAGAAGGAGTATGGATAGGAACTTTGATTTTCGGCGACAGTGGGGCTGAGGGTTGGGGGTGGGCTCAAACGGCCTAAAACGGCCTGGGGGGCGGCGCCGCAGCGGTGCCGCCCCCCAGGCGAGGGGCTGACGGGGTGCCCGACGCAGTCCCTGAGGGTTTTTCCGGGAGCGCGAGGCGAAATTCTGCGCGCCGGACCACGGCCGAGACATGCCTCCGCCCTGCCGCCTGCGCCGGGACGCTGGCGTGGGCCCGGGCAGCCAGGGGGCTCAGGGTGAAACGGGAACCGCGGCGGGTGCGAGAGGCGGAGCGCGGTCCTGGGGTGCGCGGAAAGCCGAGGCTCCGAGGTGGTCGAGGATGCGGCGGATGACGCGGCCCTCGGTGATGAATGCGACCACCCGCATCACGCCTTGGCAGCGGGGACAGACGAGCGGATCGGTCTCGTACACCCGACGAAGTAACTGAGCCCATCCGCGGCGGAGGGCGGCCAACGAGGGGGACGTGCAGGCAGGCGGCGGAGCGTCTTCACCCGGCCTTGGCGCGAGCGGCTCACTCTTCTGGGCCAGGCCGCGGGCCTTCAGCTTGCCGCGCACGACGTTCGAGTAGGCGCCGTAGTAGTGGACGAGGTGGCGTCTTGGATCGGGGACGTGGGCGAGGAGGCAAGCGACGAAGTCGAGGGCCTCGAAGGCGCGGCCGTCGCCGGCTGGAACGGTCACGAAGTTGTGCACGCTGAAGCCGGAATGGTGCCAGGAGAGGAGCAGGCGTGTGCGGTCTTCGTCGAGCAGGCCGGCGTGCTGCAGGAGGCGGATCACCTTGTGACGGAAGAGCTGCTCGGCGGCCGAGGAGCTGACGTACGGCACGGGCACCCACTCGCCGGAGGCGGTCCAGCCACCGCGGGTGACGAGGGCGTGGACGTGGGGATGTAGGTTGAGCTGGTCCCCGAACGTCTGGACGACGGCGACCATCCCGGGGCGAAAGTCCTTCTCCTCGCCGGCCGCCACGGCCATCAACTCGCGGACGGTCTGCCAGGCCGTGGCGCTGAGAGGGCCAAGGAGCTCTCTGTGATGCATGAAGTAGGGGCGAAGGAGCTTGGGGACGGTGAAGACCCACTGGGCGTGTCCGATGTCGGATGCGGGCGAAGCCCCGCTCGAAGATGCCGCAGTCGAGGTACCGCGCGACCACCCCGTCGAGAAGGCCACGCCAGAAGCCGTATCGGCGCTCGAAGAGATCCTCCCACGCCCCCTTGACGGTCTCGAACAAGGACTCGAGCAGCGCGTACAAGGGCGTCTCGGCGGGCCTGCGCGCCCGATAAGCGGCTGCTTCCACGGGCCGAGGCCCTGGCGTGTCTCGTGCCGCAGGGCGGAGAACAGCGCAAGTGGTTCCGGGGCAGAGGTTTCAGCGGGGTGGACGGTGGCGACTCAGGGCCGAGGTGACAGGAGGCCCTGATAGAGCTGGAGGCGTCGAGTGCGTAAGCGCCGCGGCATCAAGAGAATCGATGACGACGACGAAACCGGTCAGCGCTGACAGGACTGCCTGTCGGACGACGGTAGAAGATCAACTAGGAGGGCGAAAGAGAACGTTCTTCGACAAGAAGGAGCAGGCGGCGCGCGCGGGTCCCGGCGGCACGCTCGCAACTCCTCGGATCGCCGCCCCGTTTCCTTCTCGCCGCCTGCGCCCTTTTCCTCGCGGTGGTCCTCGGTGCTCTGGCGGCAGGAAGCGGGCGCGAGCCGGCGCTCACGCGGCCGCTCGAGGGGCGCCTCTCCGGACGGGAGCGGATCGGCCTGGCCGTCGGCGCGGGGCTGGCGCTCGCCGCGGACCTCGTCTTTCTTCTCGCCGGAGAATCCTGGGCGGTTCGGCTCCTCTGGGCGGGCGCGCCCCTGGCGCTCCTCGTCCTCCTGTGGCCCGCCCGCCGCACGGGGGGAGAGCGGAAGCCATGGCTCCTGGTCGCGCTCCTGACCGCTCTCGCCTTCGCGCTGCGCTACCACGACCTGACGAATCTCCCGGCGGACCTCGACGGCGACTTCGCGTCGATCGGTCTCGAGGCTCTCGGCATGATGACGGCGCCGGTCCTGAAGATCGTCGGAGTCGGCTGGGGCGAGCTCACGGGTCCCTACTACGCCACCTTCGCCGCGACGATGGCGCTCTTCGGGAAGGACATGCACGGCCTGATGATCAACGGTGTCCTTGCGGGCGCCGCCACGGTCCCCGCAATCTTCCTCATGGCCCGGGAGGCCTTCGGGACGAGAGCCGGCCTCTTCGCGGCTGCCCTGCTGGCGACCTCCACCACGCACCTCCATTTCAGCCGCGTCTTTATCACGACTTCCGCAACGCTCGCCGTGACGCTCATGGTCTTCTCGCTGCTCCGGGGACTCAAGCGGGGCGAGCCTTTCTGGTTCGCGCTCGGAGGCCTCTGTGCGGCGGCCTCGCTCCTCCTCTACTTCGCGGGACGGGTCGGCTTGATCGCGGCCTTTATCCTGGCGGTGGGCGGCCTTCTCTTCGAGCGCCGCGCAGCCCTGACGCAATGGAGGAACGTCGCCGTCTTCGTGCTCGCGCTCGTCATCGGCTACGGCCCGATGGCGGTCTTCGCGGCCCGCCAGGGGTCGACGTTCCTGGGCCGGGCGAAGGTCGTCACTCTTTTCAACCCCGATAACATGAGGCACGAGAAAAGCGCCTACGGCGTCACGACGGCCGGCGCGGTGATCGTCGAGCAGGCCAAGCGGACGCTTCTGACGTGTCATCTGTTCGGCGACACGAGTGCCCAGTACGGTTCTCGGGACCCGATGGTGGATCCGGTGACCGCCGCCCTTCTCGTCGTTGCGATCGGGGTCTCGCTTCGCCGTCTTTGGGCTCCGGCTCGCCTGGCGATCCTCGGCTGGATCGGCGCGACCGCTCTCCTCGGTGGCGTCATGACGCTTGACCCACCGTGCTGGGTCCACCTCGGGATCGCCTTGCCGGCGATCTACGCGCTCGTCGCCGCGCTCTTCGACGAGGTCCTGTCACGGATCGAGGACCGGGTCCCGAGGGGGATACGATCCCTGCCGCAGGCGGCCGCCATCCTGCTCCTCGTCCTCCTCGCCGTGAGGTCGGTCCGGCAATACGTGGCGTTCGCGTCGACCCGCATCGGGCCCCGCACGGCCGTGGCGCGGTGGATCTCGAGCCTTCCCAGGGGAATGCCCGTCCTCCTTCACTATCCGAACAACCTCTGGTTCAGGGACCGCGAGTTCGAGTTTTACAACCGCGGGGTCAAAGGCCGGGACGTCTCGGAGGAGGAGTTGCGTGGTGACTCGCTGCGCCCGCCGTTTGCCGTGGCGATTCGGCCCGACCGTCCGGACCTCGCTGAGATGGTCGTGGCACGCCATCCCGACGCGCGGCGCGCTTCCATCCGGGGCGAGAGCTCCCCGAACGGATATGCCGTGATCGTAGGCAGGGTCGACGCCCCGGCCTACGGGACGCTCGGGAAGACGTCGGCCGCCGGCTGGGCGTCCGGCCTTCTCCTGGCCGCGCTCGTCGCCTTGCGTGCACTCCGCCCCCGGCGGCGACCAACGGACTAGCGAGAACTCCGGACGCGCTATCGTTGGCCCCGCATGCGTCGTCGAGGACTCTGGGTCGGGCTGTTCCTGTTGGCGCTCGCGGTCCGCCTCGTCGGACTGGACTTCGACCAGAACCACTTCTTCCATCCGGACGAGCGCGCCATCGGCGACGCGATCCTCAAGCTCTCGTTCCACCCGCTCCAGCTCAACCCGCACTTCTTCGCGTACGGCTCGCTGCCCCTCTATCTGACGAAGGCCCTGTCGTCGCTCCTCGCGGGGATCTCCGGCCGCGATTGGTTCGCGTCGTACGACGGCGTCATCCACGTGGGCCGCTTCCTGTCGGCCCTCGCCGGCGCGCTGACCGTGCTCCTCGTCGCCTCCGTGGGCCGCCGCCTCTACGGGCAGAAGGCGGGACTATGCGCAGGTCTTCTTCTCGCGCTCGCGGTCCTCCACATCCAGACGTCGCACTTCGCGTCCACGGACGTGACGCTCACGCTTTTCGTCCTTCTCGCGCTCGCCTCTTCGGGCCGCTTCGCGCGCCGGGGACGCGGGCGCGACGCCCTTCTTGCCGGCGCGCTGACCGGCTTCGCGCTCGCGACGAAGGCGAGCGCGGCGCCGCTCCTCCTTCCGCTCGCCGTCGCCGCTTTTCTCGCCTGCCGGCCGGCGCGCGCCTGGCGCAAGGGAGCGCTTCTCCTCACGGTTGCCGGCCTCGCGGCCCTCGTCGCGTTCTTTCTCGGCGAGCCATACGCGTTTCTCAGCTTCCACGAGTTCTGGCGCTCGATGTCCGAGCAGGGCGCGATGGTCCGCCACGCGGGAATGATGCCCTACACGAACCAGTACATCGGCGTCCCGAACTTCCTATACGAGGCCAGGGAGATCGTCTTCTGGTGCCTCGGGCCGCTCTTCGGCCTCGCCGCGCTCTGGGCCACCGGCCGGCGCCTCGCCCTCTTCCGGACGCTCTCTCCCGTGGAGTGGGTCTTCGCCTCGTTCCTCGTGCCTTACGTCTTCCTGACGTGCACGTTCGAGGTGAAGTTCCCGCGCTATCTCCTGCCCATCTACCCGCTCCTCGCCCTCTGGGCCGCAGCCTGGCTAACCGAGAAGGCCGAGCAATCGCGGGCAGGACGCCTCCTGAGAGCCGTCGTCTTGGGCGGCACGGCGGTGTGGGCCCTCGCCTTCGTGTCGATTTACACGCGCCCGCACAGCTCCGTCACGGCGTCGCTGTGGTTTCACGACCACGTCCCGGAGGGCGCGCGGGTCCTGGAGCAGGACTGGGACGAGGGGTTCCCGTTCAGCTTCCCCGGCCGCCTGGTCGAGCGCTACAAGGTCGTCACGTTCGGCTTCTACGAGAACGACTCGCCCGAGAAGATGGCGAAGCTCGCACGCGGGCTCGCCGAGACGGACTGGGTGGTCCTTCAGACGAAGCGCCTCTACGGCGCCGTCACGCGCGCCCCTGAGAAGTTTCCGCTCACGAACCGCGCGTTCCGCCTCCTCTTCGCCGGCGACCTCGGCTACACGCTCGTCCGGGAAGTCGCGTCACGCCCGTCCCTCCTCGGAATTCAGGTGCCCGACGAGCTCGCCGACGAGTCGTTCACGGTCTACGACCACCCGAAGGTCCTGTTCTTCCAGAACACGAGGCGCCTCTCCGCCGAGGCGCTCGAGAACGCCCTCCTGTCGGCGACGCCTTCGAAGACCCTGACGCGGAACGATCTCCTTCTCGCACACCCGGCGGCCGCGGCGACCGCTGCGGCCGCCGGAGGCGAAGCCGCGGAGCCCGGCCCCGGCGTCCCGACGCTGCGGTCGTCCTTCCTGGCCCTGCTGCTCTTTGCCGCGTGGCTGGAAGCCGTGGGGCGCGCGGGCGCGGGAATTCTCGCCCTCCTCCTCCCCGCGCGGCCCGGCCGCGAGGCGCTCGGGCGGGTCACCGGCGTCCTCGCCTTCGCGTTCCTGCCGTGGCTCCTCGCCTCATGGCACTGGGCGCCGTTCACGAGGGGCCTCCTCGTCGTCACGACGGCCGCGCTCCTCGCGGCCGGCTTCCTGTGCGCGCGCCGCGCGGGAACCGTGACGCCCACACCCGAGCGCTGGAAGACGGCGCTGGTCTTCTGGGGCACGTTCCTCTTCTTCCTCGCCGTCCGCGCCGCCAACCCCGAGATCTTCTCCGGCGAGAAGCCGATGGACTTTTCGTTCCTGAACACGCTCCTCCGGTCCACGGAGCTGCCGCCGCCCGAGCCGTGGCTCGCCGGCACGCCGCTTTCGTACACGTACTTCGGTCACTTCCTCGTCGCGGCCGCCGGGAAGCTTCTCGGCATCCACCCCGGCGTCCTCTTCAACCTCGCGATCGCGATGACGGCTGCGCTGGCCGCGGCCGCGATCCTCGCGGCCGGCGCCGCGCTCGGCGGACGCCTGCGCACGGGCGCGGTCGCGGTGCTCCTCGCGCTTTACGTCGCGCCGCCCTCCGGCCCCCGGACCGCCTTCGATTTCCTCTTCCATCAGGCCGGCCGTCCCCTCGACTGGCACTACTTCTGGGCAACCTCGCGCGTCATCGCCCCGAACGGAATCAGCGAGTACTTCTTCTGGAGCTTCCTCTTCGCGGACCTCCACGCGCACGTCCTCGCGCTACCTTTTACCGCGGCCTTCGTCGCGGTCCTCCTCCTGTTCGTTACGCGCGATCGGCTGGCGTCTTTCGCTCCTCGTCACGCGGCGACGCTCGTCGGGCTTGCCGGACTCTTCTTCGCCGCGCTCCAGATCACGAACGGCTGGTCGACGCCGGTCTACGCGTGCCTTCTCCTGTTCCTTCCCGGCGTCGTCTGGCTCGGAACGCGCCCGGCGGGGTTCGCCGCGTCGGCCCGGGCGCTCCTCGGAAGCGTCTTCCTGCCTGCCGCGGGCGTCGCGCTTTCGGCCGCGCTCCTTACGCGCCCGTTCTGGGCGCACTTTTCGCCGCCGCCCCGGAACTGGGGCCGAGAGGTGGGTCCGTGGGCCCGGCCGTGGGACTTCTTCAACGTGTGGGCGCTCTTCGTGGCGCTCCTCGTGCCGTTCGCCTTCGCCGCGTGGAAGACGGGCGCGGTGCCCCGTGGGAGGGCCGCGCGCGCGTTCCTGATCCTCGCGGCGATCGTTCTCCCCTTGTCCGTCGTGTCCTTCTCTCTCCATCCCCTGCGGCTCGTGGAAGCGCCATCCGCGGGGTTCTTCACCGCCGTCGCCTGCCTCGTCGCCCTCTTCGCGGCGCTCCGGCGGGCCACCGAGGACCGCCTGCGTCCTGCTCTCGCGCTCGCCGCCTTCGGCTTCGCGATCCTGACGGGGTGCGAGCTCGTCTACGTGTGGGACCGGATGAACACGATCTTCAAGTTCCACTTCGAGACGTGGCTCCTCTTCTCCCTCGCGGGAGCTCTCGCGTGGGAGTCGTTTCGGGCCTCGAAGTCGTTCGCCTGGCGCGCCGCGATCATCCTCACCGGCTGTGCCGCCCTGTATACGTCCGTCACCGCGTTCACGGGCTTCCTGCGGCTCGACCGCGGAGGCTGGCCCCGGGGCACCCTCGACGGCACGGCGTATCTCGAGAAGCAGAGCCCGGGCGACCGCGGCGCGATCGAGTGGATCAACGCGAACGTGCGCGGCCTGCCCGTGCTCCTCGAGGCGCAGGGCCCATCGTACCAGGAGTTCACGCGCCTCTCCATGAACACGGGCCTGCCGACGGTGCAGGGCTGGGAGTACCACACGCAGCAGCGCGGCCACAGCCAGGCCGAGACCGACCGCCGCAAGGGGGAAGTCACGGTGGCGTACACCTCGGCGGACGAGGCGGCCGTCAAGCAGATTCTCCTTCGGTACCACGTCGCGCTCGTCGCCGTCGGGAATCTCGAGCGCCGAACGTACGCCGGCGGGAATCTCGCGCGATTCGAGTCGTGGACGGATCTCCTGACGCCCGTCTACCGGAATCCGGAGTTCGTCCTCTTCGCGGTGAAGGGCATCTTCTCGCCCGGCGCCGCGGCGGCGCCGGTACGCGTGGAAGAGCTGCCGTCCTCGCCGCGGAAGGAGAAAGAGCAGGCGCCTCCGGCCGCCGACGCCCCCGGCCGCGTGCGCCAGCCCCGGGGAGCGGCATCGGACGCCGCCGGGCGCGTCTGGGTCGCGGATTTCGGAAACAATCGCATGCAGCTCTTCGGCGCGGACGGCTCATCCCTGCTCGCGTTCGGAGTCCACGGCAGCGGGCCCGGACAGTTCAAGGACCCGTGCGACATCGCGGTCGGCCCGTCCGGCCTCGTTTTCGTGGCGGACACGTGGAATGGCCGCGTGCAGGTCTTCGACGACAAGGGCGGCTGGCTGCGCGAGTGGGGCGGCGACTTCTTCGGCCCGCGCGGCATCGCCGTGGACAAGGACGGCACGGTTTTCGTCGCGGACACGGGGAATGGGCGCGTCGTGCGCTTCGACGGCTTCGGGCACAAGGAGGCCGAGTGGGGGAAGGAAAAAGGCCCCGGCAAGCTGGCCGTCCCACAGGGACTCGTGGTCGACAGGGACGGAAGCGTCTACGTCGCCGACAACGGAAACGGCCGCGTCGCGATCTTCGACCGCAACGGAGGCTTCTTGCGCGCGTTCGAGGTGGCCGGCTGGCGGCGCGAGGGCGTCTCGGAGCCGTACGTCGCGCTCGATTTCGGAGGTCTCCTGTGGGCGTCGGTGCCGCTCGCTGGCGAAGTGCGCGGCTACACGAGAGAGGGCCGCCTCGTGACGACGCTGCGCGGCAAGGAACAGCCGGCGGGCCAGAGATTCGAGAAGCCCACCGGCCTCGCGCTCCTTCCCAAGGGACGCCTTTTCGTCGCGGACCTCGAGGGACGGTTCGTCGTGATCTCGCTCCCGCGCTGAGCCGAGGGACGAAACGCGCAAACGGATGAACGGCGAAAACCGCGCGGACTTTTCGCCCGCCTGGTGGCTGCGCGGCGCGCACCTCCAGACGGTCTGGGGGCGGCTGGCCCGCTCCCGAACGCAGGTGCCTCTGCGCCGCGAAGCGCTCACGGCGCCGGACGGCGACACGCTCCTCCTCGACCACGCGGACGTCGCCGTGCCGGACGGGGCGCCGCCGCTCCTGATCCTCCACGGGCTCGAGGGCAGCTCGCATTCCGTCTACGCGCAGGGGCTGCTCGCGCTCGCCGTGAAGGCGGGGCTCCGCGCCTCGGTCCTGAACTTCCGGTACTGCGCACGCGACCTCGCGGACCTCCGCCGCACGATCCCGAACGAGCGCCCGCGCCTCTACCATTCCGGCGAGACGACCGACTTCGATTTCGTCGCGCGCACGCTCGTTGCGCGACACGGCCGCCCGATCCTCGCCACGGGCATCTCGCTCGGCGGGAACGTCCTCCTCAAGTGGCTCGGCGAGCACCCGGACGAGCGGATCGTTTCCGCCGCCGCGACGCTTTCCGTTCCCTACGACCTCGCGGCCGGCGACCGCTACATGGCGTCCTTTCCGTCCGTCTTTTACGTGCGCTCGTTCGTGAAAACGCTTACGCCCAAGGCCGCGGCGCTCGCGAGCCGTTTCCCCGAGGCCGCGGCGCGGCTCGACGTCGCGCGCGCCTCCCGCGCCTGGACGTTCCGCGAGTTCGACGACGCGGCGAACGCGCCTCTCCACGGCTTCGCGGGCGCCGCGGACTACTACGCCCGTTGCAGCTCGCTCCCGGTCCTCTCGCGCATCGCGGTCCCAACGCTCTGCCTCTCCTCCCTCGACGATCCCTTCGTCCCCGCCGAGACCGTCGAGCGTGCGCGCCGCGAGGCCTCGCCCGCCGTCCGGTTCGTCGTGACGAAGGAGGGCGGCCATTCCGGGTGGGTGGCCGCGCGCGGGCTCACGCCCGTGTACTGGGGGGAGGAGCTCGCGATCGAGTTCCTCGGGCGTCACGCTCGCGGAGACGACTCTCCGGACGCGCGACGGGGCGCTAGGCTCGGGCGCTGATGCAGGCCGCCGACCTCGGGCCGGTCCCCGACTCCGAGAAGACGCAGTCACCTCTCGACCTCTTCCTCATCATCGCGGGGGCGAACCTCGTCGCGACGACGCTCCAGACCGGCGCGAGCCTCGCGCCCGCGTTCGGGCTGAAACAGGTCGCCCTCCTCGTCGCGGGAGGGGTCGTTCTCGGGACCGCGCTCGTGGCGGCACTCGCGCCACTCGGGCCGCGCCTCGGCGTCCCATCGGTCGTCGCGTGCCGGGCCGCGCTCGGCCTCCGCGGCGGCGCCCTCGTCTCGCTCATCCTGTATGTGACGAACTTCGCGTGGATCGCCGTCAACAACGTGATCGCGGCCTCCGCGTGCGCGCGCCTCTTCGGCGGGCCGGGCAGCGAGCGGTTCTGGGCATTCGGCCTTGGCCTCCTCGCGACCGCCGTCGTCGCGGGCGGGCCGCGCGCCGTCTCTCACGCGGACCGCGTCGCCGTCCCCCTCCTCCTCCTCGTCGGCGGCGTCCTGACGTTCGCGCTCCTGCGCCTCCCGGCCTCGGTGACCGCCGCGCCCGGCAACGGCTCGATGACCGCCGTCCGCGGCCTCGACGTCGTCATCGGCTACCAGGTCTCGTGGCTCCTCATCTTCGGCGACTACCCGCGCTACACGCGTTCCCCGGGGAAGGCGACCGCCGCGGTCTTCCTCGGGCTCGCGCTCACGAGTCTCTGGTTCCTCCCGCTCGGTTTCGTCGCGGCGCGCGCCGCGGGCTCGACGAACCCCGGCGCGATGCTCGCGGCCGCGGGGATCGGCGGCCTCGGGGCGGTGCTTCTCGCCCTGGCGACACTCACGACGAACTTCGTGAACATCTACATGTCCGCGCTCGCCTGGAAGAGCCTCCGCCCCGCGGCGGGCGACCGCGCCTCGGTCTGGACGATCGGCATCGTCGGCGCGGCGCTCTCCCTCTTCTCCGGCTGGCTCGAGCGCTACGCGGACTTCATGCTCCTCCTCGGCGGTCTCCTCGTGCCCGTCGGCGGCGTCCTCCTCGCGCACTTCTTCCTCCTCAGGAGGCCAGTCGCCGTTGCCGACCTCTATGCCAGGGACGGGCCGAGGAGCCGCCACGGCGGCTTCGCGATCCCGGGCATGTGCGGCTGGGCCGCGGGCGCCGCGGCGTACTTTCTCGCGGGGTCGACGGGCGGGACGCTGCCGGCCCTCCTCGCCGCGCTCGTCGTGACGTGGGGGCTCGAGCGCGCTCTTTCCCGCCCGGCATAGAGAATGGCCGGGTGACCCGCGACGCTGCGCCCCGCCGCATCCTCCATCTCGACATGGACGCGTTCTACGCGTCCGTCGAGCAGCGCGACGACCCGTCCCTGCGCGGACGGCCGGTCGCAGTGGGCGGGGACCCGAAAGGGCGCGGCGTCGTCGCGGCGGCGAGCTATGAGGCGCGGAAGTTCGGCGTGCGCTCGGCAATTCCGATGGCGCGCGCCGTACGCCTCTGCCCGCATCTCGCGATCGTGCGTCCCAACTTCAAGCGCTACGCCGCCGTCTCGAAACAGATCTTCGACCTCTATCGTGCCGTGACGCCGCTCGTCGAGCCGCTCTCCCTCGACGAGGCGTACCTCGACGTGACGGAGAACGCCTGGCACGAACCGCTCGGCATGTCGGTCGCGCGGCGCCTGAAGGCGCAGGTCCTCGAGGCGACATCCCTCACCGTCTCGGCGGGCGTCGCGCCGAACAAGTTCCTCGCGAAGATCGCCTCCGGGTGGAAGAAGCCCGACGGCCTGACCGTCATCGCGCCCGAAAGGGTCGAGCGCTTTCTCGAGAAGCTGCCGGTCGACGCGCTCTGGGGCGTCGGGCCGAAGACGGCGGAGAAGCTGCTCGCGATCGGATGCGTGCGGCTCGTGGACGTGCGGCGCGTCCCCGCCGATGCGCTCCGGCGCGTCGTCGGGAGCTGGGCCGACTCCCTTCTGCGGCTCGCCCACGGCGAGGATCCCCGCCAGGTCGTCCCCAATCAGCGCGCGAGGTCGTGCAGCACCGAGGACACCTACGCCCGGGACCTGACGGCCATCGCCGAGATGCGCGCCGAGGTCGAGGTCATGGCGCGCCGGGACGCCTCGTGGCTCGCGAAGCGCGACCTCTTCGCGCGCACGCTGGTCCTGAAGGTGCGTTACGGGGACTTCACGACCGTCACGCGAAGCGACACGCGGCGGCCGACGCGCGACGCGGACGAGCTGGCCGCGCGCGCCGTCGCGCTTCTCGAGCGGACCGACGCGGCGACGCGCCCCGTGCGCCTCCTCGGCGTCGGCGTGCATGGCCTTCTCACGCCCGAGGAGTTCCAACAAGCGATCCCCCTCGACCCGCAGCTTCCGCTCGTCGAAGAACCCTGAGGCTTATCGCAGCGTCGCGAGGATCGCGTCCGCCGCCTCGCGCCCTATGCGGATCGCGTAGTTCTGGCCGCGGTCTTCCGGGTACGTCTGGGCCATGCACGCGGACCAGAGTCCCTCGACGGGCGTCTGAAGCGGCGGGAGAAGCTTCGAGTAGTGCGGCACGACGATGGGCTGCGCGTATTCCGCGCGTCCGATCTGTTTCGCAAGAATCCAGCTCGCGTCGAACGCGGGGTTGATGACCTTCAGTGCCGGGAGATATTCGGCCCACAGGTCCTCGTCCCGCTTCCTCCATTTCGGGTCGTCGGGCAGCACGTAGTTCGAAATGTAGACGACGTGGCGCCCGCCGTACTCCTCTTTCGGGATGAAGTTCGTGTGCTCGATGACGCCCCCGAACGGCATGGACTCGTCGCCCACGTTCAGCCAGTAGTAGGGCGAGAGCGACCGGTCGAGCTCGAGGATCGGGCACAGCGCATGGCAGTACGAAATCGCGCCCCAGGCCTTCCGCGTTTCCTCCGGAAGGTCCGGCGCGAGCCTCAGGAGCTCGGGGATCGCGACCGTCGAGAGAACGAGATCGAACGACTCCGCGCCTCCCGCGAAGGTCATGTCGAAGCCGCCGCCTGAGCGCTTCACGATCCTTACGGGGCGAGACGTCCGCACGACGCCGCCGCGGTCCTTCACGCGCGCGAGGACCGCCGCGATGCCGCGCCCGAAGGAACCCTTCAGGTAGCCGAGGCGCTCGCCGAGGCCCGTCTTGTCCCGCGAGCGTGTCCGGAGCCCGATCTTTCCCCACAGCCACACGAGGCCCACGTCTTCCGCGCGGCGACCGTACTTCTGCTTCAGGAGTGGCCCCCACACGGCGTCGAGCGCGCGGCCGTAACCGTTCCGGCGCATCCAGCCCATCGCGGTTTCGGCCTCCAGACTCCTCCAATCGGCGTCGTGCCGCAGCTTCAGCGTCGAGAGCACGAACTCCAGCCGTCCCCTGATCCCGAGCGGGGTGAACCCGAGCAGCGAAGCCGGCGTGCCGAAATCGTAGAGCCTGCCGCCGGACAGGAATCCCATCCGTGACTTCAGCCAGACGAGATCCTTTTCGAGGCCGAACTCCTTCAAGAACGAGACGTAGTCGACGTCGCTCGTGTAGAGGTGGTGGTAATACCTCTCGAGCGGCGTCCCGCCCACGTTCACGACGCCCACGAGGCCGCCGACCTCGGGAAACTTCTCGAAAATCGTGACGGACAGACCTTCCCCGAGCAGGCGGTCGGCCGCGACGAGGCCGGCAAGACCGCCGCCGATCACGGCGACACGGGACGACGCGCTCTTCATCCCGGAGAGTGTAAGCCGGGCCGGCGGGCCGTTGTGATACTTTGAATCCGTCCCGTGACGGTCTCGACGGCGCTTCTTTTCGCCTTCGTTCTTCTC
>DAIOUV010000002.1:110032-153822 GCA_036759345.1 Acidobacteriota bacterium | reverse complement strand
CGCCTCCTCGACGAAATCCTGGAACGCCATGGCCTTCGTGGCCGGTGGGACCAGTGGACGAAGGGTCCTCATGTCTGACGAGGCAATGAGAGCCCTGGCCGAAAAGGCCTTCGAAGCCAAGCGGCTTCGCCGGACGAAGCTGGCCCGACTTCCGATCGAACGGAAGCTCGAGATCCTTTTGGACCTTCAACGGACCGTCAACGAGATCGCCCGGGCCGTCGGCCGCCCGACGAAAGCTGAATGGCCCCGCGAGATCCTGCCAAGGCCCGACACCGGGTGATCTAAACATCCTCGTCGAGTTCGAGCCCGGGATCACCGTCGGTCCTCGATTCATCACCCTCGAGGCCGAGCTGTCGGATCTTTAGGACGAGATCCCCCTACCGCCACCACCCCGTCACGTCGATCACGAGGTCCGCGGTGCCTACCGCGAATCCGGACGCCACCGTCACGTTCCCCGCGGCCTCGGGCAGTAGAATGAGCTTCGAGGTGACGTGATGACGACCGCGGTCAAGGCCATCTACGAGCACGGCGTCTTCAGGCCCGTGACGCCGGTGATCTTCGTCGACACGAGTTTCTTTGCCGCACTGCTGCTGCCGAAGGACGCCAACCGTTTGTCTACCGTCCGGAACGTCATCCTCAAGTACAAGCTCGGGGGCACGCAATGAACTCACGGTACGAACTCATCATCTACTGGAGCGCCGAGGACAACGCATTCATCGCCGACGTTCCTGAGCTTCCTGGCTGTGCTGCCGACGGCGCTACCTACGCGGAAGCAGTCGCAAACGTCCAGACCGCCATCGACGAGTGGATTGAAACCGCACGTGATCTCGGCAGAGACATCCCCGAACCGAGAGGTCGTCTCGCCTACGCGTAGGCAGGTACATCTCCGTTCCTCCACCTCGCCGCCGTCCTCTCCCTCAGCCACGCCACCGGCGCGCTTTCCTTCGCCCTCCCCGGCGAACTCGCGCGCCGCTTTCGGCTGGAGGGTCGATCTCGTAACGGCCGGTTCCTCAGCCCACACTTCCGGCCACGGGTTGTTCAGGAGGCCGTTCCGCTTTATGAAGCGGCCTGAGGATGAGATTCTCCTCGGGGATATGGTCGATCACGCCGGGCGTGCCAGCGCCGCCGTCGCTGGCAGACGCCGGGTCGATCACGTTCGTGTCCGGCAGCCCGCGTTGTTCTTGTTGAACGTGACCGGGTCCACCGCCACGCCCATGAGTCCCCGCTCTGAGTTCGAGCAGACCTCGAACCCAGCGTCAGCGCGGCCGCCCCAAGCAGCGTGCCGCCCTGACGCGGAGGCCGGCAAGAGTGAACTTCTCTCGATGCCTGAAAGCAGGCGCTGCTAGACTGAACGGTGATGTCGCCGCACCCGGACCTGGCGGCTTACTTCTTCGAGATGGAGAAGCTCGTCGAGGCGCAGCCCGATTCGGTCATCGCCGAAATCGCTCGCGGCGCCTACGCGATGTCCCCACGGCCGCGACCGAGACATGGCGCCCTTCAGGCGCGGCTCACCTCATTCCTCGAGGGGGCGGTGGGAATCGGCGGAACGCTGGAAGCTCCTGACTGGCTCTTCGTCATCGAGCCAGAGATCCGGTCCCTCGAGACGTTCTCGCGGCTCGTGCCCGACCTGGCCGGATGGTGGCGGTCGACGACGGGATGGCCCGACCTCGACGCGACGCCCGTCTCCCTCATTCCGGACTGGGTCGCGGAGATCCTGTCGCCGGCAACCGAGTCATTCGACCGTGGCCCCAAGAAAGACGCTTACGGCCTGATGGGTGTCGGCTGGCTCTGGCTTCTCGATCCCGACACGCGGACGGTCGAGACCTTCGCGAGCGTGAGAAGCAAAATGATAGCGGGACCGGCCTTTGGCGCTTCCGACCACGTCTCCGCGCCGCCGTTCGAAAGTCTTCGGCTCCCCCTCGACTCCATGTTCCCAAGTGGCTGATACGCCTGCGCCGTTTCGGTGACCGCGCGCCCCACCACCTACTGCCACCACCCCGTCACGTCGATCACGAGGTCCGAGGTGCCGACCGCGAACCCGGATGCCACCGTGACGTTTCCCGCGGCCTCGGACAGTAGAACAAGCTTCGAGGTGAGACCTCGGCCTCCTCGCGACCGCAAGTCGAAACTCCTCGAGAAGGGTTCGCGAGGCCCGGTCGTGCGGAGCAGAATGCTGCTAGGAGCGTGTCCCCATGGAAAGACTGATTCGAGTTCACATCGAGAGACTCCCGGAGGGGGTCTTTCTTGCCTCCTCGGATGATGTTCAGGGATTGGTCGCGCAGGTCCCATCGACCTGACTCTCGTCGTCGGAGCCTGACCCTGGGCCGGCTTTCGGGCTTTCGCTACAGAGATCTGAGCCGTCGGCTTCGGCGGCTCGGGTTCGAGTTCGACTCTTCTCCTCCCACCGGGCCGGAAGCTCTCGCCCGACTAACTTCTCGCAACGATGGCAGAGCTCGAAAGCCTGATGCCGGAATACGCACGCTTTCTCGAGGACCGCGCACCAGGGGATCACGAGGTCGGACTGGCGTCCCTTCGTTCGGGTCGGCACTCAGGGGCGACGGAGAGCTGGAAGAGTCGTAGAATGAGAACCGTCATGAGCCGCGCCGCTGCCGGTAAGCCCCCTGCCCCTGTGAGCGAATCCGCCCTCGCCCGGGCTCGCCACGGCGAGCGCGTGGTGCTGCGCCAGGGGAGAAAGGCCGTGGCCGCGGTGGTGTCCATCGCCGACCTCAGGCTGCTGCAGAAGCTCGAGGACGAAGAGGACCTCAGGGATGTCCGCGCCGCACGCGTCGAGATGAAGCGGAAAGGGACGATCCCGTGGGAGAAGGTCAAGGCGGAACTGGGGCTGAAGTAGCTCGTGCCCTACCGGCTCGAACTGTCCCCCCGAGCCAGCCGTGACCTGAAGAAATTCCCTGCTCAGGTCAGGGAGCGCCTGAAAGGCCACATCGACGCCCTCGCCCACGCCCCGCGACCCTCGGGTGTCGTGAAGCTCGCGGGTGAGGTCAACACCTACCGGATCCGCGTCGGCGACTACCGCATCCTTTATGAGATAAGCGTGTGATCTTCAAGGATGAGGCGTCGGGAGGCCTTCCGCTCGTCTCTCACCCATATATCGAACCCGGCTCCGCGGTCTCGATCAGCATGCTCAGAACGGGTTTCACAGTCGAGCTCGACCGCGAGGCCCTGGCTCTCCTGGCCGCGCGCGTCGGGAGGTTTGGACGCGTCTCGAGGAGGGCCGCCTAGCCGCCCGTCGCTAGAGGGGCTCGCCTACCGCTGGCGCGATCCAGAGATCGGCGAGACGTAGCTCGATCCCGTCGAAGGGCTCGGCCCGAACGACCTCCTCGGCCGAGTGCGCAGAAACCAGGAGCCAGCTGCCGCCGTCGGGGTGGAGGCGGAAGACCTCGAGGGTTCGCACGAGAGGATCGACGAGCCAGGCGTGTCCGATTCCTTCCCGTGCGTAGACCCGCATCTTCCGCACGCGGTCGAGGCTAGCTGTTCCCGGCGAGAGGATCTCCGAGACCCAATCCGGCGACAGGGTGAAGTAGGGGGCGCTCAACATCTCGGGCATCCGGCTCTTGCGCCAGCCGGCGAGGTCGGGGACGAGGACGTCGCGCCCGAGATGAAGCTCCGGCTCGAAGACGATCCACCAGCCCCCGGGGCCACCTCGCCCGCGCTGGTAGGCGCCGCCGACGTCCATGCCGAGGATCGACGCCGCGACGGCGTGGGGGCTCGCGGGACGGGGCGAGACGTAAAGCTCCCCGTCGACAATCTCGCCGACGACGTGGTCCGGGAGGGCGAGGATGTCCTCGTACCGGGCTGCGCGCTGGGAACGGATCGGGGTCGACATCCTCGCGATCCTACTCCCTCCGTCGACGGCCCTCAGGGCAATGAAGAACCCAAAGGGCGCGCCTTCGCGGAGCTTCGGATAAGCCTCCACAAGCCGGGCGACATCGGCGAGATCCTTACGTCCGACCTGCCCTTTCTAGTCCGCGAAATCGGGCGGGTCGGGAATTAGCGCTGCTGCGCCCGCCCATCCGCCGCCCTACCGCCACCACCCCGTCACGTCGATCACGAGGTCCGCGGTGCCCACCGCGAATCCGGACGCCACCGTCGCGAGGAACTGATCCGGAGACTGCGCGTTCTGGGTTCCCAGGGTCCCTTCACCGGTGGTCGCCACGAATTCATGGCAGGGAAGAACGCCATCGCCGGCCCACAGGCAGAGCGCATAATTCGTCGGGAGGTCGAGCCATGGTAGCGACGTACAAGGTTCTTCTCAGGGAGTCCGAGGAGGGCTTCGCCGTCTCTTGCCCCGGCCTTCCCGGCTGCTGGTCTCAGGGCGCGACCGAGGCAGAGGCTTTCGAGAACATCCGGAGCGCGATTCGGGAGTATCTGGAAGCGCAGTTTCGCGCCCTTCTGTAAACGCCTCATTATTCCGTCCGGCGGCGCGCCGGCGTAACCGGGCTCCGCTGACCTACCGCCACCATCCGTTCACGTCGATCACGAGGTCGGCCGTGTCCGAAGCGAACCCGGACGTGCAACCCGCCGCCTGCTTCCGGAGACCGTGGGTTGAGCGCCGAGGAGCGACATCGCGCCGCGTGCCAGAAGGCCTGAGCGGGTTTCACCCACGGCTTTCGCCCGCGCATCGATCGCCTGCAGGATGGCCTCCGGGATTGTTACGTTCACGCGGACCGCCTTCGACGCTGCGTCCGGCGCGGAGACGAGAAACGGCACCGCGCGCTTGTTGTGCGGATCTCTCAGGATCGTCTCGAGGCGGGACGGCGCCGGGAGCTTCTCGCCCTCCTCGACCATAAAGGCCACATGCCCCGCGAGAGCCTCGTGCGCCATCGTCATGGCCTCGTCGAGCGTCCGACCGGCGCTGACGCATCCGGGAAAGTCGGGAAAGTCCACGCCGTAATCGCTGCGCGGTTTCTTGCGGATGAGTGCGACATACACTGCCACGGTTTCCTCTCAGCTCCTCGATTTTCCTAGTGACGATGCGGCTATCCACGGAGGCCTAATATACACACTGGTACACACCGCTGCAAGCGTCAGGAGAATCCTTGATTTACGCGTCAGCCCCTTCTCGGGCAGCTGCTGGGGTGAACCGGGCTCCGCTGACCTACCGCCACCACCCTGTCACGTCGATCACGAGGTCCGCGGTGCCCACCGCGAATCCGGACGCCACCGTGACGTCCCCCGCGGGTTTTCGGGTCGTCCGCGAGCAGACGCCGTGAGGACCTCGATGTCGACCACGTCCTTGCCGCGGCCCTCGAACGATTCATCGAAGTCGTGGGTGAGGCGGCCTCGAAGGTCTCTCCGGCCGCGCGCGTGACGGCCGGTCATGAAGAACCCGGATCACCCAAGTGATCGAGCGGAAACGATTACGCTATCATTTGATCGTGACGTTCACCGTGGAATTCGACCGCGAAGAAGATGGACGCTGGATCGGCCTGATCGAGGCAATCCCCGGCTGCCACGTCTACGGCGCTACGCGGGAGGAGGCGCTCGCCAAGGTCGAGGCGCTGGCGCTTCACGTAGTCGCCGAACGGCTGGAAGACAGTGAGATCTCCGCTGAGGAGGCGGCGAGCGTGAATTTCGTCGTTTCGGCCGCTGCCTGAGCGTTTCAAATCGGCGAAGGCGCGTAGGGTACTTGCCGCGCTGCTGCGCATCGGCTGGGCCATCACAAGAACGACCGGCTCACACCGCACCCTCGCACGGCCCGGCTGGCCGAAAGCGCGCTTCGCCTACCACGATGGCGAAGAAATCGGTCCAAAGATCCTCTCGCGGATTGCCAAGGAGACCGGGCTGAAGCCCGAGGATCTCTAACGGCCTACGGGCCGCCCCCAGGACCGGCGGCCTCGCGTTCTGACCTACCGCCACCACCCCGTCACGTCGATCACGAGGTCCGCGGTGCCCGCCGCGAATCAGGACGCCACCGTGACGTTCCCGGCGGGCGTGCCGAACAGTCCGAGAATCGCGTTGTTCGCGCGCGTGACGCCCGGGCGGAAGGCGATCGTGTCGAGCGTGGGCGTCGTCCTCTGGCCGACGTCGTCCACGTGCAACCTGCCGGTGCCCGGCTGGACCGCGTATCGAAAAGGGTTTCGAAGGCCCCAGAGGCTAGCTCATCGTGCCTTATCCTTCGGCTTCAGCGGCAGGATCCGGGCGCGTGCACGGGCTTCGTCCATCGTCACCAGCGCTCCGGCCAGAAGATCCTTCTCGAATCGGCCGAGCGCCGACAGCAGCACGTCACCAAGAAGCCGGGGAGACAGGGCCTGTGCACGTATCTGCAAGACGCTCGGCCCGTCGGCTCTTGTGGCCGCCAGGATCGCGCTGAAATCCAGGTCGTTCGTGAGTACCACGTAGCCCCTCTGACGGGCCCACGCCATCAGCTCCTCGTCTTCCGCCCCGGGCGCTCCCACCGCCGACCAATGGATCGCGTCGTGGCCGGCCTGCTTCAGCACGCTCACCCACGCCGGCGAGAGGTTCATGTCGACGAGAAGCTTCAAGCCGAGGCGAGGGGGACCTCGACCTCCTCGGCCCGCCACGCCGCGTACGAGAGCGCCTGCCGGATGTCCTCCTCCTCAAGGTAGGGGTAAAGCTCGAGGATCTCCTCGCGTGTGTGCTCCGTTGCCACCAGGCCCACGACCGTCCCGGCGGTCACACGCATCCCCCGGATGCAGGGCTTTCCCCCCATTACCTTCGGATTGGTCGTGATGCGGTCAAGGTTCATGGCGGTGGAATCATAGGCCGACGCGGGCTCCGGCGCCTGGATCATCCGGATGTCCGCGCCGTTTTCGAGCATCAGGGTCCGGGCCCCCTACCACCACCCCGTCACGTCGATCACGAGGTCCGCGGTGCCCACCGCGAACCCGGACGCCACCGTGACGTTCCCCGCGGGCGTGCCGAAAAGTCCGAGAATCGCGTTTTTCGCGCGTGTGACGCCCGGGCGGAAGTCGCTCGACGGGGCTCGTCTGGCTGCTCGTCGGGCAGCTCGCGGCCTCGGGCAGTAGAATGAGCTTCGAGGTGACGTGATGACGACCGCGGTCAAGGCCATCTACGAGCACGGCGTCTTCAGGCCCGTGACGCCGGTGCGCCTGAAGGAGGCCACCGAGGTCGAGGTGCTCGTACCCACGGACGCGGTTGAGGACGACGACGATCCCACCGGCTGGAAGGCCATGCGCGAGTTCATCGGTCTGGCCAAGGACGCCGGGGCAAGCACCGCGTCCGTGGACCACGACGCGATCATCTACCGCCGGTGATCTTCGTCGACACGAGTTTTTCGCCGCACTGCTGCTGCCGAAGGATGCCAACCATTCCCGCGCCGTACAGGCCATCGAGGACCTCGGCCGTGTTCGCCTCTCTTTTCGGTGGAAACTACAGCTCGAGGGGCGTGACCGTCTGACCCCAGACCCCAGAATGCCCCTCTGAACCCGTGGACTCTGGTACGCTCTGAAATCGACGGCCCAGGGATCGGAGGCGGCGCATGACGGAGTCCCAACTGCTCGCCGAAGTCGTTCGGAGGGTGGTCACGGCGCTAGAGCCGCGTCGACTTATTTTGTTTGGCTCGAGGGCGCGGGGAGAGGCCAAACCCGATAGCGACGTTGATCTCCTCGTAGTCTGGCGAAACGAGACCCCACCGC
Source organism: Acidobacteriota bacterium (assembly GCA_036759345.1). GTDB lineage: Bacteria > Acidobacteriota > Thermoanaerobaculia > UBA5066 > UBA5066 > Fen-183. The sequence continues at coordinate 146,185 of DAIOUV010000002.1, read as the reverse complement.
ACGAGCGAAGCGCGGCTGTTCGACGGGCTCTGCGAGGAATCTCCGTGGCATTCGACATTGCCGTCGTCACCCCGTCGGAATACGAGCGGTTTGCAGGAAGGAAAGCTCACATCGTCGCAATCGCAGCCCGGGAAGGGCGTGTCCTCTACGCGGCCTGACTCGAACGATCCGGACGTCGCCGCCTTTCTTCAAAAGGCGCGGCGCGATCTCGAAGTGGCACGGCGGCTCGCTCCGGATTCGGATTTCAAGGACGTGGTCTGCTTTCACGCCCAGCAGGCTGCCGAGAAGGCGCTAAAGGCCGCGATGCTGGCTCTTGGACTCGAAGCGCTACGGACGCATGACCTCGACCTCCTTCTCGCGTCCCTCGAAGAGACCGATCCCGGGTGGAAGGCGCTTCAAGAAATGTGCGAGTCACTTGCAGACTTTGCGGTTGCCCCGCGCTATCCCGGCTGGGAAGAGACAGCACCTGACATAAAGCCCCAGGACGCCATAAACAATGCGACGTTCGTCGTTCGATTTGTGGAGAAACGTCTTGTCAGGGCGTAGGCGAACGGTCGCCCACGAACTTTTACCCGGCTCTGACCTCAGGGTCGTTCTCGACACCTTTATCGGGGGGGCGGTTTTAGTGACGCAAGGGGGTCGAAAATTAGTGGCGCTTGACACAGGGGCCGGTGGCGCCGCGTTCTGCGCCTACCGCCACGTTCCTTTGCCACGCGGGTGCTAGCATCGTTTCGTGGAAAGTCCTCTCGCCCTCTCCTTCGATCAGCCGGCCCTTCGCGGTCTCTGTCGGCGCTACGGCATTCGCCGCCTCGCAGTGTTTGGGTCGGCCATCAGGGGCGAGTTGGAGCGAGAGAGCGATCTCGACATCCTTGTCGAGTTCGAGCCCGGAATGGCCGTCGGTCTTCGATTCATCACCCTTCAGGCCGAGCTGTCGGAGCTTTTCGGTCGGAGGGTCGATCTGGTCACGGCCGGCTTCCTCAGCCCGCACTTCCGGTCGCGGGTCGTTCAGGAGGCCGTTCCGCTTTATGAAGCGGCCTGAGGACGAGATTCTCCTCAGGGATATGGTCGATCACGACATAGGCTGGACCGTCGTCACGTCCGACCTGCCCTCTCTGGTCCGCGAAATCGGGCGGGTCGGGGATTAGCGCGGCTGCTCCCGCCCATCCCCCTACCGCCACCACCCCGTCACGTCGTCGCCACGAATCCATGGAGGATGATGGGACCGTGGCCTACAAGCTCCTCGCAGCCGCCCTCATGCCCACGCCCGGAGGGAGGGGCCCGGGCCGCCGCCGGCGCGGGGGTGAGCGCCCGCCCCGGCTCTCGGCCGAGCTCGTCGAGTGGGGGATGCCCCGCACAGCGATCCTCGTCGACGCCCGCCCGCGCACCACGCGCGAGAACGCCGTCGAGACCGAGCGGATCCTGACGGCCCGCGGCGCCCGGAGCCTGTTGCTCGTCACGTCGGCTCTCCACATGCCGCGCGGCGGGCTCGTCTACTACCGGCTTCGCGGCTGGACACGGTAGGCCGGACGTGACCCGGGTCGTGTAGTCGTCATCGCCCGAGTCGCGCGCCGTTCATGGTATAAAACGAGAAGTTCCGCTTGATCAATACTTACGATACCCGAGTAACCGAAAAATGCCCCTCCTCAAACGCGAACCGGACCTCTTTCCTGGAGATCTCTTCGACCTCCCGGTTGAGAGCCACCCCTGGTGGGTGGCGTACGTCAAGAGCCGGCAGGAGAAGGCGCTCGCACGGCACCTCCAGCCCCTCGGCATTCCGTATTACCTTCCTCAGCGCGAACAGAAGATCCGGCGCGCCGGGCGGAAATTCGCCTCGTACCTCCCGCTCTTCCCCGGGTACCTCTTCTTCCGAGGCACGGACGACGACCGCTACGCAGCCCATCGGAGCAACCTCGTTGCGCAGGTGATCGAAGTGGTCGACCAGCCGCTCCTGGACGCCGAGCTCGGGCGACTGCGCACGCTTCAGGAAAGCGGCCTTCCGCTCGTCTCTCACCCATACATCGAACCCGGCTCCGCGGTCTCGATCACCGACGGCCCTTTTCGGGGCCACGAAGGTATCGTCCTCCGCGCGAAGGGTCAGCTTCGAATCGTCGTTTCGATCAGCATGCTCAGAACGAGTTTCACAGTCGAGCTTGACCGCGAGGCCCTGGCTCTCCTAGCCGCTCGCGTCGAGAGGTTTGGACGCGTCTCGAAGAGGGCCGCCTAGCCGGCCTGCCGGAAGGCGCGTAAGGAATGTGTCGCACTCTTTTCGGTGTGTCTACCGAAGGGGACGGAGTCTGTTGAATGCCCGGACGCAGTGACACAGTCTGGAGCGGCAAACGCTACGTGGCACAGTAGACGGTACCGCCACGGCAAGGCGAAAAAACGCGGGGCGGGAGCGAGTGGAGGAGATCGAGTGGAGAGAACGGAGTGCGGGTCGATCCTGATTACCGGTGGAACGGGTTCGTTCGGCAAGAAGTTTACCGAGACGATCCTGGAGCGCCTCCGGCCCGAGCGTCTGATCATCTTCAGCCGTGACGAGCTGAAGCAATTTGAGATGAGAGACCTCTTCCCCGAGGAGCGGTATCCCTGCATCCGCTACTTCATCGGCGACGTTCGGGACCGCGACCGCCTCTACCGGGCGTTCGACGGTGTCGACGTTGTCGTGCACGCCGCGGCCCTGAAGCAGGTGCCCGCCGCCGAATACAACCCCATGGAGGCCATCAAGACGAACGTCCTCGGCGCGGAGAACGTCATCGACGCGGCCATCGACCGGAACGTCAAGAAGGTCATCGCCCTCAGCACCGACAAAGCTGCCAACCCCATCAATCTCTACGGTGCCACGAAGCTCTGCTCCGACAAGCTCTTTACCGCTGCCAACAGCTACGCGGGGAAGCACGAGACCCGGTTCTCCATCGTCCGCTACGGCAACGTCGTCGGCAGCCGAGGCAGCGTCATCCCCTTCTTCCTAAAGTTGAGGAAAACCGGTGTCCTCCCGATTACGGACGCCCGGATGACGCGCTTTTGGATCACGCTCCAGCAGGGGGTCGACTTCGTCCTCACGAACCTCGAGCGGATGCACGGCGGCGAGATCTACGTCCCGAAGATCCCGAGTATGAAGGTCGTCGATCTCGCGAAGGCGATCGCGCCGGAATGCGGAACCCGAATCGTCGGCATTCGTCCTGGCGAGAAGATCCACGAGGTGATGGTCCCGGAGGACGACGCCCGTCAGACTCTGGAATACGACGACTACTTCGCCATCCTCCCGGCTTACCGAGGGTGGAGTTCTGCCGACTACGCGAACCGCAACGGCGGCCGGCCGTGCCCGGAAGGCTTCCGCTACGCTAGCGACACGAACAACCGCTGGCTCGGCCCCGAGGAGCTGCGAAGCCTCATCGGCGCCCCAGCCTGAGGTGCACACCTGTGCACAAACCTGACTTCCTTCCCTACGGCCGGCAATCGATCGACGACGACGACGTCGCCGCGGTCGTCTCCGCCCTCCGCTCCGACTGGCTCACCACGGGGCCCATGGTGCCCAGGTTCGAGGAGGCGGTGGCGTCCGCCTGCGGCGTTGAGCACGCCGTCGCCGTCAGCAGCGGTACGGCGGCTCTGCATGCGGCGATGAACGCCATCGGGATCGGGCGCGGCGACGAGGTCATCGTCCCCGCGATGACGTTCGTCGCCACGGCGAACGCTGTCGTCTACTGCGGGGGGCGGCCCGTCTTCGCCGACGTCGACCCAACAACCCTCCTGATATCGCCCTCCTCGGTGGAACGTCTCATCGGGCCGAGGACGAAGGCCGTCGTGGCCGTCGACTACGCCGGCCAGCCTTGCGATTACGACGCCCTCCGGGTGCTGACGTCTCCTCGCAGCCTCAAGCTCGTTGCTGACGCCTGCCACGCCATCGGCGGTAGCGACCGGGACCGGCCTGTTGGTTCTCTGGCCGACGTTTCGACTTTCAGCTTCCACCCGGTGAAGCACGTCACGACGGGCGAGGGTGGGGCGGTCGTCACGGGCGACGCCGAGATCGCCGCGAAGGCGAGGGTTTTCCGAAACCACGGTATCACGACTGACCATCGCCAGCGCGAGCGGGAAGGCTCCTGGTTCTATGAGATGGTCGATCTGGGGTTCAACTACCGGATCACCGACTTTCAGTGTGCGCTGGGCATCAGCCAGCTCGCCAAACTTGGAGTGTGGGTGGCCCGCCGACGCCAGCTGGCGGCCCGGTACGACGAGGCGCTGAGGACCATTCCCGGTGTTCAGCCGCTCGCGATCAGGCCCGGAGCGGCGCACGCGTACCACCTCTACGTCGTCCGCGTTGCGCCTCGTGCGGGCACCGACCGGGCGACGGTTTACTCCCGCCTCCGGGCTAGCGGGATCGGCGTGAACGTCCACTACGTTCCGGTCCATCTTCATCCTTTTTATCGCCGCGAGTTCGGGACGGGGCCCGGCCTTTGTCCCGTGGCGGAGGCGGCATACGAAGAGATCCTCTCGCTCCCGATGTTTCCCGGAATGGCAGACGGCGACGTGGACCGGGTAGTGAATACGCTGGTCCGGGTCCTTCCCGAGGCCTGACGGGTGTCCGCGCGGACCGTCGCGATCATCCAGGCCCGTTGCGGGAGCACACGCCTGCCCCGAAAAGTCCTCGCGCCGATCCTCGATCGGCCGATGCTGTGGTGGGTCGTCACCCGGGTGCGGGCCGCCCGGCTGGTCGACGAGGTCGTCGTGGCCACCACGACACGCTCAGAAGACGACGAACTTGAGGCCTTGTGCCAGAGGGAACGATGGTGCTGCTTCCGCGGAAGCGAGATGGACGTCCTGGACAGATATCACGGGGCGGCGCGGGAGTACGGTGCGAAGGTGGTCGTTCGTATTACGTCCGACTGCCCCCTCATCGACCCGGACGTTGTCGATCTCGTGATCGCGACCTTCAAGGCCGGCGTCCCGGCCGTAGATTACGCGAGCAACTGCCAGCGACGGACCTATCCGCGAGGTCTTGATACCGAAGTTTTCTCCGAAGGCGCTTTAGAGCGCGCATGGCGTGAAGACAAGCGCCCGGATTGGCGAGAGCACGTCACCCCGTATATCTACCGTGGCGGCGGGTTCCGCCTAGCCGCAGTGGCAAACACGACGGATTTCTCGGCGCATCGATGGACCGTCGACACGCCGGAGGATCTCCAGTTCGTTCGCACCGTCTGCAAGCATCTTGGGCGGAAGACCTTCTCCTGGAGGCAGCTGCTCGCGGTACTTCATGAAAATCCCGACTGGGTGCAGCTAAACGCCAGCGTGCATCAGAAGACGCCCAGTTGAAGACGAATTGAAGATAAACCTCCGCGGTGCGCTGCTCTTCATCCGTGCAGACGCCGGTCCCCTGATGGGGACTGGCCATGTTATGCGCACTCTGAGTTTGGCGCAGGAATGGGTCGCGGCGGGTGGTCGAGCGGGGCTATACGGAGAGGGCACGGCTCTATTGGCGAATGGCGGAGGTGTTGAGGTTTATGGCCGAGAACCTTGGCGTGCGGGTTCGCGAGAGGATGGCGCAAGAACGGCAAAGGAGGCTCACAACCGTGCTGCATCGTGGCTCGTCATCGACGGATACGGATTCGATGGTCCGTTTCAGGAAGAGCTTACAGGAGCGGGCTGTCCGGCGCTGCTCATCGCAGACCACTCCTGGCCGGTAGGCTCAACGGTTTCTGCGGTGTTGAACCAGAACATCGACGCCCAAGCCGCATATTACGACGTTGAGCCGGGCGTCGACCTGCTTCTGGGCCCGGAGTTCGCCCTGATCCGGCGGGAGTTCGCGAAGGTCAGAGCTTGCTCGAGGGCACTCGCTCCGACGGGTTGGCGTGTGCTGGTCTCAATGGGCGGGGCAGATCCCACGCAGGCAACAGAAGTGGTCCTCATGGCTCTGTGGCAAATACCGACTCCGCTAGAAGTCGTCGTAGTGGTTGGAGCCGCCAACCTCAGGGGGCCAGAGATCGCAGAAGCGGCTGCAGGCCTGCAAGCGGCTCGGCAGGACATATCCGTTCGTGTGATCTCGGCGTCGAAAAGTCTAGCCGAACTTATGGCCTGGGCGGACCTGGCAATCGTGGCCGGTGGGAGCACGGTGTGGGAGCTCATGTGTGTGGGGACCCCGGGTGTGATCGTTGTGGTAGCTGAGAACCAGGTTTTGGCATGCTTGGAGATTCGGAGGCGAAGCCTCGGGGTGGTCGTCGACGGTCGGTCTGGGTTCGGGCCGACGGAACTGAGGGATGCAATTGGGAAGCTCCTTTCGGATCCATTGCTTAGAGCCGAACTCCGAGAGCGAGGGATGCGGGTCGTCGACGGCCACGGTGCAGCTCGTGTTCTGGAGAGAATCGCACTTAGACTTTGATCGCGGTGATGCTCGGACCGGTGCGGATCTTTCTGAATACATACAGCAAGGAGGAAATCTGATGAGCAGTAGGTTTTCCATGCGCGATCTGGTCGCGGACGACAGCGCGACGCTTCTTCGATGGCGCAATCTACCCGATGTGCGTTCCTATATGTATACGGACGTGCCGATTCAGGCCGCCGAGCATGAAAGGTGGTTCGCCGGCATCGCAGGTGACGACACGCGGCGGTACTGGGTGATTCAACTGGACGGAGAAGACGTTGGGCTCGTGAATCTCTATGGAATAAGCAAACAGCACAAACGTTGCTACTGGGCATTCTACCTTGCCAGCCCCTCGGTGCGGGGTAAGGGTGTCGGAGCGGCGGTTGAGCACTTTATCCTCAATAATGTCTTCGAACGCCAGCACTTCGCGAAGCTTTGTTGCGAGGTGCTGGAAACGAACGAAGCCGTCGTGTCCATGCATAAAGGTTTTGGTTTCGTGCAGGAGGGCCTATTCCGAAGCCACGTGGAGCGCTCGGATGGGCGCCACAACGTGGTCTCGCTGTCCATGCTCAGGGGCGAGTGGGTGCGTGAGAAGCCTAGGATTGAGGCGAGACTTCGCGAGAAAGGAGTTCTGAAGTGAGCGATTACCGCGCGCAAGTGCATCTGGCGGTCGGGATGAGCGTCGAGCGACGGATTCAAATCGAGACCTCGGATGTTCGGACCTTCGGTCTACTGGTGAGGGACCGGAACCCCCTGCACTTCGATGCCGACGCAGCGAAGGCAGCTGGGTTCTCAGGGGTTATTGTGCATGGAATGCTAGCGGCGTCCTTCTTCTCGGGGCTTTTGGGGTCGGAGCTGCCAGGCACAGGAACAGTCTATCTCGGGCAGAGCCTTCGATTCGAGTGCCCCGTACCGGTCGGTGAGGAAGTGACGTTCCGCATCACAGTGAAAGCGGTGAGACAGGACAAGCCCATTGTCACACTCGAGACTGCTTGTATTCTCGCCGACGGGACGGTGGCCATTAGGGGTGAAGCAGTGGTCAAGGTGCCTCGGGAGCGGGTGGCGTGACAAGTCAGGGAATAACAGAACCCGTCGTGGCGGGCCGCCCCGTGGGCATGGGTGCACCTCCGTTCATCGTCGCGGAGCTTTCGGCGAATCACAACGGGAGTCTGGAGAAAGCGCTCGAGCACGTGCGTGAGGCGAAGCGATGCGGTGCAGACGCCATCAAGCTTCAGACGTACACCGCGGACACGCTGACAATCGACTGTGAGAGCGAGGACTTCAGGATTCGAGGGGGGCTCTGGGACGGCTGGAAGCTCTACGACCTCTACAAGACCGCCTACACCCCGTGGGAGTGGCACGAAACCCTCTTCGCGGAGGCGCGCCACGTCGGAATCATCCCGTTCAGTACCCCATTCGACGAATCCGCCGTGGAGCTCCTGGAGCGTCTTGACGCCCCGGCGTACAAGATCGCGTCCTTCGAGCTGGTCGATCCGCAGCTTCTGGCCCGGGTGGCGAGGACGGGACGGCCCATCATCCTCTCGACCGGAATGGCGACGCTGCGGGAGATCGCAGAGGCCGTCGAGACTCTGCGGGCGAATGGGTGCAGCGAGCTCGTGCTTCTTCACTGCGTGAGCGCGTATCCGGCGCCGGCGTCGGCTGTGAACCTACGGACCATCCCTCACATGGCGGAGGCGTTCGACGTCCCTGTCGGCCTTTCCGACCACACGATGGGGACGGCGGTTGCCTGCGCTGCCGTTGCCCTGGGCGCCTGCGTGATCGAGAAGCACTTCATTCTCGACCGCCGCGACGGCGGCCCGGACTCAGCCTTTTCAATCGAGCCGAACGAACTGAAGGACCTCGTAACGGGCTGCAGGATGGCCTGGGAGGCGAGAGGAGAGGTCAGCTATGCTCGGGAAGTGGCAGAGGAGTCGAACGTTGTCTTCCGACGCTCGATCTACGCCGTCCGCGATATCGCCGAGGGTGAGATCCTGACGCCAGAGAACGTCCGCGTTATTCGTCCGGGTTTCGGCCTTCCCCCGAAGCTCCTTACTCAGGTCCTGGGGCGGAGCGTGAGGCGAGCCGTGAAGAGGGGCGAGCCGATCCTCTGGAAGACCCTGGGGTGACGCAGCGGACACCGGGGAGCGGAACATGGCACCGCGGGGGCCTTGCCTCGCTCCGGCAAGGCTTCGGGGCACCGCTGACTGCGGCAAAGTGCCTCCTGCCGGAGCCGTGGCGTCCTCGACTGGTCAACACTCGCGGGGCCGTGCTCACGAAGCGAGGGGACGAGCAGACCCTGGGGTGTCTACGGCGGTGGTCGCACGCGTGGCAGCAGCGGAGTGGGATGGCCTGAGGGACGGAGGGTTCTCCCCGATAACCCGTCGACGTCTCTCCTGCCGATAGCGATGGAACAGGCCGGTACAAATAAGGACTCGCTGCCGAGCGGCTTCAGGGGCGAGGAGTAGATCCGAGGTTACGTCTGAGAAGCCAGAGCGAGAAGGTGAGGGCAACCCCTGGGATGGTGACAAAAGTGAAGGCAACTGAGGACGACCTCATTAAAGAGCAAAAGGGGGCCTACTGGTCTGAACCCGGAGCCGGCATCCGGTATTACAATGCGGCGTTCGCGCGGAACGGCATCGTTAAACTCAAGACGGACGTAGAGCGTGCCCTAGTCCGTTCGGTGGCGAAGGGACGGGTTCTTGATGCGGGCACGGGCACCGGGCGCTTTGCCTTAGATCTTGCTGAAGACAAGTCTAACCGGGTGATCGCCGCAGACTTCTCGCGAGAGATGCTAAACGTGAATCGGCATCTCCGCGAAGAGCATAGGGTACAACTTCAGTACGTCCAGTGCGACGTCGAGAAGCTCCCATTTCGAAACGACACATTCGATTCCGTCGTCTCGATCACGGTGATACGTCATTTTCCACAGTTTCGCTCGATCCTGAAAGAGTACCTTCGCGTCCTGAAGCGAGATGGCGTCCTGGTCTTCGAGATGTGTAGCGGTGATCACCTTAGGGCTGCTAATAGCTTGAGGCCACGATTCGGCATGAAGTTTAGTGAGCACACGTTCGCAGAATATGAGCTCGAGATGGAGTTCGGCGACCTCCGACCGCTCCTGGAGACGCTCGGCGCCTCGGTGATATGGCGCCAGCCGTACGACGTTCTGAATAACAACGCATGGATACAGCTTGCACTCGGTAAGAAGATCTTGTACCGCTTGACTATGAAGGTGATCGAGCTCACGTTGCGCGTCTCAATCATTCGTAGGTTCGCAGGATGGATTGAAAGAACTGTACTCCCCGGCGTTTCGACGAAGGTGTCATATAACTATATGGTGGCGGCCCGGAAAGGATGAAAGCCGGGGTGGGTGTTGAATCAAAGAGTGGAAACGTCGAGAGAAAGGACGTGGTGCGGGAGACCATGTCCTACGTACTGCTTACCTATGTGTCCCAGGCGCTAGCGCTTCTCGCTGGGTTCGCCACGAAGCGAATTCTGGGGCCACGGGCGTTCGGCGAATGGGCATTGGTGTACTCGTTGATGTCTTACGCGGCGCTCCTCGAGTTGGGGGTGACCCAGGCCGCGACGAAGGAGATCGCCTACCTAAGAGCGCGCGGGCTCGATCGAATAGCGTCGCGGTACAAATCTGCGTTGTTTTCAATGGTGGTCGTCGCAGGCTTTGCAGGGGCCGTCATCTTGCTGTGGTTGTCGACCTTCTATTGGCGAGAGGGAAGCGAGATGATGACGTATGGACTCGTAGCTGTTGGGCTGCTCCTTCCAGCGTATCTAGTTCAGACCGCCCAGGTGGCGGTATGTTGGGCAGAGAAACGCTTCAATATTGTCGGTCGAATGGGCGTCTGGGAGTCGTTTGTAGCAGCTACGATCGGCGTGCTACTGGTTTGGCAACTGGGGTTTGCCGGACAGGTGGTGACTTTCGTGGTCATCATCCTGACGAAGATTGGAATCGTAGCGTGGATCTCCCGACGAGAGCTGCGACTCAAGATCGAATGGAACTGGCGCTGGAGGCGTGCAAGGCGCCTCGTAGCAGTGGGTGTGCCGTTGCAGCTTCTCACTCTCAGCAATCTCCTTAAGGCGACCGGTGCCACGGTCATAATTGGCTATCTTTATGGAGCGCGCGACGTGGGACTGTGGGCTTTGGCCTTGAGCGTGCAGATGTATGTGTATTGGACGCCGAACGCGCTGGCGATTGTCTTGTTTCCGCACCTACAGGGACGTTTTGCTGCAAACCGCAATCAAGAGAGGGCGCTGTGGGAATACCTTCGGCAGCCATGGCTCGCTCTATCGTTGTTCGCTCTTCCAATTCTCGTTGGAAGTGCGTACTTCTTAGCACCTCTAGCGATTCGTCAGGTAATGCCGGCGTTCGTAGAGGCAATACCGATTACTAAGAGGCTGCTGTTGGGCACATGGTGGTTGTCACTAGAGCACATGCCGTTTCAGGTTCTCGCGACTGCGAATCGGTTATGGGGGCGCCTAATAGTACAGCTATTGGGAGCCGTTGGCTTCGGGGCGTGCGTGGCGGTCTCTATAGTGTCAAGAGCGGGACTGCAGGGGATAGCAGTCGGAACTGCAATCGGGAACGTAGTGGCGTTTATGCTCCTCGGGGGGGTCGCAGGCTACGTCGTGGTCGGGCTACGAGGGGCGCGACGAACGTGGTGCGAGATGTGTCTGGCGTTCTGCTATTTCGTTGCGGTGATCCTGACGTTAGACGTCGTTGTGCCGGACGCGACCGGTTCGGTGGGAATGGATATCACGCGTACCGCGCTAAAATGTGTGCTATGCATTTTGTTTGAAACGCCGCTTTTCATGCTTGCGGAAAGGCGTCTTCACGTCATTGAGGCGATGCGGTCCGCTGTGAAGAGGGGTCTTCGGGGGTGAACACGACTCCGAAAGTGGTGGTGTTGTGTTTTGGGATGCCGGAGAGCTTGGCCGGCTGGAAGCTCGGACAGACGGTGTTTGTGTGTGCGGATATGCTCACCGATCTCAGAATGGTCGAGCAGCGTCGTTGGAAGATGTGGGGGCTCCGACGTAGGCTTGAGGAATTGGGCGCAAGGACCCAGATGCTGGGCGAGTTCCTGGAGCCCGGTGATGTGGAGTGGTTGGAGTCACGGAGCGAGGCCATCGCGACGAGTTGGTTCGAGGACGCTGAGGGTGACTGGACGTGCTACAGGGGGGTGTCGATCGGAGAAGCTTGCCGATACCGTATGAAGGCTCGGAGCATGAGGATGTTGAAGTGTGCGCGTGCGCTGACGCGCCTAGTGAGCTGCTACGCGGACGCTGAGTATTGGAGCGACGCGGAGGAGGGGTGGCCTGAGACGGAGATCATGCGGGGACTTGGGATGCACTGGCAGGGCGTTCGTCGGACGGCGGAGCACGTGTGGACGCAGCGGAGCTCAGAGGGCGGAAGCGTCTTGGGCACAATAGAACTGTCGTTTCGGAAAGCCGCGTTTAGGTGTTTGCAACTTTGGGGAGACCTAATGAACGGTGGGGCGGCGGAGAGGGGCCCGACAGCAATCGTACGGGTGACACTGCAAACGCTAGGGGCGATTGGGGTCTGGGCGAGGCGTCCGAGCAAGGAGATTCAGATTGGCCTGTGGGGGGAGTACCTGACTCGTCCATTGGAGACGCTTCGGCTTGTCGCGAGGGGGGCAGTGATCGTGGGAGGCGAAATTGACTGCGAGCCCGAGGACCGGGCAGGGTGGGCGATGATCCGGGAGAAAGAGGTGAGGAAGATAGAGGAACTGAACGCCCAATATGAATCGGATCGTGATGCGGAGGTGCGGGCGGGTTCGTTAGGAAAGATTGTGGAGGAGGAGTTCGGGGGTAAGGTACGTAGCCTTTGTGCGGAAGTAGATCGGGCATATGTGGTTCTGGGGCGGGATGCGGTCAGAGTGGTGGTCGTACCGAATGATTGCCAGGCGGTTATGCGGGTGTGGGTGCGGGTGTCTCATCGGCTGCGCCGCGCCAGCTTGGTCGTGCAGCATGGACATCTCGAGTTCAAGGGAGACGAGAATCACTGGCTGGGTGAGTTCTCGGCGTTTTGGACTGCCGAGACGGCCGCAGAGTACATCCGACTAGGACTGGACAGAAGAAGGGTGTTTCTTACCGGAAGCCCGAACATTGATCGATATGCGACTCGCCAGAGGGGAAAGGGTGAGCCGAGGGGGAAAGGGCGCTTGCGAGTTGTGATTTTCACGGCAGCAAATCCGGGAGTCCAGCCATATCTCGGGGAGCTATGTGATCAGGAGTACGCGGAGTCGGTGTTGAAAGAATTGTGGCCGGCGAGGGATACGCTTGATGTTACAGTCAAACTGCATCCGGGGGAGCACGCATCGGAGTATCAGGGGAACCTTGGGGCATGGATTGGAGCGGGAGTTCGCGTGGTCGAGCGGTGCGACGTGGGACGCCTGCTCAAGAAGAGTGACATTGTGATTAGCACGCTGTCAACGGTGGTTCTGGAGGCGCTCGCTCTGGGAAAGCCTGTATTGTTGGTTCCTCCTGCGACTATTGACTCGAGGAAGTCCCAGCTGGAGTCTCTGCAAGGCGTGTGGTGTCTCCGCCCGGGGGAGCGTATTCGCGAGGGGCTGAAGCGGGTGCTTGCGGAAAGTCGAACCGGCCCGTCGTCAGGAGAGCGAGTTGAGGTGATCGTGGGTCCCCAGGATGGGCGCTCGGGCGAGAGGCTTCTCGATGTAGTAGTTGAGATCACTCGACTGCAGCGGGGAAGATTCCGAGACGAGATGAGGAGAAGGGAGGCGGCCCTGGCGGGAGTGGGGGGCGGATCGCCCGCGAGGGAGCGTGGCGGTTCCTCTCACACGGTGATTGACCTTGCCCTAGTACGACGATGGATTGCCAGAATGGAATTTCCGGGGCGGAATTTAGGCGGCGGGAAGTGCGAGGCCGATCGGCGCCCTCGCTTCTAGCGAAGTGAGGATAATGGCCCTTCAGCAGATCATTCAGGTGCGAAGGAGGAGGGCGTGCACTGAGGCCAGTATGCCAGGAGGGGATCGGCGTGAAGAGCGAGGTCTGTAAGGTGCGAGATCGTGGAGCCGAAGAGGTGCCTCCGGAAGGAACGGTCGGAAACGCAATACGGCCGCGAGCGAGCGGCAGTCTAACTAAAGGCGGCTGCGACGAGACGAGCTCCAGCCTGCCTCAGGAAGGCGGAGGCAAGTTACGGTTCGCGGTGGCCGAGACCTTCCGCCTGGGCGATCTCGTCTACCTAGTTGCGTTCCTCTACGGATTGAGGGAGGCGTTCCCAAACGCGACCATCGCCGTACTGATCAGCGAAGCATCAGGCCAGTTTGAATTCCCCGCCGACCTTGGCGTAGAAGTGAGGAAAGCGTATTGGCCCTGGATCAGGCTCGGCTGGTGGCGAAGGCCCCTTCGGACGATACTGGATACAAAGAGAGCCGCAGAGGTATGTGGATCGTTCGACGGCCGCTGGATCGGGCTAGATCCGCGAGGCGACCCGCGCCACTGGGTCGCCCTCCGCAGCGTTGGTATCTCGACGATCCTTTCTGCGACACATGCTAAGAGAAACATCGCATCTATTCGAGGAACGCCAGAAAGACATGTTCTTGGAATGAGAAGAGACTTTCTTGAGAAGGTAGTCTCGCGATACCGGGGCGTGAGGCCGGTGAACCTTAGGTGGCCGTGGAAGCAAGAGGCCGGAGTCAGGCGCATCTGCAGGGAGAGGACGGTACTTCTGGCTCCGGAAGCGAGTCATGCGGCGAAAGAACTGCCAGGAGGCTGGTGGATAGAACTGGCACAAATGCTAAGGGCTGAAGGGTGGCGTACCACGCTGATTGTTCACAAGGGCGGTGTCGTGTCGGAAAGGCAATGGGGACAGTTCGATCGGGTATTCCGCGGTACCATCAAGGAGTTAGGACAAGCAATCAGCGAAGCGTGGGCCGTGGTAGCGGTGGACTCATTCGTAGGGCACCTCGCGGCTGCGCAGAACTGCCGTGTTGTATCCTTGTTTGGTCCCACAGATCCGAAGCTCTGGCGCCCGGCGGGAGAGCGCGTCGCAATTGTGCGCGTGCGACAGTTGGCAAGAAGACTCTCCCGTGGCGAGTCGGGAGGGGGAATGGCCGCGCCCTGCAGGCTTGAGGAGGCGATAGGAGAGACGATGAGCGCACTGTCGGCACTTTGTAGAGACGTGGAGGGTACGGCGTCTTTGAGCGAGGTCTCCGGCGCATTGTGACGAGGACACCCATGTCGTACTCATTGATCGAAGGGGTTGTGTCAGTCTTAGGTGTAATGGGACGGCAGCCCCTGCCATCGAAGGTCTTGGCGGGACCACACTGGCGGAGTGCGTTGCCTCGGCAACGCCTTCGCGAAGTCGTTCAACGCGACGGTCGGGCGAGAGTGCTTCTGAAGACAGTGGTTTCGCGACCTTGGGGAGGCCGGAGCGTTTTCGATCGATGGAGGAGGACTACAACCACGTGTGGCGCCACTGCAGCCTGGGGCTGGAAATGCCGGCCCAGTACCGGGCGGAACTGCTAACCAGACCGGACCGAAATGATATCCGGGAATCGCAGAATTAGTGGGCTGGATTCGGGGGCGGTTCCAATGCAGTGCTCTCACCGCCTATTGAGAGGAGCGTCAATCGGGTGCAGCTTATCAGTACCGAGGTCGTCGAGATGTGTCCCTGTTGCGGCAAGAGGGGGACATCAGTCTACACGAAATTGCAGGATCGGGTGTTCGATTCGCCCGGTGAATGGGAACTTTTCGAGTGCGAAACGTGCGACGTGTATTGGTTGAACCCTCGTCCGATTCAGCGGGACCGGGAGGGCCTCTATGCGAACTACTACACTCACGCGGGGGTGCCGACGGGGCAGATGTTCCTGTCTTACGTGCGAGCATGGTTAGATGGCCGTGTCTTGAATACCTCCGCTTGGACGGCATTACGAACAGATCAGCAGGATGTAAAGAGCGAACCTGCACTCGCTCATGGCGGCGCGGCTCGGTGGCTAGAGACGTTGATGGGAGCCGTGAGCATGCGTGCGGGAAGGGCCCGGCGTTCGAAACTGCTGCGCCTGATGGAGATAGAAAATCTCCGACCGGGGCGAGTGCTCGACATTGGATGCGGCAGTGGGGAGTTCCTTGGGACGCTGGTCCAACTGGGATGGGAGGGAGTCGGAATAGAGCCGGACCGAATAGCCGCGCAGTACGCGAGGGAACGGCACGGGGTGACGGTATTCGAAGACGAGTTGAGCCCAGAGACGGTGGAAGCATCTGCGTTTGACCTCGTCGTGCTATCTCACGTGATCGAACATTCCAGCGCTCCAGGGAGTCTGTTGTCAGAGAGTCATCGAGTTCTCCGGCCCGGAGGCCACCTTGTGCTTGTCACGCCCAACGTTAGGAGTTTGGGGCATCGAATCTTCGGAGAGGCTTGGAGGGGTTTGGAGCCGCCGCGACACATGTATCTCTTCTCGCCGCGAAGTCTTAGGCTCTTGACACGTGCTGCCGGTTTCAGAGAAGTGTCATGGAAAACCTCCGGAAGAGAGATGCGAAATATCTGGTTCGCTAGTCGAGCCATTCAACTCAGAAATGCAGGAGAAACCGGCGTCCCGTCCTTCGCAGATTACGTGGAGTCGCAAGCTATGGGCGTTGCCGCCGGTCTCGCATCGCACGTCTTTAAGGAGAGCGGCGAAGAGATCTTCCTCGTCGCGGAAAAGTAATGGTCGTACAGTCCTATAACAAACTTCTCGGTGTGTGTATTCCGACGTACAGGCGACCCGATTGGCTTCGCAAGTGCGTCAACTCAATCGTGGCCGGGGCCGCGCCTTTCAATGTACCAATCTTCATCGCTGATGACTCGGAAGATCATACAAACGACGAGGCGATTGCAGAGCTAAAAGCGCGATATAGATGGGTGTTTTGTTCGCCAAATTCAAAGAACCTCGGGATTGACCGGAATATCCTCAAAGCGGTATCTCTTTGCGAATGCAGATACGCGTGGCTGTTGGGCGAAGATGACCAGATGCATCCGTTGGCAATCTCAAGAATCATTTCGCTGCTGGAGTCCGATGCAACCCCGCCGGCGTTCATCTGTGTGAACTATTCAGCCATTGACGCATCCGGCATGAGATGTCTAAGGGAGCGGACGCTTGCCCTTGATTTCGATCTGACTGTACCAGCAAGAACGTTCGTAGAGGAGTTCGCTTGGGCGAGTGGATTCATAGGCGCCTGCATCGTGGAGACGGAACGGTGGCGACAGGTGGACAGTCAAAAGTACCTTGGAACGTACTTCGCGCACCTTGGAGTAATCTGCGAGTACATCGCGAATCTGGAGGTGGCGATAGTTGCCGAGCCGCTTGTGCAGAATCGGTGCGGAAGTCCATCGGCATTCTCGTGGTCAGGCGCCACATTTGACGTAATGGAAGGGTTTGCCGCTGTTATGGAGCGATTGAGGCCGATCTTCGGCGAGGAGACCTGCCTCCGGGGTGCAAGGCGCTTTTCGGAGGCGCACCATTTTGGCACATTGCGCTTTTTGTGCTACGCGCGCGCCGGCGGGGCGTACGGGCAGGCGGAGTATCGTCGTGTTGTGGCGGGGAGTGGTAGGCCGGTGGCGTTTAAGGCAATCGCGAAAGGCCTCACGGTCGTCCCGCCGAGGCTATTGCGCTGTCTTCAGCGATTCAAGACACTGTCCACGAGGGGCGACGGAACATTTCGTTAGCAGGCCGTGGAGAAGGCCCTCCTCGGGTGGGGCATGAAGGATGCGGAGGAATTATTGTGACCTTGGCCGCCGAAAACTAGCCGCCCTGGGTTTGGGGTTGTCCATAGACTTAGAAAACGAGAGCTCATGAGAGGGAAGCGGTTTGCCGAGAAGCAGATCATCGGGCCCTTGAAGGAATCGGAGGCTGGCGCGGCGACGAACCATGCCATTCACCGGATCGGCACGAAACGGCTCGTGCCCCCTGGTGATATACAAAACATCGCCTCATCGCGTAGTCGTGTGTGTGGATTTCGAGCATTTCATAGGGCTGGAAGCATGCAGGTGAGTACCTTGAGGCGAAGGTACTCTTCGTCTCGTAGGCCGTAGGCGCGACGTTGAAGGACGCGGATTTTGTTATTGAACCCCTCGACGAATCCGAGCGACACCTTGTTTGCGGCCTCGCAGTAAGCGCCGATTCCGTTCCAGTGGCGCTCGATGAGCTCGGCGAACTTCTCGAGGGGCTTCGGCCTCTGCCAGCGCAAAGACGCGCACCAGTTCGAGAAGAAGCGGCGGGCCCAGACGGCGTTTCGGTATGTGAACAGCTGCCCGAAGGACTCTTTCAGAAGGTACGCGGTATTCAGCCGCTTGTTGACCGAGAGGAGCTTTCGAAGAGCGAGTCGTCCCTCGAGGGTGAGATTTTCGTGACTGGACAAGAGCGTGTACTTCTGGCCTTTGATGAAGCGCCGTTCCTTGCCCGAGACCCTCGCGTACTCGCTCTTTCTGACCTTGTCGAGGGCTTCGCCCAGATGACGCAGGATATGGAACTTGTCGAACAGAATGGCCGCTTGAGGAGCATGGCTCTGGGTGGCGTTGCGGAACGGTTTCCACATGTCCATAACCGCGACCTCGACACGGCGGGATTTCCGCTCTCCGAGCCACTCGTAGAAGGCTCCCATGCCCTTCTCGGAACGGTCGATGCCTCCAAACCAGATGGGCCGTCGACGCACCAAGTCGCTGACCACGATCCGGTAGCTGTGCTCTTTTCGGATCGAGATCTCGTCGATCCCGATCACGCCCGGTCCGTGGCTGCCGCCCCGGCGAAGCTGCTCAGCCATGTACTTCTTCTCGAACTCCTTGACCGTGTGCCAGTCGAGCCGCAGCTCCTTGGCCACGTCCTTGATCGTCGCCGATCGACATCGTCGGCCTACGTACACCGCGAAGCGCTTGGTGTACAGGGGATTGTCCGAGAGAAAGGCGAGCTTCTCGCGCTTCACTCTTCCGCAACTCCAGCAAGAAACCCTGCGGACCCGGATTCGCAGAAAGACCCTCGTGTCCGCGCACGACAGGTCCCGCACCTTTCGCTCGGTGCTGTCGTAGAAGACCCGTCGAGACCGCCCGCACGAAGAGCACGCCGTTTTTTTGAGCGCCGAACAAGCGAGATGACGCGTGCCTGAGGGTCTCCAAAGACGCCTTCGATCCTGGCCAGGGGACGCCAACCGGGAAACCGATACGCGTCGGACAGGCGCCGCTCGAGTCGATTCTTTCGCATCGCCAGATCATGACGTGTTTCGCAGAGCCTTCAAACACGCTCAAGTCCGCTCCCAGAGCCGCTCGCCGCGTCTGTCGTCAGCCGTTTCCACCCACCCTCTTCCGCGAAGAGCCAATAAAATAATCGGTTAACTATGTTCCCGTTCGGTCATCTCATCTCCTTCACTGGAAAGACAACTTGCCGGGTGACACGAAGAATAGATCGTTTTTGGATGAATTGAGAAGTCTCGCCACTTCGAAATGTGAAAAGTCCCTGTCTTCGAAAAATGTTGGTAACTCACTTGGATGAAACGTTGTCTTTAGATCAAAGTCTTCATATGTAGTCAATGCTATTGCAGCACTCCTTGACTCGGGAAAGCGATTAAATTTATCAACATAGTTTTTAACTACATTCTTTGGCATTTCAACAAACGAATGTGAGTTTATCAAAATATCTATGACACTCTCAAATTTCTCAATTTGCCACGGAGCGACACAAAATATTTCAATATTATCATTCGCAGTAAATTTTATTGAATCCAAGTTTTTGAGAGCTCTGTAGTCGAAAACAGCCGTGCCATATAACGCTTTTAGATATTGTGTTCCAACATAAAGATGCGGAGGAATATCAAGATATAAGACTTTTCTAATGTTTTTATAGTTTTCAAGCAGTAGATGTATATTAGCTCCGAACCCTCCCCCAATTTCAAATACTGAGTAAGCATCGTTAAATTTGACGCGTGAGGCGATATTTTCATGCTGCTCAAGAAGGTTTAAATAATGAATAGAATAGACATGGCCATCTATTTCTGCCTTTCTCAAACAATTGCCTAAAAGTGAATAAGGTATCGTATATTTGTTTAGAAGATCTCTAGTTTTCTGTTTTACATTAAGTATCTCCTGAGCATAGATGATACTTTCATTTGCGTATATTTCAGTCCATCGCACTTGGGCTTCGTGTATTTTACTTAGCGGATAAATCTTCGTTAGCCACAGGGCGAGTCGTCGAAATCCATGGTCATATACATTTTGAATATCTAAAAACAAACTGTCGGTATAGCCGAAACCGATAAGGTTTGTCGAACCTCTAAAATCTGCCAAGCCACATCTTTTTATTTCATTCGCCGAATTTTGAGCGTAGGTAGCCCAGAAGGGGCCTGGGCGATATAGAAGTGGTTGAGCTTTTGAATCAGTGAGCATTATGTCCAAAAGCGCAAGGTCGTCTTTCAGCTCGAGTGTTTGATCCCGCTCTGTTGAGAGAACAACATTTTGTTGTGTATTCATATTTTTCTCCTATTTATTTTGACACTATCTTTATAAAGAGATGGGCACAGGAGAAGCGGATTGCCTTTGCCGATTGGTCAGGATCAGTGAATTCCGTCTCGGGAGCCATCCCTGATCTTCAGCCTACCAACCCCCACTCAGGCGGGCACTATCGAACCTATGTGAACCAACTTATCGCCCGAGCCTATGCGAAAGAAATCAAGAGAAGTGTTCAAGAGAAGCCCTGACCCACCTTTTTTGTGACGGGAGGATGTTTATGCCGCACATAGTCGGTATTTCCGCTGTTTATCACGACTCTGGCACTGTTCTGATCAAGGATGACGAGATCGTCGCCGCTGCGTAGGAAGAACGGTTCACTCGGAAGAAGCATGACCCTTCCTTCCCCGTTATTATAGGAGTGGGATGAGGGACGGCTCCAGGGCGCAGGACGGGGGTGAGGTGACGTTGACGAGTGTGGCTCGGTTCGAGAGCCGCGACGCCCTGGCCGAGCGGGTGATCAAACAGATCCTCTCGAACGTCAGCACCCGCGGGTACGAGAGGGGAAGCCTTCAGGCAGCGCCGTGCGGCGTGAAGACGGCGGGGGCTTCCAGGAGCGCCGTCACCCGGCGCTTCGTGGCAGCCACCCAGGCTCGGGTGGAGGCGGAGTTGAGAGAGGTCCCTGGAGGACCTTCGGCCGGTCGTCCTGTACGTCGACGGTCTCAACGCCGGAACCAGCACGACCATCGTGGCGATGGGCGTGGAGGCGGATGGAAAAACGCACGTACTGGGCCAGATGCGGCAGGCCTACAAGGCCCGGACAGCCTCTTCGGCCCGCAAGCTTCTTGTCCAACTCGCCTTCTGGCTCGAGGGCGGCGGCCACGAGGACGCGGCCGGGTCCCTGCGCGAAGGGCTCGAAGAGGCGCTCACCGTCCTGAAGCTGGGCCTGTCGCGCACGCTGACCAGGTTGCTTTCCACGACGAACGCCGTCGAGAGCGTGATGAGTTCCATCCGGCGCGCGACGAGAAACGTCAAGCGCTGGCGCAACCCTTCGATGATCCGCCGCTGGGTCGGCCTGTCGCTCCTCGAAGCTCAGAAGAAAGTCGCACGCCTGAAAGGGCGCTCGGAGATGAACGCTCTCGTCGCCGCCCTCGCGCGCCTTCATCCGGCCTCAAACGCCTCGGACAGCGTCGCCGCGTGAGATCATGAAACCGCCGTCCCGACTCTCAGCTTCAACACGGAACGGGACAACCCCATGATAAGTAGCCTGGTAACGTTATTGATTATTTTCAATCTGCTTATTACCACCTACTGCGTCTGCAAATATTCCATTATAGACGGCCGCATCGAGGTTAATCATATTACGCTATTTAGCATGGGTTTTGTCTTGTATTGGATTGTACCCATTGCTGTTGGAGTTGCCGACTACTGGCGTGACACAGCCGAGATGGCACAGTGGTATGAGATTTATGACGATGTCCCTGCCTCAAGAGTGGCTCTTTATCTGTTGATATCCGCGATCACGTATGTGGCGTTTGTGTCAGGGAGCTCCTTTTATCGCCAACCCATTCCGAAACGACTTCAACAAAGTAGCCTGTTCGCGTTTCACGGGCAACTCCTAAACCTTTTCCTTCTGCCATCGCTAGCCATTGCTACTGCTTTCTCAATCGCTCTTCGGGATGAGCTCTTTGTCGGATATAGGGGAAAGATATACGAGGATTTTGGTTGGCGCGGTAGCTTTACAGCCTCGAGCCTAGTGTTGCTTTCGTTGGCACTAATCCATATTGTCAAATTGGAGCAACGATATGGTTTTCGACATCACGTCATCTTGTATGTATTCAATCGCTTTTCCATATCCGCCGCCATTTTCGCGGTTTTGGTGCTCTCATTAGGTGGAAGGTTGTATTTTCTCTCCAGTCTCCTGATGATTACTGTATACATTACTGTTTTCCATCGCGGACTAAGGGTTAGAACAGTGTTGGCTGTGACTATCGCCCTTGCATTGTCAACTGGACTTGTGGGCATATTGCGATCTGGAGGAAGTGTCACGATAGAGAGACTTTCGATAAACTTGGGTTCCGAGGTGATGTACGTCAGTTTGTCTCTAATTCACTTCCTCCGCGACGGTTCAATTGAGGTGATCCAGGTACCACGTTTCTTGAGCGTAGGTTTCATAAATCTCATTCCGTCATTCATATTTCCTGGGAAGGGAACGCTGTTATTGAACCCGAGCGATTACGGCCATGTTGTGTTCATGCCTTTTGGTGGTCTACACTCGTTTTTCTCGTTTATGATAAATTTTGGGGTAATAGGGACGTGGTTGTCGTGTTTCGCCTTCGGCTTCTTTCTTAGTGTTCTTCGTAGAAATGCTCATTTGTTGTTGGTCAAAGTAATGTACGTCATGACTTGCGGCATGGTGGCGTTTTCCTTCTTTAGGGATCCGTTTACTGTTTCAATAGTGAAAAATATTTTTGAGTTTTCGATTTTGCTACCAGCAGTATTCGTTATAAGTATGCATATGCTTACGTCTGTGGCCATGAAGAAGAGGAGACAATGAGCCTCCCCCCTTTTGGTGGACATCCCAGCAGGCGCGAGAAGGCGCCAGGAGTCACCGATGGGAAGAGCAGCATCAAGGCTCGACGGCGGATTCACGCCACGGTGCCAACCGCTCCCGGTTGGTCGATGCGCGTGGAGCACGGGTACGAGCGCAAAGGCGCGTGGGCCTACTTGGCGGCGTGGGATGTTCGACGAGCGAGGATCCACGGTCGCTGCGAGCACAAGACCGGCATCGCACCGTTCGAGCGGTTGGTGGAACAGGTCATGGGCCAGGAGCCGTACCGTTCCGGGCACCGCGTCTTCTGGATCATGGACAACGGCTCCTCGTACCGCGGACAGCGCTGCGTGACGCGTCTGACGAAACGGTGGCCGACCATCGTCGCCGTCCACACGCCCGTTCACGCCAGCTGGCTCAACCAGGTTGAGGTTTACTTTCCAATCATCCAGCGCAAGGTTCTCACGCCCAACGACTTCGCCACGCTCGCCGAACTGAAGGAGCGCCTGCTTCAGTTTCAAACCTACTACGAGGCCGCCGCCAAGCCATTCCAGTGGAAGTTCACCCGCCGCGACCCTTGCCAGGCTGCTATTGAAGTTGAAAGCCTGGGGCGACTCGCTGGTAAAGGCCGCCTGACGCCGCTGAATACGTCACCGAACTTGTGGGCCAGAGTGCTTAGGGAGCGGGTCACCTGATGCCGCGTGACGGGCGAATCTGGGTCGTCTCCGAGCTTTTCCATCCCGAGCGGACATCGACCGGCCACTTCCTCTCCTGTATCGCAACGGGGCTCGCGCGCTCGTTTCCCGTTCGCGTCCTTTGTGCGCAGCCGACTTACTCGGCGCGCGGCCGCCGGGCCCCTCGCCGCGAGAGACTGGGTGGAGCCGAAATCCTGCGTTGCCGGTCTACGACGTTCCCAAAGGACGTCCTTCCGCTGCGCCTCGTGAACCTCATCACAATCAGTTTGTCGATGCTCTTCGAGGCCTGTCGAGGACTTCGACCCGGCGATCGGGTCCTGGTGGTCACGAACCCCCCGACCCTGCCTTTTGTCGTCCGTTGGGCCTGCCGCCTGCGAGGAGCGCGGCTCGTGCTCCTAATCCACGACGTCTACCCCGAGGCGCTCGAGGCGGCGGGCCTGTTTCGCCACGGAGGGCTGGCCACGCGCGCAGTGTCGCGGTTGACGGCCGACCTCTACAGGTCAGCCGAAAAGATCGTCGTCCTCGGACGCGACATGCGCGACCTCGTCGCGAAAAAGGTGCCCGAGGTCGCCAAGCGCCTCGTTCTCATCCCGAACTGGGCCGACGTGGGGGAGGTCGATATGCGGCCGCGCGGCGAGAACCGTCTTCTCGTACAGCTGGGGCTCGTGGACCGGTTCGTCGTTCAATACGCCGGCAACATGGGGCGGACGCACGACCTGGAGCTGCTCATGGAAGCGGCCGAACGCCTGCAGGCCGAGGCCGTGTCTTTTCTGATCTGCGGATGGGGCGCAAAACGAGCCTGGCTCCGGCGGCAGGTGGACGAACGGCATCTGGGGAACGTCATCGTGATTGATCCGCGCCCGCGGGAGGACCTCGGGGAGCTGCTGGGAGCCTGTGACGCCACTGTTCTGGCGTTCGTTCCTCAAATGGCAGGGGTCTCCGTCTCGAGCCGACTGTACAACATGCTCGCGGCAGGTAGGCCGATCATCGCCGCCGTGGAGGCTGCTTCCGAGGTCGCCCAGGTCGTCCTCGAGGAGGGGGCAGGGCTCGTCGTTCGTCCGGGAGACACCGGCGCTTTCGTCGCGGCGATTCGCACCCTGGTCGCCGAGCCCGCAAGACGTAAGGAGATGGGTGAAAAGGGCCGCCGTGCTGCGGAGACACGCTACACGCTCGATGCGGCTCTTGAGAGCTACGCGCGCATCTTCCGGGATCTGTTGTGACCGCGCCCGGGCGCATTGTGCTCGTCACCGGCGCGACGGGTTTCCTCGGATCGGCGGTCGTCGAACGGCTCGCGAGCGCGGGGTTCCGTGTACGCGCGACCGGTCGACGGGCCCAATCTCCGCGTCTCGCAGGCATGGCCTACCGTTCGTTCGATCTGACGGGGCCAGACGCGGGGGACCCTCTCGTCGCAGGAGTTGACACCGTCGTGCACTGCGCAGGCCTTGCGCACCGATTCAAGGCCGGTGACGACGCCGATTTCCGGAGGGTCAATGTGGGCGCGACGGCGCGCCTCGTCGAAGCGGCTGCCCGGGCTGGAGTCCGGCATTTCGTCCACGTGAGCAGCGTGTCCGTTTATGGGCCGGGGTCCGGAGCGCGCGACGAATCGGCTCCGTGCCGGCCCATGGGAGCGTATGCCGAGAGCAAACGAGAGGCGGAAGAGGCGGTGGCGCGCGTCGCGTATCGGAGCGGTCTGCGCTTGGTCATTCTCCGGATGCCAACACTCTATGGTCGCGGTGACCGGGGCAATATCGCCCGCCTGATTCGGGCTCTCGCCCGTGGTCGCTTCATCTGGATTGGGACGGGTGCGAATCGGAAAAGTCTCCTTTACCGCGAGGATGCCGCTCGGGCCTGCCTTCTCGCGATCCATGACGACGAGAGGACGTGCGCCAACGACGACCCGGAAACGTTTAATGTACCGTCGGACGTGAGAACGGTACGCGAAATTGTCGGCGAAATCATGCACGCTCTCGGGCAAGAGCCGCCTCGGCTCCGGATCCCGGCCGGCCCGATCTCCGTCGCGGCGCACCTTGCCCGGAGAATTGGTCCTCTCGTGCCTTTGGCGCAGTCGGTCGAGAAATGGCTCCAGGACGATTGTTTCGACGGAACAAGGTTTCGCGAGAGAACCGGTTTCGCGCACGCCGTCTCATTACGAGAGGGCATTGCGGAGGAGGTCGCCTGGATCCAGGAAAAGGGGAACGGACCATGACGCTCGTCGCCGTGATCGGAGCGGCGGTGGTTCTTTCTGCAGCGGGCGTCGGAGCAATGCGGACCTGGACGCGACGGCGGGGCCTCCTCGACGTGCCAAACGAACGGAGCTCGCACGACCGGCCCGTCCTACGCGGTGGCGGTTTGGCAATGGTTGGGGTTGTTCTGGTCGGCGCCGTCGCAGCTGCCGTCTCCCTTTCCGCGGGGGGATCGGCTCTCGCAGGCATTCTCGGCGCAGCGCTGGTCGCGGCCGTGGGCTGGCGCGACGACATTAGCCCGCTGCCGGTTTCGGTCCGGTTCGCAGTACAGGGGCTGGCGGCGGCGCTCGTCGTCGGCTCGGGTGTGGCTTACTCTGCGGCACCCCGCGTGGTTGTTGCCGTTTCGCTGGGGGCCGCGGCGCTCGCGGCATCGTTCGTGGTGCTTGTGGGCCTCACGAACGCCTACAATTTCATGGACGGGATCGACGGCATCGCCGGTGGGCAAGCGGTCGTCGCGGGTTTCGCGTGGGTTGTGGCAGGAAACCTGCTGGACTGTCGCTTCGAGGCGGTCATCGGCGCTCTGATCGCGGGAGCCGCGATCGGCTTCCTGGTGCATAACTTGCCCCCGGCACGCATCTTCATGGGGGACGTCGGAAGCGGGACCTTGGGTTTTCTCTTCGCGTGGCTCGCGATCGAGAGCGGGACGCGCGACCCGCGGCTTCCAGTGGCGGGGCTTGTTTTCGTATGGCCGTTCATCTTCGATACAGCGTTCACGTTTCTCCGCCGGCTCATTCGGCGAGAGAACGTCTTCCGGGCGCACCGATCGCACCTCTACCAGCGTCTCGTGATCGCTGGGCTCTCGCACGGTGTCGTCTCGGTGATCTACGGGTCGCTGGCCGTCTTCGGGGCGTGTCTGGCGCTCTTGTGGCTCTATGGCGTGTCGTATGCGGGGACGGGGCTCCTAGTCACGCTCCCGAGCGCGGGAGTCGGGCTGGTTGTCACGGTTCTCTGGAAGGAACGTCACACATCGCATGACCCCGGACGATCCCGCGTATCATCGTGACTTTCCCGTGCCCGCGGAATGTTTGCAGGTTCAACGACTGCCATGTAGTGTCACTTAGGTCGTACGACGTCCGCGTGGCCTCCTGCTGGAGGCAGTGTCATGAATGAGGTGAGAACTGCCATGGAGAGATCCACCGACGCCCACCCGGTCGAGTTCGTCGACGAACCCCCTCCGCCGACCTTCGGCGATGCCGTCCGGTACCTCTGGGAGAGGCGGGTGCGGCTGGCGAAGTACTTCCTCGGCCTCCTCGCTCTCGGGGTCGTCGGGACGCTGGCGTGGAGCTTCTCCCGCGAGCGAGTCGCGGAGGCGACGGTGTCCCTCGGATTCAAGGGGATCGAGAAGGGGGAGTATCCGAACGGGCGGAAGTTCGCGATCGCGGACATCCGCGGCCCGAAGATCCTGCAGAAGGCCGTAAAGGAGATCGGGAAGGAGAAGAGCTTCCCAGCGGTAGACATGGTGGTCCGTGGTATCCAGGTACAGCCCGTGATCCCCGGGGAGATCCAGGCCCGGTGGAAGATGCAGGACAAGGCCGGGACGAAGAGGGAGGACTATTCCCCTTCGAACTTCCTGATCACGGCCCGGCCTAAAGGGATGTCACCGGACGAGAGCGTCCAGCTGCTCTACGCCCTGCTGCAGGCGTACCAGCAGGACGTGAGGGACGAGCAGCTTGGTGCGCTGAAGTTCATGGGGGAGGTGACGCGGTACAAGCCGGACGAGCTGATTCGCCTCTACGACTACTGGGACCTTCCCCGGATTCTCGGCGAGAACGTCGCGGCCTTGAAGGATCACCTCCGCGGACTGACCGAGGAGGCGAAGGACTTCCGGGATCCGAAGTTCAACGTCTCGTTTCAGGACCTGGAGCAGGACCTGTCGGTCTGGTCGTCGACGCGGCTCGAATCCTTTCGAGGGCTCGTCGACGGCGACCGGCTGGTGAAGAACCGCGACTCGATGATCAAGCGGCTGCAGACACGGCAGGAGCAGCTCGACATCCAGATCCGGGGTGTTACGCAGGAGCTTCTCGAGGCGACGAAGCTTCTCGAGACGGTCGACCGGCCGCGGACGACGCTGGCGGGGCCGATGTCGGGGAAGGACGGGCTCCCCGTCATCGACACGAACGCCCTCGATCGCCTCGTGGCGAGCGACTACATCAGCGGCGTCGTGAAGCGGGTGACGGGCCTGCAGGAGAGGAAGGCGAGGCTGCAGGAGGCGCGGTGGGGGGCCGAGCGCGACCTCGCCCTGCTGGCCAAGGCGCAGGACGTCCCGCTGGAGAAGCTCCCGCCAACATTCGAGCGGGACCTCGGTGTCGTGACGACGGATCTCGCGAGGATCCTTGACACGTACAACAAGCTTCTGTCGAGCTACCTCGACGCGACGGTGACGAGCCAGGTGACACTGCGCGACGGGCCGCGCGTCGTCCGCCTGGGACCCTCGACCGTGATGGTCCTGGCCGGTGTCGTTTTCGCCTGCGCGGCTCTCGCGCTGCTCCTCCTGATCGTTGACCAGTCCGTCCGGGTGGCCATGGGGCGGAAGCGGACCTGATCGCGGGCTCGATGATGGAATCCCCAGAGAAAGCGCAGCTCGAGGGGCAGAGCCGTTCGACCCCCACCGTGGCGAGGTGGCAGTGGGGGCTCCTGACGCGTCGTGTCCAGGTTCTTATCGATGTCAGCATGCTTGCCGGGGCCTTTGTGGCGGCATACCTCTTGCGTTTCGATTTCATGCTCGGGCCGGCGGAACGGCAGCGCCTGATCTGGCAATTGCCGGTCGTCGTGCTCTTGCAGCTACTGAGTCAGCGCGTCTGGGGGATCTATAAATTCATCTGGAGGTATATCGGCCTCTCAGAGGTCCGGGCCTTCATCGGCGCGGCGCTGACATGCCTTGCCGTGATGCTCGCGTTCCGGTTTGGAATGCCCATTGGAAAGCCGAATCTTTGGGTGCCCATTTCAGTGACGTTCATCGACGTCGGGCTCGCCTTCAGCGGGACCCTGGGGATTCGCGTCTTTCGGAGAATGCTGTTTGAGTGGGGGGAACGGGAAAGGGAAGAGCGGGGCCGCCAGGTCGCGACTGGCGACGTGAGGGTGCTTCTGGTCGGCGCGGGGAGGGCGGGCGTCATGGCCGCCCGGGAGATCCGGGGAGGAGCCATGCCCCACCTCGACGTCAAGGGGTTCGTGGACGACGACGTCGAGAAGCTCGGCTCGGTGATCAACGGGTTCCGCGTGCTTGGGCCGACGGCCGAGATTCCGAGACTGGTCGAGGACCTTGGAATCGACGAGATCATCATCACGATCGTTAGGGCTTCGCGCAGCCAGATCCGCCGGATCGTCTCGCTGTGCGAGCGGACGAAGGCGAAGGTCCGGATCATCCCCGGCCTCTACGAGATTCTGGGCGGAAAGGTGAATGTCAGCGCGATCCGGAAGGTCGAGATCGAAGACCTTCTGGGGCGCGAGGCGGTGAAGCTGGATGAGAAGGGGCTGCACGCCTTCCTGTCCGGAAAGACGGTGATGGTGACCGGGGCCGGGGGATCGATCGGGTCCGAGCTGGTCCGGCAGGTGGTGCCGTTCTCGCCTCTCCGCGTGCTGCTGGTGGAGCGGTCCGAGTACGCGCTGTACCAGATCGAAGAGGAGATGAGGCGCGTGTGGCCGACCCTGAACGTCGTCCCGCTTCTCGCGGATGTCGGCGACGGCGGGAGGATGAGGGACCTCTTCGGGGAGTACCGCCCCCAGATCGTCATCCACGCCGCCGCGCACAAGCACGTTCCTCTGGTGGAGTCGAACCCGGGCGAGGCGGTGAAGAACAACGTAGTCGGCACGTTGACGACCGGCGAGCTGGCCGGAGAGTTCGGCGCCGAGGCATTCGTCCTGATCTCGACCGACAAGGCGGTCAATCCCACGTCGGTGATGGGGGCGACGAAACGCGTGGCGGAGTTGGTCGTGCAGATGCTGGATCGGCGGTTCGATACGGCATTCCTCGCCGTCCGGTTCGGAAACGTGCTCGGGTCGACGGGCTCGGTGGTTCCGAAGTTCCGGGAGCAGATCGCACGGGGCGGCCCGGTGACCGTGACTCACCCGGAGATGCGGCGCTACTTCATGACGATCCCCGAGGCGGCGCAGCTCGTTTTGCAGGCCGGGGCGCTGGGAGAGGGGGGCGAGATCTTCATCCTGGACATGGGGCAGCCCGTGAAGATCGTCGACCTCGCGCGCGACATGATTCACCTCTCCGGACTGACTCCCGGCGAGGACATCGAGATCGTCTTTACCGGCGTGCGCCCCGGCGAAAAGCTGTTCGAGGAGCTGGGGACGAGCGCGGACCAGGTGGACCGGACGCGGCACGAGAAGGTCTTCGTGGGGAAGATCCCCCGGATGGCTCCGGAAACGGTGATGGCCGCAGTGACCCGAATGGCGGGCATCGTCCGCGACGGGGACGGGAAGGCGGTACGCGAGGAGCTTCAGAGGCTGATTCCGGAAGCGACCCTGTCGGACGAAGCGCGGGAGGCGGACGAGGGGCGAAGGCGGAAGTCGTCGCGGCTGCGTGTGGTGCCGGTGGCGAGTTGATGAGTGCTGCGTTAGCCCTTCTTGCCATTTCGGCTCTGCTTTCGGCCGCTCGGCCCGCGGCCGCCCCCGTGCCTTCCGTCCGCGAGCTGCGGGTGGGGCCGATTGACGAGACGAAGACGGGGATGGAACTGGTCTTCGCGGGTCCGGCCGCGCCGTGCGGCGAACGGCTGAGGGGGAGCTTCTCGGTCTTCGGGTCGGGCGGCATTCCGGTCGACGGGACCGTAGCGCCGCATCCGGAAGGGGGCTGCTCGGTCCGTTTCGAGATGCCGTTCTCGACGGTCGGGCCGGAGGTGCTTGGGAAGGCGAACCTGACGGCGGTCGCGTGGTCGCTGGGCGGCGAGCTTTCGGGGAAGGGGAAGCCGCGACGGGTGACCTGGGTGGGGAGTGTTCCGCGCGCGGCGGTGAGCCTGACGGAGTCGATGAAGGTCACGCTTCGGCGCTTCGTCGCGGTGAAGGAGACGCACGTCGAGAGCCTTGGCGTCGGGAAGTCGACGCTGAACGCTGACCTCGAGCTGAAAAACCCGCTCGCCTTCGACCTTAGGTTCGTCGAGGCTGCGTACGAGCTGACGGTGGACGGAAAGCCCCTGGCGAAGGGGCGGAAGGAGAAGTTCCTGCTGCACGCGGGGCGTGCGAACCGGCTGATGCTTCCCGTGGAGCTTTCGAACGGCGGCGTCCTGTCGGGCCTCTGGAAGGCGGCAACCGGCGGACGCGTCGTAGGCGTGCTGACCGGCATCGCGAGGCTGCGCGTCCCGGCGGGCGAGCTGGTGTTCCCCTTTGAGTTCCCGGTGAAGCTGTCGCGGAAGTAGGGGACGCTGCATCCGTCAGATGCCCACGGCATAGCGCGAGCCGAGGAGGGTTAGGGCGGTCCAGAGATGGAGTGCGATTGCGATGAAGGTAACCGCGCGCCACCACCGCTCCCGGCCCGGGGTGCTCGTTCGAGCCAGTGCCGGCAGTGCCGCAAGAGCCAGCAGAGGGAGGATGAACCGTCCCCAGGGATTCGAGGGGGCGAAATAACGCAATGAGTTCGTGACAACGCACGCCGTGAGAGCGTAGCCGGACGCCACGAGGAGGAACGCCGAGCGGCCCGGATTCCGTTGGGTGAAGCGCCAGCTCAGGACGGGCAGCGCGAGGAAGAGGCCGACGCAGGCCCAGCGAGCGAGCGCATAGAGGACGTCGGGATAAGACACGTCCGCGTAGCCGAAGATGCCCCAGTAAGCCTTCCACGATAGTGCGTCCTGATCGAACGCGAAATTGTTCGACCAGAAGGCCGACCAGTGGGCGGCGACTTCGTCGGGATAGTCGAGGCGGAGGCTCTCGAAGGGCACGAAAGTCCAGGATGTCACGAGGAACATCACGACGAAGAGGACGACGAGAGCGGCCGATCGGGCCCCGGCGGCGCGCTCGCGGCCCGCCTCCGACATTTCGCGCGAACGCATGATGGCGAGGGCGAGACCGAGGCAGATCACGAAGGGCGCGGCGGCCGCGGCGAGGAGGAGCCAGAAAGAGGGATCCTCGAAGCGGCCGAGGTTCGCCGGGAGCCGCGCGCCGAAGCTCGAAATGGCCCACCGGATTCGTCCTGTCGCGAGTGCGAACGCGACCGTTCCGGTAAGAAGGATCCCGAGGACGAGCATGGCCCCTGTCGCTAGCCGCCGGCGCGATCCTGCCGGCATTCGGTAGGCGGCATGGGCGGAGAGAAGCGTCAGGACGACGGTGGACGGGACGGCGAAGAAGACGAAATCGTCCCACACGCCGATTCCGGCGAGAGACGCGAGCGAGAAGAGCGCTGCCATTCCCAGCCTCGTGCGTGGCCTTTCGCTGAGCACACCCGCGACGAGGCACGCGGCGAGGAGCTGGCCGATCCCGATGGCCGGGGAATAGTTCGAGCAGCTTGCGACGATGCCGACCGAGTAGGGAACGAGCGCGACGAGCGCGTAAAGAAGCATGATGTTCCCGCTGACGCCGGTGCGAGCGAGAACGAAAAGGCCGAGTGCGAAGAGCAGCACTGACGCGCCGGCCGACAGAACGAGATACGCCTCGAGCCTGTCGAACACACTCATTCTTCGGAGTAGCGGGCCCGGAATTCGAAAAGCGTTGTAGAACAGGGACGAACGCGTTCGAGGATCGATGAAATAGGCTTCCGGAAGAGCTGGACCTCCCTTCATGGCTTCAGCCTCGAGCCGGCGCGCGAAGACGTCACGCATCCGGGCGCGGCGTTCCGGGGAGTCGATGGGTACCGGTATGTCGGCGTGCCCGGCCCACCTGTCGCATCCGACGACGTCGTAGAGGAGGCGGAGAGAGCCCGGATAGGAGGACAAATTCGCGAACATCTCCGGGTTCCAGACGACGGCTTCGATCGTCCCTGCGTGCATCGGTCCGTCCTCTCCCCGGAAAGGCGCGAGGCAACAGGCATGGATCAGCGTGACCGCCGGAACCAGGCAAGCCACCGCCCGCGCGTAACGCTTCTCGAAGAGCCACCACCAGCCCGCGAAGAGAAGCGCGAGTGCGACGACTCCAGTCACTTGCAGCACCCGGCTGCACGAGATGAAGAAAAAGAACCGGGCCAGGGTCTCGCTCGCGGCGACGGGCGCCGCGGAGACGAAGCGGTAGCGGAGAATTTCGCGGACCGGTTTCACGAGCGGGGAGTCGGGGCGGCGCATCCGGAACCCCGAGAAATGGTCGTGCTGGGGCTGGTACGGCTCCGCGAAGCCGAAGGGCCCGGGCAGGAAGCCCGTGATCTGGTAATCGAATCGTTCCTCACCTTCCGGGAGTGGTCCGAGATCGATCCATCCGCGGTCCGCCACGACCTGCAGGCGTTCACGGCGGAGAAGGATGTCGAGCCAGGAGACGTCCGTGTTCGGATGGCCCCTGCGCACGACGAGAAGCCGCGTCCGTCCGTTCGAGGCGAGCTGGATCTTCAGGCGGGCTCCGGAGCGCACCGGCTTCACTTCTTCGCCCGAGCGCAAGAAGATCAGGTCGTAGACGCGCCCGAAGGACGCGGACGGATGCCAGAGGTCGATGTCGCGATAGCCGCTGGAGAGACGCGGGTAGGGGATGTTCTCGCCGACGATTTCCGTGGCATGCCAGCCGTTCCAGATGAGATGGGCGAAGCAGGCGAGCAGGATTCCCGCAAGGACGAGAGAGCGGAGCAGGAAGCGCTTGAGCACGTGCGGGGAGAAGTGTACGTGAGGGCGGCTTGCCAGCCGGCGGTAGACTTCGACCGTGGTTTACGAAGCGCCAGGAGGGCAACGCGAAAAGAACCTCATGAACCCGCGAAAACACGGTGGAAAGCGTTCGGACGACCTGAGGGCGGAGTACGATTTTCGGGCTCTCGGTCGAGGCGTTCGCGGCAAGTACTTTCGCCGCGCCACAACTGAAGTAGAATGGCGGCGTGGCTCGGCGCATCCTGGAACGAATCCGGGAACTCATCCGAGCCGGCGCATATGGCCTCACGATCCACGCACTCGAAGAGCTCGAACATGACGGCCTCACGGGCGAAGACCTCGAGCAGATCCTCCTCTCGGGCCGCATCGTCGGGCGTCAAAGAGATGCCGAGACGGGGCATCGCAAGTACCTCGTCCTCGGCCGATGCCTCTCCGAAGACCCGGCGTACGCGGTCGTCAAATTTGCGGACCCCAAAAGAGTCCTCGTCCTCACTGTCTTCCTCGCCTGAGGAGCAGCGCTGCCTCAATTGCGGTCGCCCGGGTGTCCTCCGGCGGCTCATGACACGGTCCTACGGCAAAGGTCGTGACCTCATCGTAGTCGAAGGTATCCCCGAGTACTCCTGCCCACACTGCCACGAGCACTACATCATGGCGGGCACGCTTCATGAGCTGGACCATCTCAAGGCTCATTTCCGGTCGCTGCCAGAGCTGCGGCGTGTGCCGGTGGTGTCGTTTGCCCCTGCGAGAGGCGCAGCCTAACGGTTCAGCCGCTTCCTCTGGACAGTAGGGGGCAGAATCTACAAATGGACACGCGGCCCGGCGTTCTTCGCAGCCCCGGCTGGGCCGCGGGCGCCTTCGCGGCCGTGGGCCTCGCGATGCTTTCGGCCCGCACTGCGCCAGTCTAGGTTTTCACTTGACTGACAAGGGCGAACGATCTATATTGATCGAGTGGTCGAAGCTTCGCCATTACCGGAGGCCAGGCGCAAGCGGCTCCTGGTCGTTCCCTTCATCCCGAGCGTTGAGAGGGATGGCATCACACCGATCGACCAGGACCGGTGGGTAGACCGGGCACTCGACCTGTTCGGTCGGGTCTTCGGTGGTGCTAGATGGGACGGGAGACAAATCAGGGCGAGGTGGGCCTTGTGATCGCGGATGAATACCTCGCGATAACCGACTTCACCGAGGAGTAGCACATGACGACACGGGTCGACGTCGACAAGATCGCTAAGGGTCTGGGTGCAGAGCGACGAGGCAAGGTCCGCGTCAGTGGCGGCCAATTCGGCGCCATGCAGCTCGTAGCAGAGGTTCAGGCGCGCTTCCGGGTACCCACAAGTGGCGGCCGGGCCACTGATCCTTCTTGGAAGACCAAGAGGCTTGTTCCCCTTAAGGAGCAGACCCTGAAGCGTCTCGAGCAGCTTGCGCACGAGATCGAAGAGAAGCGTCAAAGGCACATCGAGCCTATGCAGATTGCGGCCATACTTCTCGAAAGGACCTTGATGAACGTAACCGAAGCGGACGCTGAGGAGATCGTCGAGTCTGGCGCCGCCGGCCATAAATAGTCGGGTCTTTCGCAGCCCCGTCTGGGCCGCCGGCGCGATCGCCTTCGCGGCCGTGGGCCTCGCGACGCTTCCCATCGCGCCGAAACTGTGGCTGGGGTGGATCCTGCCGCGCCTGCAGCCGCACGTGACGCTCTGGTATGTGGGAGCGGGAGGCGCGATCCTCGTGGGCCTCGGTGCGTGGGCGTGGTCCGCGGGCGCCGTGAATCGCGCGCCCGCGCTCGCCGTTCTCGCCGCCGTCATGAGCGTGTACGTTCTTCTGCTCTTCACCGTATACCGGCACGAGCCGCCGGCGAAGAAGTGGCACCTCATTCAATACGGCCTTCTCGCGGGCGTGACGCTGGAGGCGGTGCGCGTGGAGAAAGGCGGCTGGCGCGGCCCCCTCGTTGCCGCGCTGTTTCTCTTCGTCATCGGGACCGCCGACGAGGTGTCGCAGAATTTCATTCCGATGCGGACGTTCCGGTGGCTGGATCTTTTCGGGAACTACGCGGGCGTGAGCCTTGGAGCCGCGGCGTGGCTCGCGGCGTCGCCACACAGCCCGCGGAGGCGGCCCTTGACGCAGTAGTCCTCAATACGTATCCTATACGTATGCAGAAGAAACTCACCATCACGGTGGACGAGCAGGTCTACGCGGGTCTTCACCAGGTTATCGGGCGCCACAAGATCAGCCGCTTCATCGAATCTCTCGTCCGCCCTCATGTCGTCAGCCGGGACCTCATCGCGGCCTATCGCGAAATGGCGGCCGACGAGGCTCGCGAGGCAGAAGCTCATGAGTGGGCAGAAGCCACCATCGCGGACGTCGCGCATGAAACGCGGTGAGGTCTGGTGGGTCAACTTCGAGCCTGCGGTCGGCGGCGAGGTCAGAAAGAAGCGCCCCGCCGTCATCGTCAGTAATGACGCCTCGAACCAATTCCTCAACAGGGTCCAGGTCGTTCCACTCACCTCGAACATCGAGCGGCTTTACCCGAGTGAGGCATACGTGTCTGTCAAAGGCCAGCATCGAAAGGCCATGGCCGACCAACTCACCACCGTTAGCAAGTCCCGTCTTTCAAGTCGGCTGGTTCAACTCGGTCACATCGATCTCGAAAAGGTCGAGCACGCTATCCTCATTCAGCTCGGCCTGGCAACCTCATGAAGGCCGAAGGTCGCGAAGCTATTGGGGTTCGGGCCTCCGTCTGCCGGCCGGCGGTCATGAAAGTAGGGGAACGGGGTGGTCCTCGGCTCCGGGTCTCTGCGTGCTACGCTGAGTCCGGGAGATGTCCATGGTGAAGCAGTTCAAGATCGTCGTTGAAAAGCACGCGGACGCGTACGTGGCATACCCCATCGGTACGAAGGGTGCGGTTGTCGGGGAGGGTCAATCCTATGAGGAGGCCCTGGCAGATGTCCGATCCGCTATTGCTTTCCATCTCCAGTCCTTCGGGCCGGACGCACTGGAGCCCGAAACTCCTCTGCTCGAGGCCTTCGTCGCGGAGGCTGGCGTCAGCCTGTAATGCCTCGCTTTCCCGTGGACGCACCCATCGCGAGGGTCAAGCGAGCCCTCGGCATCTTGGGTTTCTCGGTCGTGCGCGAGGAGAACCACATATCC
>DAIOUV010000002.1:0-109932 GCA_036759345.1 Acidobacteriota bacterium | reverse complement strand
GCGAGCCCTCGGCATCTTGGGTTTCTCGGTCGTGCGCGAGGAGAACCACATATCCATGCTGCGCCACAATCCCGACGGCAGCCGAACCCCACTCACCATGCCAAATCACCGCACCCTCAAAGCCTCGACGCTGCGCACCATCCTCACTCAGGCATAGATCCCTCGTGAGGAGTTCCTTCGCGCATTCGAACGCTCATAGGTCTCGATGGGGCGCAAGCCGCGATGGGGCGGCCCTATACTTTCCCCATGGCCAGCGCCACTGCGGACACCGCTATCGAGGAGGTCAGACGGATCGTCCTGAATCGCCTGAGCGGACGGGACGCGACGGTGGTCTTCTTCGGCTCGTGCGCCTCGGGCTCGGCGCGTGTCGCATCGGACATCGACGTGGCTGTGCTCCCGCGGCGCCCGCTGCCGACCGGGCTCCTCAGCAGCATCCATGAGGCTCTGGAAGAAAGCCACGTACCGTACCGCGTGGACCTCGTGGATCTCTCTTCGGTCGACTCGGCATTCCGGAAGCGCGTTCTCGAGACCGGCGTGATATGGGCCGGCTGAACGAAGACGTTGTGACCAGCATTCCCGAGATCGAGCATTTGCTGGGACGGCTGCTGGGCGCCTGCCAGAGCTTCTATGGCGATCGCCTCGTCTCCCTCGTCGTCTTCGGATCGGTGGGCCGGGGAACGCCGAGGCCCGACTCGGATGTCGATCTTCTTGTCGTGGCCAACCCGCTTCCGGACGGACGGATCCCGCGCGTGCGGGAATTCGACGCGGTCGAGCGATCGGCCGTCTCCGGGGGGCCGGCGAACTCTGCGAACAGGCTGTCTCCGATATTCAAGACGCCTGCCGAGGTGCGGCGGGGAAGCCCCCTGTTCCTCGACATGCTCGACGACGGCCGGCTTCTGTACGACCGTGGCGGCTTCTTCGCGGGCGAGCTGGCGGCTTTGAAGGGGCGCCTCGAAAAGCTGGGCTCGAAACGCATCTGGAAAGGCGACTCGTCGTACTGGGATCTGAAGCCCGACTTCAAGCCGGGCGACGAGATCGTGCTGTTTTAGCCTGGCACGATGTCGGAGATTTCCTCGTCGCCAGCGAGATCCGTCTTCCCGAACTTGTGCGGCCCCATGTGCGGCCCCATGTACGGCGGCTCGCTCGCGTCCGGCCGAACTGGTCCATTGTAGCCTCGTGAGGCTACAATGGACGTATGAAAGTCGTCGGAATCCGCGAGTTCAAGGACCGGCTGAGCGAGTACGTCCGGATGGCGCGGCGGGGGGAGGACATTCTTCTCACCGAGCGGGGCGAGGTGGTGGCCGAGCTGCGCGGCCCGGACGCGATCGGGCGGCCGGTGCATCCGGACCCGGGCGTAGCCGATTTGATTCGCCGGGGCCTGGTCTCCCACATCGGTACGGAGAAACGACAGGCCTACCCGCTCCTGGGTCGCGTTCTTCGCGGCAAGACGGCAGCGCAATTGCTGGATGAAGAGCGGGGCGACCGCTGAAGCTCTACGCGGAGACCAGTGCGGTGGTCGCGTGGTGGCTGGGAGAGGCTCGGGCGGCGGACGTCAAGCGCGCTCTGGATTCGGCGGAGGCGGTCATAGCCTCCGAGCTGACCGTCATCGAATGCGAGCGCGTCCTCGTTCGTGGTCTGGCACTAGGGAGCCTGACTGAGGCCGACGCATCGGCCCGGCGGGCGACCCTCCAGAGCCTGATCTCCGGCTGGACGCAGCTTCGGATGGGCGGCGAGATTCTCGAGCGAGCGAAGCGGGCGTTTCCGGACGAGCCTGTGCGGACCCTCGACGCTCTACATCTTTCAAGTGCATTGATGGCCCGCTTTTCCGTCCCGGGTCTGGTCCTCCTCACTCTCGACGAGCGTCTGAGGAAGAACGCAAAGCTTCTGGGGTTCGGGCTTCTGCCCTCCGCCCGGCGGGGCTTCAAGACCTGACGACCTGCCGGTACGCTACACGAGCGTCGAGCGCAGAGCGGAGTCAACCCGTCGGCGGTCAGCGCGGGAAAGCGATCCGAGCCGCGTCATCAGCAGCCGGTTGTCAAGCGTGAAGAGCTTCAAACGGACGATGCACGGGAGGGGGAGCCCTGCCTGTTCCAGCCTTTCGATCTCGACGTCTCCGGGCCAGGGCCGGTGGGCGCGTGTCGTGATCATCGCCAGGGCCGTGTGCCCGGCCTTGTTGAAGCTCGGCCGGCTCAGGACGAGGGCGGGCCGTTTTTTCGTGCCCGGTCGTTCACTGAAAGGGAACGGCACGACGACGACGTCCCACGCTTCAGAGATCACGAAACGCCTTGTCGTCTTCGATAGAACCCCATTCTTCGAGAGTCCCGGAAACAGCGGAGTGATACGCCGCGTCGAATGGCTCCGCTCGTCGCAGGATCGCCTTGTCGTCCTTCACCTCGTACACCACGAGATCGCCTGGTTCCAGGTGAAGCGCCGCACGGATTTCGTGGGGAATGGTGACCTGGCCCTTGCTGGAGAGTCGGCTGGTTTTCTTCATTCTTTACTCTTTACGTAAAGAGTATGCAACGGGGAACACCGGTGTCAAGACGCTCCCACGCCGCCCGAGTCGCCGCAGGGCGCACCTATACTGTTGATGTGAGCATGACTTCGGGTCTCCCGGACGCCCTCGCGCGGGTTTCAGCCGCTCTCGAAGGCGCTCAGTTCGCGCTCGTGTTCGGTTCGTTCGGAACGCCGAGCTTCGGTCCGGAGAGCGACCTGGACGTTGCTGTGAGCTTCTCGCGCGCGCTTCCCGTCATGGACCTTGTCTCGCTGGCCGGCCGACTGGAGACGGCAGCGGGGCGGAGGGTGGATGTCGTGGATCTCCGGCGCGCGGATCCCATCATTGCGATGCAGGTGCTGCGGAACGGCCGGCCGATTCTCGTCGCCGAGCCGCGCGCCCTGGCGGAATTCCAGATGTACACGCCGTCGCGGTACTTCGACTGGAA
This sequence comes from Acidobacteriota bacterium, assembly GCA_036759345.1. Taxonomy (GTDB): domain Bacteria; phylum Acidobacteriota; class Thermoanaerobaculia; order UBA5066; family UBA5066; genus Fen-183. Next base: position 106,990 of record DAIOUV010000002.1, on the reverse strand, counting down.
GATCACGCGCCGCCCCATCGAAGAGGCGATGCGGGCTTCGGCGGCGGAGATGAAACAGCACTTCGAAGAAGACTTCGTCCTGGCGAAGGACCTCGGCGATCTCGAGGAATTCGCGAACGAGGTTCTCCGGAAGACGACCGCGAGCGGCTGATGCGGCGGGGCCACTGCCGTCGAATCTCACGTTGGGCAACTCAGAAAGAATAGAATCCTCGTTGCTGAAGTTATGACCGCACTTCTGAAAAAAGCCCTCGCAGAAATCTCGAAGCTCCCGCCTCCGCAGCAGGAGGAGGTCGCCTCGTGGCTGCTCGCCGAACTCGAGGACGAGGCGCGTTGGGCCGACTCCTTCTCTCGCTCGCGCTCTATACTCGAGCGTCTCTCTGATGCCGCGCTGGCCGAGCAGCGCGCCGGTCACACTCAGGATCTCGACCCGAAGCTACGGTGAGGTCGCGCACGACCGCGGCCTTTCGCACGGCACTCGAGTCCCTTCCTCCCCAAGTCCGCGTGCAGGCTCAACGCGCGTACGGACTCTTCCGTTCCAATCCCAATCATCCCGGTCTGCGCTTCAAGCCGGTTCATCCGTCCCGCCCCATCTATTCCGTTCGCATTGGTATCCATTACCGGGCTCTCGGCGTTCTCGAGGGCGACGACATCATCTGGTTCTGGGTCGGCGCTCATGACGATTACGAACGTCTCATCAACCATCCTTAGCGCAACCCAACCCCTCGTATCTGGACGTTCGCGAACCGGGATCGACTGGTCGGGCGGGGCGCGAGCGTTTACTGGAAATACCCGTTCACGTCGATGACGATATGCACCGGCGCCGCGGAGACGTTCTCGGCCGAAAGCGTCCCCGCTTCCGACAGCGACAGGATCGCGTTGTTCGCTCGCACCTGCCCTGGCGAGAAGCTGAGCGTCGAGGCCGGGGTTGCAGCGGTGTCGCCCGGCAAGAAGCGGACGAAGCCCCTCGCGGCCGGGGCGACGACCGTCACGTTCGCTGATATCGCCCTCGCCCCCGCCGGAATGCCGCAGATGTCCGTCGGCGTATACGTGAGCCGTGACGATGCGGGCACAGCCGGCCCGCCCAGCGGCGCGCCGAGGCCGCGCGTGTCGAGGACGCGGCACGGCGCCAGCGTGTAGAACCCGCTCCCGCTGGGAGGCGGCGGCGAGACGGCGTCGGAGAACGCCCCGGCGCTCCCGTCGCGCGCCACGGCGCGCACGCGGTAGAAGGGCCTCGAAACGTCCGGCACGATCCCGGCCTGCGACGAGGTCGTCGTATCCCCCACCTTCACGCCGTCCGCCGTGTCGAAGGTTCCGCTCGCACCGCGCCAGGTCTCGAAGCGGGCGAAGGCCGTCCAGTCGGCGTAGTGGAATCCGGCCACGCCGGGGAAGACGAGGTCCGACCAGGAAAGGGAGATCGTCGCCGAGAACCATCGGCCCGAAAGGCCCGAGACCTGCGTCGGCGCGTAGGCAACCGTCCCGGCGTCGCGCGGCTGGTTCTTCACCTGCGAGAGGAACCGGTCCAGTGCCTGCGGGTTTGGCGTGCCGACGAAGTGCTCCCACACGAGGTAGTTCAGGACATGCGCCCCCGCGTCGTACGCGCGCTTCGCGTTCATGGCGATCCCGGCCACGTCGGGATCGGCCGTGCTGAGCGGCCACGAAGGGCTCCACTCCACGAAGCCCCAGTTGGGGACGCCTCGCGCCTTCAGAGCGTCGAGAAGAAACTGACTCACTCGGCTGTAGACGAAGCCTCCCACGGAAATGTCGAATCCATAGACGTCGAACGCCGTCAGGCCGAGGCTTCCGGAGGGCGCCACGTCCGCCGTCGACATCGGGCTGGCCGAGGTCCTCAGGCGTGGATTGGGATTCACGCAGCCGGGGAAGGTGCCGCCCACGTAGTCGGCCGGTATCTGGTGCGAGTACCACCGGAGCGTCTCAAAAGTGTTGCCATTCGCATCCGCGGTCGTCGTCACCCAAGCGGCGAAATCCTTCTGATAGTTCGCGACCATAGTCTCGCGGAAGCGAAGCCAGAGCTGCCAGAACGCCGACGCGGTGCCGCTCGCGGAGCGCGGCGCGTCGAAGGCGCCCGCGACGAAGTCGGGCCCGCTAGAAGGGAGCGGCGTCCAACCGGCGCCCTCGTACGTCGTGTCGGGAATCGCCTTCGTGTCGCCGTTCACGGAGTCCGCTGCCACGTCCCAATCGAAGTACCGGAGGCTCCAGCTCGTGAACCCCGTTCCGTAGTCGGCATTGAAGTTCGGGAGCCCGTCGAGCCCGAGGTATCGCGCCCCGCCGCCGGCGAAACCCTGGCCATCGTAGGGCTGCCCAGGCCCGTAAAGCCCCACGTGGCGAATCCAGTCGCGAAACTCGGCGATGGCGAACGGGCTGTAATCCGCGATCATCTGGTTCTCGAACCCCACGGACACGTCCAGCCCGCCGTAGTTCAGCTCCATCTCGCCGTCGCCGCTCGCGCTGACCAGAGTGTCGGGATACTGCTGGCGCAGGTCGACGAGCATTCGCGCGAATGCCCGCACCTTCGTTTCCAGGTGCCGGCGCAGCTTCCGCGCGTAGCGCGAAGGGGTTATCCAGATCTCGTTAGTCCCGAGGTAACTCGTCTTCTGAATCGTTCCATCCCGGTACCACTGGGCGTTCCGCCGGTCCTCGCGCCGCGCGGCGTCGTAGATCCAGACGGCCCGGCTGACCCCGGCGATGGTCCCGATGTGAACGGCGAGCCCCCGTGTTTGCGCGCGAGATAGCGCGGCCGAAAGCCACGCCGGTGTGGGTGACGAAAGGACGGGATTCGCCAGGTCCGCCGTCCACGGCAGGTCGATGGCGAGGAAGCTGCTCGCGCCGACACGCGCGTATGGACCGCCGTGAAGCGCCGCGAAAATGGCGTCGGCAGTCGGCTGGAATGCCGCGTCACTTTCCATGAGCCCCGGCGCATCGACAAAAAGATAGACGGTGTTGCCGTACGACGGCAGCGGGACGACGGGCGGTGCCTGCGCGAGCGAAGGGGCAGACCCCACGAGCGTGGCGGCGAGAACCAGCCGGAGAATCCACATGGACGCCTTATTCTAGGCTAATGCGATGGGTGCCGCGTGCCTGTGTGGCCATCCTCGCCGCTCTCGGAGCGGCGTGCGCCACGGTGCCCCGAGGGGTGGAGCAGCCGCCCAACATTCTCCTCATCACGGCCGACTCGCTCCGCGCGGACCGGATCGACTGGTCGGGCGGGCGCACGCCGGCGCTGGCGGCGCTCGCGCGGCGCGGGACGCGGTTCACGCGCGCGTACACGGTGACGCCGTGGACGGCGCCGTCGCTGGTCTCGATCTTCACCGGGCTCTACCCGCCGACGCACGGCGTGGAGAACCGCGACGACTCGACGCCGAAGACGCTGCCCACGCTTCCGCGCCTCCTCGGCGCGCGAGGGTTCACGCTTCGGAACTACGGCTTTTTCACGGCGGTCTCGTATTACCGGAACCTCGGCCTGCCAGAGCAGGCGGTGACGGGTGCGGAGATCGTGGGCGCGCAGGCGCTGGCTGAGTGGCTGCCCTCCGCGCCCGAGCCGTACTTCGCGTGGATCCATTTTGTCGAGCCGCACCTGCCATACGGCGCGGGCGGCTATGAGGCCGCGGAGGCGAAGGTGAGGGGCTCATCGGGCCTCGAGCGCTCGCAGGTGTCGGCGACGGTGCCGCTCGGCGCGGGCTACGCGTTCGCGCCGGGAGATCGCGAGAAGCTTGTCGCCCTGTACGACGCGGACGTCGAGCGGATGGACGCGGAGATCGGGCGGGTGCTCGCGGCGCTGGAGAAGAGGTCGCCCGCCTCTCGCACGCTCGTGTGCTTCACGGCGGATCATGGCGAAGAGCTTCTCGACCACGGGTGGGTGGGGCATGCCTCGACGAGCGGCGAGGCGAAGTTCGTGGAAGAGGTGCTGCACATTCCGCTCGTCCTGGCGGGCCCGGGCGTGCCGGCGGGTGGGGTGGTGGCGTCTCTCGCCCAGAACGTGGACGTGACGCCTTCGCTTCTCGAGCTGGCCGGCCTCCCGCGCCCGAAGTCGATGCAGGGCGTCTCGCTGGTGAAGGCGCTCGCGGGCGGTTCACCGCGCAAGCGGCTTTTCTTCTCGACGTCCGTGGGCGGGCACCTGACGCCCGAAGCCCGGCGCGCCGAAAGGCTCGTGGGCGCCGGCGACGGGGTGCTTCTCCACGCCGAGCGCCTGGGCGCGCCCCGAAGGGAATCGGACCCCTTCGCGCCCGCTCTCGCCAGCGACCTCGCGCGGTGGTTGCGAGACCAGGCCCGCGCGCGGCTGCGCTTCCTCGAGGCGTACGGCGGGGCCGTGCGGCCTTCGGCGGAGCTGGTTTCCCGCTATGCCGAGTCGCTCGTCGTGGCGGCACCTGAGGATGGAGCGCGGCTTTCGTGGAAGGAGGCGGAGGGAACGATTCGTCTCGCGTGGAGCGGGTCGCGGCACGCCGACACGCCCTTCTGGGTGGAGTACGAGGTGGGCTCGGGCCTGCTGTCGGCGCGAGGCGCCTTCGCGGTGGAGGAGACGTCGATCGGGTTCGGTCCGTTTCCCGTGGCGTTCTGGAACGATCTCGCCCAATACAGCCCCTTCCGCTTCCGCATCCTCGATCCCGCCGCGAAAACGCGCTCGGCGTGGCGGGCCTTCCGGCTGGAGCGCACCGTGGCAGCGGCGCCGTGATCCGGCGCGCGGCTCTGAGCCTGCCGCTGGCTCTCGTCGTTCCGCTCGGCCAGCTTCTGGCCCGGCGGGAATTCGCGGCTGCGGATCGTGCGCTGGAAGCGCCTTCGATGGACTTCACGCTGCCGCACCTCGCGGCGGTGCGCGCTCACCCGCTCACGCTCGGGGCGTTCGCGGGCCGGTACCGCGATGTCGCGGAGGGCTCGGAGGTCGCGGCGGGCCACGTCGCCGCGCTGCTATACGAGCTGGGCGTGAAGCCGCGTGTGCCGGATTTCCGGCCGACGCCGCCCGCGGTCCGCGACGCGGACCTCGCGCGCGTGCTCGGCCGCCTCGGCTGCCGCGCCCCGAAGCTGAAGCAGTTGCCACCTGTGCTCCGCGCTCCCGTCGCGCGGCTCCTCTCGGCGCTCGCCGCATCGGAGGAGGGCGTGGCCCGCGCCTGGCGCGCCGTGCCCCTCCCGACTGCGACGAGCGCGTGCCGGCGCGCGAATCTCGTGGACGTCGTGCCCGACGGAAGCGAGAAGCTGCCCGACGTGGAAGAGGCTGCCCGCGGCCTCGACGAAGGAGAGATGGCGGAAGCCGCACTCACCGCGCTTAGTGCTGTTGAGAGCGCCGTCCGCGAGCTGCGTGCCGCTCTCCCGCGCGCGCGGCGCGTCGACCTCGCGCGGCTCCGCTGGGAGGTGAAGACGAAGCACGGCCGCGTGCGCGTCGCCGGCACGGGCAACGACCGGCACGTACTCGCTCCGGGCGCGCTGCCGTTCCTCCTTGTCGTGGACCTCGGCGGCGACGATACGTACGAAGGCGCGTTCGCGGCGGCCTCGTGGCCCGAGCGCCCGGTGTCCGTCGTGATCGACCTCTCGGGGAACGACGTCTACCGCGCGGGCGGCGCGCCCGCGCAGGGAAGCGGCAATGGCGGCATCGGCATTTTGTGGGACGGCGCCGGCGACGACCGCTACGTCGCGGAGTCCCGCGCGCAGGGGTGGGGTCAGCTCGGCGTGGGCGTGCTCGTGGACGAGGCCGGACACGACGACTACCGGCTTGGAAGCGCGGGCCAGGGCGCCGCGATCTTCGGCGCGGGCCTGCTGCTCGACCGCGCAGGCGACGACCGCTACGAGATCCTTCACTCCGGGCAGGGCTACGGCGGGCCGGGCGGATGCGGTTCGCTCGTGGACGTGTCCGGCAGCGACGTATACGTGGCCGTGCGCGAGCCCGGTCCGGGGCGGGAGGCGGACCCCCGCACCGCAGGCCGCGCCACGACTTCCAACGCGCAGGGCGCCGGCGTCGGCCGCCGCGCGGATCTTTCCGACGGCCGGTCGTGGGCGGGCGGGATCGGCGCGCTCGTGGACCTCGCCGGAAACGATTCCTACACGGGCGGCACGTTTTGTCAGGGAGCGGGCTTCTGGTACGGGACGGGGATTCTCGTGGATGCCGCGGGGGACGACACGTACGACGGAGTCTGGTACGCGCAGGGCTCGGCCGCGCATTTCGCGCTGGGTGTTCTCATCGACGCGGAGGGAAACGACCGCCACGTGCTTTCGGGAACGGGCGGCGCCGGCCTCGGCTTCGGCTGGGACGCGGGGCTCGGGATGTGCCTCGACCTCGCAGGCGACGACGAGTACGTGGCGAACCGGCTGGCGGTGGGCGCGGCAGGGGAGCGGGGGATCGGCGTCTTTGCGGACGTCGCGGGCACCGACCGCTACGCTCTCGCGACGCCCGCGGAGTGTGCCGGCTACTCGGGGGATGCGGGATCGGTGGGGGTCGCGCTGCGGAAGTGAGTCCCGGACGCCGTTTCAGGCGCTTGACGTTTTGGGTAAAGAGAACGACGCTTTACCCATGAAGAGCACCATTTCCGCGAAAGGCCAGATCACCGTGCCCGCCGCGGTGCGCCAGCGGCTCGGCCTCTCCGCGGGCACCCCCGTCACATTTGAGCTTCGCCGAGAGGGTGTGTTGCTGCGCAAGGGGTCCAGGGGCCGGCATCCGGTGGACGAGGTCTACGGCATTCTTCGACTGCCGAAGAGTGTCGACGCGACCCTCGACGAGATGAGGGGGCCGCGGCCGGGGCGTCGGTGAGAACCGCGCTGGTCCTCGTCGATCCGTCCGTCACCTGAGCGACTTCACTCCCGCGCCGAGCCGAGCAGCTCGTGGTATGCGCCCGCCACGTCGATTTCCGCGTAGCTCTTTGCCCGTTTGAGTCCCTTCCGGACGAGAGCGTCACGCGTCTCTTCTTCCTTCCCCAGCCGCAACATCGTTGCGGCCATGCCCGCCACGTCCTCCGGGTCGAAGAAGAGCGCCGCTTCGCGCGCGACCTCGAGCAACGCGGGAAGATCGGAGCACGCGACGGGCGTTTCGAGCGCCATCGCCTCGAGGACGGGAAGGCCGAAGCCCTCGAAAAGAGACGGGAAGACGAGGAATTCGGCGCCTTCGAGGAGGGCCGTGGTGTCCGCGTCGTCGAGGTACGGCAGGACGCGGACGTTCTCGGCGAGGCCCATCGCCTCGGCCTTCGCGCGCAGGGCCTCGCGCGGCTCGGCGAGCGCGCCGCACAGGACGAGCCGGAAGTCCGGCTCCTCGCGCATGACAAGCGCCGTCGCCGCGAGAAGTCGCTCGTGGTTCTTGTGCGGCCAGAAGTTCGCGGGGTAGATGGCGTACTCGGTTCGGAAGAGGCCGAGGGCGTCGAGGCGATTCAGCACCTCGCGAGGGTCGAGACGGGCGCGAAGAGGGCCCGCGATGGGCGGCAGAACCGTGATCCGCTCGGCCTTCACGTGCACGCGCTCGACGGCCATCGCCTTCGTGGCCTCGGAGATCGCCACGACGCGGTCGGCGCGCCTGAGGTCGCCCCGGAAACCAATGCGACGGCGGCGCTCGTCGGGATCGAAGAACTCCGGATAGACGAGGTCCTGGAAATCGTACGCGACGACGACGTGCGGGAGCTCGGGTTCGTGGAAGGCCGTGGTGCCGAGCGGGCTCAGAAGGACGTCGGCGCCGAGCCTCTTCAGCGACGTGTGGTCCGGGGCGGCAAGCTCGAGGAGAGGCTGGAAGAAGCCGTGAAGCCGGCGACGCGTGCGGAGAAGGCGCCGGGGTTCCTCGACGTCGAGACCGGGGCCGAGACGCCGGAGGATGGCGCCCTTCGCGAGGAGCGGCGCGACGACAGCCTCGGCTTCCGGCTTGACGAGCAGGTGAATTTCGTGCGCGCCGGGCCGTTTGAGAAGGGCTTCCAGAAGGCGCAGGACGAACACGCGCACTCCGCCGTTGCCGCCGTCCGGCGACAGGGGAGCGAGGTCGACGAAGACCCGCAGGCTCCGCCCCTTTGACATCCTTCTACTTTCCCACAAACTGTCGCTCATGGCGCGCATCCTCATCTCGGGTATCACCGGCCAGGACGGGTCCTATCTCGCCGAGTCGCACCTCGCGAGCGGCGACGAGGTACACGGACTCGTCCGGCAGTCGAGCCTCCTGCAGCGCACCCGGCTGGATTCCGTGCCGGCCCTCGTCCACGCGCGTGCCCTGTCCCGGCTGAACCTGCACTACGCCGACCTGTCGGATACGAGCAGCCTCGTGTCGGTGCTCCGGAACGTCAAGCCGGAGGTCATCTACCACCTCGCCGGACAGAGCCACGTCAAGATCTCCTTCGACCTGCCCGAATACACCGCCGACTCGACGGGCCTCGGCACGCTGCGGCTCCTCGAGTCGATGCGCCACGTGGCTGCGGACTGCCGCTTCTTCCTCGCGGCCACGAGCGAGATCTTTGGCGAGGCGAAAGAGTCGCCTCAGACCGAGCGGACGCCCATGAACCCGATCAACCCGTACGCGGCGGCGAAGGTCTATGCGCTGAACCTCGTGCGCATCTACCGGAGCGCCTACGGGCTGTTTGCGTGCGCCGGCATCCTTTTCAACCACGAGAGCCCGCGCCGCGGCGAGAACTACGTGACGCGGAAAATCGCCCGTGGAGCCGCGTCCATCGCGCGCGGGCGCCAGACCGAGCTGCACCTCGGCACGCTGACGCCGAAGCGCGACTGGAGCTATTCCCCGGACATCGTGGAGGGCATGCGCCTGATCGTCTCGGCCGCGAAGCCGGACGACTACATCCTCGCCTCGGGCGTCTCGCACTCGGTCGGCGAATTCTGCGAGGCTGCGTTCCGGATCGTCGGCCTCGACTACAAGAAACACGTCGTGCTCGACCCGACCTACGCGCGCCCGGTGGATATCACCGAGACGCGCGGCGACGCGTCGAAGGCGCGAAAAGAGCTGGGCTGGGTCCCGAAGACGGGATTCGATGAGCTCGTCCGGATCATGGTGGACGCCGAGCTGGCCGAGCTCGACGGGCGGGGGGACGCGGCCTGAGGCCGCCTGCCGTTCTCATTCCCGCCTTCAAGCGGGCCGAGGCATCGCGGCGGGCGATCGCCTCGCTGAGGGCGGCGGGCGCGGAGCGCATCGTTTTCGTGGATGACGAAGGCGCCGCCGACGGGGGCGCCTTGGCCGGCGAGTTCCCCGGCCTGGACGTGATCCGCACGACGACGCCGGTCTGGTGGACTGGCGCGATCGTCCTCGGCATCGAGCGGGCGCGCGCGCTCGGAGAGGAGGCGGTTCTCTTCTTCAATCAGGACGTGACATGCGCGCCGGACTATTTCGAACGGCTCCTGGCGACGGCCGGGCGCTACCCGGGCGCGCTCGTCGGCAGCGCCATCCTCTACGCGCAGGAGCCCGGCCGCGTCTGGTCGGCTGGCGGGTCGGTGGAGTGGTGGGGCCGGGGGATCCGCGTCCTGAGACACGGAGCCCCGGTCTCGGAGCTGAAGGCGGAGCCCTTCCCGGCGGACTGGCTCTTCGGGATGGGGACGCTCGTGCCCTGCGCGATTTTCGACCGCATCGGTCTGCCCGACGCCGCGCGGTTCCCGATGGCGTGGGGCGATCTCGACTTCTCACTGCGCGCAAAGCGGGCGGGCATTCCAGTGCTCGTGGAGCCGGCCGCGCGCCTCTTTCACGAGGTGGGCGATTACGACGCCCGGATTGCCGGCGCGCCGACCGCGCGGCAGTACGCTGGCTGGATGGCCGACGACAAGCACAACCTCTCGCTGTCGGCGCACGCGGAGATCTGGAGGAGGCACGGGCCGCGGCTGCTGTGGCCGCTGTCGCTGGCGCTGCGTGTGTTGGTGCTCCTGGCGAACTTCGTGCGCATCCGGTTTCTCTTCCACCGATGAGCACCCGCCTGCCCTCGATCTCGCTGGTCACCCCTTCACTCAACCAGGGAAAGTTCATTCGCGCGACGATCGAGAGCGTCCTCTCGCAGGAATATCCGGATCTCGATTACCGCGTGCAGGACGGGGGATCGACTGACGGGACGCTCGCGGTGCTGCGCGAGTTCGAGTCGCGCGTACCGTTCGTCTCGGAAAAGGATCGCGGACAGGCGGACGCGATCAACAGAGGCCTGTCGAAGGCGATGGGAGAAGTCCTCGGATACCTGAACAGCGACGACGTGCTTCTGCCCGGCGCGCTCTCAGCCGTGGGCGAGGCCTTCGCGTCCGATCCGGACCTCGTCTTCGTGTGGGGGCGCGCGGCGTACCTCGACGAGGCGGGCAACACCGTGTCGCCGTACCTCGTGAGGCCTGACGCGATCGAGCGTCTCGCGGATGCCTGCTTCATCGCGCAGCCCGCGGCGTTCTTCCGGCGGAAGGTGTGGGACGAGATCGGGCCGTTCGACGAATCTCTCCACCACACGATGGACTACGACTACTGGCTGCGCATCGCGGCGCGTTATCCGCGGTCCTCGATGCGGTTCCTCGACCGCGAGCTGGCCGGTTGCCGGATGCACGCGGACGCGAAGACCGTGGCGGGTTGGAGCCGCGCGCTCGACGAGATCTTCGCGCTCGTGAAGAAGCGCACGGGCTACGTCTCGCTCTGGTGGTGCGTCGCGAAGTGGGACCACCTGACCGACGGCCGCAGCCAGGCGACCGACCCGCACCCCGTCCCATGGCGGGCCTATCCGCCCGCGATCGCAGAATTCCTGCGGCGCAATCCCGTGCGCCTGTGGAGGCGAGGGCTGAAGGGGGCCTTCGGAGCGCTCGGGAGGAGGCTCGCCGGAGGCTGACGCCGCGGGTCCATAATCCGCGCCCCGATGGACTCGATCGTCATTCGCGGAGCCCGCGAGCACAATCTCAAGAACCTCTCCCTGACCATCCCGCGGAACGCGCTCGTTGTGCTGACGGGCGTGTCGGGGTCCGGAAAGTCCTCACTCGCTTTCGACACGCTGTTCGCGGAAGGGCAGCGGCGTTACGTGGAGTCCCTGTCCGCCTACGCCCGGCAGTTCCTCGAGCAGATGGAGAAGCCGGACGTGGATTCGATCGAGGGGCTGTCGCCCGCGATTTCGATCGAGCAGAAGACGACGTCGAAGAACCCGCGCTCGACGGTGGGCACGGTCACGGAGATCTACGACTATCTTCGCCTCCTCTACGCGTCGATCGGGAAGCCCCACTGCCCGACCTGCGGCAAGGAGATCGCGGCCCAGACGATCCAGCAGATGACGGACCGCATCCTCGCGATGCCGGAGGGCACGCGCTTCATGCTTCTCGCGCCGTTCGTGCGGGGGAAGAAGGGCGAGTACCGCAAGCAGATGGAGGAGATGGTCAAGCAGGGCTTCCTCCGCGCCCGGGTCAACGGAAAAATGGTGGACCTCGAGAGCCCGCCCGAGCTCGACAAGCAGAAGAAGCACACGATCGAGGTGATCGTGGACCGTCTGATCGTCAAGCGCGACGACGACACGCGCCGGCGCCTGACGGACTCTCTCGAGACGGCGACGAAGGTGGGCAAGGGGCTCGTGACGGTGGCGACTCTGGGCGCGACCCCCGACGGGCCGACGAGGGACGAGACGCTTTCGACGAGCTACGCCTGCCCCGACTGCGGAACGTCGCTCACCGAGATCACGCCGCGCCTCTTCTCGTTCAACTCGCCATTCGGCGCATGCCCCACATGCAGCGGCCTCGGCACGGTGCAGAAAGTGGATCCGGACCGGCTGATCCCCGACCCGTCGAAGTCGATCCGCGAGGGCGCGATCGTGCTCTACAAGCAGGGTTCGGCGAACTGGCGGCTGCGGCAGATCGAGCACCTTGCGAAGGTGATGAAGTTCTCGCTCGACGTGCCGTTCAAGAAGCTCGGCAAGGACGTGCAGGACGTCATCCTCCACGGCTCGGGCGCGAAAGAGATCAAGTGGAAGTGGAAGTCCGAGAAGGGCGAGTACAACTGGTCGTCGGCCTTCAAGGGCCTCGTGCCGCTCCTCGAGGGCAAATACAAGGAGGTCGAGAGCGAAGAGGCACGGGCCGAGCTCGAGAACTACATGTCGGCCTCGCCCTGCCCGGCGTGCAAGGGCCGGCGGTTGAAGCCCGAGGCGCTGGCCGTGCTCGTGGACGGACGCCCCATCGACACGCTCACGGCGCTCACGCTCGAGGACGCAAAGGCGTTCTTCGACGCCCTGACGCCCTCGCCGCGCGAGCTGGAGATCGCCGGGAAGATCCTGAAGGAGATCGGGGACCGCCTCGGTTTCCTGAACGACGTCGGGATCGGGTACCTCTCGCTCGCTCGCGCGTCCGCGACCCTTTCGGGCGGCGAGGCGCAGCGCATCCGCCTCGCGACGCAGATCGGCAGCAAGCTCATGGGAGTCCTCTACGTCCTCGACGAGCCTTCTATAGGCCTCCACGCGAAGGACAACCGGAAGCTCATCGACACGCTCTTCGCGATGCGCGATCTCGGGAACACCGTCGTCGTCGTGGAGCACGACGAGGAGACGATCCGCCTCGCGGACCACGTGGTGGACCTCGGCCCCGGCGCGGGCATCCACGGCGGCGAAATCGTGGGCGAGGGCCACGCCGACGAGCTCGTGAACTTTCCGCGCTCGCTCACGGGCAAGTACCTGTCCGGCGAGCTCGCGATCGAGGTGCCGGCGAAACGCCGCGCGGGCACGGGAAAGTTTCTGACGGTGGCGGGCGCCACGGAGAACAACCTCAAGAACGTCACCGCGAGATTTCCGCTCGGCGTCTTCACGGCGGTGACGGGCGTCTCCGGCTCCGGGAAGTCGACGCTCGTGAACGACATCCTCTACCGGGCCGCGGCGCGCATGTTCTACGAGTCGTCGGGCAAGCCCGGCGCCCATCGGAAGATCGAGGGGCTCGAGCACCTCGACAAGGTCATCGACATCGACCAATCGCCGATCGGACGCACGCCGCGGAGCAACGCGGCCACGTACACGAACGTCTTCAACTCCATCCGCGACCTCATGGCGCGGGTTCCCGATGCCCGGATGCGCGGGTACGGCCCGGGGCGCTTCTCGTTCAACGTGAAGGGGGGCCGCTGCGAGAACTGCGCGGGCGGCGGCCAGATCGCGATCGAAATGCATTTCCTGCCGGACATCTACGTCACCTGTGACGTCTGCGGCGGGAAGCGCTACAACCGCGAGACGCTCGAGGTGCGCTACAAGGGCCTCAATGTCGCGGACATCCTCGCCCTCACGGCCGAGCAGGCCGCGGACGTTTTCGCGAACGTGCCTTCCATCAAGCTCATCGCGGACACGCTGAACGACGTGGGCCTCGGGTACATCCAGCTCGGGCAGCCCGCGACAACGCTCTCGGGCGGCGAGGCCCAGCGCGTGAAGCTGGCCCGCGAGCTGGCCCGCCGCGCGACCGGACGCACGCTCTACATCCTCGACGAGCCGACGACGGGCCTCCACTTCGACGACGTGAAGAAGCTCCTGAAGGTTCTGCACGCCCTCGTCGACCGCGGTAACACGGTCGTCGTCATCGAGCACAACCTCGACGTCGTCAAGACGGCCGACTACGTGATCGACCTCGGACCCGAGGGCGGGGCGCGCGGCGGCGAGCTGGTGGCCGCCGGGACGCCCGAGGAAATCGCGAAGGCCCCGGGGTCCGTCACGGGCCGTTTTCTCGCCTCGCGCCTTTCCCGCCGTCGCGGGGCCCCGATCCGCTAGAATTTCCAACTACCTTGATCACGGGATTCAATACGGACGTGAAGCACGAAACGAAGATGTTTCACGTGCAGACGGAGGATCGCGGCCTCGCGAATCCCGTGGTGGAGTCCCTCGTCTACGTGGGCGGCGAGATCCTGCTCTCGAAGAGGAGCGCCTACAAGAACCTGATCACGGGCGACCGGGTGGACGAGAAGGCGCTGCGCGAGATGATGGATCTGCAACACCGCCGGGTGATCGAGGCCGTCCGCCGGGGGCGCCTCGACAAGGGAAAGATCGGCGAGGCGCCCGCCGACTGGGGCGACGACACGCTGCCGCATCCGGAGCGGGTCTCGCCGGCGGCGCTCGCCGCCGTGAGCGCGATCCTGTCGGCGCCACCCGAGCCGTTTCCCGGGGATCCCCCCGCCTCCGCCCGGGGGCGCGTGACGACGAGTGCGGCCATGCCGGTCGTCGGGACGCCTTCGCCCCGCGCCCCGGCGGCTCCTCCCGCCGCGCCGCCGCGGGCAGCGGTCGTCACCCCCGCCGCCCCCGTGGCCGCGGGCCCGTCGAAGGCGAAATCCGGGGTCAGGCTCCGCTCTCTCGACCAGGTCATCGTCGACTACCTCGCCTCGGAGGCCGCTTCGGAGCACCTCGAGATCGCGGTCACCACGGACGGTGAGCTGCTGTCCGGAGAGACGGTGACGATCACCGTGAAGGCCTCGACGTCTCTCACCGAGAGGCCGCTCGCGGGCGCGCACATTTCGATCCGCGTCGTTTCGACGGTCCGGCCTCCGCAGATCCTTTTTCGCGGCGTCACGGGCGCCGACGGCGTCGTGGCGTCCGCCTGCGCCCTGCCCGACCTCGGCACCGGGAACGCGGCGCTCATCATCGCCGCCTCCTCGGCCCTCGGGAACAACGAGATCAAGCAGCTCATCAAGAAGAAGCCCGGATAGGGCGCGCTTGAAGCGCCAGCCGCGAGAGGGTATATTTCGCGGCCCGCTCCGGGGTCACCTCCGGGGCGCCACGGGCCGATAGCTCAATTGGCAGAGCAAGAGACTCTTAATCTCTGGGTTGTGGGTTCAAGTCCCTCTCGGCTCACCACGAATTTTCTGGCCGGCCTCACGAGGCCGGCCTTTTCTTCGAAAGGCGGATCCATGGCCAGATTCGAGATCTTCGCTCCGGCCGTCGCCCTGCTCGTCCTTTCGGCGGCGCCGGCCCCGGCGTCCCGCCCGATGTCGATCGAGGACAACCTCATGACGGTGCGCGTGGGAGATCCCCGGCTCTCGCCGGATGGCAAGCAGGTGGCCTTCGTGCGCACGACGACCGATCTCGCCGCCGGCAAGCGCAACGCGGACGTCTGGATCGTTCCCGCCGACGGGTCGGCTCCGCCCCGCGCGCTCACGCGGCACGAAAAGACCGACAACGCGCCCCGCTTCTCGCCGGACGGCAGGACGCTCGCGTTCGTCTCGACGCGTTCCGGCGTTCCACAGGTGTATTTGCTGGACCTCGGCGGCGGCGAACCGCGCAAGCTGACCGATCTCGCAGCCGGCGTCCAGGATCCGCTTGTTTTCTCGCCGGACGGAAAGAAGCTCGCGTTCGTCTCCGACGTGTATCCGGACTGCGCCGACGAGGCCTGCAACCGGAAGAAGAGCGAGGAGGCCGAGAAGAGTCCCGTCAAGGTCCACCACCTGACGCGCCTTCTGTACCGCCACTGGGACGAATGGCGCGAGGACGTGCGCCACCACGTCTTCGTGGCCGACATGGCGACGGGTGCCGTGACGGACGTGACGCCGGGCGACTTTGACTCGCCGCCGCACCTCTACGAGGACGGTGGCATCGCGTTCTCACCCGACGGCGGGGAGATCGCGTTCGTCTCGAATCGCGACGGGAACGACACGGAGGCCTTCTCGACGAACAAAGACATTTTCCTGGTGCCCGTCGCGGGCGGCCCCGCCACGAAGCTGACCGCCCTGAACGCGGCGGCGGACTTCGACCCGGCGTACACGCCCGACGGCTCCGCGATCCTCGTGCGCGCCCAGCGCCGCGCCGGCTTCGAGGCCGATCGCTGGTACCTCGACCTCTACGACCGGAAGAAGAAGGCGAAGCGGACGCTGTTCGAGAGCCCGGACCTTTCCGTCGAGGAGCTCTGCCTGAGCCGGGACGGCAAGACCGTTTACTTCACCGCCGATAGAGAGGGAAGAAGAGATCTCTTCGAAGTGTCCCTCGCGGGGGGAACGCCCCGCGAGCTGAAAAAGGGCGGGGCCATCGGCTCGCTGCAGGCCGGACCCGGCTTCCTCGTCTTCACGGAGGCGACGCTGACCTCGCCGCCCGAGATCTTCCTTCTTCCACTCGAAGAAAAAGCGGCGACTCCCGGCGCGAAGGCGCAACAGGCCAGGGCACTGACCGACGAAAACCGCTCGTGGCGGAAGGACGTTGCCTTCGCGGCGCCCGAGAGCCTTTCGACGACCGGCGCCGGGGGGGCGCGCGTGCAGTACTGGCTCGTGAGGCCGCCGGCGTTCGATGCGGCGAAGAAGTACCCCGTCGTGTTCCTCATCCACGGCGGCCCGCAGGGCGCGTGGGAGGACGGCTGGTCGGCCCGCTGGAACCCGTCGCTGTGGGCCGCTCAGGGCTGGGTCGTCGTGGCGCCGAACCCGCGCGGGTCCACGGGCTTCGGCCAGAAGTTCGTGGACGAGATCAGCGGGGACTGGGGCGGGAAGGTCATGACGGACCTCGATGCCGTGTTCGACGCCGTCGTGAAAATGCCCTTCGTGGACGCGTCCAGGCAGGGCATCGCGGGCGCGAGCTACGGCGGCTACGCGGTGGACTGGATCCTCGGGCACACGAACCGCTTCAAGGCGGCCGTCACGCACGACGGCGTCTTCAACCTCGAGTCCATGTCGAGCGTGACCGAGGAGCTGTGGTTCACGGACTGGGACTTCGGCGGCGTGCCGTGGGGCGCGAAGGCGAAGGAGCAGTTCGCGAAGTGGTCGCCGCACCTTTTCGCCGACAGGATCAAGACACCCACGCTCGTCATCACGAACGAGAAGGACTTCCGCGTGCCCGTCGATCAGGGGCTTCAGCTCTTCACGGCGCTGCGTCGCCGGGGCGTGCCTTCCGAGGCGCTCGTCTTTTCGGACGAGGGCCACTGGGTCCTCAAGCCGCTCAACAGCAAGAGGTGGCACGAGGCGGTTTTCTCCTGGATGAAGAAGTATCTGGAGAAATAGGGCAAACTTTGGTCCGGCCCAATCCCGCGGGAGTGGCGGAATGGCAGACGCGCGGGACTTAGGATCCCGTGGGGTGACCCGTGAGGGTTCGACTCCCTCCTCCCGCACCAACGTTTCGGGCACGAGAGAAAGCACGAGAGAAGGGTAACGTTTCCATGATCACGTCCTACGTCGATGAGTCCCCGACGAAGAAGATCCTGACGTTCGAGGTCCCCGCCGAAGACGTCCGCAAGGCCACCGACCGCACGGTGAAGGGCTTGGCCAAGCAGATCCGCCTCCCGGGCTTCCGGCCCGGAAAGGTCCCGCCGGACATGATCCGGAAGCGCTTCGCCGCGGACGTCAAGAACGACGTGCTCGAGCACCTCATCCAGGCCTCGGTCGGAGAGGCCCTGCGCGAGAAGAACCTCATCCCTCTCGGCCAGCCGAAGATCGGCGACCTGAAGTTCGCGTTCGAAGAGCCGCTCTCGTTCCGCGCGGAGATCGAGGTGCGCCCCGCCGTCGAGCCGAAGGACTACCGCGGCTTGAAGGTGCCAGCTGGCGACGCGGCGCCGACCGTCGAGGACATCGACCGCCTCATCGGGCGGATCCGCGAGGGACATTCCACCTACGAGCCGATCGAGGGCCGCGCCGCGAAGGACGGCGACTTCGCTCTCGTGGACATCAAGGGCTCGTTCCCGAAGGGCGACGGCAAGGACTTCGCGGCCGACAAGACCCTCGTCGAGGTCGGCGGCGAGCACACGATGCCGGAGCTCTCCGCGCACGTGAGGAATGCGGAGCCCGGGGTCACGGTCACGTTCCAGAAGGACTGGGCAGCCGACGTTCCGGACAAGGACTTCGCGGGGAAGACCGTCCTCTACACGGTGCACCTGGCGGCCCTGAAGTCGCGGGTCTTGCCGGCTCTGGACGACGAGTTCGCGCTTCTCGCGCTGACGCCACGGGAGGGCGAGGCCCCCGAAGGCGCGAGCCTCGCGATGCTGAACGAGAAGGTCGCGGACTCGCTGAAGCGCGAGAGGGAGCAGGCGGTCAAGGAGACGCGCCGGCGCGCCATTCTCGACGGCCTTCTCGCGCTCCACGACGTCCCGGCGCCCGAGACGATGGTCGAGTCGGAGATCGACTCGGCCCTGAAGGACTACGCCCGGCACCTCTCGCGCGAGGGCGTCGACCTGAAGGAAGCCAAGGTCGACTGGAACGAGCTGCGCAAGGACGCCCGTTCGGCGGCCGAACGCCGCGTGAAGGAATATCTGGTCCTCGACGCGATCGGCGACAAGGAAAACGTGACGGTCACGGATACCGAGCTCGACGCCGAGTTGAAGCGCCGCGCGCAGGCGATGGGCATCACATTCGCCGAGCTGAAAGCCGCGATCGTGAAGGCGGAGCGTCTCGAAGGAATGCGCGAGGAGCTGCGGATCGACCGCGTCCTCGACTTCCTTCTCGCCGAAGCCGTCGTCGCGGGCTGAAGAGCTTTGTAGACTAGGGAAAGCGGAGGAATTCCATGCTGATTCCGATGGTCATCGAGCAGACGAACCGCGGCGAGCGCGCGTACGACATCTACTCGCGCCTGCTCAAGGACAACGTCATCTTTCTGGGCTCCACGGTGAATGACGACGTGGCGAACCTCATCATCGCGCAGATGCTGTTTCTCGAGGCGGAGAACCCCGAGAAGGACATCACGCTCTACATCAACACCCCGGGCGGCTCCGTCTCGGCCGGGCTCGCGATCTACGACACGATGCAATACGTGAAGTGCGACGTGGCGACGTACTGCATCGGGCAGGCGGCGTCCATGGGCGCGCTTCTTCTCGCGGGCGGCGCCAAGGGCAAGCGCTCGGCGCTGCCCAACGCGCGCATCCTCATTCACCAGCCGCACGGCGGCGCCGAGGGACAGGCCTCGGACATCGAGATCCAGGCCCGCGAGATGCTGCGCACGAAGCAGCGCCTGAACGAGATCCTCGCTTTCCACACCGGCCAGCCCGTTGACAAGATCTCGCGCGACACGGACCGCGACAACATCTTCGAGCCGGACGGAGCCAAGGAGTACGGTCTCATCGACCTCGTGATCCGGCGGCGCGAAGGGACGAAGAGCGCGGCTTAGCGAAAAAAGGGCCGCCTAGCGAAAAATCGCCCGGCGGGACCGGCCTACCGGAACATGCACGACACGAAGGCCCGCCACTGCGTCGCGTCGACGCGGATGGTGTCGAACGCGTCGTAGGTCGAGATCCGCTTTCCCCAGGACCAGGAGCCGCCGGCGGAGAGCGAGCCGGCGATGGGGAGTCGCGTCTCCGCCCGGAACGACTGGATGCTGCTGTTGCGGGCGACGCCGTTCGAGGTGTGCGTCCAGAAGAGCGAATAGGTGAGGGTGAGGAGATCCAGCTCCCGGCGCCGAAGGCGAATCGCGGTGAAGACGGCCGCGCCCGGGCCGTAGTCGTAGGCCCGGCCGACGACGGTGTTCGTCGCGTCCGGGTGGTCATTCTGGAGCGCGACCAGGGGAGCGACGACGCCGAGGGCCTCGGTGCGCAGCTCGACGCCCTTCCCGAGGGGCCGCATCGAGAGGAGGCCGAAGCGGAACGACTGCGAGCTGAAGACGCGCGTGTCGTTGTTGGTGTAGTCGAAGTCCATGAAGACGCCGAGGACGTGCCGCCCGCCGGGCGAGCCGGGGTCGAGGTCCCATCCGGCGAGGAGGCCCCGGATCTCCACCCGCGTGAGCCACGCCGTGCTGGGCCACGAGACGTCGACCCCGAGGTCGAAGGAGTCGAACGGCCGCGAGACGTACCGGTCGAACGGGTCGCCGTACCGCACGGCTGCCGTGAAGAGGGCCTGGTCTGGGTTCGCGCGGGTGCTCGAGACGAAGTGGCGCCAGCCGCCGTCCGCTTCGGCGACGAATCCGGACGGGAGAAGGGTGTCGCCCCGCTCCGCGCGGACGGCCCACAAGTCTCCCGTTGTGAGGCGCGTGATGAGCTGCGTCGGGTTCAGAAGCGCCGCAGCCATCTCGCGGAGCACGCGGGCGCCGCCGCGGGCGCGGTCGTCGAGAAGCATCTGCGAGAGCCGGTAAGAGGCCTCGCCGAACACCGCCCCGCCGAATGTCGTGTTCACGAGGTCGTTGAGCGAGGGCCCCTGGGTCTCGGCGGCGATCTCCCAGATCGCGCTGCCGGCCGCAGTGAAGAGGGTCGACTCCCAGAACGTGAAGCCATTCGAGCGCGACGCATTGAAGTAGAAGCTGCCGCCATAAGAGTGGCCGATCTGGTTCGTCGTGAACTTGTCGTCGTCGAAGGCGAAGCCGGCCTGGAGGTTGTTGCGGACGGTCTCCCAGGAGATGTGCGCGTAGCCCTGGTCCATGACGTAGCGGTTGAAGCCCCATGACATGACTTCCAGCCCGAGCAGCTCTCCCGCCGCCATCCAGAAACGCTTCTCGGGCTTCGGCGCGGGGGCCCCGCCGGGGCCTTTCGGAGAGGGCGGGGGCACGGCCTCGGGGAAGAGGCGGAAGCGCGGTGCTCCGGGGGAAAGCGGGGCGTCCTGGGCCCGGGCGCTCCGGGCCGCCAGCGCCGCGGCCACGAGCGCGACCGCGGCGAGGCGTCGGGCCGTCTGCATCATCGGGGCGGGCCGGATCATAGGGTAGGCTCCCCGGTCGGGGGGGCGGGAATGAGCCGGGCCCGCGGTTTGTTCCGTGTGGACGGGAGGCGGTAAGATGTTGTCTCAGGACTCCGAGGGGGGCCGGGTAAGTTGATGACGAAGAAAACGGGCACGGGCGACGTCCTGCGTTGCAGCTTCTGCAACAAGTCCCAGCGGGACGTGAAGAAGCTCATCGCGGGGCCGACGGTCTACATCTGCGACGAATGCGTCGACATCTGCCTCGACATCATCGCCGAGGACCGGGTGCTCGACCAGGCCAAGCCCGAGACGAAGCTCCCGAAGCCGCGCGAGATCAAGGAATTCCTCGACGAGTACGTCGTCGGGCAGGAGACGGCCAAGCGAAAGCTCGCCGTCGCGGTCTACAACCACTACAAGCGGATCGACTATTTCGAGAAGAACCGCAAACTCGAGGTCGAGCTCCAGAAGTCGAACATCCTCCTGATCGGCCCGACGGGTACGGGCAAGACTCTTCTGGCGCAGACGCTCGCGCGGATGCTGTCGGTGCCCTTCACGATCGCGGACGCCACGACGCTCACCGAGGCGGGTTATGTCGGCGAGGACGTCGAGAACATCATCCTGAAGCTCTACCAGGCCGCGGGCCAGGACAAGGAAAAGACCGAGCGCGGCATCGTCTACATCGACGAGATCGACAAGATCGCGCGCAAGGGCGAGAACCCCTCCATCACGCGCGACGTGTCGGGCGAGGGCGTCCAGCAGGCGCTCCTCAAGATTCTCGAAGGCACCGTCACGAACGTGCCCCCGCAGGGCGGCCGCAAGCATCCGCACCAGGAATTCATCCAGATCGACACGACGAACATCCTGTTCATCTGCGGCGGCGCCTACGTCGGCCTCGAGGACATCATCGGCCGCCGCCTCACCGAGAAGTCGATGGGCTTCGGCGCGAAGATCGTCTCCAAGAAAGAAAAACGCGCCGGCGACCTCCTCGAGAAGGTGCACCCCGAGGACATGATCAAGTTCGGGATGATCCCGGAGTTCGTCGGGCGCGTTCCGGTCGTCGCCACGCTGCACGACCTCGACCGTGCGGCGCTCGTCGCCATCCTGAAGGAACCGAAGAATTCCCTCATCAAGCAGTACCAGGCGCTTCTCGACTTCGAGAACGTGAACCTGCATTTCACGGACGACGCCATGGAACAGATCGCCGAAGAGGCGCTCGTCCGTAACGTCGGCGCCCGGGGTCTGAAGATCATCCTCGAGGAAATCATGCTGGACGTCATGTACCGCGTGCCCTCGGAGGAGGAGATCGAGGAGTGCGTCATCACGAAAGACGTCGTGCTCCGCCGCGCCGCTCCCATCCTCTCGCTTCGGAAGGTGGGATGAGCGACCCCACCTCCATCGAGCCGTTCGCGTCCGCCGCCCGGACGCTTCCTCTCGTTCCCCTCCGCGACATGGTCGTCTTCCCCCGGATGATGGCGCCCTTCGTCGTGGGCCGCGCGTCGTCCATCGCGGCGCTGGAGTCCGCCCTCGCGTCGTCCGAAAAGAGGATCTTTTTGGCCGCGCAAAAGGACCCCAAGATCGACGAGCCAGCCGCGGGCGACATCAACGAGACGGGCGTCGTCGCGTCCGTCGTGCAGTCGCTGAAGCTCCCGAACGGCCACATCAAGGTCATGGTCGAGGGCGTCGTCCGCGGCCGCATTCGCGCCTTCACGGCGGGCGCCGGTCACCTCGCGGTCAGCGTCGAACGCCTCGAACCGAAGCCGCTCGGCGCCACGGCCGAGGAGCTCGCGCCGTACCTCTCGAAGGTCCTGTCCGTTTTCGAGCAGTACGCGAAGCTCTCGCACCACCTCGCGTTCGAGGGGCTTCTCTCGTCGCTGAAGATGGACGATCCGGAAGCCTTCGCCGACATGCTCGCCGGGCATCTCCCGACGTCGATCGCGACGGTCGAGAAGCAGACGCTTCTCGAAACGGTGAATCCGCTCGAGCGTCTTCAGAAGCTCCAGGACCTGCTCGAAATCGAGATCGAGAAGATCAACATCGATCGACGGATCAACAACAAGGTCAAGAAGCAGATGGAGCGCGCGCAGAAGGAGTACTACCTCAACGAGAAGATCAAGGCCATCCACCAGGAGCTCGGCAGGAAGGACGACAAGTCCGACGAGCTCGAGGAGCTGAAGGTCAAGATCGAAAAGGCCGGGATGCCGAAGGAGACGAAGGAGAAGGCGCTCGCCGAGCTGAAGAGGCTCGAGGCGATGCCGAACGTCTCCGCCGAGGCCACCGTCTCACGCAACTACATCGACTGGCTCGTTCAGGTGCCGTGGAAGAAGACGACGCGCGAGAGTAGGGACATCAAGCGCGCCGAGAAGATCCTGAACGAAGACCACTTCGGCCTCGAGAAGGTGAAGGAGCGCATCCTCGAATTCCTCGCCGTGCGCCAGCTCGTCACGGAAACGAAGGGCTCGATCCTGTGCTTCGCGGGCCCTCCGGGCGTCGGCAAGACGTCGCTCGCGAAGTCGATCGCAAAATCGCTCAATCGCAAGTTCGTGCGCCTGTCGCTGGGCGGCGTGCGCGACGAGGCCGAGGTTCGCGGCCACCGGCGCACGTACATCGGCGCGTTCCCGGGCCAGATCATCCAGCTCATGAAGAAGGCGGGCACGGTGAACCCCGTGTTCCTGCTCGACGAGGTCGACAAGATGTCGATGGACTTCCGGGGCGACCCGTCGTCGGCGCTCCTCGAGGTGCTCGACCCCGAGCAGAACCACTCCTTCGTGGACCACTACCTCGACACGGAGTACGACCTGTCGAAGGTGATGTTCATCGCAACGGCGAACGTCGTGCACCCGATCCCCCCCGCCCTCAAGGACCGGATGGAGATCATCCCGCTCTCGGGCTACACGCCGAACGAGAAGGTTGCGATCGCGAAGCAGTTCCTCGTGCCGAAGCAGATCAAGGAAAACGGCCTCAAGTCCTCGCAGGCCGTCTTCGAGGACGGGGCTCTCTACGGCCTCATCGAAAAATACACGCGCGAGGCGGGCGTCCGCAGCCTGGAGCGCGAGATCGCGTCCGTGTGCCGGAAGATCGCCCGGAAGATCATCGGCAAGGATGCCGAGACGCCGCTTACGGTCACCGCCGAGAACCTCGCGTCGTACCTGGGCAAGCCGAAGTTCCGCCTGAACAAGAAGGGCGATACCGCCGAAATCGGCCTTGCCACCGGCCTCGCCTGGACGGAATCGGGCGGCGACATCCTCTACATCGAGACGACGCTCATGCGCGGCAAAGGCAACCTCGTGCTGACGGGCCAGCTCGGCGAGGTCATGCAGGAGAGCGCCCGCGCGGCGCTGTCGTACGTGAGGACGCGCGCGGAGCTGTACGGCGCGGACGCCGACTTCTACGAGAAGAAGGACATCCACGTGCACGTCCCCGAGGGCGCGATTCCGAAGGACGGGCCTTCGGCGGGCATCACGATAGCGACGTCCATCCTCTCGGCCGTTACGAGGATCCCGATCCGGAAGGACCTCGCGATGACGGGGGAGATCACGCTGCGCGGCAAGGTCCTGCCCGTGGGCGGCATCAAGGAAAAGCTCCTCGCGGCCTACCGCGCCGGCATCACGACGATTCTCCTGCCGAAGGAGAACGAGAAAGACCTCGATGACCTGCCGGAGGAGATCCGGACGGTCATGGAGTTCCATCTCGTCGAGGACGTGGACGAGGTGGTCCGCCTCACCCTCGAGGGCGCGCCTTCGCCCATGGCTCCGAAATCGCTCGCGCCCGAGGCCGGAACGACGCCCCCGACGGCACACTGATATCATTCCGGAGCTGGGTCCTCCCGGCTCCTTTACTTCTCAGAACCTCGAATGTTCCCGAATCCCCCGCCCGGGGTGATTCGTCATCTCCCATGAAGATCTCCCTCGCCTCCGCTTCCTCGCGTGCCGGCTCCCGGTCCGGCGGCGTGAGAGGTCCGCTCGCCGCCGGGGCCGAGGTGCGCCTCGTGCTTCCGGCCTACCGGTTGGGCGAGAGGCCGAAGGGCGAGAGGGTTCCGGCCTTCGCCGTTCTCGGCCGCTCGAACGTTGGGAAGTCCAGCCTCCTGAACGCGCTCCTCGGCACGAAGGTCGCGCGCGTCTCGCAGACGCCGGGGCGCACGCAGGCGCTCTTCTGGTACCGCGTGGGGGAGAAGTTCGACGTTGTGGACTGTCCGGGCTACGGCTACGCGAAAACCGCGAAAGAGAAGCGGGAAGCGTTTTCCGAGATGATCGAGGAGCTGCTCGCCGCAGCGGAGTCCCCCGTCGGTGCCGCGCTCCTGCTCGTGGACGGGCGCCTCGACCCGCAGCCCTCGGACCTTTCGATGGCCCTCTTCCTTTCGACCTCGGGCGTCCGGGCCGTCGTGGCCGCCACGAAGTGGGACGCCGTGAAACCGTCCGAGCGCGTGCGGCGCCGCCGTGCCCTCGCCGCCGCGTACGAAACTCACGCCCGCCCCCTCCTGCCCGTCTCGTCCGAGACCGGCGAAAACCTCCCCGAGCTCGCGCGGCTCCTACGCGCGGCGCTCTCACCCGCCTCCAAGGAGTAACCCATGCCCCGACGCAAAGTCCCCGGCGCCGACTACGCCGCCCGCAACATCGATCCCCGGGATCTCCCCGCCGACGTCGAAGAGGCGCCCGCGGCGGCCGGAGCTCCGGACGCTCCCGCCGAGCCCGTTCTCGACATCCGCACGCTGCACAACCAATCCATGCCGCAGCTCGTCAAGATCGCGCAGGACCTCGAGGTCGAGGGCGCGCCCTCGCTGCGCAAGCAGGAGCTGATCTTCAAGATCCTGCAGACCCAGACCGAACGCCTCGGCCTGATCTTCTCGGAGGGCGTCCTCGAGGTGCTGCCGGATGGATTCGGGTTCCTGCGGGCGCCCGAGTACAACTACCTCGCGGGCCCCGACGACATCTACGTTTCGCCGTCGCAGATCCGGAAGTTCGGCCTGCGCACGGGCGACACGATCTCCGGCCAGATCCGGCCGCCGAAGGAAGGCGAGCGGTACTTCGCCCTCATCAAAGTCGAGGCCGTCAACTTCGAGCACCCGGACGTCGCGCGCGAGAAGATCCTCTTCGACAACCTGACGCCGCTCTACCCGGAGGAGCGGATCCGGCTCGAGACCCCGAATCTGTCCTCGCGCGTCCTCGACCTCATCGTGCCCGTCGGCAAGGGCCAGCGCGGCCTCATCGTCGCGCCGCCGCGCACGGGCAAGACGATGCTCCTGCAGGCGCTCGCGAACTCCATCACGACGAACCACCCGGAGATCACGCTCATCGTCCTCCTGATCGACGAGCGGCCCGAGGAAGTCACGGACATGCAGCGCTCCGTGAAGGGCGAGGTCATCTCCTCGACGTTCGACGAGCCCGCGACGCGGCACGTCCAGGTCGCCGAGATGGTCATCGAAAAGGCGAAGCGCCTCGTCGAGCACAAGCGCGACGTCGTCATCCTGCTCGACTCGATCACGCGCCTCGCGCGCGCCTACAACACGACGTGCCCGCCGTCGGGCAAGGTGTTGTCGGGCGGCGTGGACGCAAACGCCCTCCAGAAGCCGAAGCGCTTCTTCGGGGCGGCCCGGAACATCGAGGAGGGCGGCTCGCTCACGATCATCGCGACGGCCCTCATCGACACGGGCTCGCGGATGGATGACGTGATCTTCGAGGAGTTCAAGGGGACCGGCAACATGGAGGTCCACCTCGACCGGAAGCTCGTCGACCGCCGCGTTTTCCCGGCCATCGACCTCAACCGCTCGGGCACGCGCAAGGAAGAGCTGCTCCTCGAGAAGCAGGAGCTGAACCGCGTGTGGATCCTCCGCAAGGTCCTCAACCCGCTCTCGACGGTGGAGGCGATGGAGCTCCTCATCGAGCGGCTCGACAAGACGAAGAACAACGCGGAGTTTCTCGGCTCGATGTCGGCGGGCTGAGAACTGCTGTCGGCCGGTGCCAAACGTGGTACCATATTTAGCACCATGAAGACGACTGAAGACATCCGCCCCGTAACGGAGATGAAGACGCATGCCGCCCGGCTGCTACGAATGGTCGGCGAGACGCGGCGGCCCGTCGTCATCACGCAGAGCGGGGAGCCGAAGGGCGTCCTGATGGACTTCGAGTCGTTCCAGGAGCTGCGGCAGGCCACATTGCTGCTGAAGCTGATCGCTCAGGGTGAGGCGGACATGCGCGCGCAGCGGGTCGTCCCGCAAGCGGAGGTCTTCTCGCGGCTTCGTCGGCGGCTTCGCCGGGAATGAAGCGCCGTCTCCCCGTCGAATGGGCGACGATCGCCGCGCGGGATCTCACCGAGATCGTCGAGTACATCGCCCGGGACGACCCGGGAGCGGCGGTGCGCGTTCTTGATGCGGTGGAAGCGAAGGCCTCGTCGTTGGAGACGCTCGCCACCCGCGGCCGCATCGTCCCGGAGCTCCTGGGGATTCAGCTTCGCGAGTACCGCGAGCTGCTGGTGAAGCCTTACCGGCTCATCTATCGGGTCGAGAACGCGCGCGTCGTCGTCCTTGGCGTTTTCGACGGCCGAAGGAATCTGGAAGATATCCTCCTCGACCGATTGCTCCGGGCCTCCTGAAAGAGGCCGCCCGGTCCGCGGACCAGGAGCCCCGGATTCTAGGCGTGCAGCTCCACGACGTCCTTGTCCGCGAGGACGTGGTGGCGGTCCACCTGCTGGCCGTCGAACTTCGCGTGGCCCCAGATCCGCGCGAACTTGAGGCGCTCGGCGATCTCCTTGTGGACGTGCACGGCGAGGTCGTGGATTGTCGCGCCCTCCGGGAGGACGAACGGCCTCGCGAAGTCGGGCTTTTTCCCCGGCTCCTTGGGATAGACGCGGATTCGATTCAGCTCCCGGAACAGGACCTCGCGCAGGACGTCGAGCCCCGCGCCGGTGACCGCGGAGACGGGTAAGAAGGGCAGGTCGGGGCCGACCGCCTCGCGCGCGAGGGCCGCGAACGTCCCGTCGTCGTCCTCGCTCTTGTTGCCGAGGACGAGGACGGGCTTCGGCTGGAGGAAAGGCGGGGCGTCCGGCGGTAGAGGCCGCGTCCGCGGCCAGACGCGGGCGCGGGCGAGCAGCTCCCGGAGGAGCCCGACGGCGGACGCTGTGTCGTCCGCCGTCACGTCGAGGACAAGGAGCACGCCGTCGGCGTCGTGCGCGAGGTTCGGGAGGTACGGCTCCGTGTGGCCCTCGGCGACGGCCGGCGTGTCGACGAGCTGCACCTGCACGTCCTCGAACGCCGCCATCCCGGGCAGCGGGACGCGCGTCGTGAACGGGTACTCGCCGACCTCGGGGTGCGCGTGCGTCAGCGCCGCGAGGAGCGACGACTTGCCCGCGTTCGGCGGCCCGAGGAGGACCCACTGGCCGGCCCCCTCGCGCTTGACGTGGCCGACTTCGACCCGGTGCCCATGGCCGCCGTGCTCAGGATGGGAAGCCTCGTCCTCGAGCTTCGAGAACTGCTTGCGCAGGTGGGCCAGCATCTTCTCGGTGCCCTTGTGCTTTGGGAGGAGCGCGATCATCTCGCGCAGCGCCGCGAGCTTCTCCGCGTGGTCCGTCGCCCGTTTGAATCGCTCTTCGGCGTCGTGGTACTGCGGCGTGAGGTTCGCGGTCACCTTCCAAGAATATGGGCTCCGCCGTGACGGCGCCAGAGGGAGAAGGCGTTGCTCCATATACTGACCCCATGTGGGAGCGGACGTTCCTGCGGGACCTCGCGGTCGTCCTCGCGGCGTCGTTCCCCGTCCTTTTCGTCTGCCGGCGGCTCAAGCTTCCGCAGATCGTTGGCTTCCTCGTCACCGGGGTCGCGATCGGGCCACATGCCCTCGGGTGGGTGCGCGAGGCGGACCGCGTCGACTCGGTCGCGAAGTTCGGCGTCGCCCTCATCCTCCTCTTCGTCGGCCTCGAGTTCCCGATCCGGCGCCTGAAGGCTCTCGGCCGGACATCGCTCGTCGGCGGCACGCTCCAGATGGCCCTCACGGCCGCCGGGGGCTACGCGCTCGCGCGCCTCTGGGGGAGCGCGCCGAATCAGGCGGTCTTCTTCGGCCTCCTCGTCTCGGTCTCGTCCACGGCGGTCGTTCTCCCGATCCTCAAGCAACGCGACGAGCTCGCGGCCCCGTACGGCCGCCGGTTCCTCGCGGTCGCCCTCTTTCAGGACCTCGCGGTCATCCCGATTCTCCTTTTCCTTCCTGCCCTCGTCTCCGGGAGCGGGCCGGGGGCCGCCGCGGTCGCGGGCCGCGTCGTCCTCGCGATCGCGGGCGTCGCGGCCCTCGTGGCCGTGGCGCGCCGCTCGGCGCCACGCCTCCTCGACGCCGTCGCGCGGATGGGGAGCCGCGAGACGTTCACGGGGGCCGTCGTCGTTCTCGTTCTCGCGATGGTCGCGGCGGGCGAGAAGGTGGGCGTCTCGGCCGCGATGGGCGCCTTCGCGGCGGGGATCGTCCTCGGCGAGAGCGACCACGTCCACCAGGTCGCCGCGACGCTCGCCCCCCTCCACGACCTGCTTTCGAGCCTCTTTTTCGTCTCGGTCGGGATGCTTCTCGACCCCGCATTCCTCGCGAGGCATCCGGTCGAGGTCGGAGCGGGAGTCGTCGCCCTCGTCGCGATCAAGACGGCGGCCGCGTTCGTAGCGCTCCGGGCGGCAGGCACCGTCCCGCGAACGGCCGTGCGCGCCGCGCTCGCCCTCGCGAACGTGGGGGAGTTCTCCTTCGTTCTCGCGACAACGGGCGTCTCGCTCGCCCTCCTCACGGGGGAGACGCAGCAGATCGTCGTCGCGGCGACGGTCGGGACGCTCGTGCTCGCGCCATTCCTCGTCGCGGCCGGGCCCGCGCTCGCCGTGCGGCTCCCCGAGGCCGTCGAGGATCCCGGCGAGAGGGCCGAGGCGCCGCGCGCGCGGCACATCGTCGTCGTGGGCGCCGGCCTGAACGGGACGAACGTCGCGCGCGTCCTCCACGAGACGGGCATCCCGCACGTCCTCGTCGACATCGACCCGGAGCGCGTCGCGGCGGCGCGCCAGGAGGGGTTGGACGCGCTGCGCGCCGACGCGACGGGCCTCGAGGGCCTGCACGCAGCGGGCGTCGCGCGCGCCCTCGGAGTCGTCGTGACGATCCCCGATCCGGACGCCTGCCGGCGCGTCGTCCGGCTGAGCCGCATGCAGGCCCCGACCGTCCGCATCCTCGTGAGGACGCGCTATGTGAAGGAGGTCGAGACGCTCCGCCGGCTCGGCGCCGACGAGGTGATCCCGGAGGAGTTCGAGACCTCGATCGAGCTCGTCGCCCGCGTACTCCGGCTTCTCCACGTGCCGGGGAACGTCGTCGCAACGCAGATCCGCCTCCTGCGCGACGAGGCGTACCGCCTGCTGCGCGACCCACAGTCGAAGGCTGCCGGAGGGCGGCGCCTCGCGGCGCTCGTCGCGGCCGGGACGAGCGAGCTCTTCCTCGTCCTCCCGGACACGGCCGCGGACGGCAGGCTCCTTTCCGAGCTGGATCTCGCCGCCGCGCACGTCGCCGTGCCCGCCGTCCTCCGCGATGGCGTCCCCCTCGCGCCGCCGCCCGAGGACCTCCGTCTCGCGGCGGGCGACACGCTCGTCCTCGTCGGCGCCCACGAAGACCTCGCACGCGTCCTGCCGCGCCTCGAGGCGCCGGCGGGCCGTCCTGCTGCGGGTTGACTCCGCGCCCGAAGCGGCGCAGATTGGTCCCTGCCTGGGGGTGGCCCGAGAGGGCCTGAGATCACACCCCGGAACCTGATCCGGCTTGAACCGGCGTAGGGAAAGGCAGAAAGAGCGCATATGTCGTCGAAAATCCTTCGGGCCCTTTCAATCCTGGTTTTCGTCTGGGCGCCAGCCGCCGCGCGCGCGCAGGAGGCCGTCTCCACGCCGACTCCGACTCCGACTCCGACTTCCATGCCTCACGTCTCGGAGAACGTCGTCGTGAAGGCGCTCCGCGCGGACGACGTCACGCCTGTCACGAAGACGGACCTCGACCGGCCCGAGCTCACGGCGAAGAGCTGGGGGCAGGAGATGCCGATGCTGCTCCAGGAGTCGCCGTCCGTAACGGGGTACTCCGAGACGGGCTCGGGGCAGGGGTATGCGTACCTGTCGCTGCGCGGGATCGGGCAGACGCGCGTGAACATGACGTTCGACGGCGTGCCGCTGAACGAGCCGGAGGATTCGGCCGTCTACACGGCCGACTTCGCGAACCTCACGGGCAACGTCGCGAGCGTCCAGATCCAGCGAGGCGTCGGGACGTCCACCGTGGGCGCCGCGTCCTTCGCGGGCTCGGTGAACTTCGAGAGCCTCAACCCGGCCCTCTCGCCGTCGCTCGACCTCCAGCTCGGCGCGGGCTCTTTCGGCACGGCACGGGCGAGCGCGAACTGGAACAGCGGGTCGTTCGGCGGCGGGTGGCGGCTGTCGCTGCGGCCGTCGTGGCAGACGACGGACGGGTTCCGCGAGAGCTCGGGCGTGAAGCAGGACAGCGTCTTTTTCTCGGCCGCGCGCGACTTCGAGACGTCGACGCTCCGGTTCTCGGGCTTCGCGGGCGAAGAGCGCATCCAGCAATCGTTTCTCGCCGTGGAGAAGGACGTCCTCGAGAAGGACCTCACGTTCAATCCGCTCGCGCCCGAGGAGAAGGACCACTTCTACGAGTACCTCGCGACGGGGCAGTGGACGAAGGCGCTCGGGGAAAGCGCGAGCCTCTCCCTGCAGGGTTACGTCGTGGGCGCGGGCGGCTGGTACCGCCTGTTCGCGGACGAGGAGAACCGCACGGGACTGCAGGAGTATGGCCTGTCGTGGCTTTTCGGCGGAGGCCTCGCGACGTACACGCGCGATTTCGGGACCTTCCACCTGACGGCGGGCGCGCATGCGTACGGCTACAGCAGTACGCACACGCAGGATGAGGTGGACGGCCCGCGGAACTACCTCAATCACGGCTACAAGAACGAAGTCAGCGGGTTCGTGAAGCTCCTCGGCAATCTCGGCGCGTGGCATCCGTTCCTCGACGCGCAGGTGCGGTACGCGCACCTGTCCTACGCGGGCGACGTGGGGGAGGCCGGGCGCGGGTGGACGTTCTTCAACCCGAAGGCGGGCGTGCGCGTCGACGTCTCGGACCGTTCGAGCGCCTACGTGTCGATCGGCCGCACCGAGCGCGAGCCGGCGCGCTCGGACATTCTGCTCGGCGAGGACAACGCCTCGACGCTCCCGGACTTCAACGCGGTGAAGCCCGAGAGCGTCTGGGACGTGGAGCTGGGCGCCGAGTGGCGGACGAAGGACCTCGTTCTCAGGGCGAACCTCTACGACATGGAGTTCCACGACGAAATCGCGCTCACGGGCGAGCTCTCGCCGATCGGGCTCGCGCTGCGGCGGAACGTGGAGAAGAGCTTCCGCCGCGGGCTCGAGCTGGACGCCGCGTGGCAGGCGCTGCCCGCGCTCCGGGTCACGGCCGCGGTGAACCTGAACCGCAGCCGGATCAGCGAATGGACGCAGTTCTACGACGTATACGACGCGGACGGAAACTTCACGGGCTCGACGCCGCGCACGTTCCACGACGTCACGCCCGTGGGGACGCCGCCGTTCGTCGCGACGGCCGGTCTCGAGACCACGGCCCTTTCGCACGTGACGGCCGGCCTCACGGGCCGCTACGTCGCGGCCTCGTGGCTCGACAACACGAACACGGAAGGCCTCGAGGCGCCGCGCTTCTTCCAGCTCGACGCCTCCTTCCGGTTCGACCTCTCGCGTCTCGTCTCGGCCGGAAAGCCACGGCTCTCGGTGCGCGTCAACAACCTCCTCGACAACCGGCGCGTCTTCCCGAGCGGGTACTCGTACCTCTACGTGACGCGCGACGCGGGACAGGACACGGTCTCGGGTATCCCGTACTACTACGCGGCGGCGACGCGCAGCGTATCCGTGACGCTCGACCTGGGCCTCTGGTGAGCCCTCTCGAGATCCTGGGGGCCGCGACCGGCGCTCTCGGCGTGTGGCTGACGGCGCGCGAGAACGTGTGGTGCTGGCCCGTGGGCCTCGTGAACGTCGCGATCTACGCGGTCGTCTTCCGCGATGCGAAGCTGTACGCGGACATGGGCCTTCAGGGCGTCTATATCGCGCTGTGCCTCTACGGGTGGTGGGCGTGGCT
The DNA here is from genome assembly GCA_036759345.1 of Acidobacteriota bacterium. Taxonomy (GTDB): domain Bacteria; phylum Acidobacteriota; class Thermoanaerobaculia; order UBA5066; family UBA5066; genus Fen-183. The sequence goes on along the minus strand of DAIOUV010000002.1, from coordinate 74,440 downwards.
GCGCGGAGGGGCGGCGCACGGGCGGCTCGTCGTGTCGCGCGCGCCCCGGGTTGTTCTCGCGGCCTCTGCCTTGGTCGGAATCGTCTTCGCCGCCGCGCTCGGGACCTTCCTCCGTTCGAAGACCGACGCGGCGCTTCCGCTGTGGGACGCGGGGACGACTGCTTTCAGCCTCGTCGCGCAGTTCCTCCAGACGCGGAAGTGGATCGAGAACTGGCCGATCTGGATCGCGGTGGACACCGTCTACATCGGAATGTACGTCGTGAAACGCCTGTACTTGACCGCCGGCCTCTACGCGCTTTTCCTCGTCCTCGCGGGAATCGGCCTCGCGTCGTGGCGGCGGAGCCTCGCCGGCGCGGGTGCCCCTCGGTGAGCGTGCGGCGCGTCGTCGTGACGGGGGGCGAGTGCACGGGCAAGACGACGCTCGCCGGAGAGCTCGCCACGCGTTGGCGGACGGCATGGGCCGCCGAGGCCGCCCGCGAGGTCGCCCTCGCGCGGCGTGTTGCCCTCGGGCCGGAGGACGTGCCCGTGATCGCCCGGACGCACCTGCGCCTCGCGGACGACGCCTGCCACACGGCGGAAGAGGCTGGGCGCACGCTCGTCGTCTTCGACCAGGATCTCCTCTCGACGATTGTCTATGCGCGCCATTACTACGGGAGCTGTCCGCCGTGGATCGAGCGGCTCGCTGTCGAGCGCGTCGGCGACCTCTACCTCCTCTGCCACCCGGACCTCCCCTGGGCGGCGGACGGCGTGCGCGATCGGCCCACGGCTCGCGCAGAGATTCACTCGCTCTTCGCCGAAGCGCTCGGGCGTGCGGGGGCGCGCGTCGCGCAGGTGATGGGCACGGGGCCGGAGCGCGCCGCGCGGGCCGTTGAAGCGATCGAAGGGCTGCTCGCCCCGGGAAGCTAACGCCGCCGCACGCCGAGGAGCGACAGCAGGAACGATCCGAAGAGGGCCTCGGCCCCGAGGACGAGGAGGAGAACGCCCGGGATCATCCAGTGCATCGTCTGCGTGTAGGAGAGGTCGTGGGTGTCGGCGCCGGCCCAGAGGGCCGCGACGCGGCCCACGAGAGCGCCGCCGAGGACGAGGCAGGCCGCTCCCGCGAGGAGTCCCGTCTCCAGCGTGACCCAGCGGTCGAAGAGGCGGTCGAGAAGCGGATCCTTCGGCAGGAGGCCCTCGGTGATACCGAAGATCTTCGCGCAGACGCCGGCGAAGAGCGCCGCCGCGCCGACGAGGACCATGCCGGCTCCCGCGAGCATCGTGTGGACGTCGAACGTGGCCCCGAAGAGTGCGCGCGGCCCCGGCAGGAGCCATGCGATGAGCGCGCCGCCCGCGAGGATCAGCGCGAGGCCGGGCACGAGGAAGAGCCAGCGCGGCGAATAGAGGAGAAGGAACCGCAAGTGGCGCCAGCCGTCACGCCAGGTCCGGAGATGCGGCGGCCGCGAACGGCCGTCCGGCCGGAGGCGCACCGGGATCTCGGCGATCTGGAGCCCGAAGAGCACCGCCTTGACGACCATCTCGGTCGCGTACTCCATGCCGGTGGTCCGGAGGTCGAGGCCGAGGAGCGCGTCGCGGCGGAAGCCGCGCAGGCCGCAGTGAAAATCCGAGACGTCGGTGCGGAAGAAGAGGCGGCCGAGCCCGGTGAGGACGGGGTTTCCGAGCCAGCGATGGAGCGGTGGCATCGCGCCCTTTTCGATCACGCCTTTGAAGCGCGAGCCCATGACCAGGTCCGCGCCGGCGTCGAGGGCCTTCACGAAGTGGGGCACGGCGCCGAAGTCGTACGAGAGATCCGCGTCGCCCATGACGACGTAGCGGCCGCGCGCTGCCGCGATTCCGCCCGCGAGCGCGGCGCCGTATCCCGGGGCCGCGACCGGGACGACGCGCGCGCCGGCGGCCTCTGCGAGCGCCCGCGAGCCGTCCGTGGAGCCGTTGTCGGCCACGAGAACCTCCCCGTCGAGGCCCGCCCCCGCGAGCGCGGCGAGCGCCTCGGCGACGCATGGCGCGATCGTCTCGGCCTCGTTCAGACAGGGCATGACGACGGAGACGGTGAGCAGAGCGGCGGGGGGCACGCCTCATTGTCGCCGAGTCCGCCCCGGACGCCGCCATCGTAGTGTATTTTTAGGAGGGGCATGATCGACGTGCTGCGCGCATCGCTGGTGGATTACGTCAACGCCTGGCCGCTCACGTGGGGTCTCCTGCGGCGCGCGGTGGAGGGCGTCGAGGCGCTCACGGACATTCCGTCGGCGTGCGCCGACCGCCTCGCGCGCGGGGAAGTCGAGGCGGGGCTCGTGCCATCGGTGGAGGCCGCGCGCATCCCCGGCATCCGGATCGTGCGGGGCGTCGGGATCGCGTCCCGCGAGCGCGTGCGCAGCGTCATCCTCGTCAGCCGCCAACCGCTCGAGGCCGCGAAGACGGTCGCCCTCGACGTCGCGTCGCGCTCGTCCGCCGCGATGGCACGCATCCTCTTCCGCGACCTCCTCGGCGTGACGCCTCAGTTCCACGCGGCCGCGCCGGACCTCGACGAAATGCTGTCGCACCACGACGCGGCTCTCCTCATCGGAGACCCGGCGCTTCGGGCCGACCTCTCGGGCCTCCATGTGCTCGACCTCGCGGAGGGGTGGCGCCGGCTGACGGGCCTGCCGTTCGTCTTCGCGGTCTGGGCGGTGCGGCCGTCCGTGCCGCCGGAGCCGTTCCTGTGGTCGCGCGAGTACGCGCGGACGCACGCCTCCGAAATCCTCGACGCCGCGGTCGCCCGCACTGGAATGCCGCGCGAGGTCCTCGCGGAATACCTCGACGGAAATCTGCACCACGACCTCGCGGAAGAGGACGAGAAGGGTCTCGCCGAGTTCTACCGCCGCGCCCACGCGCACGGTCTTCTCTCGTCGCCCGACATGCCGCCTTTCGCGGGCGTCCCGCTCGTCCCCCGCCGGGAAGGCTGAGGCATCCGCATGTCCGTCGTCGCTTCTCCCGCTCCGGCGGTTCCCGCCGTCCTGCCGAACGCACCGGTGCCGGGGCTCGGCGGCTCGCGGCGCGTGGCCGAAGCGGTGGCGCGGGTGCGCGGCGGCGAACGCCTGTCGTACGACGAAGGTCTCCTGCTCTTTTGCGAGGCGACCCTGCTCGAGGCCGGGGCCGCGGCGGACGCCGTGCGTCGGCGGATGCATCCCGCGAATCGCGTCACCTACCAGATCGACCGGAACGTCAACTACACGAACGTCTGCATTTACCGCTGCGCGTTCTGCGCGTTCTACCGGCCCGCGGGCGACGCGGAGGGTTACGTCCTGCCGCTCGAGGAGATCGGGAGGAAGGTCGAGGAAACGATCGCCCTCGGAGGCACCGGCATTCTGTTGCAGGGCGGCGTTCACGCCGAGCTGCCGTTCTCCTACTACGAGGACGTCCTGTCGTTCCTGCGCGAGAAGTATCCGCAGGTCCATCGCCACGCGTTCTCGGCGCCGGAGATTTACTTCCTCGCCAAGAAGGAGAAGACGAACGTCGCCAACGTCCTCGCGCGTCTGAAAAAGGCGGGCCTCCAGTCCGTCCCCGGGGGCGGCGCCGAGATCCTCGACGACGACGTGCGCAAGCGGATCTGGGCGCTCACGAAGGCGCCGACGGAGAAGTGGGCCGAAGTGCATCGCGAGGCCCACCGCCTCGGGATGCCGACGACGGCCACGATGATGTTCGGGGTGGGCGAGACGCACGAACAGCGTCTTCATCACCTCGACGTCGTGCGGCGCGTCCAGGATGCGTCTCTCGCCGCAGGATGCGAAAGCTTCACCGCCTTCATTCCGTGGACGTTCCAGGAGGAGAACACGGCGATGGACGGCACGGTCGAGACGGCGGGCGGGTACGACTACCTGCGCACGCTCGCGATCGCGCGCCTCTATCTCGACAACGTGCCTCACGTTCAGGGCTCGTGGCTCACGCAGGGCGCGAAAATCGGCAGTATCGCGACGTCGTTCGGCGCCGACGACCTCGGCTCGATCATGATCGAGGAGAACGTCGTCGCAGCGGCGGGCTCGCACAACAAAATGGGTGAGCCGGCCATGGTCCAGCTCATCCGCGACGCGGGCTTCACGCCGGTCAAGCGGGGCTCGGTCTACGAGCGCTGCCGCGAGGCGTGCTGCTCCGGCCTGCCGAAGCTCTGAAGCTCTACGCCAGGTCGAAGACGAGGAACTCCGCGGCGCCGCCGCGCGGGCGAAACGCGAAGGCCGTCTCGTCCGATGCCGCGAGACCGTCGCCGGCCGACAGCGTGTGGCCATTCACGTCGACGGCGCCTCGGAGCGCCTGCACCCACAGATGCCGCTCCTTCGGAACCGCGAGGGACGTCGCCATCTCCTCGTCGAGGACACCGGCGTGAAGCCGCGCGTCCTGACGGATCGCGATCGAGCCCTCCGCGCCGTCGGGCGACGCGACGAGCCTGAGACGCCCGAGCTTGTCGTGCCTCTCGAACCGCTTCTGGTCGTAGCGCGGCGTGTGGCCCGCGCGATCGGGGAGGATCCAGATCTGGACGAAGTGGAGGAGGCCGGTATCGCTCGCGTTGAGCTCGCTGTGGCTGACGCCGGTGCCGGCGCTCATGTACTGAACGTCGCCCGGCACGATCGTCGACCCGGTTCCTATGCTGTCCCTGTGGGAGAGCGCGCCCTCGAGAACGTACGACACGATCTCCATGTCCCGGTGGCCGTGCGTGCCGAACCCCATCCCGGGCTTCACGCGGTCCTCGTTGAGGACGCGGAGGGCTCTGAAGCCCATGTGCGCGTCGTCGTGGTAGTCGGCGAACGAGAACGAGTGGTACGTGTCGAGCCAGCCGTGGTCGGCATGTCCGCGGTCGGCCGCCTTCCGGAGAGTGATCATGCCGTCTTCAACGCGCCGCGCGACCGGTTCATTCCCAAAACCGCGCGCCCACCGGCCGCTACAGCCGCTCGGAAATCGACTGGGCCTGCAGGAAGAGACCGAGGTAGTCGCGCCCGCCGGCCTTGCTGTCCGTGCCGGACATGGCGAAGCCGCCGAAGGGGTGGACGCCGACGAGCGCGCCCGTGCACTTGCGATTGATGTAGAGGTTGCCCGTGTGGAGGCGCTGTTTTGCCTCGGCGATCCGCATGCGGTCCCGGCCGAAGTACGAGCCCGTGAGGCCGTACTCGCTCGCGTTCGCGAGCTCGATGGCGTGGTGGAAATCGCGCGCCTCGGAGATTCCCAGGACGGGCCCGAAGATCTCCTCGCGGAAGATGCGCGCGGACGGCTTAACGTCGTAAAAGACGGTGGGTTGAATGAAATTGCCGGTGCGGCCGTGCCAGACGCCGCCGGTCCCGATCTTCGACTCCCGCCGTCCGACCTTGATGAAATCGGTCACGGTCTTGAACTGCTTCTCGGACGCGACGGGGCCCATGAAGTTTTTCCCGTCGCGCGTCGGTCCGACGCTGAGCTTCGCCGTACGGGCGATCACCGCGTCGACGAACCGCCTGTAGAGGCGCTTGTGCACGATCGCGCGCGAGCAGGCCGAGCACTTCTGGCCCTGGAAGCCGAAGGCGGACGCGACGACCTGCGAGACCGCGAAGTCGAAATCCGCGTCCTCGTCCACGACGATGAAGTCCTTGCCGCCCATCTCGAGGACGGTGCGCTTGATCCAGCGCTGGCCGCGAACGACCCTTGCCGCCTTCTCGTGGATACCGAGGCCGACGGCCTTCGAGCCCGTGAAGGAGATGAAGCGCGTCTCGGGAGCTTCCACGAGAAAATCGCCGACGTCGCTGCCCGGACCCGGCAGATAGTTCACGACGCCATCGGGCACGCCGGCCTCTTCGAGGAGCGTGAAGACCTTCCACGCGACGAGGGGCGTGTCGGATGCCGGCTTCAGGACGACGGAGTTGCCGGTGACGACGGCGGCGACGGTCATCCCGGTCAGGATCGCGTTGGGGAAGTTCCAGGGAGGGATGACGGCACCGGCGCCGAGCGGAAGGTAGCGCGTCTCGGGGAATTCGCCCGGGTACGGCATCACGGGGATTTCCCCGCCCCAGCGCAGCATTTCGCGCGCGTAGAACTCGAGGAAGTCGATGGCCTCGGCGGTCTCGACGTCGGCCTCGGGCCAGGACTTGCCGATCTCGAGCACCATCGTGGCGGAGAGCTCGTGCTTCCTTTCGCGCATCCGTGCCGCGGCGCGAAGGAGCACGGACGCCCGCTCGCGTGGCGCGACCTCGGCCCAGGATTTCTGCGCCTTCACCGCGGCTTCGAGCGCCTTCGCCGCGACCTTGCGATCCGCGAGGTGATGGCGCGAGAGGACGTCGGCGCGGTCGGCGGGGTTCCGGTTTTCGAGAAAGTGTCCGGTGCGGATGCGCCTGCCGCCGGCGACGACCGGGATCTCGACCCCCCTCTGGCGCTCGACGCGGGCGAGCGCGGACTCGAACGCGGAACGGGATTCGGCCTGCGAGAAATCGGTGAACGCTTCGTTGCGAAAGTCTTGCAGCATGGGAGGGTCATTCTATCGCTACACTGGGCGCGGGAGGCCGCCGCATCGGTTGTCGGATTTCTGAGACGGCAGGGTTTCGACGCTGTCAACCTCGACGGCGGAATCGTGGCGTGGGTCCGCGAGGTCGGACTCGATACTCCCCAATATTGATTTTGTGGTCCTTTATGTGGCAGAGTTGCCGATCGTGGAGGAATGAAAGATGGACAAGAATCTAGCGGGTATCCGCGCGTTCGTTTTGGATCTGGTCAAGAAGAACAAGGCTCTGACGGAGCGCGAAGTGAAAGCCGCGATCGGCAAGGCCTTCAAGTTGAATCCCGCCACGATCAGCGCCGGAGTCATTCGCGACGCGCGCAAACGTCTCGGCATCGATCGTCCGGGCGCGATCGCCTTCGCGCAGGCGATGCTCAAGAAGAACCCCGTGCTCGAGGCGAAGAAGGTCATCGACGCGGTCGGCTCGAAGTTCGGCGTGCGCCTCGGACCGCCGGACGTCTCGCGCCTGCGTCCCGCCGGGTCGAGACGTCGCCGCGCCGCGCGGGTCACGGCTCCGAAGGCGATGACGACAGACTCCGGCGCTGCCGCCGCACCCGTCCGGCGCGGACGGCCCGGACGGCCACCGAAGGCCGGGCGGTCCCTCGGTTCGATCTCGATGACGTACCAGGGCAGCGGCAGGCCGGAAGATCTCGCGGCCTTTTTCCGCGCGCTCGGCGCCTCGTAGCCGCACGGTTTGACCGCGCGCGGGGCGACCCCGCATAATCCGCCGCCCCGCGCTCACTTGGGGGGTCGTCCAACGGTAGGACTCCAGACTCTGACTCTGGCTATCGGGGTTCGAATCCCTGCCCCCCAGCCACTCGCTCGCCCGGCGGAGCCAGGCGACGCGCCTGGGGCGCGGGAGCGAGTGGCGGCATCCTGTTCCGGGGGAACCCGGGCCGGGTTCCCCCGCGCCCCCTCGGCGCCTAGTGAACCACCCTTCCCAATCCGACGCTTCTAAGAATCTTCTCCCCAATTAGAACCGCAAGCGCGACGCCTGACGTGTCCGCGAGGACGTCTTCGATCTCGACGGAGCGGCCGGGCGTGTTCGACCTTGTCCTTCTCCCAGAACCAGGGGCCGAGGTCAGGCATGGCGCCCGGCGACTGTGCTTAGAGGAAGAACTCGAAGCCGAGAAGAAGCACGACGGGGGCCCACAGCAGGAGACGCTCGCGCACGGTCACGCGCCGGCGCGGGCGTTCTTCTCGATCTTGCCCCACGAGTCGCGCAGCGAGACGGACCTGTTGAAGACGAGGCGCGACGGCGCCGTGTCGGGGTCGACCGTGAAGTACCCGACGCGCTCGAACTGGAAGAAGCCGCCCGCCCTGGCGGAGGCGAGCGACGGCTCGACCCGGCAGCCGGTCCTCACGACCAAAGAGCCCGGGTTGAGGTTCGCGAGGAAGTCGCGTCCTTCCGGCGCCTCGTCCGGATTCGGGTTCGAGAAGAGCCGCTCGTACAGGCGGACCTCGGCCTCGAGCGCCTGCGCCGCCGACACCCAGTGAATCGTGCCCTTCACTTTCCGCCCGTCGGGCGCTTCGCCGCCGCGCGTCGCGGGGTCGTACGTGCACCGAAGCTCGGTGATCACGCCGGTTGCGGGATCCTTGACCACCTCCTCGCAGCGGATGAGGTAGCCCCATCGGAGGCGGACTTCCTTCCCGGGCGAGAGGCGGTGGTACTTCGGCGGCGGCACCTCGCGGAAATCGTCGCGGTCGATGAACAGCTCACGCGAAAACGGAACCTTGCGCGTGCCCGCCGACGCGTCCTCGGGGTTGTTGACGGCGTCCAGCTCCTCGACCTGCCCTTCGGGATAGTTCGTGAGGACGACGCGTACGGGATCCAGAACGGCCATGACGCGCGGCGCGCGGCGGTTCAGGTCTTCCCGCAGGCAGTGCTCGAGCAGTTCGACCTCGACCACGCTGTCGCGCTTGGCGAGGCCGATGCGGTTGCAGAAGTCGCGGAGCGCTTCGGGGGTGAAGCCGCGCCGCCGGAAACCCGCGAGTGTGGGCATCCGGGGGTCGTTCCAGCCCTTCACGTGGCCGCCCGTCACGAGGTGGAGCAGCTTCCGCTTCGAGAGCAGCGTGTAGGTGAGGTTCAGGCGGGCGAACTCGATCTGGCGCGGGCGCTCCGGAAGGTCGAGCGCCTCGAGACACCAGTCATACAGCGGCCGGTGGTCCTCGAACTCCAGCGTGCAAAGAGAGTGCGTGATGCGCTCGATCCAGTCCGACAGCGCGTGCGCGTAGTCGTACATCGGATAGATGCACCACGCGTCGCCCGTGCGGTGATGCGCCGTCTTGCGAATGCGGAAGAGCGCGGGATCGCGCAGGTTGATGTTGGGCGACGCCATGTCGATCTTCGCGCGAACCGTGCGCGAGCCGTCGGGAAACTCGCCGGCGCGCATGCGCTGGAAGAGGTCGAGGTTCTCGGCGGGAGACCGGTCGCGCCACGGGCTGTCGCGGCCCGGCTCGGTCAGCGTGCCCCGATACGCGCGGATCTCCTCGGCGGAGAGGTCGCACACGAAGGCCTTCCCGGATCGGATCAACGCCTCGCCGAACTCATAGAGCTTCGCGAAATAGTCGGACGCGAAGAAACGCCGGTCCCCCCAGTCGAACCCGAGCCAGTGAACGTCCTCCTGAATCGAGTCCACGTACTCCGTGTCTTCCTTGAGAGGGTTCGTGTCGTCGAAGCGCAGGTTGCACGTGCCGCCGTATTCGATCGCGACGCCGAAGTTCAGGCAGATCGACTTCGCGTGGCCGATGTGGAGATAGCCGTTCGGCTCGGGAGGGAACCGCGTCGCGACGCGCCCGGCGTGCCTTCCGGTGCGCCGGTCCTCGTCGAGAATCTCCCGGATGAAGTCTTTCCCGGGGGTCTCGGCGGCGGGGGCGGACGCTTCGGTCATGAGTCTTTCAAGGGTACCGCGGGAGCGCTCGCGCCCGGCTTCTTGACCCGGTCGGCGATCCGGTCCGCGAAAGCCAGGAGGCGGCGCCGCGTCGTCTCTCTGCCCAGCACCTCGATCATCTCGAAGAGCGGTGGCGACGCGAGGACTCCGGTGAGGGCGAGCCGGGCCGGCTGGGCGAGCTCCCCGAGCTTGATGCCCTTCTCGGCGGCGAGGGCGCGGGCGGCTTCCTCGAGCGCCGCATGCGCGAACGGCTCGGTCGCCGACAGGCGTTCGGCGAGTTCGCGGACGAGCGGCGCGATCCCGGGTTTTCCGAATTTTCTCAGACCCGCCTCGTCGAACGTCGCCGGATCCGCGCCGTAAATCGCGAGGGACTGGGCGAGCTCGACGAGCGTGCGTGCGCGCGAGCGGTGGAGGAGAGCGGCGCGGACGAGGACGTCCGCATCGCAGTCCGGGACCCCGAACGGCTTCAGCAGGGCGACGAGCCGCTCCGCGGGAATCTCCTGGAGGTACTGCCCGTTCATCCACGCAAGCTTCTCGTGATCGAAGCGCGAGGGCGATGGGCCGAGGCGCTCGAGCGAGAAGAGCGCGACCATCTCGGCGAGGCTCATTCGTTCCCGGTCGTCTCCGGGCGACCAGCCGAGGAGCGCGAGGAAGTTGTCGAGCGCTTCGGGGAGGACTCCCTGCGCCTCGAACTCCTCGACGCCCGCCGCGCCATGGCGCTTGCTGAGTTTCTTGCCGTCGGCGCCGAGGATCATGCCGAGGTGCGCGAAGACCGGCGCCGGGGCGCCAAGCGCGCGGAAGAGCGCCACGTGCTTCGGCGCGTTCGGGAGGTGGTCGACGCCGCGGATGACGTGCGTGATCCCCATCGCGACGTCGTCGACGCAGACGGTGAAGTGGTAGAGCGGGTGGCCGTCCGAGCGCACGAGGACGAAGTCGTCGAGCGCTCCCGCCGGGAACTCCGCTTTCCCCTGGACGACATCGTCGACGACGAGGGTTTCGTCCGGCACGCGCAGGCGCAGCACGAACTTCTCGCCGGCGGCGGCCCGACGGTCGGCCTCCTCCTTCGGGATCGCGCGCGCGCGGCCGTCGTAGCGGAAGGCGCTCCCGGCCGCCTCCCCGGCCTTCTTGATCGCGTCGAGCTCCTCGGGCGTCTCGAACGCGCGGTAGGCCTTGCCCTCGGCGAGGAGGCGGTCCGCCGCCTCGCGATAGAGAGGGTTCCGCTCGCTCTGGAAGAAAGGGCCCTCGTCCCAGTCGAGGCCCAGCCAGCGCATCGCATGGAGGATCTGGTCCGTCAGCTCGCGGCGGCTCCTTTCGACGTCGGTGTCCTCGATCCGGAGGATGAACGTGCCGCCATGCCGGCGCGCGAAGAGCCAGTTGTAGAGCGCCGTGCGGGCGCCGCCCACGTGGAGGGAGCCGGTCGGGGAGGGCGCGAAACGCACGCGAGGGGCCGTCATCGGGCGGCGAGAATAGCAGCCGCGCCCTCAGGCATGATGTGCCGTTCATGACCGCCCCGGCCGCCGTCTCCCTGCCCCCTGGCGAGGCCCTCCGGGCGGACCTCGTGCTCGTCGTCGTGACGGCGATCTGGGGGTCGACGTTCATCGTGAACCTGCTCGCGATCGAGACGGCCCCGCCGCTCGTCTTCGTCCTCGTAAGGTTCGCGCTCGCGGCCCTCGTCCTCTGGGTGCTCGCTCGTGGCCGCCCGCGGACGCCGGATCTCGCGCGGGACAGCGCGGTGATCGGTGTCCTCCTTGCCATCGGCATCGGATGCCAGATCGCGGGCCAGCTCTTCACGACGGCGAGCAAGGCCGCCTTCGTGACGGGCCTCTCGGTTCCGATGACTCCGGTCGCGGGCTACTTCATGACACGCAAGAAGCCCACGCCGGAAAACTTCGCGGGCCTCGTCCTGGCCGCCGTGGGCTTCGGGGTGCTCACCTGGCCTCGCGACGCGGCCGCCGGGTGGAACCGCGGGGATCTCCTGATCGTCGTGACAGCCGTCTCCTACGCGATCCTCATCGTGGTGATGTGCGAGACGGCGCCGAAGCATGACGTGAGGTGGTACTCGTTCGGGCAGATCGCGGCGGCGGCGCTGGCCGTGGGCGTGGCGCGGCTCGCCCTCGCGCCGTTTCTGGGCGGAAACGGGACCTTTGCGGCGGCCGAGTCGCGCGCGCTCGTCCTGACGCCACGTGTCACCGCCGCCATCCTCTGGATGGCCCTCGCCGCCACCGTAGTCACGTTTCTCGCGCAGACGTGGGCGCAGCAGCGGATGTCCGCGACCCACGCGGCGATCCTCTTCGCCCTCGAGCCCGTCTTCACCGCGCTTTTCGCGGCCCTGTTTCTGGGCGAGCGGATGACGGGCCGCGATTGGGCCGGCGCGGCGCTCGTCCTCGCCGGGATTGTCGTGTCGGAATTGAAGTTTTCTATTCCAGCCCGAACGTGACGCTGTAGAGGTACGGCTCCCGGAACACGGAGAGCACGAGGCTCGAGCGCGAGAATCCGCCTTCGACTGCCTTGGCAAGCTCCTCGACCGTCTTCACTTTCCGGTTGTTCACCGCGAGAAGCAGGTCGCCCCGATCGATCCCCTTTCCGTCGGCGGGCGAGTTGCGCGTGACGGTGGAGACCATCGGCCCATTGCGGGTGTCGCGTACGACGACCCCGAGCTCGCGCCGCAGGATCTCGAGGCCGAGGTCGTCGGGCGTGCGTTCGGTCGTGAGGCGCGCCATCCGCTCCTGACCCTCGCGCCGGAAGGCGACCGCGAGTGCGCGCCCCGTGCCGGCGGAGGCGAGGGCGGTGTCGAAGTCGTCGCGTCCCTCGACCGGGCGGCCGTCGATTGCGACCACGACGTCGCCCGGCTCGAGACCCGCGCGCGCCGCCGGCGAGTTGGGATAGACGGAACGCACGCGGAGGCCCTGGCCGCGCGCGCCCGGCCGCAACGGACGGTCAGCTCCGAGCGATACGCTCGTTCCCCTCAGGCCCAGCCAGACGGATTTGACCTCGCCGTAGTGAAGCAGCTCGTTCACGACCCGGCGCGCGCGGTCGATCGGGATCGCGAAGCCGATCGTATTCGCGCCTCCGACGATCGCGGTGTTGATGCCGATGAGCTCGCCGAGGACGTTCACGAGCGCTCCGCCGGAGTTCCCGGGGTTGATCGCGGCGTCCGTCTGGAGGAAATCCGAGTAATTCCGCCCCGACTCGCCCTTCACGGTGCGGTGCACGGCCGAGACGATGCCCGTCGTGACCGTGTTCGAGAGGCCGAAGGGGTTGCCGATCGCGATAACCGTCTCGCCGATCATGAGATCCGCGGTCGTGCCGATCTTCACGGCCTTGAGGTTCTTCGCGTCCACGGTCAGGACGGCGAGGTCGTTGTCCGCGTCCGCTCCCTCCAGCTTCGCCTCGAGCTCCCGCCCGTCGGCCGTGGTGACCCAGATGCGCGAGGCGCCCGAAATGACGTGGTCGTTCGTGACGACGATGCCCGATGCGTCGAGGATGATGCCCGAGCCGAGGGATTCCGTCTTGTAGCCGCGAGGACGCGCGTCGAACCCGAAGAACGAGTCGAGTGAGCTTCGCCTTTGCTGAACGAGCTTCTCGGCGGAGATGTTGACGACGGCCGGCCCGATCCTTTCGACCGCCTCGACGATCGGCGTGCGGCGCTCCGTGCGCGCGCCCGAGGGCGGGGGAGCGGGCAGGGGCACGGACCGCTGCGAAGAAGCGGCCTCGGACCAGAGGGCGAAGATGAGAAGGAGGGGGAGTGGGCTTGACATTTTCTTTCGGGCTCGCATCATGGTTACTCGATAAAGTCGAAAGGATATTTAAGCAATTCTAAACACACGGCAGAAAAAGGCGATCCAGGCGCTCCTCGAGCTCGTTTACCGGGCGGGGCCGGACGTGACGTCCACCGAGCTTGCGGGATGGCTCGACCTCTCGCGTGACTCCGTGCATCAGCTTCTGCTTCCGCTCGTGAGGAGCGGCTGGGTGGCGGCGGGACGGGGCCGCAATGGCGGGTACCGGCCGACGCCCCTCGCGGCATCGGTGACGGTCCTCTCGGTCGTCTCCCTCTACTCCCGCGAGGGTCGCGACCCGTCGCCCGAGCAGACGTCGATGCCCGCGGCGGTTCACCGGCTCGACCGGGAGCTTTTCGAAACGCATCGTCGCTTCCTGTCCAGCACGACCATCGCCCACCTCGTCGCCGAGGTGAAGGCCGAGCGCGAGGAGCTTTCGTACTCGATCTGAAGTCCCCACCATCGAGAAACTGTTTGCAAGGCGCGCGCCCGCCATTCCGGCGTACTCGGACGGAGGAATCCCCATGAAGATCGCCGCGGACATCACGAAACTGATCGGGAACACACCGCTCGTCCGGCTCAACCGCGTGACGGCGGGGATCGCGCCGGGCGCCCTCGTCGCGGGAAAGCTGGAGTTCTTCAATCCCGCGCATTCGGTGAAGGATCGCATCGGCGTCGCCATGATCGACGCGCTCGAAAAGGCGGGAAAGATCTCGCCGGGCAGGACGGTCCTCATCGAGTCCACTTCGGGGAACACGGGCATCAGCCTCGCGTTCGTCGCGGCGGTCCGCGGATATCGCCTCATTCTCACGATGCCCGAGACGATGTCGATCGAACGGCGAAAAGTGCTGAAGCTCCTGGGCGCCGAGGTCGTGCTGACTCCCGGCCCGATGGGCATGAAGGGCGCGATCGCGAAGGCGCAGGAGCTCCTCGCCGAGTACGGCGCGAACGGCGTTCAGCCGCAGCAGTTCGAGAACCCGGCGAACCCCGCGATCCACGAGGCGACAACGGCCGTCGAGCTCTGGAACGACACGGACGGCAAGATGGACATCTTCGTGTCCGGCGTCGGAACGGGAGGAACGCTGACGGGCGTCGGCCGGTACTGGAAGCCGAAGAAGCCCTCCGTGCGCCTCATCGCCGTCGAGCCTACGGCGTCCCCGGTCATCTCGGGCGGCGCGCCGGGCCCGCACAAGATCCAAGGCCTCGGGGCGGGCTTCATCCCGAAGAACCTCGACATGACGCTCGTCGACGAGACGTTCCAGGTGTCGAACGATCAGTCGTTCGCGATGGCGAGGCGCCTCGCGAAAGAGGAGGGGATCCTCGGCGGGATCTCGTCCGGCGCCGCCGCGCACGCGGCCGTCGAGATCGCCAAGCGCCCCGACAGCGCCGGGAAGCTCATCGTGTTCGTGATCCCTTCGACGTCGGAGCGCTACATCTCCACGGACCTCTTCAAGGAAGAGGAAGTGGCGTCGGGGGCGTCCAGCATCTAGCCGCCCCTGTCGGCTGACCTAACGGGCCTTGGCGGCCGCCCGTTCGGCCGTGCCGGTTCTGAACTCGAGCGCCGCGCCTCCCGGGGCGAGCCAGAGGGTGACCGTGGAGCCCTCGTGGATGTCGCCCGCGAGAAGCTTCCACGCCAGCGGGTCCTGGACCAGCTTCTGGATGTTCCGCTTGAGGGGCCGCGCGCCGTAAACGGGGTCGTAGGCCTCGCGCGCGAGCCAGGTCTTCACCGGGTCCGTCCACGCGAGCTTCACGCCCCGAGCGGCCACGAGCTCGGCAACGTATCGAAGTTGCAGTTCGACGATCTTCTCGATGTCGGCGAGCTGGAGGCGGCGAAAGACGACGATGTCGTCGATCCGATTCAGGAACTCCGGCCGGAAGTGGTCCCGAAGCTCGGCTTCGACGCGCGTCTTGAGCAGCTTCTCGTCGACGCCCGAAAGCTCCTGGATGATCGGGCTTCCAACGTTCGACGTCATGATGACGACGACGTTCTTGAAGTCGACGGTGCGGCCCTTCCCATCCGTGAGACGGCCGTCGTCGAGCACCTGCAGGAGGACGGACCACACGTCGGGGTGCGCCTTCTCGATCTCGTCGAAGAGGACGACCGCGTAAGGCCGGCGCCGGACCGCCTCCGTGAGCTGGCCGCCTTCGTCGTGCCCGATGTATCCGGGAGGCGCTCCGATCATGCGCGAGACGGTGTGCTTCTCCTGGTATTCGGACATGTCGAGGCGGACCATCGCGTTCTCGTCGTCGAAGAGGAACTCGGCGAGGGCGCGCGCGAGCTCCGTCTTGCCGACGCCCGTCGGGCCGAGGAACAGGAACGAGCCGATGGGGCGCTTCGGATCCTTCATGCCGGCGCGGGCCCGGCGCACCGCGGCCGCGACGGCGTCGACGGCCTCGTCCTGCCCGATGACACGCAGCTTCAGCCGCTCGTCCATCTTCAGGAGCTTCTGGGTCTCGCCCTCGACCATCTTCGAGACGGGGACGCCCGTCCACTTCGAGACGATCGCGGCGATGTCGTCCTCGTCGACCTTCTCGCGCAGGATCGCGCCGCCCTTCTGGAGGTCGTCGAGGCGCGCCTGCGCGGTCTCGAGGTCCTTCTCGAGCTTCGTGAGCGTGCCGTAGCGCAGCTCGGCGGCCTTGTTCAGGTCGCCTTGGCGCTCGGCAGCCTCGGCGGCGACCTTCGTGTCGTCGAGTTTCTTCTTCAGGCCGCGAATGACCGCAATGGCGTCCTTTTCGGACTTCCAGCGCGCCTTCATTCCGTTCGAGCGCTCCTTGAGCTCGGCGAGCGTGCGTTCGAGCGCCTTCAGGCGGTCCTTGGCGGGACGGGCGTCGTCTTTCTGGAGCGCCTTCTTCTCGATCTCGAGCTGGAGGATGCGGCGCTCGACCTCGTCGATCTCCGTCGGCAGCGAGTCGATCTCCATCCGGAGCTTCGACGCCGCCTCGTCGATGAGGTCGATCGCCTTGTCGGGCAGGAAGCGGTCCGCGATATAGCGGTCCGAGAGCGTCGCGGCGGCGATGAGCGCCGCGTCCGTGATCTTCACGCCGTGGTGGACCTCGTAGCGCTCCGCGAGGCCGCGGAGGATCGCGATCGTGTCCTCGACGGAGGGCTCGCCCACGAGCACCGGCTGGAAGCGCCGCTCGAGGGCCGGGTCCTTCTCGATGTGCTTGCGGTATTCGCCGATGGTCGTGGCGCCGATCGCGCGGAGCTCGCCTCGGGCCAGCGCGGGCTTGAGCATGTTGCCCGCGTCCATGGAACCCTCGGCCGCGCCCGCGCCGATGAGTGTGTGCAGCTCGTCGATGAAGAGAATGACCTTCCCGTCGGACTCCTCGACCTCCTTGATAACCGCCTTCAGGCGCTCCTCGAACTCGCCGCGGAACTTCGCGCCGGCGACCATCGAGCCGAGGTCGAGCGAGACGACGCGCTTGCCCTTGAGCGTCTCGGGGACGTCGCCCGCGACGATGCGGCGGGCGAGCCCCTCCACGATGGCGGTCTTCCCGACGCCGGGATCTCCGATGAGCACGGGGTTGTTCTTCGTGCGGCGCGTCAGAACCTGCATGACGCGGCGGATTTCCTCGTCACGCCCGATGACGGGGTCAAGCTTGCCCTTCTTCGCGAGGTCGGTGAGGTCCTTCGCGTATCGCTTCAGAGCCTGGTACTTGTCCTCGGCGTCGGGGTCCGCCACGCGGCTCGAGCCGCGCACGTCCTTGAGGGCGGCGAGGAGAGACGCCTCGGAGAGGCCGCGGGCGAGGAGGGCCCTGGCGGCCTTCGACTTGCCGTCGCGGAGCAGCGCGAGGAAGAGATGCTCGCTCGCGATGTAGTCGTCCTTGAATTCCCCGGCGATCTTCTCGGCGAGGTCGATCAGCTTCACGAGCGCGGGGGAGAAACGCGGCTCCGCCCCTTCGCCGTGGACGGTTGGGAGCTTCGCGAGCTCCTTCTCGACGTCCTTGAGCGCGAGGCCCGGTGCGACGCCGACGCGTTCGAGGAGCGCGGGAATCACGCCCTCTTCCTGCGTCAGGAGGGCCTCGGCGAGGTGTTCGGGGGTGACCTCGGGGTGTCCTTCCGTGCGCGCGGCCTTAGCCGTCTTCTGGAGGGCGTCCTGGGCTTTGTGGGTAAAGCGTTCGAGGTTCATCTATGTCAAAGATAGGATCTGATTGCTGCTTCGGCAAACCCCTTCGCGCGGAGCAGGCAGGCGTCGCATTTCCCGCAGGCCCGGCCCTTCCTGCCTGGGTCGTAGCAGGACGTGGTGAGACCCGGGTCGAGACCGAGGGCGAGGGCGAGCCGGATGATGTCGGCCTTTGTCATGGCGAGGAGGGGCGCTCGGATTCGGAAGCCTCGGCCCTCGCTCCCGGCTTTCGTCCCGAGCCGCGCGACACGCTCGAAGGCGGCGAGGAACTCGGGGCGGCAGTCGGGGTAGCCGGAGTAGTCGAGCGCATTCGCGCCGATGACGATCTCCGTCGCGCCCCGCGTCTCGGCAAAGGCGAGGGCGAAGGCGAGGAAGAGCGTGTTTCGCGCGGGCACGTACGTCACGGGGATCCGCGTCTTCCCGAGCGCCTCCTTCGGAACGCGGATCGCGCGGTCCGTCAGCGCCGAACCGCCGAGCGCGCCAAAGGACGGGATCGCGATCATGCGGTGCGAGGTAACGCGGTAGTGCCGCGCGAGAGCGCGCGCCGCCTTCAGCTCGACGCGGTGGCGCTGGCCGTAGTCGAAGGAGAGCGCGTGGATGGTCCAGCCCCAGCGCGTCGCGAGCGCGAGACACGTCGCCGAGTCGAGACCGCCGGAGAGGAGCACGACGCACGCGCGCGCGCCCCGCGCCGGAGCTCCGGGAATCGGTGCAGAAGAGGAAGAAGAATATTTTCTTGGAAGGTGAAGAGGGCGGCTCATCTCCCGGGCACGTCTCCCCAAAGCAGCTTGTGGATCTGGAGATTCAAGCGCAATTTCCTCTTCGAATCCCGAACCCATTCGGCGACGTCGGCGGCGACCTTCGATACCGCGCCCTTGAAGACCGGCGATATCAGGACGGCGTGCGTCTCGTCGAGGCGATGCTCCTGGATGAGGGCGATCGCCCAGTCGAAGTCGCGGCGGTCAGCGACGACGAACTTCACTTCGTCCTTCGGGCCGAGCAGCTTCAGGTTCTCGAGGTCATTGCGGGACTGCATGCCGGAGCCGGGGCACTTCACGTCGAGGATCTTCACGACCCGCGGATCCACGCGGTCGAGCGGGACGTGGCCGCCCGTCTCGAGGAGAACCGTGTAGTCGCGGTCGCAGAGCGCCGCGGCGAGCGAGTAGACGCCCTCCTGCTCGAGCGGCTCGCCTCCCGTCAGCTCGACGAGCGGGGCGCCGAGGCGGTCCACGTCGAGGAGCACGTCATCCAGGGTTCGGGTCGTTCCCCCGTGAAAGGCGTAGGCGCTGTCGCACCAGACGCACCGGAGCGCGCACCCCGTCAAACGCACGAACGTGCACGGCAGCCCCGCGAACGACGATTCGCCCTGGAGGCTGCGAAAAATCTCGGTGACGACGAGCGCCGGGGCGGGCATCGGACCGACGATAGCGCGGACAACCGATAATCGCTCACGTGAGGCTGAAACTCGAGCTGGCCTATCTGGGAAGATTCTTCGAAGGGTGGCAGATTCAGGCGCCCCGGGCCGACGGCACGGCGCCGCGGACCATACAGGGAGAATTGGAATCTGCTTTGAAAGAGGTCTACCGGGCGGAAGTTCGCGTCCACGGCGCGGGACGGACGGACACCGGTGTACACGCGGAGGCGCAGGTCGCGCACGTCGACCTTCCCGCCGCCGCGCCATCAATACCATTCGAAGGAATACGACGTGGCCTGAACACGAAGCTCCCATGGGACGCACGGGTCCTCTCCGTCTCCGAAGCAAAATCCGACTTCCACGCCCGCCACTCGGCGACCGGCAAGATCTACGTCTACCGCCTGCGCCGGGGCGAAACGCTCCACCCCCATCGCGGCCTCGTCGAGGCCCTCGCGGGAGAGCCGCTGGACGTCGCGGCCATGCGTGCCGCCGCGGCGACCCTCGTGGGGCGCCGGGACTTCGCGCCCTTCTCGCTCACGGGGTCCAACCCGGGGACGACAGTGCGGACCCTCGCGCGGCTCGACGTTGCGGAACGCGGCACGCTTCTCGTGATCACCGCGGTGGGGGACGGCTTCCTCCGCGGCATGGTGCGCCGGCTCGTCGGGACGCTCCGCGACGCGGGGCGGGGGCGGATCCGGCCCGAGGAGGCGCTCGCGAAGCCAGGTCCCACCGCCGAGGCCCGCGGGCTCACGCTGGAGAGAGTCCTGTATCTCCCGGAGACGCTTCCGGAGGAGTCCCCGGCTCGTGCGGGCGCGCCCGTTTCATCGGGATAGAATCAGAGTCTGGGGTCGTGTTTCGCCCCGAACGCAGAAATGATCAACAAGGACTCCATCACCGCGCCCGGCGCCCCCGACCGGCCGCTCCTCGACGCCCTCGACCTCGGCCGTCTGCCCAGGCACGTGGCGGTCATCATGGACGGCAACGGACGGTGGGCGCGTCAGCGGCGCCTGCCGCGCGTCGAGGGTCATCGCGCCGGGATCGCCTCGGTGCGGGCGACGGTCGAGACGGCGGCGCGCCTCGAGCTCACGGCACTCACGCTCTACGCGTTCTCGACGGAGAACTGGAAGCGCCCGCACCTCGAGGTCGCGACGCTCATGGCGCTCCTCAAGGAATATCTCCGGCGCGAGCTGAAGACGCTGCTCGACAACGACATCGTCTTCCGCGTCGTCGGCCGGATGGACGGGCTCGATTCCTCGGTCCAGCGCGAGCTCGAGCACGCGATCGCCGCCACGGCACAAGGCAAGGGCATGGTCTTCAACATCGCCCTCAATTACTCGGGCCGGGCCGAGCTGGCCGACGCGATGCGGGCGCTCGCGCGAAAAGTGCAGGCGGGCACGTTGTGCCCCGAGGACATCGACGAGGCCGCGATCGAATCGCAGCTCTACACGGCCGGGCTGCCCGACCCCGACCTCCTCATCCGCACGAGCGGCGAAATGCGCATCTCGAACTACCTCCTCTGGCAAATCGCCTACGCCGAGATCTACGTGACGCCCGTGCTGTGGCCCGACTTCCGCGCGGGACACTTCCTCGAGGCGCTCACGGAGTTCCAGAAGCGCGAGCGCCGTTACGGCGGCGTCTCGGAATCGGAAGGAAGGCGGGACGTGGTCGCGGCGCCGGCGGCGCAACCGGCGACCGCGTCACGATGAAATTCCAGAGGGAGCTCACGGCCGCGGTCCTCATCCCCGCGGTCCTCGCGGTGCTCGTGGCGGCGCCTCCCTGGGCCTGGGCGCTCCTCGTCGCCCTGGCGGCGACCGTGGCGCTTCTGGAGTTTTACCGGCTGATCGAGGCGGCGGGATGGATCGTCCCGAAACCCGCTGGCGTCGGCCTCTTCCTCGCCTTCGTGGCGGCGGCCCATCTCGCCTCCCTCCTCGCGCTCGTCGTGCTCACGGGCGTCACGCTTCTCGCGCTGCCGACACTCGTCATGTTCGCGTCGCCCCGCGAAGCCGTGCTCCTCGCGTCGTCCGCCTCGTCCGTCTTCGCGACGCTCTACGTGGCTCTAGGGGCAGGGGCCATGGTGGGACTTCGCGCGATCGGCTGGCAGCCCGTCGTGTTCCTGCTCGCGATCGTGTGGGCCGGCGACTCCGCCGCCTACTACGTCGGGCGCCGGTGGGGAAAGCGGAAGCTCGCTCCGGTCGTGAGCCCGAAGAAGACATGGGAAGGCCTCTGGGGCCAGCTCGGGGCCGGCCTCGCCTTCGGGGCGGCCGCGGCTCTCCTCCTCTTCCGCTCGGCGTCCGGTGCGACCGGCACGTCCGGCGCGCCGCGCACCCTTCTTCTCGGCGCGGCGCTCGGCCTCGTCGTCTCCGTCGTGGCGGTCGTCGGGGATCTCCTTGAATCCACTTTCAAGCGGAGCTGCGCGGTGAAGGATTCGGGCGGTCTCCTGCCCGGCCATGGCGGCCTCCTCGACCGGCTCGACTCGCTCCTCTACGCCTCGCCCGTCCTGCTTTTCGCCCTCGCGTTTGTGCCGGGAGCCCTGCTCCGATGAAAAAGCGCATCGCCCTCCTCGGCGCAACCGGCTCCATCGGGGACTCGACCCTGTCCGTCGTCGCCCATTTCCCCGGGCGCTTCGAGATCGTCTCGATGTCGGCCGGGTCGAACCTCGAGAAGCTCCTGCCCGCGATCGCCGCGCACCGCCCGAAGGTCGTGTCGGTGACGACGCGGGAGGACGCGGCGCGGCTCCGACAGGAATTCCCCGGCCTCTCGGTCGGCTTCGGCCCTCAGGGGCTCGTGGACGTGGCGACCCTTCCCGAGGCCGATGTCGTTCTCGGTGGCATCGTGGGGTCGGTCGGTCTCGCGCCCGCTTACGAGGCCGTGAAGCTCGGCAAGACGCTGGCCCTCGCGAACAAGGAGACGCTCGTCGTGGCCGGCGAGCCGCTCATGGCGGCCGCGCGCGCCTCCGGTGCCGCGGTCCTGCCCGTGGACTCGGAGCACTGCGCGCTCCATCAGGTCCTGCGCGCGGGAACTCACGCGGAAGTGAAACGCCTCGTCCTCACGGCTTCGGGCGGGCCGTTCCGCACCCGTGACTTCGCCACGTTTCCGGCGATCACCGTGGACGACGCCCTCCGGCACCCGACGTGGAAGATGGGCCCGAAGATCACGATCGACTCGGCCACGATGATGAACAAGGGACTCGAGGTCATCGAGGCGCGCTGGCTCTTCGACGTGCCGGGCCGGAAGATCGACGTCGTCCTCCACCCGCAATCGATCGTCCACTCGATGGTCGAGTACGTGGACGGTTCGGTGCTCGCGCAGATGTCGCCGAACGACATGCGCTTTCCGATCCTCTACGCGCTCACGTATCCCGACCGCATTCCGACACCGCTCGAGGGACTGGACCTCACGTCGCTCGGCAGGCTCGAGTTCTTCCCGATGGAACCGACCCGCTATCCGGCGGTCGGGCTCGCGTACGCCGCGCTCGAGACCGGCGGCTCGGCGCCGGCGGTGCTCAATGCCGCGAACGAAATCGCCGTCCAGGCGTTTCTCGACCGGCGCATCCCCTATCCCGCGATCGTCGAAATGGTTGCGCGCGTTCTCGGCAGGCACCGCGTCGTCGGAGTAACCTCCGTCGCGGATGCGCTCGAGGCCGACGCCTGGGCGCGGCGCGAGGCCGCCGCCATCCTTCCTCTCCTCGAAACCAGCCCGCGGGCGGCAACCGCCCCCGCCTTTCCCGCGTAACACCCCCGAGGCCTCATGACCATTCCGACGAACATCCTCGCCCTGATCTTCGTTCTCTCGTTCCTCATCGTGTTTCACGAGGGGGGACATTTCCTCGTCGCGAAGCTCTTCAAGTTCCCGGTCGAGATCTTCTCTTTGGGATTCGGGAAGCGCCTCTTCGGCTGGAAGAAGAACGAGACGGACTATCGCGTCTCGCTCATCCCGCTCGGCGGCTACGTGAAAGTCGTCGGCCTGGGGCCGGACGAAAGCGACATCGTCGCGGGCACGGCCGAGGCCTCGGTGACGCAGCCCGGAACGCGCCTCGAGCGCCTCCTCATCCTCTTCGCGGGGCCGGGCGTGAATCTCGTCCTGGCGCTCCTCCTCACCGCGCTCGCCTTCCTCATCGGCGTCGAGGTCGCGAAGTACAAGGGCGAGGCCCCGGTCGTGAAGGTCGTCGACCACGAGAGTCCGGCCGAGAGGGCGGGGATCCAGGCGGGGGACCGCATCGCGACGATCTCGGGCAAGCCCGTGACGACGTGGGAAGAGGTGGAGCTCGAGACGGGCCTCGCTCCGCGCGAAGAGCTCACGGTCGGCATCGAGCGCGACGGAAAGCCGCTCACCCTGAGGCTGACCCCCGAGCCGCGCTCGAAGTACGACATCGGCTACACGGGCCTGAACCCTTACATCCCGGCCGTGGTCGCCCGGGTCGTCCCGGGCTATCCCGGCGCGAAGGCCGGCCTCCAGGTGGGCGACCAGATCGTCTCCGTCGGCGGCAAGAGAGTCGTCCTCTATTTCGAGGTCGTGCGCTTCATCCGCGAGGCCGCCTCCACGTTCGACAAGGACGGGCCGAGACCCATCGAGATGATCGTGTCGCGGGGCGGCGTGACGATGACGCTGAACGTCGTGCCCGTGAAGGAAGGCGAGAACTGGCGCATCGGCTTTGCGCCGAAAGAGGAGACGGTTCTCCGCCGCTTCTCGCTCTCCGAGGCCTTCGCGGCGTCGTGGCGCGAGAACGTCCGGCAGGTGCAGGTGACGGGGCAGATCGTGGGCCGCTTGTTCCGCGGCACCGGCTCGATACGTCAGTTCTCGGGCCCGATCGACATCGCGAAGTTCTCGGGTGAGGCGGCGCGCTCGGGGCCGTCGGCGCTCATCCTTCTCATGGGCATTCTCTCCCTGCAGCTCGGAATTCTGAACCTCCTTCCAATCCCGCTCCTCGACGGCGGGCAGATCTTCGTCACGCTGCTGGAGGCCGTGTTCCGCCGGGACTTCTCGATCCAGGTGAAGGAGCGGCTCCTGCAGGCAGGCTTCGTGTTCCTCGTCCTCGTCATGGTCACCGTCCTGTACTTCGACGTCCTCAAGAACGTCAACTTCTGATGTCTTCGAGCATGGTTCGCGCGCGGCACGGGACGGTCGGCGTGCGGGTGGGAAAGGTCCAGGTCGGAGGCGGCGCGCCGGTCGTCGTGCAGTCCATGTCGAACACGGACACGGCCGACGTCGAAAGCACCGTCAAGCAGTCGCTCGAGCTCGCCGAGGCGGGCTCCGAGCTCGTCCGCGTCACGGTGAACGTGGACGAGGCCGCCGCGGCGGTCCCCCGGATCAAGAAGCGCCTCCTGGCCGCCGGCTGCGACGTGCCCCTCATCGGCGACTTCCACTACAACGGGCACCTCCTCCTCACGAAGTACCCCGAAATGGCGAAGGCGCTCGACAAGTACCGGATCAATCCCGGAAACGTCGGGACGGGGAAGAGGCGGGACGAACAGTTCGCGACGATCTGCGCCGTGGCGCGGGACCTCGGGCGGCCCGTGCGCATCGGGGTGAACGGCGGCTCTTTGAACCAGGAGCTCGTCATGCAGAAGATGCGGGAGAACACGGACCTCGATCTCGGCCGCTCGTCGGAAGACATCGTGAACGAGTGCATGGTGCTCTCGGCGCTTCAGTCGACCGAGCTCGCGCTCGAGACGGGCATGCGGAAGGACCAGATCATCATCTCGTGCAAGGTCTCGCGCCCGAACGACCTGATCGCCGTCTACCGCGACCTCGCGTCGAAGACCGACCAGCCGCTCCACCTCGGCCTCACGGAGGCCGGGATGGGGACGAAGGGGCTCGTGTGGTCGTCCGCCGCGATGGGCGTGCTGCTCGACGAAGGGATCGGGGACACGATCCGCGTGTCGCTCACGCCGCGCCCGGGCGGCGATCGCCGCGAAGAGGTCTACGCGGCGTGCGAGCTCCTCCAGTCGCTCGGCCTCCGCAGTTTCGCGCCCTCGGTGACGGCCTGCCCCGGCTGCGGCCGCACGACGTCCACGGGATTCCAGGAGCTCGCCGAGAGCATCCAGGACTACGTGCGCCAGCAGATGCCTGCCTGGAAGACGCGCTATGACGGCGTCGAGACGATGACGCTTGCCGTGATGGGCTGCATCGTGAACGGCCCCGGCGAGAGCAAGGCCGCGAACATCGGCATCTCGCTGCCCGGCACGGGCGAGGCCCCGAGCTGCCCCGTCTTCATCGACGGCCAGAAGTTCACGACGCTGAAGGGCACGCACGACGAGCTGTCGGCGGCTTTCCGGAAGCTCGTGGACGACTACGTCGAGACGAAGTACGCGAAGAAGTGACCGGAGAGGCGGGCGCTCAGCTCCCCGACAGCCCCTTCTTGCCGAAGTGCGCCTTGAGCCTTTTCGAGAGCGCGAGCTGCTTGGCGTAGTTCAGGGAGTAGACGGCGATAGGGGCGCCCGCCACGTTGAACGGCACGGAGGCGAGCGCGATGAGGAAGTGGCGCGCCTTCTCGGCGGTGGTGAACTCGGGGTTCCGGAAGTCGACGACCGTGCGGTAGTACTTGCCGAGCAGCTTGTAGACGTCGCCGAGGACCTTCGTGAAACCCATCTCGACGCCCCACGACAGGCACTCGCCCGCGCGCACCGAGGAGAGGAACTCCCGCCACGTGGCTCCGGGCGCCATCGTGAAGACGGACGCCACGGGTGGGTACGTGTGCGCGTCCGAGCCTCCGATGAGCGCGAGAGAGCCGCGCTTTTCCTTGGCCGCCGTGACGAGGTCCTCCACGAGCGCGTTGTGCTGGTACGCCATCGAGCCGTTTTTCACCTCGAAGACGTCGAAGAGCTCGAGCATCGTGGTGAAGAAGTCCTCGGGCGCCTGCCGCATCCGGTACGACTGGAAAAGGTGGTTCGCCGAGTAGAGGAGGCTTTCGCTCCTGAGGTACTCGACGAGATCGAAGATGTTCCGCCGCTTGCGGTCGACGACCTTCCACTGCGGGAGCGAGAGATCGAAGACGTTCACGTGGATGCGGTGGCCCGTGCGGGGGAAGAACGTCTCGATCTCGGCGGAGACGAAGAAGTCCGCGTAGTCGAGATGCCGGTCCTGGAACTTGAGGCAACCGTCCACGGTGTCGTGATCCGTGAAGGTCACGAAATCCATCCCGCGGCTCTTCGCGAGGCGGTACGTTTCGTCAGGGTCGTTGTACGAGTCGCGCGTGTTCGCGGCCTTGAAGTACTTGAACATCGACGCGTTCGTGTGGAGGTGGAGGTCCGCCCGCGCGAGGGGGAGGGCCGGCCCGGAGTCGGGTTCGGGGGAGCGGGGGGCCGGAGGGCGGGTGTCTTCCATGGGGAGGGCAGTGTCCGGGTCCCGCCGGGGTGAGTCAAGGACGAGAGGCCCGCCCGCCTGCTAAAGTCGTTTCGTCATGGGAGGGGTGTTCGGAAGAGTGTTCTACGCGATGTTGCTGGCCGGTGTGCTCGCCACGGCGACCTGGGTGTCGTTCACGCGCTTCGTCGCGGGGAAGTCGCTCAAGGTGCCGAATCTCACGAACCTCACCGCGGAGGAAGCGGCGACCGTCGCGATCGAGCGCGGCCTCGAGGTGAAGGTGGACTCCGCGCAGGAGGGGTTCGACGATACGGTCGCGGCGCACCGCGTAAGGAGCCAGGTGCCGGCCGCGGACACGGCGGTCAAGAGCGGTCAGACGATCCGCATCGCCCTGTCGCTCGGGCTGCGTGCCGTGCGGATGCCCGATCTGACGGGCCTCTCGGCCCGCGCCGCGGCTCTCGCGGTGACGAAGGCAGGCCTCAAGGACGCCGCCGTTTCGACGGTGCGGCTTCCGGGTCCGCCCGGAGTGGTCGCGCAGGGAATCGCGCCCGGTTCGATCGCGCCGCCCGACTCGGCGGTCGACCTGCTCGTGAACCGCGGCATGGCGGACGTCGCCTGGGTCATGCCGGACCTCATCGGCCGCGACTTCGAGCGCGTCCGGACGGCGTTCGAGGAGCGGGGGTTCCGCATCGGCGGGGTCAAGAGCCAGGCCTACGAGGGCGCGGCGACCGGCACCATCCTCCGGCAGTTTCCGCTCGCGGGCTCGCCCGTGACGCGGCGCGACGCCCTGTCGTTCGTGATCGCGGCGCCCGAGGGGGGTGCATGAGCGTCGCCATCGCCCCGTCGCTCCTGTCGTCGGATTTTTCCCGACTCGGCGACGCGGCGCGCGCGTGCGAGGAGGGCGGCGCCGACTGGATCCACTTCGACGTGATGGACGGCCACTTCGTCCCGAACCTCAGCGTCGGTCCGATCGTCCTCAAGGCGCTCCGGAAGGCGACGCGCGTGCCCTTCGACGTCCACCTCATGATCGAGGAGCCGCTCGCGACGCTCGACCAGTACCTCGACGCGGGCGCCGGGCGCGTGGCCGTGCACGTCGAGGCCGAACCGCACCTCAATCGCTTCGTCCAGCATGTGCGCGCGCGCGGCGTGAGTCCCGGCGTCGCGATCAATCCGGGCACGTCGCTGGCGTCGGTCGACGAGGCGCTCCACTTCGTGGACTTCGTCCTCGTGATGACGGTCAACCCCGGCTGGGGCGGGCAGACCTTCATCGCAGGCTCTCTCGACCGGATCGCGCGCCTCTCGGAGTCGATCCGGAGAGTGGGTTCGAAGGCGACGATCGCCGTGGACGGGGGCGTCGGCTTCGACAACATCGCGCCCCTGGTCAGGGCCGGGGCGCGCCATTTCGTCGCGGGCTCGTCGATCTTTTCGGCGGGAGACGTCCGGGAAGCCATCCGCGGGCTGCGGGAAGCGGCGGGCACCCCCGGCACGTTGCGTGCTTGAAACCGGGCCGATGCCGGTGCATTCTCCGCAACTCATGACGCGCGCGACCCTCCTCCGCCCGCTGACTCTGCCCGCCGCCACGTTCGGCGCAGTGCTCGGCGCGGTCCTTCTCGTTCTGTCCGGCTGCGGTGCCTCAAACGACACGGCGAAACTCACCCGCGAGCTCCTGACGATGCCGAAGGAAGAGGCGTATGCGCGGGGCGAAGGGCTGGTCAAGAAGAAGAAGTACCAGACGGGTCGCCAATACCTCCGGTTCGTGGCCGAGAACTACGCGAACGATCCGATCGGGCGTCAGGCCGCGCTGCGGCTCGCCGACTCGTTCTTCGACGAGAAGACGCAGCTCGGTTATCTCGAGGCCGGCGTGAGGTACAAGGACTTCCGGAACCGCTACCCGTCGCACCCGAAGTCCGACTACGCCCTGTTCCGCCTCGCGCAGTGCTCGGACCGGCAAGCCGAGCGGCCCGACCGCGAGCAGACGAATACGCGTCTCGCGGCAACGTCTTACCGGGAGCTCATCATCAATTTTCCCGACTCGCCTTACGCCACGGAGTCGCGGACGCGCCTCGGCGTCATGCGCAACCTCCTCGCCGAGCACGAGTACCTCGTGGGCCATTTCTACCTGAAGCGCAGGGCCTGGCGCGCCGCGAAGGGCAGGATGGACGTCATCCTCGCGGCCTATCCCGAGTACGCGGGGCTGGACAAGGTGCTCTACGAGGCGGGAGTTCTCGAGCGCAGGATGGGGAACGGTGGCGAGGCGCGGTCGCTCTGGGAGCGCCTCCAAAAGGACTACCCGGCGAGCCCGCTCGTGAAGAAGGTGCCGGCGCCTCTCGCCACCGCGCCCGCCCTCGTCCGTGCCGCGGGCGGCTGACGCCTACCTTGGCAGGCCCCGGCAGGCCCTCGATTTGACGTAACCGGTTTCGATGCGGTAACTTAGGTTGCTTTCTGGTCGTGGTTTTGCTTGGGAGTGGCTTCCCAAGGGCACCGTTTCCGGGCAGGAGGTCGTCATGCGTCATCCTCTGGCTGCGCTCACGGCGGGCATTCTGCTCGCCGCCACGTCCGCCCTCCAGGCGGTGGACGACACGCGCCCCGCCCTCACGCGAGAGGTCGCCCCTGCTCGGCCGGTCCTGATCGAAAAGGTCGTGAGAGCGCCTCGAACCGTGACTGGTCCGCTCGCGATCGGCGTCGAAACGGACGTCTACTGCTCGGGCTACCTCGGCGAAATGAGCGAGGTCTTTCCGGGCGCGATCGTGAGCGCCGAGAAGGAAAAGAACCAGACGTTCTTCATGCTCGGCGACATCGTCTACCTCGATATCGGAGAGCGGGACGGCCTCGCGGCGGGAATGGAGTTCACCATCGTGCGGCCACAGCAGGCCGTGAACAAGTGGGGCTCCGTCACCGACGTCGTGGGACGGGTCTACCAGACGCCCGGCCGCCTCCGCGTGATCTGCGCCCAGGAGCGGTCGGCAATCGCCGAGATCTCCTATTCGTGCATGGACGTGCAGGTCGGCGACTCCATCATGCCGTTCGAGCCGATCCCGGTGCCGCTCGTGCGGCGGACGGAGATCATGACGATGTGCGACACCCCGAACGGGAAGGTGATCGGCCACATCGTGGAGACGCGTCTCGGGGAGACGCCAGTCGGGACCGATTCGCTCGTCTACCTGGATCTCGGCGAGGCCGACGGCCTGAACGCGGGCGACTTCCTCACCGTCTACCGGGCTTCGGGGCGCGCGGAAGGCGTGCGGACGATTCTCGGCGAGGCCTCGATCCTGACGACCCGGCGCCGGACTTCGGTCGCGATCATCACGCTGATGGCCGACACGATGGGCGTCGGGGACTCCGTCGAAATCAAGTAGGAACGGATCCTCAAAAAACTCTTGCGGGGAGAAATTCCCGTGATAGTTTTCTCTCCCCCAAACGGCGAGCGTTCGTGCGGTGTGCGGGAGGAGACGTGTCTGTGACGATCGACGGGCAACTGCAGCGGATCATCGACGAGCTGGTTTCGAAGGGCATTCCGCTCGAGGCAGCCAAGAAGGAATTCGAAAAAAAATACGTGGCCGCGGCCGTGACGCGCGCGTCGGGCAACATGGGCCGCGCGGCGAAATCCCTCGGCATCCACCGCAATACCCTGCGCGCGAAGATCTCGCTCCTGAAGGTAAGGCCGCCCCTCAAGGGGCGGGACAATAGCTGAGCGGCGCGAATTTTCCGGATGGGAAAGGGCGGGAGCTCTGGGGGCTCCTACTTGGGCTTGTTGGTGTCGTCATCCTTCGAATCGCCGGACTGGCCGCTGCGCATCGCATCCTTGAAGTTCTTGATGCCTTCGCCGAGGCCCTTGCCGAGCTGCGGAATCTTGCCGGCCCCGAAGATGAGC
Organism: Acidobacteriota bacterium; assembly: GCA_036759345.1. GTDB lineage: Bacteria > Acidobacteriota > Thermoanaerobaculia > UBA5066 > UBA5066 > Fen-183. Next base: position 44,587 of record DAIOUV010000002.1, on the reverse strand, counting down.
ACGACGATCACGAGGATGACGAGAAGTTCGGGAAGACCGAGATTGGGCACGGGCGCCTCCTGCCAGCGGAATCATACTCCGGGCCCTCCGCTCAGAGGAACGCAAGGAGGGGAGCGAAGGGCCCCCGGGGCGCGGTGTGCCGCCGGATGACGCGCCGGGCCGCCTCGCGGTGCGGCCGATAGAACGGCCTTCCCATGAGCATCATCTTCTCGAACGTCCCGAGGACCTTCCAGGCGCGCTGCAGGAGGACCGCTTCGGAGTACGCGGAGGCGCCTGCGGGGACGGCTTCGGCGGCCCTTTCGAAGCGGAGCGAGACCGGGTCGTAGTCCGGCGGTCCAAGGCGGAGATCCTGAAAGTCGATCGCGGCGAGCCGTCCGCCGGGAGCACGCATGAGGTTGTTCGCGTGGTAGTCGCGGTGCGTCGGCACCGCGTCTCCCGTGGCCCGGGGATCGGCGGCGGCGCGCGCGAGGGCGCCCGCCCGTTCGGTCCAGTCCGCGGCGCGCGAATCCTCGAGCGGTTCGCGTCCTCCCTTCTCGAGGGCCCAATGCCGCGTGTGGTCGAGCTCGGCGGTGAAGAAAGCCGCGTCGAAGGCCGGGTTACGGACCGCGACGGTCCGCGCGACCGAACGGAGGGGGAGAAGCACGTCCTCCGCTTCGTCGAGGAGGCGGGACCGGTCTTCGGCCGGCGCTTCCGCGAGGTCCATCGCGAGGTCCCGATTTCCGAGATCCTCGATCAGGGCCGCCCCAAGGTCCGGGGCGTCCGCGTGGAGCGCGGGCACGCGCACCCCGGCGGCATGGAGCGCCGCGCCGATCGCGGCCCAGTTCGCCTGCGCGAGGGACGCCGGTTGCGGGTAGAGAACGAGGAGCGCCGACGAGCCGCCGGCCGTGGGCTGCCGGAAGTAGCGCCGGGCACCGATGTCGCCAGCCAGAGGGGACGGGACCGGCGCCCCGGCGAGGCCGAAGCGCTTACGCGCCTGTCCGAGCCGCCCCGCGGCGTCCTCTGGGGCGGGCGAGTTCACCCCTTTTTCGCGGGCGCGGACACGGGCGCGGGGGCTGGCACGGGCGCCGTGGCCGGAGGCGCGCTCTCCTCGAGGATCTCGACCTTCACGAGCTTCTGGTAAACGCGGGGCTTCCCGAGGCTGGCGTTGGACGGATCCGGATTCGACTCCGCCACGATGCGGTCCACGACGTCCATTCCCTTCACGACCTCGCCGAAGGCCGTGTACTGGTGGTCGAGGGACGGGTAGTCCTTGAGCACGATGAAGAACTGCGATGACGCCGAGTCCGGCGCGGCCGACCGGGCCATCGAGACGACGCCGCGTTTGTGCGGCGTGTCGTTGAACTCCGGCTTGAGCGTGACGGGCTGACCCTTCGCGTCCGTGCGCCCCGCGTTTCCCCAGACGAAGGCGTTCTTCGGGTCCTTCGTCAGAGGATCGCCGCCCTGCAGGACGAAGCCCGGAATGACGCGATGGAAAAGCGTTCCGTCATAGAAGCCGCCGCTTGCGAGATCGACGAAGTTCCTCACGTGATTCGGCGCGCGATCGGCGAAAAAACGGATCGTCACGTCGCCGCGCTCGGTGTGAAGGACGACCACCGCGTGGGCGTAGTCGTGGGTCGCCGCTTTCGGCGGGACCTTCTTCTTCGCCTTCGGCCGGGTGGCGGCATCGAGGTCTCCGGCCGACGAGAGAACGAGAAGAGCCGCGAGGGCCGCGCGGACCGCCCGGGGGGCTGCCTTTCTCATCGACATTCCGTGTGTCCTCCTTGGAGCTTCGGAGCGGTCCTTGTCAGCGCGACCGGCCGCGCCGATGATAGACCTCAGGATGCTGGCCGAAACCTTCCTGAAGATGGTCGAGAAGGCGACGACCGACCTCGACCTCGAGCGCCTTCGGATCGACGTTCGGGCGCTTGCCGAAAAACACCCGGAGGCCACGACGCGCGAGAAAGGCGAGCGCCTCGTCGCGAAGGCCGCCCGTCGCGCCGCCGTCCTCGGAGGCGTCGCGGGACTCCCGCCCGGCTGGACCGCGCTCGCTACGGCCGCGCCCGAGCTGACCGCCCTCCTCATCCTGCAGAGCCGGCTCATCGTCTCGCTTCATCTCCTGTACGGCGCTCCGATGGAGCCGAAGGAACGGGCCCTCGAGGTGCTCGCGGGTCTGGCTTCCGGCGCGGGCATCAACGTCGGGCGCCGTCTCACGACCCGGGCCGCCGAGGAAATCGCGACGCGTCTGCTCGCGCGGTTCGTGGGCCGCGAGGTCTCGCACCTCGTACCCGTGCTCGGCGCCGCGGCCGGTGCCGCCCTGAACTACGGGGCCGTGCGCGCGGTCGGCCGCGCCGCTCTGAGGCGCGTCGAACGGCTCTACGGCCCCCCCGAACTACCAGGAACCGGACTCATTCTCGACGCCAAGGGAAAGGTATCATAGGGGGTCGCGTGATAAAGTTCCGGCTTCATTCAGGCGTCGAGGCGTAAGCCGTACCGAGGAACCTCGGGGCGACGACATACTTCGGAGGAGACCGATGCGCGAGCAGTTCTACGAGGCAATACGGACGACGGCGAACGTCGGCTGGAATGCCTTCCAGGCCGTGAATCGCCGCGTCCCGGCGCGCGCTTTTCATCCGGCCTGGTCGCCGGAGCCGCTCCCGAAGAGTCACGAGCGCACGAAGCCCCCCTTAGGCTACCCCCGCCGCACGGATTCGCTGTGCCCGACGTGCACACGGGAGGTCCGCGACGCGATCGTGGGCGGCACGCGGGAGCTCCGCGAGCTCGTGGACGGGCGGCCCGGAGAAATCCCGGCCGACATCGTCCTGCGCGGCAACGAGATCTGGATGGTCAAGACGTGCCCGAAGCACGGCACGTTCGAAGACCTGATGTCCAGTGACGCGAAGTTTTTCAGCCGGCTCGAGCAGAATTTCTTCGGGCGCGACGTCAAGATCGCGAAGGACAAGCTCCACGACCACGGCTCGGCCTCGATCAGGTACGGCCGCGGCGCCGTCCTCACGGTCGATCTCACGAACCGCTGCAACATGATGTGCAACCCGTGCTTCATGGACGCGAACCAGGTCGGTTACGTCCACGAGCTTTCCTTCGAGGACATACGGGAAATCCTCGACAACGCCGTCTCCATCAAGCCCCGCCGCCAGCTTTCCGTGCAGTTCTCGGGCGGCGAGCCCACGATCTCGCCCTTCTTCATCCAAGCGACGCGTTACGCGAAAGAGGTCGGCTACTTCTCGGTCCAGTGCGCCACGAACGGCATCCGGTTCGCGCAGGAGCCGGAGTTCGCGAAGGCGGCGTACGAGGCGGGGCTGCGGCTCGCGTACCTTCAGTTCGACGGGGTCGGGAACGAGCCGAACGTCCATCGCGGCGTGGGCAACCTATACGACGTCAAGCTGCGGGCGCTCGACAACCTCCATGCCGCGGGCATCGACGTCACGCTCGTGACGACGATCGTGAATACCGTCAACAACGACCAGGTCGGGGACATCATCCGGTTCGCGATCCGGAACATCGACAAGATCAACGCGGTCTCCTTCCAGCCCGTCTCCTTCACGGGTCGGGACGAGGAGATCGACGACGAGACGCGGAAGAAGCAGCGGTACACGCTGTCGCACCTCGCGCACGACGTGAAGAACCAGGCCGGCGTCAGCGAGCCGATGCGCGACTGGTTCCCGCTCTCGGCCTCGGGCCCGTTCTCGGATCTCAAGGACCTGCTCGGGGGGCTCGAAGGGCAGTGGGGCTCGCTCAAGTGCGGATGCCACCCGAACTGCGGCATCGGCACGATGATGCTCGTCCACCCGGAATCCGGCGACGCCGTGCCCCTCACGCAGATCCTCGACGCGGACCGGCTTCTTCGCGACCTGACGGTCGTCACGGACGCCGCGCGCGGGCGCTTTCTCACGATCGTCCAGACCGCCCTGGCTCTCGCGCGCAACATCCGCCCGTCGGGTGTCCCGAAGAATCTCGGTGTGTGGGAGACGCTCAAGGTCATGGACGGGCACACCGGCAAGGGCATGGGAATCGCGAAGCAGGCGCGCTATCCGTGGCGCGTCCTCCTCGTCGCGGGGATGTGGTTCCAGGACCTCTTCAACTACGACTTCCGCCGCACGGAGATGTGCATCATTCCCTACGGCACGCAGCTCGGCGAGATCTCCTTCTGCGCCTACAACACGGGCGCGGGCTGGCGGCAGATCGTCGAGGAGATGCACCAGAGCGCGACGCTCGCGGAGTGGTACAAGGAGAAGGGCCGCCATCCCGTGTACGCCCACGGCAGGCGCGTTCCTCTTCCCTCGTTCACGCCCGCGCCGGTCCCCTCCACGCTTCCCGTGTTCCAGCCCGGACTTCCCGCCGCCGCGCGTTCCGCGACGCCGGGTCTCACGGTCCTGCCTTCGTTCAGCGGGGCGTTGGGGAAATAGCGCGCGCCGCGAGGGCCACGAGGGCGTCGGCCGCTTCGCCCGGGTTTTCGAGCGGGACGAGATGCCCCGCGCGGGGAACGGTCACGAGGCTGACCCACGAGGCGCGTCCCGCGACGGCCGTCATCGCTTCGGCGTCCGAAGGCGGCGCGATCGCGTCTTCGTCGCCCACGACGACGAGGAGCGGCTTCTCCCAACCGGAAAGCACCTCGAAGCCTTCGTCACGGAGCGCGAGACCGGCGAGGTCGGCCATCGCGGTCTGGGACGGCGTCGCGAGGATCATCGCGCGCGCGATCTCCTCGGCCGGCTTGCCCTTCGAGCTTCGGGCGAGAAGCTTCGGCAGCATCGCGGAAAGAGCCGCCTCGATCCCGTCCTTGCGGATCGACTCGATCGCTTCCCGGCGTTTCACCCGGCCCGCATCGTCGTCCGACGAGGCCTTCGTGTCGAAGAGCGCGAGGCCCTCGATGCGGCCGCGGAACCGCGCCGCGTGCCGTTTGACGAATTCGAACGCCACGTAGCCGCCCATGGAGAGGCCGGCGAGAAGGAACGGCTCGCCGGCGGGCAGGGCGTGGGAGATCTCCTCCGCCATGTCGTCGGCCAGGAGCGACATGGCGTGGACCGGCGCGGCAGGGCGGAGCGACGTGCCGCGGCCGCGGAAGTCCGGGGCGAAAACGGCGGTGATCGGGCCGAGCGTGCCTGCCGCGGCGCGCCCGGCGAGCGGCTCCCAGATGCGGCGGTCGAGGGGATAGCCGTGAAAGGCGACGAGGTGCATGGCGCCCATCTTACGGGCAGGGGATCACGGCCGGTACGTCACGCTGTTTCGGGGCCCTTCCCAGACGGTGACTTCCTCGAGACGCACGCCTTCGGTGAGGACGCCCGCCTGGCGGATCTCGTCCGCGACCCACAGCGCGACGTTCTCGGCGCTTGCGTTCTTTCGGTCGAACGGGGGAACGGTGTTGAGGTCCCGGTTGTGGAGCCGCGACGCAAGCTCCTTCACGAAGGTCTCCGTCGGGACGAAGTCCACGGAGAGGTCGTAGGCGCCGAGCGCGGAGGTTCCGAGCGCGACCTCGATCTTCCAGGAGTGTCCATGCACGGGCTCGGGCCCCCCCATGTAGTCCACGAGGTGGTGCGCCGCCTCGAAGGTCGCGTGGCAGCGGACGGTGAAAGGCATCGGAGCGAGTCTACGGCGTGAGGACGGTCTCTTCGCGCCGAACCCGGATCCCGTGCTGACCCTCGGGCGGGACGCCGTATTCCTTCTCCAGGAACTTCTTCGGCGTCGTGGCCTCGGTGCCCGAGAGCGCCAGGCGCTCCGTGCGCGTTTCTCCGTTGGGAAGAGTGAACGAGTAGACGGCTTCGGTGGCCGCGCGGCCCAGAGACTTCGCTCCCTTCGGCAGCTCGACGCACGAGGTGATCCGGAGGCCTCCGGGGAGCCGCACGTTCACGGCGGCGACGTGCGCCTCCGAGAGCGCGGCGAGGACGTCCACGTCGAAGAGCTCGTGCTTCGACTCGTGGCCGAGGGGCAGCGCCGGACCCATGGACATGCGGAGGTGCGGGTTGTATCCCTCGGTGTACCGCACGGGAGCGCCGGACGCGCGCAGCGCGCGCTCGAGGACGTCCATCGTGTTGCGATGCGAGAGGTAGCGCGCGTCCCCGAGCTTCTCGAAGGTGAGCCGGTACGACCGCGCCGTTTCGGCGAGGGGCACCGCTAGCGCGCCGCCCGGAGCGCGCCGCTCGCGCAGCGGCAGGAGGTCCGACGTCGCCTTCATGCGGTACGCGGCGCCCTTGGTACCTTCCAAGAATCCGAATTCCGGCGGGAGCGGATTAGCGAGCACCGTGTCCTCGCCGTCGCCGGGGACGCCGCACGCGTAACAGTGTCCCCACTTGCAGTCGTCGGTGTGCATCTCCTTGAGCGCCTTCTTCCACTCGACGATCAGGAACGGTTTGCGGATGAACGCATCGACGACGTCCCAGGGAAGCGTCTCCGTGAGGTCTTTCTCGCGCAGGTGGCGGGGCTTCGGGACGTCCGCCGCGCGGAGCGCCTCGTTCCAGCGCTCCCACGAGAAGTGCTCGCTCCAGGCGTCGAAGCGTCCGCCACGATTCCAGACTTCGAGAATCGCGCGGCCCATGCGCCGGTCGCCGAGCGAGAGCATCGTCTCGATCTCGGCCTCCTTCGGCTCGTGCCACGTCATCTTCGCGCCCTTCACCATGCGGAACCTGTCTTTCAGGTAGGCGAGCTTCCGGTCGAGGTTCTCGACGCCGTCGAACGCGAACCACTGGAACGGCGTGAAGCTCTTCGGCACGAAGGATCCGACCGACACGTTCACCGTGGGCCTCACGCCGTGCTTTCGGCCCTGGGCGAGGATGTCCTTGACGAGCGTCACGAGCTCGTCGAGGTCGGGATCGGTCTCCGTCGGGAGGCCGATCATCGTGTAGACCTTGATCATGTCCCAGCCGCGCGAGAACGCCACGTCGGCGGCCTTCACCATGTCGGCGTTCGTGAACGTCTTGTTGATGACGCGGCGGAGCCGGTCCGAGCCCGTCTCGGGAGCGAACGTGAAGCCCGACTTGCGCACTTCCGAGACCGCATCCGCGAGCCCGACGGAGAACGCCTCCGCCCGGAGAGAGGGCAGCGAGATCGAGACCTTCGTCTTCGCGAGCTCCGGCGCGAGGCACGCGACGAGGGGCTCGATCTGCGAGTAGTCGGCCGAGGACAGCGAGAGGAGGCCGACCTCGCTCCAGCCCGCTTCGTCGATGAAGGCCTTCGTGGCTTTTGCGACGTCGGCGGGGTCCAGCTCGCGCACGGGCCGGTACCAGTAGCCGGCCTGGCAGAACCGGCAGCCCTGCGTGCAGCCGCGCATGATCTCGAGGCCGAGGCGGTCCTGGATGATGTCGACGGAGGGCACCATCGGCTTTTCGGGGTAGACGTCGGCCGAGAGCTTCTCGACCCAGACGCGGTTTGCCTTCTCGGGAACTCCCGGCATGTTCGGTGTCGTCGACACGACGCGATCGCCGTCGTAGACCACGTCGTAGAGGGACGGCACGTAGATCCCCGGGCAGGCGGCGAAGGCGAGAAGCCGCTCCCTTCGCGGAAGCGCCTTCGTGGTCGCGACCTCCTCGAGGAAGACGGGAAGGGCCTCCTCCGCGTCGCCGATGAGGAAGACGTCGAAGAAGTCCGCGAGCGGCTCGGGGTTCGCGGTGCACGGGCCGCCGCCGATGACGATCGGATCCGCGTCGCCGCGGTCCGAGGCGAGCACGGGGATGCCCGACAGGTCGAGCATGTTCGGGACGTTCGTGTAGTTCAGTTCGCTCTGGAGAGAGAAGCCGACGACGTCGAAGTCCGAAACGGGCGCGAACGACTCGACCGAGAAGAGAGGAACCTTCTCCCGGCGGAGCACGGCCTCGAAGTCGACCCAGGGCGCATACGTTCTCTCGCAGGCCCATTCCGCGCGCCGGTTCACGATTTCGTAGAGGATCTTCGTGCCGGTGTGGCTCATCCCGATCTCGTAGGCGTCGGGAAACGCGAGGCACACGCTGACCGACGTGGCGCCGAGATCCTTGCGCGTCACGTTCCTCTCGAGGCCGAGGTAACGCCCGGGACGCTCGACGGCGAGGAGGAAGCGCTCGAAGCGCGGGCGGACGGACGTGTAACGCACGGTGGATGTCATGGACCGGCGAGTTTACCGTGTCGCTGAGACGTCGTCGCAGACTTGGCGCCGGGCCGGTTCAGGCCGTCCGGGCGACGCCCACGGGACAGGAGACTCCCGTCCCCCCCAGGCCGCAGTAGCCATCGGGATTCTTCGCGAGGTACTGCTGGTGGGTGTCCTCGGCGTAATAGAACTCGGGGGCGGGCAGGATCTCGGTCGTGATGGCGCCGTAGCCCGCGGCCGCGAGCTCCCTCTGGAACGCGCTCTTCGAGGCCTCGGCCGCCGCGCGCTGCGTCTCGTCGAAGGTGTAGATGCCCGAGCGGTACTGCATGCCCGTATCGTTCCCTTGCCGCATACCCTGCGTCGGATCATGGTTTTCCCAGAACAGCTTCAGCAGCTCCTCGTACGAGACCTCCGCGGGATCGAAGACGACGAAGACGACCTCGCTGTGCCCCGTCTGTCCCGTGCAGACCTCGCGGTACGTGGGGTTCGGAGTCACGCCGGCGGCATAGCCGACGGCGGTCGAGAAGACGCCGCTCCCCTGCCAGAAAATTTTCTCGGCGCCCCAGAAACATCCCATCCCGAAGAGAGCGCGCCGCATCCCCGCGGGGAAGGGCGGCTCGAGCGGGCGGCCGTTGACGAAGTGCTTCTTTGGGACGGGCATGGCGGCGGATTCTGCTCCTCATGCGCCTAGAAGAAAAGCGGTTCGTCGGGAGAAACCGAACGGTCGTCCCGGCCGATTGACTCCCCGAAGGCAGCGGCCTAGATTGCCGCTTGGATGGCTCTCGACGACAAGGTCCGCGCGTACCTTCGCGAGCTCGGCGCCGCGCTCAACGAAGCGGTGTCGTCCTCGGAGAAGGTGCACGAGATCCTCGCGAAGGTGAAGGCCGAGGGTTATGGGGTGTATCTCGTCCTCGACGCCACGGTCGCCCTCGAGAAGCGCGGACGGCGCTCGTCGGCCGCACTCCCGTCCATCCGGCGCGGTGCGCTGCAGGCGGCCCGCGCCGCCGAGAACGGCGAGGGCTCCACCGTCGAGCGCGCCGTCTTCCAGATCAACGTCAAGGATCTGAGCTTCCTGCGCTCCGTCGGGATCGACCCCACGCGGCCCATCCGCTCCCGCCGCCGCGCGCAGGCCACGGTCACGATCCGGTCGACCGTGGCGAAAAGGGGTTGAAGGCGCAGGACCTTCTGGGCCTTTCCCCTCTTGACGTCGCGCGTGCCGTGCGCGAGGTCGCCCCGGAGTCGTTCCGCGCCGCGCAGATCTTCAAGTGGATCCACGAGCGGCGCGCCGCGGACTTCAAGGAGATGACGAATCTTCCGAAGGCGATGCGCGAGGCCCTCGCGAAGGACTTCGTCATCGGCCTCCCGAAGATCGTCGCGAGAACGCCCGCGCCCGACGGCACCGAGAAATTCCTGTTCGAGCTCGCGGACGGGGCGCGCATCGAAGCGGTGTACATCATGGAGTCGAAGAAGACGCCCTCGTGGACCGACCCCGAGACGCCGGGCGCTTCACGCGTGACGATCTGCCTGTCCTCGCAAACGGGCTGCGCGGTGGACTGCGCATTCTGCGTGACGGGCCGTATGGGCGCCGGGCGCAACCTCACGGCCGGAGAGATCGTTGGCCAGTACCTCGCGATCGCGCGCGCGAAGGGCTTCGGCCCGCACGAGGCGAACGTCGTCTTCATGGGGATGGGAGAGCCTCTCCTGAACGTCGCGAACGTGGTGCGAGCGCTCGATCTCCTCGAGGAGGAGGTCTCGCCGAAGCGCACGACCGTTTCGACGGCGGGAGTCGTGCCCGGAATCGAGACGCTCGCGGGCCGGCCGCACCGCCCAAACCTCGCCGTGTCGCTCTCGGCCGCGGACGACGAGACGCGGACGACGCTCATGCCGATCAATCGGACGTATCCCATCGCCCCGCTCCTCGCCGCGCTCAAGCGGTGGCCGCTCGAGCGCGGACGGCGCATCACCTTCGAGTACGTCCTCATCGCGGGAGTGAACGACCGGGTCTCGGACGCCGTGAAGCTCGCGGTGCTCCTGCGCCCCCTGCCGTCCAAGGTCAATCTGATTCCCCTCAACGAGTCGAAGGAATGGCTCCCCGGTCTCTCGCGGCCGGCGGACGCCGCCGTGAACGCCTTCGCGAAGGCGGTCGCGGACGGTGGCGTGCAGGTGACGGTGCGCTGGTCGAAGGGCCTGCAGGCCGACGCGGCCTGCGGCCAGCTCAGGGGGCGTGAAGAGCCGCGGCGCCCGGCGCCGCAGGCGCGCTGATCGTCGGGGCTGGCGGGGGCCGGGCGAAAGAGTATCTCAGCCGGAAAGCCGGACGATTCCCGTCAGGATCCGGCCGGTGGCCGCCCCATCCCGGCGCCAGGAGGGGAGGTCCGGCGTCTCGTACGTGCAGAGATCCGGGGCGGTCGTTCGCTCCGCGCGGATGCCCCGCGCCCGAAGAGCGGCGGCGTTGAAAGCGGCTACGTCGACGAAGGCCCGGTCCGCGCTTCCCGCGCGGACGGCGTCCCCCGGGACGGCGACGTCGCGATACGCCTCGCGGAGCGCCACCACGACCTCGGGCCCGACTTCGTACCTCTCGCGCGAGATCGAAGGGCCGAACGCGGCGGAGAGGCCGGCGACGCGCACGCCCCGGGCCTCGAGAGCGTCGAGCGCGGCATCGAGGACGCGCGCGGCGGTCCCGCGCCAGCCGGCGTGGACGGCCGCGATCCAGCCCGTCCGGGGATCCGCGAGGACGATCGGAACGCAGTCGGCCGACGCCACTGCGAGGAGGACGTCCGGCTGGCAGGTCAGGAGGCCGTCGCCCTCTCCGAGGAGCGTGTGCCCGCGCTTTCGCGCAGGTGTTTCGAAGGAAAGAATGCGGCGGCCGTGGACCTGCGTGAGGCGCACGACCTCGGCGTCCGGCGCTTCCAGCGCGCCGGCGAGCGCCCGGCCGGCGGCTTCCGTGGGCGTCTCCTTCGCCGCGAGAGGTCCGCGTGTGAAGCCCGCCGCAAAACCCGGCGGCAGACCTCTGAAACGCGTGACTCCCACGCCTCATTCTAGGAAACTCCGCCGGTGACCCTCGCCCGTCTCGTCCTGCCGCACGGCCTCAGGACCCCCGACCGCATCCAGCGCTTCCTCGACGAGGACGTCCTCTACAACAAGGAGCCGGACGGCGAGACGGCCTTTTCCCCCCGGCGGGTCTTGCGAGAACGGCGCGCGCACTGCTTCGAGGGCGCGCTCCTCGCGGCAGCGGCCCTCCGGCGTCTCGGGCACGCGGCGCTCGTCGTCCAGCTGCGGGCCGTGCGCGACGACGACCACGTCCTCGCGCTCTATCGCGAGCGCCCGGGCGCGGGCTGCTGGGGCGCCGTCGCGAAGTCGAACTACTCGGGGCTGCGCTTCCGCTCGCCCGTCTATGGCTCGCTCCGCGAGCTCGTGATGAGCTATTTCGACGTCTATTACAACCTCGAGGGCGAGAAGAGCCTGCGGGCTTTCGGGCGGCCCGTGAACATGGCGCGCTTCGACGCGCGCGGCTGGGAGACGGCCGACGAGAGCCTCTGGGACGTGAGTCTCCACCTCGCGACGCGGCGCTTCACGCCGGTCCTCTCGCGGGGACAGGCGCGGGGGCTCGCTCCGATGGACCGGCGTCTCTTCAACGCCGGCCTCGTCGGGACCGTGGCCTGAGCGCGCGAGTCGCGGTCTAATGGGCGCATGAAGACGCTCGGGCCCGCCCGCGGCCTCCTCTTCACGCTCCTCTTTACGGGCGTCGCGCTAGCAGTGGCTCTCGCCGCGCGTTCCGCTCCCGCCCAGATCGTGCCACAGCCCCAGGTGCCGGGTGACGCCGTCGTCCGGGACTTCCGGTTCGCGAACGGCGAGACGCTTCCCGAACTGAAAATGCACTACGTCACGATCGGGCGGAAGCTCGACGACGGGCAGGGGCACACGACGAACGCAGTCCTCGTCCTGCACGGGACGGGCGGCTCGTCCGCGCAGTTCCTCGGCCCGAATTTCGCGGGCGTTCTGTTCGGCCCGGGCCAGCCGCTCGACGCCTCGAGATACTTCATCGTGATTCCGGACGGCATCGGCCACGGCGCCTCGTCGAAGCCGAGCGACGGCCTGAAGGCGAAGTTCCCCCGCTACACGTACGACGACATGGTACGGGCCCAATACCGGCTCCTGACCGAGTCCCTCGGCGTGGATCACCTGCGGCTCGTGATCGGGACCTCGATGGGCGGCATGCACACGTGGCTGTGGGGCGAAACGTACCCCGCCTTCATGGACGCCCTCCTGCCGCTCGCGAGCCTGCCGAACGCGATCGCGGGTCGGAACCGCATGTGGCGAAAGATGGCGATGGACCTCATCCGCGAGGACCCCGACTGGAAGGGCGGCGCTTACGTCGCGCAGCCGCGGGGTCTAAAGGGGGCGCTCGCGCTCATGCTCCTTCTCTCGGGAAGCCCGCACCAGTGGATGCGGCAGGCGCCCGACCCGGCGGCCGCTGACGCCGCGGTCGAAAACTACATGAAGGACCGTTTCTCGAAGGCCGACGCGAACGACCTGCTCTTCGCCCTCGACGCCTCGCGCGACTACGACCCGTCCCCGCGCCTCGAAAGGATCCAGGCGGCGCTCCTCGCGCTCAACTTCGCGGACGACGCCATCAATCCGCCCGAGCTCGACCTTCTCGAGAAGGGTGTGGCGCGGGTCAAGAACGGCCAAGCCGTCGTCTTCCCGCTCTCGGAAAAGACGCGCGGCCACCAGACGCACACGTGGCCGGATTTATGGAAAACTTACCTCTCCGAGCTTCTCGTTCGCTCGAAGAGGTAAACGCTGCGGAGGTCCCGTCGGCGCGAATCAGTCGTTGATGAGGTGCTCGTGGGACCAGTGTCCTGGCGAGTAGCGCGTGCCACCCTTCGCTTTCTGGTAGCGGGGCGCAACCCAGCGGGCCTTGGGCTGCGGAGGCTCGGCCCAGCGACCGTCGTTCCAGTTCCAGTCCGTACCCGTGTGATGCCAATACCCGCCCTGCCATACTTGATTCGGGCCCGGCCGCGCGGTGCGGACCTCGTGCCGGAGCGCCGGCCGGGCCTGCGGGACAATGCGGACATGCAGGTCGCCCGGCATGAACGGCGCCGTCATCCCAGGCGGCATCGGGGGCTGAGGCTGAGCGATCGCCGTGCCCGCGAAGAGCACGCCGGTCGCCAACACGATGAAAGTGGCGGAGAGAATGAAATGCTGATTTTTTCTCATGGTGGAGTCCATGCAAGCGGCAGGCCAGAAGTTCAGGTCCACCCGGAGATTAAAGAACTTACCTCTCCGAGCTTCTTGTTCGCTCGAAGAGGTAAGACCGCGTCTTGGTCAGGACCCGCCGGCGCGAATCAGTTGTAGATGACGTGCTCGTGCGACCAGTGCCCGGGGATGTATCGAACGCCGCCGCGCACCTTCTGATAGCGGGGGGCGACCCAGCTGGCGCGGGCATGCGGACGCTCGGCCCAGCGGCCGTTGTTCCAGTTCCAGTCCGTACCCGTGTGATGCCAATACCCGCCCTGCCACACGTGATTCGGGCTTGGGCGTTCCGTGCGGACCTCGTGCCGGAGCGCCGGCCGGGCCTGCGGGACAATGCGGACATGCAGGTCGCCCGGCATGAACGGCGCCGGCATCCCGGGCGGCATCGGGGGATGAGGCTGTGCGATCGCCGTGCCCGCGAAGGGCACGCCGGCCGCCAAGACGAGGAGAGCGGCGGAAAGAGTGAAATGCTGGTTTTTTCTCATGGTGAAGTCCTTGCAAGCGGTAGGCCAGGAATTCAGGTGCGATATGTGAGCGCGCGCACGAGGCGCTCGAGGGCCTCCTGGAAAACATCCGGCGGCGGCAGGAGGCTGACGACGACGAACGCCTCGAAAGGGAACTCGTAGAAATAGCCTGGCTGGACGAGAAGGTCATGTGATTCGAGGAGATCGAGGACGAGCTCCTCCTCGGGACGGACGGCCGGCACGCGCAGGCACGCGGCCCAGCCGGCGCGGACGGGAAGAACGGTGACGCCGCCACCCGGGGGGAAGGCGGCCTGGAGGGCGCGCTCGTTGCGAAGCACGCGCGCCCAGATCGCATCCGCCGTCCGGCGCCCGTGCTCGAGGAGCTTCGGGAGCGCGAGCTGCACGGGCGTCGAGACGGAGAGATACGAATCCGCGATCCACTCGAGGCGTTCGATCGCCTGCTCGAGGAGCCCGGCGGGTCCGTTCGCGAAGATCCATCCGAGCTTCAGTTGCGGGAGGCCCGCCGACTTTGAAAGCCCGCCGAGCGAGAAGATGAGCGCTTCCGGCGCGGACGTGGACGTCGCGGCGGCTACGCGCACGTCCTGGGGCCGGTCCGAGTAGCGATAGTCGACGAACACTTCGTCGGAGACGACGGCGAACCTCCGCTCCTTCGCGAGCGTCATGAGATCCGATAGCTCCTGGCCTGCGAGCGACGTGCCCGTCGGGTTGTTCGGATTCACGACGACGACAGCCGCGACGCGATGTCCTTCCACCTCGACGCGCCGCACTTCCGCCTCGACGGCCGCCGCGTGGAACGTGAAGCCGTCTTCGCTCGCGAGCGCGTAGCGGCGCAGCGAGAGGCATTCGAGTTCCGTGAGGGCGTCGAGCAGCGGGTAGGACGGCGCCGGCACGAGGACGACGTCGCCGGGATCGCCCACGAGCTTGAAGAGCCAGCCGTAGGCTTCGCTCGACGAGGCCGTCAGGACGATCTGGTCCGGGGGCGCGAGAACGCCGTGCACGGCCGCGTAGTAGTTGCTCACGGACGTGCGTGCCGCGAGCAGCCCCCTCGGATCGGGCGCGTAGACGAGGCCGCGGGGATCGGCGAGGGCCGCGAGGACGCGCGTGTCCGGCGCCGACGCGGCGCTGTCGAAAAGGTCGGCTTCGCCCGAACGCAGCCCGACGGAGGTCGGATTCATGACCGTGAGGTCGAGGAACGGGCGCGTGCGCGCCGCGAGCGCCCGCGTCAGGCGGTTCACATCGCGAGGGGCCGGGATCCGCTGCGAGAACATGGGCGGCGCGTTTCCTCAGCGCCCGGATATGAGGTCTTCGAGTTTCCACGGCGAGGCGGCGCCGCCGAGAAACCGGTGGAACCAGTCGAGGTGCGCCGCGTAGTAGAGACCCATCTCGAACGCGCTCGGCCAGTGGCCTGCCTTCTCGAACACGACAAGACGCGACGGCACGCCGCGCGCCTGGAGGTCCGTGAAGAACTCCAGTGACTGCGTGTACGGAACGCGGAAATCCTTTTCGCCGGTGATCACGAGGCAGGGGGTGCGGAAGCCCGTCACATACGCGGACGGCGATTGCTTCGCGTAGAGCTCCCCGTACTCCCATGGCGCGCCCTTGAGGTCCCACGCGGGGAACCAGACCTCCTCGGTGGACGAGTACATCGCGCGCAGGTCGTAGACGCCCATCATGGCGGCGAGGGCCTTGAACCGCGTCGTGTGGCCCTCGAGCCACATCGTCGCGTAGCCGCCCCACGACCAGCCCATCGCGCCCATGCGGTTCTTGTCGACGTAAGGAAGCCTCTCGAGCGCGTCCGCGACCTTCTCGATGTCGGTCATCACGCGGCCGTTCCAGTCGCCCGAGATGGCCGACGTGTAGGCCTGCCCGAATCCGGTCGAGCCGTGCGGATTCGGGAACGCCACGACGTAACCCGCGCCGGGATAGACCTGCCAGTCGCCGCGGTAGGAGTCGGCCCACTGCTGCTGCGGCCCGCCGTGGATGTTCAGGATGAGCGGGTACTTCTTCGCGGGATCGAAGCCGTGCGGCTTGACGATCCACACCTGTATGGGTTTCCCGTCGGCGTCGGGCACGCTGATTTCCTCGGCCGGCCGGATGTCGACCTCGTTCTCGAGGCCGGCGTTGTGCGTCGTGAGGCGCTGTCCCGCCTCGTCCGCGCCCTTCGCGAGCGAAAGGCGGTACAGCTCGAGCGGGCTCCCGATGCGGCGACGCGCCACGGCGGCCCACGTGCCGTCAGGGGCGATCGCCACGGCGTCGAGAGTCCCGACCGACGAGATCGCGCGGATCGCGCCGGTCGCGATGTCGACCTCATAGAGCGGCGTTCGCCCCTTCACGTCGGCCGTGAAGAAGATGCGGGTTCCGTCCTTCGAGAACGCGAAGTCGCGAACCGTGTCGTCAAAGGAAGGAGTCAGGTCGCGGACGGCGCCGGACGTGCGGTCCCGCAGCATAAGCCTCTGACGGTCGGCCTCGTAGCGGGGCGTGACCTGCCGGAGAAACGCGAGGAAGCGCCCGTCGGACGAGTAGCGCGGCGAGCCGTCGAAGCCCTTGTTCTCGGCCGTGAGGTTCTGGGGGGACGCGAGCGCCGCGGCGTCGCCTCTCACAGACACCGTAAAGACATCGGCGTTCGTCGACAGCGCGGCGTCCGCTTCGCGCTTCGAGGAGAAGGCCATCTCCGTCCCGTCGGGTGACAGGTCGAAATTCTGGCCTCCTCCGATGGAGAAAACGGGCGAGTCGAAGTCGCCGGGCGTCAGGTCTCGGACGGCCTTCGCGGCGTCGGCCTCGGCGAGGTCGAGAAGGAACACGTGCGTGCGCTTGCCATCCTTCCACTCGGTCCAGTGGCGGTAGAGGAGGGAGTCCGCGAGGTGCGCCTTGATCTTGTTCGCTTCCCGGGCGCCTGCGGCCTTCCTGTTGCACGCGGCGTCGGCGCCGCAGTCCGGGTACACGTCCGCCGCGAAGACGACGAAGCGGCCGTCCTTCGAGAACGAGGGCGCGTCGATGCCGCCGGTGAAGCGCGTCTTCTGCTCGGCCTCGCCGCCCGCGAGCGGCAGGAAAAAGAGCTGCGGCTCGCCCATGCGCGTCGAGACGAAAGCGAGCGTCTTCCCGTCGGGCGAGAAGAACGGGTGGTCGTCATTCCCGCCGGAGAACGTCAGGGGGCGGGCGTTCTTCCCGTCGGCGTCGACGCGCCACAGGGCGACGGTCTTCTTCTTCGTCGCCCAGTCGTTCGTCGCGACGCTGTAGACCACGGTCTTCCCGTCGGGGGAGATCGCGGGCGCCGCGACGCTCTTCACGCGGTAGAGATCGTCGAGCGTGAACGCGCGGCCCGACGAGGAGACGAAGGCGGGGGAGGCGAGGAAGAGGAGGAGGGCCGAGGCACGGCTCGTTTTGCGCATGCGGGGAGTCTATAAGCGGGCCCGCGCCCTCGCCCGCGATAGGATTTCGGTCGCGACGACACTCCCGGGAAAGATGTGGCTCAAAGGAGGCTCTGTACATGACACGGTTTCAGACGTCATCCGCCGTTCTCGCCGCTGTCCTCCTCGCAGCGCCGGCCGCGCACGCGCAGAGGGATCCCAAGAACCCGACGTGGTGGGAGAAGTACCAATACATCCAGAGCGGCGGCCCCCTCCTGCCGGCCTCGAGCGCGGGCTCGTTGTCGCTGAGCAACAACGTCGACGTCTCGAACGAGTGCGGCCCGCAGAGCGAGACGTACATCGCGATCCAGAACGAAAAGGTGATGGCTGGCGGTTCGAACGAGATCTTCCGGCTACCGATGCGCGCCTACTTCTCGAGCGACGGCGGCAAGAGCTGGGGTGGGTCTGACGTGCCGCTGCCGCCGGCCAAGGGCGCCCACGGCATCGACTTCGGCTCCGATCCGACACTCGCCTTCGACACCCGGGGCAACCTCTTCTACGGCTCGATCGTCGTCTTCTTCGGCAATGGCAACGGCATCAACGGCACCGAGCTGTCGGTGGCGCGCTCGACCGACCGCGGCCGCACCTGGACGCCGACCTTCTTCGGCTTCTCCGGCGGGAGCGACCACTTCAACGACAAGCCGATGATCACGGCCGACCGGGGCTCGAACTCGCCCTTCCGCGATCGCGTCTACCTTGCCTGGGACGCGGCCAGCGGCGGCTCGGCGACGGGCGGCGGCGTGCTCGTTGCCACGTCGAAAGATGCGGGTGCGACCTTCAGCATCGTCCGCGCCGACGACCCGCGTGGCCCGGGCCGGGCGATCGGCGCCGTGCCGTTCACGGGCCCGAATGGAGAGCTTTACGTGGCTTGGAACGACTATCGCGCTAACACCATCGCCTTCAGCGCCTCGCTTGACGGCGGGGCCACCTTCGCGCCCCAGTCGATCATCTCGTCCAAGACGCTGCCGTTCGATGCCGGCATCCCGGCCGAGTTCAACCGCCGCGCCTTGGTCTATCCCGCCTGCGACGCCGATCGCACGGGCGGCGTCCACGGCGGCCGCCTGTACTGCTCGTGGATGGACGTCGGCACCATGGGCACCGAGATCTTCCTCGCCACCTCCGGCGACGGCGGTGCGACCTGGTCGGCGCCGCACGCGGTCGGCGACTCTCACGACGGCGGCGCCACCTTCTCGCCCGACCTGCGCGTCTCGAGCGTCACCTCCAACGAGCATGACTGCAACGGCGTTTTTCCCTGCAGCGCCATCAACTACGGCAACCAGCAGGGCGACTACTCTGGCCTCGCGTCCTATGGCGGCGTCGCTCGCCCGATCTGGACGGACTCGCGCCTGAACCAGGCGCCGGTCGCGGGCTGCTCGGTTGGGGCTATGGAAGAGGTCTTCACCGCGGCCGTGAAGTGAGGGGAAGGCCCCGGGGGCTCCTTGGTCCATAATTTAGACTAAGTCTAAATTCAGTACAAGATGATTTTACCGCGCTCGAAAAGAGTCAGGCGTTTCGAACGGGATGCGAGGCTGCCATTCGCGGTCACCTCCGCTTGATGAGCCTCACGAGCACGACGAGGATGACGGCGCCCACGAGGCGGATAAGGAATTCGCCCAGCAGGCCGCCGCCCATCGCGAAGCGGCCCAGGAGGAAGCCTCCGATCCAGCCTCCTACGATTCCCAGCAGGATGTCTACGAGAAGGCCATAGCCTCCGCCCTTCATGATCTGCCCGGTCGCCCAGCCCGCGAACGCGCAAAGCGCGAGTTCCACGATCAGCCACATGGTCCTGTTCTCCTTGTGCGTCTGATCCTATCCCCGTTCCTGTTACATTCCCGCCCCCATGGCCGAGCAATACATCTTCACGATGCAGAACCTCAGGAAGGTCGTCCCGCCACAGCGGGAGATCCTCCGGGGGATTTATCTTTCTTTCTTTCCGGGCGCCAAGATCGGCATCCTCGGGCTCAATGGCGCGGGCAAGTCGACCGTGCTCCGCATCATGGCGGGGCTCGACAAGGAGTTCACCGGCGAGGCGTTCCCGGCCGAGGGGACGCGCATCGGGTATCTCTCGCAGGACCCGCAGCTCGACCCGAAGAAGACCGTCCTCGAGAACGTCGAGGAAGGCGTCGCTCCCGTCAAGAAGCTGCTCGCGCGGTTCGACGAGCTGGGCGAGAAGATGGGCGAGAGCCTGTCCGCCGCCGAGATGGACAAGGTCATGGCCGAGTACGGCAAGGTGCAGGACGCGATCGAAGCCGCGAACGGCTGGGATCTGGATCGCACGCTCGAGACCGCGATGGACGCGCTCCGCTGCCCGCCCCCCGACGCGGAAGTCACGAAGATTTCGGGCGGCGAAAAACGGCGTGTGGCGCTCTGCCGTCTCCTCCTCGAGAAGAACGACATGCTCCTCCTCGACGAGCCCACGAACCATCTCGACGCCGAGTCGGTGGCGTGGCTCGAGCAGTTCCTGAAGGAGTTCCCGGGGACCGTCGTCGCCGTGACGCACGACCGCTACTTTCTCGACAACGTCGCAGGCTGGATTCTCGAGCTCGATCGCGGGGCGGGCATCCCCTGGAAGGGCAACTACTCCTCATGGCTCGAGCAGAAGGAGGCCCGGCTCGAAATCGAGGAGAAGACCGAGAGCGCGCGCCAGCGGTCGCTCAAGCGCGAGCTGGAATGGGTGCGCCTATCCCCCCGCGCCCGGCAGGCGAAGAGCAAGGCGCGCCTGCAGGCCTACGAGCAGCTCGTCTCGGAGAGCGGCGTCGAAGCGCGCGGCGAGACGAACGAGATCTACATTCCGCCGGGCCCGCGCCTCGGCGACGTCGTCGTGAGGGCCGAGGGCGTGAAGAAATCCTTCGGCGACACGCTTCTCTTCGAGGATCTGAACTTCGACCTTCCGAAGGGCGGAATCGTCGGCATCATCGGCCCGAACGGCGCGGGCAAGACGACGCTCTTCAAGATGATCATGGGGGCCGCCGAAGCGGGACGCGGAGGCGCGCAAGACGTCAAGGCGGACGGCGGCAAGCTCGTGGTCGGCGAAACCGTCGTCCCGAGCTACGTGGACCAGAACCGCGAGAAGCCCGACGCGAAAAAGACGGTGCACGACGAGCTCTCGGGCGGCCAGGACCTCGTGATGCTCGGCAAGCGTGAGATGCCGAGCCGCGCCTTCTGCGCGATGTACAACTTCAAGGGCGCCGACCAGCAGAAGTTCGTCGCGAACCTCTCGGGCGGCGAGATGAACCGCCTCCATCTCGCGCGGACGCTCAAGAAGGGCGGCAACCTGCTGCTCCTCGACGAGCCCACGAACGACCTCGACGTTGACACGCTGCGCGCCCTCGAAGAGGCGCTCCTCTCGTTCGGCGGCTGCGCCGTCGTCATCAGTCACGACCGCTGGTTCCTCGACCGCGTCGCGACGCACATGCTCGCCTTCGAGGGCGACAGCAAGGTCGTCTGGTACGAGGGCAACTACCAGGACTACGAAGCCGACCGCCACAAGCGCCTCGGCGCCGAGGCCGACCGCCCGCACCGGATCAAGTACCGGAAGCTCGCGTCCTAGCGGGGCGGCTTGTCCACGCGAACTCTGGCGCGGTTCTTGCTCCATGTTCGGACCGGAGGACTCTCATGAAAAAGGTACTGGCCACAGCCTCGGCCGCGCTCTTCGTGTTCCTGATCGCCGCTTCGGCATACGCGGAAAAGCGCCCCCATGAGGGCAAGATCACAGCGATCGACCACGCGGCCATGGTGCTGACCATCCAGGGCGAGAAGGGCGACTCGTGGGACGTCTACTGGACGGAGACGACGAAGCTGAAGAAGGACCTGACGTTCGGCGAACTGCGTCAAGGCGATTCGGTGCACTTCGACTTCGTCGAGAAGGACGGCAAGAAGTGGGTCACCGAGCTGCGCCGAACGAGCAAGGCCAAGGACTGACACATCGCATCCTGCTCGATCTCCGGCGCGGGCTGAAAAAACTTCCTATGATCCGTCAGGGCGCGACGGCGATGATGGCGAAGGGCGCGCCCTCGCGGTCGGTCAGGAAGGCGTAGCGCCCGACCTTCGCGATGTCGTCGGGGCTCGTGAGGACGTGCGCTCCGAGCGTCTTCGCTTTCGCAACGGCGGCATCGCAGTCGGCCACGCAGAAGTACACGCTCCACGCGGGCGCAATCGCGCCGCGCTCCTTCTCGATCGCCGTCATCCCGCCCGCGGGGCGCGGCCCTTTCCAGAGCTCCGTATAGGCTTGGGGGCCCGTCTCCTGCTTCTTGATCGCCCATCCGAAAAGGCTCGCGTAAAAGTGGCCCGCCGCGTCCGTGTCGGTCGTCGCGAGCTCGGTCCAGCAGAGCGTGCCGATCTCGCCGACGATCTGCGCCCCCGGGTGAGCCCGCGCCTCCCAGAGGCAGAGTGTCGCGCCCTGCGGGTCCTTCACGATCGCCATGCGCCCGTTCGGGCCGACGTCGAACGGCGCCTCGAAGATCGTTCCGCCGAGAACCTTCACGCGGAGCGCGCTCTCGTCGGCGCTCTTCACCGCCGCATAGGAGTTCCAGTGGGCGACGACGCCGCGCTGCCGCTGCGAGCTCTGGAGGACATACAGCGCGGCCACGTCCTTGCCCGCGCGCCGCGCGATCGTATACATGGTGCCGGGCTTCGGGGACTGGTCGTCGAAGGTCCAGTCGAAGAGGGCGCCGTACAGCGCCTTTGCCGAATCGGCGTTCGTCGTCGCGAGCTCGGGCCAGCAGAACGTGCCGGGCTCGTGCTGGGTGACCTCTCGCATCAATTACCTCCGGGGGAGGCCGAATCATAAGGGCGCGCGGCGTCGCGTGCGCGGGGAGCGTTCAGGAGCCGGCGGCCATCCGGAGTTCGCGAAAGAAGCCCTTCACGAGCGCAGAGGCGACGTACGCCCGATAGGCGGCTGTCGAACGGAGATCGTCGATGGGGGCGATATCCCGGCGCGTTGCCGCGTCGAGCTCTTCGTCCGAGACCGAGGCGAGGCTCGGGGCGAGGCCAAGCGCCCGCACGGACGGGAGGGAGACCGTCACGGGAGCGACCGAGGCCATGCCGAATCCGGAGCGGACGCCGCGGCCCCGCGCGACCTCGGCGACGGCCGCGAGGGCGACCTTGGAAATCGCCTGGGCGGCGCGCGTGCCCACCTTTCTCCAGACCTGGTGGGCGCCGGTCCGCGGGAGGGTGAACTCCACCCGGACAATCACTTCGTCCTCGGCACGCCGCGTGGCCCGGTAGCCGGTGAAGAACTGGGTCAGGGGCACGCGCCGCTCGCCGTGGATGCTCGCGAGGACCACGTCGGCGTCGAGGGCCATGAGCGCCGCCGCCCCGTCGGCCGCGGGAGACGCGCTCGCGAGGTTGCCGCCCAGGGTGCCGCGTGCCTGGATCTGGACGGCTCCGACCTCGCGTGCCATGGCCGTGAGGACCGGCGCGCGCCGCGACAGCACGGGATGACTCTTGATCTCGAGAAACGTCGCCGCGGCGCCGATGGTGGCGATCTCCCTGGCCACCGTGATGCCGCGCATCTCGGGAAGGCGCGACACGTCGACGACGAGCGGCAGGTCGTTCGGGTCCTCGGGCGGGGCGAGACGGCGCTCCACGATCCAGTCCGTTCCCCCCGCGAGGAGCACGGTTCTCTCTTTGCGGCCCGCGCGCGCCGAGAGAGTCCGGCACAGCTCGGCGAGCGTCCCCGGGCGTTCGAACGGGTAGAGCGCGATCTCAGCCGGATTCACGCGCGGCCTGCTCTTTCGCGGCGTGCCGGATCGACTCGACGATGCGCTGGTAGCCCGTGCAGCGGCAGATGTTGCCCGCGATGCTCTCGCGAATCTCGCCCTCGCCCGGCTGCGGGTTCGTCGCGAGGAGGGCGTGCGCGGCCATGAGGATGCCGGGCGTGCAGATGCCGCACTGCGCGCCGCCCTCCTTCACGAAAGCCTCCTGCAGGTCGGAAAGCGCGTCCCTCGAGGCGAGCCCCTCGACGGTGAGGACCGTTCGCCCGTCGCATTGGCCCGCCACGACAAGGCACGCGTTCACGGGGACGCCGTCCAGGAGCACGGTGCACGAGCCGCACTCGCCCTCGCCGCAGCCCTCTTTCGTGCCGGTGAGCCCGAGAGGCCCTCGGAGGATGTCGAGGAGGCGCGCGAGGGGAGGCGCATCGAGCGTACGGGAACGCCCGTTCACGACGAAGGTCATTCTCATGTGCCCGCCCTTCGCGCCTCGAAGAGGTCTTCCGGAAGAAGCGGCAGGTCGTCGCGGACGATTCCCGTCGCGTGCTCGATCGCGGCGGCGATCGCGGGCGCGCCGCCGTTCATTGGCAGCTCTCCGATGCCCTTCGCGCCGCCTCCGGGCCCCTTCGAGTAGGGATCCTCCACGAGAATCGTCGTGAAGCGGGGCGCGTCGAGACTCGTGGGCACGACGTAATTCGTCATGCGGGCATTGAGGATCTTCCCGTCTTTGAAGACGACTTTCTCGTTCAGCGCCCAGCCGATCGCCTGCAGCGTTCCGCCTTCGATCTGCCCCTTGCACATGACGGGATGGATGGCCTTGCCGACGTCCTGCGCGGCCCAGAAACCGAGGACCGTCGTCTCGAACGTGTCGAGGTCCACCTCGACCTCGGCGATGTCGCAGCCCCAGCCGAAGACGGGATAGGCGTCGCCGCGGTACGTCGCGTCGTCCCAGACGACATCCGCCGGTGTTTCGTAGGTCTTCTCGGACACGACGGTCCCGTCGCGCGCGATCAGGCGGAGCGCGGCGTCGTCGAACGAGCCGCCGTGTTCCTGCCGGTCCTGCTCGATGCGCGCGAAGAGGTCGCGCGCGGCGTGCTCGAGGATCGAGCCGACGATCATCACCGTCCGGGACGCCACGGTGGGCCCCGAGTCGGGGACGGTCGCGGTGGACGGCGTCGCGAAGTCCACACGATCCATCGAGACCCAGAGCGCCTCGGCCGCGATCTGCCGGAAGACCGTCTCGGTGCCCTGGCCGATGTCCGTGGACGCCGTGCGGATCCGGAAACGCGGTTTCTTCTCCGCGAGAAGCCGGAACATGTCGATCGCGACGCGGCCCCTCAGATTGCGCTCGCCCGAGCCCGTGAAGCCCGCGCCGTGGAGGAACACGCTCGCGCCGATGCCGCGCGCCTTTCGGGACGCGGAGCCTCCCGGGACGGGCCGGCGAAGAATCGCCGACACCGGCCGCGCCGCCGCGGCCGGACCGAGCGTCGCGCGCTTCCTTTCCCAGCCGCTCGCGCTCCTGGCCTCCTCGACGCACCGCTGGACGCCGACCGACTCCTTCAGGAACTGGCCCGTCGGCGTCGTGTCCCCGACGCGGAGGAGGTTCTTCTCGCGGAGCGCGAGCGGATCGGCCGACAACTCGCGCGCGATGCGGTCCATGTGCCTCTCGATCGCCCAGATCGTCTGCGGGGCTCCGAAACCGCGGAAGGCGCCGTTCGGAGGAGTGTTCGTGGCGACGGCGACGGCCTCGATCGCGACGTGATCCCAGCGGTAGGCGCCCGCCGCGTGGAGAGCGCTGCGCGAGAGAACGACCGGGGTGAGCGTGACGTACGCGCCCCCGTCCATGACGATCCTGATCGACACGGCCGACAGATGGCCCTCGCGGTCGCAGCCGGACGAGATCGTCACCTCGCAGGGGTGGCGTTTCGTCGTCGCCTCGATGTCCTCCTGCCGGTCGTAGATCATCTTCACGGGCCGGCCGCTCTTCTTCGCGAGCAGGAGGGCGTGAAGCGCGAGAAGCGTGGGGTACTCCTCCTTCCCGCCGAATCCGCCGCCCGTGACGGCCTGCGTCACGTCCACGTGCGCGTCGTCCAGGCTGAAGGTGCGCTTGACACCCTTGTGGACGTAGAACGGGCACTGCAGCGAGCCCACGAGGTGGGCCCCGCGCCCGTCCCAGAAGGCGAGCATCCCCTGCGGCTCGATGTAGAGCTGCTCCTGGTGATGGGTGCGATAGGTTCCGGTGAGACGAACGGGGCTCTCGGCGATGGCCTTCGCCGCGTCGCCCTTCGAGATCCGGTAGGTGGCGAAGATGTTGTCGGGGCCGTGAATCTGCGCCTTGCGTTGGAGCGCGTCGGCGACGGTCAGGATCGGCGGGAGCGGGTCGATCTCGGCCGTGAGGGCGCGAAGCGCGCGGGCGAGGCGCACGGGATCCTCGGCCGCCACGAGCGCGATCGGCTCGTACGCGTGGCGGACCTCATCCGATGCGAGGACGGGCTGGTCCTCCTCGATGAGCGCCACGACGTTCACGGGCACGTCTTCGGCCGTCACGACCGTCACACCGGTCCAGTCGAACGAAGGATCCCGTCGGATGCCGCGCAGCCGGCCGCGCGCCACGGGGCTGCGGAGCGTCGCGCCCAGGAGGACGCCTGGCCGCGTGAGATCGTCGACGTAGCGGGCCGTCCCGGCGACCTTGGCCGGTCCATCCACGCGCGGAACGCTCTTGCCCACGAGCGGCATGCGGTCAGTCTCCCGTGACGTCCCGGAGGGCGGCGTCGACCTCGGTGAAGCGGAATTTGAAGCCGAGCCCTTCGGCTTTCTTCGGGACGACCCGTTGTCCGTCGAGCACCACCGTGGCCATCTCGCCGAGCAGAAGCCGCACAGCGGCCGCGGGCGCGGGAAACAGACTCGGCCGGTGGAGGGCGCGGCCCAGCGCTTTCGCGAACTCCTTCATCGTGACCGGATTCGGAGCGGTGCCGTTGATCGGGCCCCTTGCCTTTGGGTTCTCCATCGCGAAGACGAACAGGGCCACGAGGTCGTCGCGGTGGATCCACGACATCCACTGCTCTCCGTTTCCGATAGGTCCGCCGGCGAACATCTTGAACGGCGGAAGCATCTTCGCGAGGGCGCCTCCGTCTCCGCCGAGCACGACCCCCGTCCGGATCAGCGCCACGCGCACGCCGAGCGCCTCCGCCTTCTTCGCGGCCTCCTCCCACGCCACGCACGTCGTCGCGAGGAAATCGGTTCCGGGCGGGCTGTCCTCGTCGAGGGTCTCGTCGCCGTGGGGGCCGTAGTACCCGACGGCCGCCGCATTCACGAGGACCGAAGGCTTCACGGCGGCCTTTTCGATCGCGGCAGAGAGCCGGGCCGCCGCGTCGACGCGGCTCGCGACGATCCGCTGTTTGGCGGCCTCCGTCCAGCGCTGGGCGATGTTCTCGCCCGCGAGGTTCACGATCGCTCCGGCGCCGTCGACCCAGGATTCCCACGCCGCGCCGGGCGCCCACGAGACGACCCGGATCTTCGGATGGATCTGGTCCCGCGAGCGGGACGCGTCGCGGGTGAAGAGCACGACCTCGTGCCCTTTTGCGACGAGGTTCTCGCAGAGCTTCGAACCGATGAACCCGGTTCCGCCCGTGACGATGACGCGCATTCCGCTCTCCCTGTCTTCCATCGTACCCAAAATGCGCCGCCGTATAGTCCGAACGTCATGGACGCGCGTTTTGGGACTTGCGCCGCCCTTCTCCTCGTCTTGGCTGCGGGGACGGCGGGGGCCGACACGGCCGCGCCCGGAACGCCGGACGTGGACGTGCGGGAGCTCGTGAAGCGCGTCGTGAAGAGCCAGCGCCGTGTCGAGGCCGCATTCGCCGGCTCGACGTTCGACCAGCGCGAAGTGAAGATCACATGGGGCGCCGACGGCCGGGCGAAGGAGGTCGCGTCGCGGCTCTTCTACGTCCTGTCGGGCGACGACGACACGGAAGGGTCGCGCGAGCTCGTCGAGGTGGATGGCCGTCCGGCGACCGAGGACGAGAAGCGCAAGGCCGCGGAAGAGGACGAGAAGGGCCGGAAGAGGCACCTCATAGAGAAGGCCGCTGGCGAGGCCCGCCGGGCCGACAAGGTCTCCGGCGACGAAGACGATCCTCTCGTGGGCCGTCGTCGGCTCTCGGAGCTCATCGGCCGCTTCGTGATCCGCGTCGTAGGGGAGGAGACCATCGAGGGCCGCCTCGCGTACGTGCTCGACTTCTCGCCGGATCCCGGGGCGCCGCCCGCGAAGAGCCTCGGAGATCGCGCGTTGAACGCATTGGCCGGCCGCGCCCTCATCGACGCCGTGGACTTTCAGGTGCGTTCCATCGTCGCGCACCTCACGAAACCCGTGAAAGTGGCCGGGGGGATCGCCGTCAACGTGAAGGAGGCCGAGATCGCGTACACCGGCCAGCCGCTCGGGGGAAACCTGTGGTTTCCCTGTGTCGTCGAGCTTCGGCTGACCGGGAAGACGGCCCTTTTCTTCCGCCTCGATACGTCCTTCCGCTTCGAATTCGCAAATCCGAGACGGTTCCGCGTGGACACGGAAAGCGATGTCCGTCCCGCCGGGAACCAGGGGAGCGCTCCATGACACCATCCCGCCGCCGCACGGTCCTCTTCGGCGCCGTTGCCCTCTTCGCTGTCGCATTCGCGTGGGCCTACTGGCTCTCGCTGGTTCCGGCGACGCATCCGGATCACGACCACGGGATGCTGAGCCTCGACGGCGGAGGGCACCTCAACGTCCGGACGCGCGACGGCAAGACGCGCAACCTCGTGGGGCGCCCGGGGAAGACGCTCGTCATTCACTTCTTCTCGACGTCTGCCGAAGGGGCGGCCCCGGAGCTGGCCGGGATCTTCCGGACGCAGGAAGAGCTGAAGGCGGATGCCGGTGTGGAATTCGTCCTCATCGCCCACGACCGCGATTTTCAGGCTCTCGATGCGTGGCTGAAAGAGAAGGGGCTCACGCCGCCGCTGCCGGCGACGCTCGTGCTCGATCCCGACGGGGACGTCACGAGCAAGATCAACTCGAAGCGCCCCCTCGAGACGATGTTCTTCAACGCGGACGGGAAGCTCTCCTCGCAGGCGCGCGGCTCGCTGGAGTGGCCGGACGGCGCCATGGGTCACCTCGCGCGCGCCCGCGGCGGAGAGACGATCGAGTAGCGCCAGGAATACGGGGCGGCGCGGCCGCCGGATCACGCCGTCCGGCCGCCGAGCTCGGCGCGCGTGATCAAGACCACGGCCCACACGATCACGGCCGCGGCCAGAAGCGTTCGAAGGGTGACCGGCTCGGCAGCGAGAGCCCAGCCGAGAAATATGGCCACGGCCGGATTCACGAACGCGTACGTCGAGACGAGGGCCGGGGACGCCGTCCGGAGGAGCCACATGTAAACCGTGAAGCCGAGGAGTGAGCCGAAGACGAGAAGGTAGAGAAGCGCCGCCCAGGAGCGCGCCGAGACGTGCGCGGGCGAGAAGCGGGCCCACTCGCCCGTCGAAAGAGACAGCGCGAGAAGAAGGACTCCGCCGGCGAGCATCTGCAGCGCGGTTGCCTGAAGCGGCGACTCCGGCGGCGCGAAGCGGCGCGAGAGAAGGGACCCCAGGGCCCACGCGAACGCGGCGAAGAGCAGCGCGGCGGTTCCGAGGGGGTCGATGCGTTCGCCGCCGAGCCGGGCGGGGCCGAGAAGCAGCGCGACGCCCGAGAGGCCGAGGGCGACTCCGACGAGGGCGCGGCCGCTTGGCGCGTGTCGCTCGGGAGGCAGCGCCTGCAGGAGGACGATGAAGAGCGGTTCGGTCGCGACGAGGAGGGCGGCGAGGCCCGACGAGACGCGCTGCTCGGCCCAGACCACCCCGCCATTCCCGCAGAGGATCAGCAGCGCCCCGCAGGTGAAGGCCGGCACGAGGTCGCGCGCCGCGATGCGGGAGGCGCCCCTCGCCTTCGCGGCCGCAAGGAGGATCGCGCCGGCGGCGGCGTATCGGAGGCCCGACATCGCGAACGGCGGGATCGTCTCGAGTCCGTATCGGATCGCGAGGTAGGTAGACCCCCAGACGACGTAGAGGACGAGAAGGCCGAGGCCGACGCCGCGCTTCACGGCGCGATCATCGCCTCCCACGCGGCGCGCGACATCTTCTTCGCGGCCGCGTACACGCGCTCGCGGCCCTCCTCGCTCGCGCCGAAATCGTCCGCCATGAGCACGAGCACGTACTCGCGCCCGTCGGGCAGCCGGACGATGGCGGCGTCGTGCTGAACGGACGAGATCGAACCCGTCTTGTGGCCCACCACCGCTCCCGACTGCGGATGGAGGCCCGCGGGGATCTCCTCGTTGAAGGTCTGCCCGGTGAGAATCTCCCATGCCTTCGATCGCGCCGCGGCCGAGAGCCTCGGCGACCGCACGGCGGCTTCCATCACGGCGCCCATCCCCGCGGCGTCCGTCTCGTTGTTCAGGCCCTTGTCGAACGCCTTCGAATCCTCCACGCAGCGGCGCACCCTGACCGTGGGCGCGCCGAGGGACTCCGTGAAGGTCTGGACGTTCGCGGGACCGACGAGCGAGAGGACGAGGTTCGTCGCGAGATTGGAGGACCGGACGATCATCTCCGTCACGAGAAATTCGAGAGTCGCCGTTCCGCCGAGCTTCTTCATCGTGGGGCCGTCGCTCTCTTCGAGGCCGATCGAGAATGGCGATCCGTCGACGAGGCTCTTGAACTCGTTCTTCACGGGCAGCTCGTCCGAGAGCTTCATCGTCCCCGCGTCCACGCGGCGCAGCACCTCGAGGAGGACGGGCGTCTTCATCGTGGAGGCGGCGTGCATGACGATCGAAGAATTCTTCGAAAGCGTTCTTCCGCTCGCAAGGTCCTTGAACCAGATGCCGAAGCGCGCCCCGCTGCCGTCGGCGATCACGTCGAGGGCGCGCTGCAGGTCGCGCGCCTTCGCCTCCGTGAGCTCCGGCCCGCTCTTCTCATTCGAAGAAGTCTTCAATCTCCGGGCGTACCGGAAGAATGGCTTGAGGAAAGGACTGTCGAACGGCGTGATCTGGACGCCCGGGACGTTGTGGCGTGTGGACTGGAGGACCGTCCCATCGCCGATCCACATCGCCTCGTGGTCGATCTTGTCCTCGGTGCCGAAGAAGAGGAGGTCGCCGGGCTGAAGCTCTTCGAACTTGACGGGGACGAGCTGCTGATCCTGAAACGCCTGCTTGTAGCTGTTCCTCTTCAGCGTGACGCCGTGCTCCGAGAAGATCCGCGTCATCAGCCCCGAGCAGTCGAACCCGAGGGGCGTCGTCCCGCCCCATGTGTACGGCGCGCCGAGAAATCGTTTGCCGAAAGAGATCCAGGAAGAAGATTTCAATGAAAGGGGTATGTTGGCGGCGCTGACTTCGACGTCGCGGGCTGCGACGAAACCTTCGCGCCCATCCGGTAGAGAGATCCGGACCCAAGAGTACGCATCGCCATCTTTACCTTCTAAGAAATCCGAAAAAACCATCTTTGCCCCGACCGGGGCTGTGAGGAGTGGTTTCTGCTTCGTGACGGAGAGCGTCGCATAGACATGCGCGAAATTCGACGTGACGCGTGCGCGCTTCGCGCCCGCGGCGGCCGCCGGGAAGGCGCGGCGCAGCGCGCGTTCAGGGATCCACGCGACCTCGTCGGCGGCCGTCCGCACCTTCGCGAATCCGGCGGCGTCCTCGAGGAGCTCGACGCGATCGCCGAGGATGACCTGGTCGTCCACGCTCGACGTCTCGTCCGGCCGCACGAAGAGGTCCTGCACGGCGACTGCAACGACTGCCACGCTGGCTGTCTTCGGCGGCGGGGGCGTGGTCGGGGAGGCGAAGAGGAAAAGGGCCGCAGCGAAGGCGTGCATTCGGGGATTCTCACACCATAATCGGGCCATGACGCACCTCCTTTCCCGCCGAGGACTCATTCTCTCGTCCGCTGCCGCCGCTGCCTCTTCCGCCCTGCCGTCCGCGCTTTCCGCCGAGGGAATGCCGAAGGCTGCCGGTCGTTCCGACGTGACCGTGTCCTATCGCCCGCTTCCTCTCAAGCTCGCGCACACGTGGACGATCGCGCGCGGGTCCTCGGACACGAAGACGAACGGCCTCCTGACGCTGTCGGCCGAGGGCGTGACGGGCTATGGCGAGGCTGCCGCGAACAAGCGCTGGAACCAGAGTTTCGAGACCTCGGAGGCGGCGTTCGCGAAGGTGAAGGCGGCCGTCGCGGGTCTCTCGCCCTGGGAGCACCTGACGTGGCTCGAGCGCGCGGAGAAAGAGGCCGGGCCCGACAGCGAGGTCGTGGCCGCCCTCGACCTCGCGCTGTGGGACTGGAAAGGCAAGAAGCTGAACCGCCCGGTGCACGAGCTTCTCGGAGTCCCGAAGGGCCGCATGCCGATCACGACGTTCTCGATCGGCATCGACACCGCGGAGGTCATGAAGCAGAAGGTCCGGGAGGCTGCGGCATTTCCGAGGTTGAAGATCAAGATCGGTCTCCCGAACGACGAGGAGAACATCGCGGCGATCCGGTCCGTGACCGACAAGCCGATCACGGTCGACGCGAACGAGGGCTGGACGAGCGTGGACGAGGCGAAGAAGAAGATCGCATGGCTGAACGGCGTCAAACCCCTCTTCCTCGAGCAGCCCATGCCCGCGGCGATGGACGGCGAGATGGTGAAGCTCAAGGGCCTCGCGACGTTTCCGATCCTGGGCGACGAGGGGGTGCTGCATGCGTCCGACGTGGCGGCCAAGGCCGGGTTGTTCGACGGCGTCGTCCTGAAGCTCGCGAAGTCGGGCGGCATCACCCGTGTCTACGAGATGGCGGCCGTCGCGCGCGCCGTCGGTCTCAAGCTGATGCTCGGCTGCATGATCGAGTCGTCGCTCGGCATCGCGGCTGGCGTCGCCGTGGGTCCGCTCTTCGACTGGCTCGACATCGACGGCAATCTCCTCCTCGCGTCAGACCCGTACAAGGGACTTTCGATCGCGAACGGCCGATGGGCGCTGCCCGACGGACCGGGACTGGGCGTCGTTCCCACCGGCGCGTAGAGCCGCGTAGAGCGTAGGCCCTCGGGTCGACCGCGGACTCCGGTTCAGGTCCGCGGCACGAGAACGAACTTCGGGCGCTCGTCCGAACGCGTGAGCCCACGCGCGTGCAGAAGGCGATGGTCCGCGCGCGCGATCGTCCTCTCGAGAGTCTCGCCGTCTTCGCGCGCCGCCCAGCCGAGAGAGAACGGCACGAGAAGCTCGCGATCGGCCATGAACGTCAGGCGCTTGCTCATGTTCTCGGTGGACGGTGCATCGGCCCCGTCGAGAAGCAGCAGGAACTCGTCGCCCCCCATCCGCACCGTGGATTCCTCGGCGCGCGTGGCGCGCATGAGGAAGCGTGCGACCCGGTTGAGCACGGCGTCGCCCGCCTCGTGCCCGAATTCGTCGTTGTAATGCTTGAAGTGGTCGATGTCGACCATGACGCAGCCCCACGAGCCGCCCGCGTCCTGGTGGCGTAGGGCGAACTCGGCGAGGTAGCGGCGGTTCCAGCAGCCCGTGAGCGGGTCGCGCAGGGTCTGGTCCAGGAGACGGTCCTCGAGCTGCTTGCGGTCCGTGATGTCGATGAGAATGCCCTGGAAGTAGACCTCCCTCGTGTCGGGATCGACGCAGCGGTACGCGGTGTCGATGACCGTCCGAATCTCTCCGTCCGTGCGCCGGATCTGGAACTCGAAGTCCCGGATGGCCCCGTCGCGCTCGAGGACGAGCAATTCGGCCTCGCGCCGTGACGGGTCGAGGAAAAAGTCGACGCTTTCGTGCTGCCGCGCTTCCTCGAGGGACGGGACGCCCAGCATCGCGAGAAACGCCGGATTGCCATCGACGATCCTTCCCCTCTCGTCGGTGACGTAGATACCCTCACGCAGGTCGCGCACGAACCGGCGCAACGCCTCAGCGTCGTCGAGACGGGAGAACCGGCTTGGCATGGTGGCGGCGCATCCTATAACGACGAGTGAAACGGCGTGTCAAGGCGCGGTCGAAACCGAACGGTCGTTCAGTTTGTGTGCGACAGCGAGACCACGTCTCAGGACCTCGTTCCACGGGAAAAGGGCGCCGGGGTCGTTCTTGCGGTCCGGCGCGATGTGCTGATGCCCGGCGATCCACGGCGATTCGAGCTCGAACATTGCCGTGAGAACGCCCACGAGCCGGACGACCGTCTCCACCTGTGCGGGCGTGAACGGATACCGGTTTCCGTCGCCCGTGATCTCCACGCCGACGGACGTGCGATTCAGGGCCATCCGCCCGTGCAGGAGGGACGTGCCCGCGTGCCACGCCCGGTGCTCGAGCGAGACGAACTGCACGAGCCGGCCATCGCGTTCGACGAGAAAGTGCGACGAGACCTTGCTCTCGGGTTTCTGGAAGAGAGCGATGCACTCTTCGTCGGTGTCCTGCGCCGTGTGGTGGAGGACGAGGGCCGAGAGCGGTTCGATCTTCCACGGCATGTATCCGTCCCACCAGGAGTTCGGCATCGGGATGAGGCAGGCATCCGTCTCGTCCCCGCCGGCGGCCCGCCAGAGGTCCCAGAACCGGCGGTCCGCGTCCCGGAAGACGCGGTCGAGGTGCAGCGCGCCGGGGTTCACGCGGGCCTCTGCGAGCGTCGTCTCCGCGCGGGGGACGGGCGGCAGGAGGACAGAAGGGAGAACAGGCTCGACGACGGGCGGAAGGTCCGGCAGCGAAGCGGACCAGTCGTTCACGATCCCGGCGGCGATGTCGCCCATCGCGCGGACCGCGACAGCCGCCCTTCCCTTCGCGTCCGGGATGCGGTCGGCGAAGGCGACGAGGACGAACCGGCCCTTTTTCGTCGTCAGGATGCCCGAGTCGTTCCGCACACCCCCGTAGCTGCCGGTCTTGCCGGCCCACGACGAGCCCTCCCCGTCGAGGAGCAGCCGCGGCAGGCGGTCGTGCGTGTGCTGCGCCGCGAGGAGCGTCGCGAGAAGGCGATCGCCCGCGGGGCCAGTGAGCGTGCGTGTCGCGACGCGCCGGTAGAACTCCGCCGTGTCGCGCGGCGTCATGCTCCCGAGGGGCGGCCACTTCGGCGGCTCATTTCCCCGGCTCGGGATCCGGCCCACGAGCCGGATTCCCGGCAGGCCGAGAGCGGCCATGCGGGCGTTCACGGCTTCGGTACCGAAGAGGTCGATGAAGCGGTCGGCCGCCGTATTGTCGGAGATCGCGATCATGAGCTGCAGGAGGTCGCGGTTCGTGGGCGTGAGACCGGGGTCGAATTCGTCGAGCATTCCCGAACCGGCGGCCACGTTCTTCGCGGTCAGCTTCCAGCGGTCCGTCAGGTCGAAGCGGCCCTCGCGCTCGAGGGCGGCGGCCTCGGCGAGGAGAGCGATCTTGATGACGCTCGCGGCCTCGAATTCGTCCGCGGCGTTCAGTTCGAGGCGTCTGCCGCTCTCGACGTGGAGCGCGACGATTCCCATGCGCGCCCCGCTGCCCGCCGCGAGCTTCGCGACGCGGCGGGCGAGGGACGCGTCCGGCGGCGACACACGCAGCGAAGGGGGAATGCTCGTGCAGGAAGAAAGAAAAAAGAGAATGCTGCTTAGAAAGAACGCGTCGGCCTTTCGCATCGATGCCCGTTCTAACATGCGCGAATCGAAAAGGAACAGCGCCTCGCCGCCCTCGACATGTTCCGCGGCCTGACGGTCGTGGGGATGATCTTCGTCAACAACCCCGGCGACTGGGGGCATCTCTATTGGCCATTCGACCATGCGGAATGGCACGGCTGGACGCCGACGGACCTCATCTTCCCGTGGTTTCTGTTCATCGTGGGTGTCGCGGGCGTGTTCTCGCTCGAGAAGCGGATGGCCGGAGGGACCGAACGGCTCGACCTCGCGCGTCACGCCTTCCGGCGCGGCATGACGATCGTCGTGGTGGGCTGGCTGATGGCGTTCTACCCGTTCATGCCGTTTCTCGAGCGCCTCTCACGCCTGCGGATCCCGGGTGTGCTGCCGCGCATCGGCGTGGTGTTCGTTTTCGGGACGTGGATCGTCCTCGCCGTCTGGGGGCGAAGGGTCGCCGGCGTCGCGATCGCGGTGGTCGTCCTCCTCGCGCTGCACACGTGGATCCTCCTCGGGACGGGCTACGACCTCACGCCCGCGGGAAACGTCCAGCGCGCCGTGGACCTCGCCGTGCTGAAGGGACATCTGTGGAAGAACGCCGCGGGGTGGGACCCCGAGGGGATCGTCTCGACGCTGACCGCGATCGCGACGATGCTCACCGGCACGCTGACCGGTTTTCTCCTGAGGGGCGGTGCGCCGGTGCGGCGGAAAGTCGTCCGGCTCTTCGCGTGGGGGGCTGTCGCGACCGCGGCGGGCCTTCTTCTCGGGCGCGCGCTTCCGATCAACAAGAACCTCTGGACGGCGTCGTACGTCGTTTTCACGTCGGGCGCGGCCCTCCTCGCGATCGGCGTCTGCGTTCTCGTGATCGACGGCCTCGGCTGGAAGAAGCCTTTCGCGGTTTTCTTCACGTTCGGCACGAACCCGCTTCTTGTCTTCGTCCTCTCAGGCCTCCTCGCGAAGACGATGGGCCTGATCAAGCTGACGGACGTTGCCGGGAAGGCGATCACGCTCCACACGTGGCTCTATCGCGGCGGCTTCTCGTGGATCGCGGATCCCACGTGGCGCTCGCACGCGTTCGCGCTCGTCACGATCCTCGGGTGGTGGGCCGTCCTGCGCGTCTTCGAGAAGCGCGGCTGGTACTGGAAGATCTGAGTCACTCCGCATCGAGGATGCGGCGCGGGACGTCCGCGGCCATGCGCCGCGCGGAATCCGCGGGAACGCCGATGGACGCGAGCCGGGTCACGCAATCGTCGAGGAGCGCCGTGGAGCCCGCGAGCGCTCCCGCCGCGTTGCGCGCGGCGCCGTCCTTCACGGTGAGCGTCTCGCCCCAGATGGCGTAGCCGCCGTCGGCGAGGCCGGCGGCGGGCATCGCGTCGCTGATGAGGGCCACGCGGCTCTCGCCCTTCGCCTTCAGGACGAGGCGGAGCATCTCCGGCGCAAGGTGGTGGAGGTCGGCGATGACGTCCACGGTGACGCCGTCCGCCAGCAGTCCCCAACCGATCGGGCCGACGTCGCGATGGTGGAGCGGCTTCATCGCGTTACCGAAATGCGTCATGTGCCGCGCTCCGGCCGCGAGGGCCGCGTCGAGCGTCGCGACGTCGGCCTCCGTGTGGCCGATCGAAACGACGAACCCGCGCTTCACGAACTCCTTCACGACCGCGATGCCACCGGGGATCTCGGGCGCGAGGGTCGTCATCCCGCGCCCCGGCGCGCCCGCGGCGATCTCGAAGAAGGCGCTCATCGCGCGGGCATCGGTCCCATCGAGGAAGTCCTTGCGGTGGAGGGCGCCGCAGCGCGCCGCCGACACGAACGGCCCCTCGAAGTGAATGCCGAGCGGCAGCGCGCCGCGCCCGTCGCCCGAGCGCCGCGGCTTCATCCAGGCCGAGAGCCGCGCCACGGTGACGGCCATCTCGTCGAGCGGCTGCGGCACGAGCGTCGGCAGGAAGCCCGACACGCCGCGGGCGGCGAGGCCCGATGCGAGGCGGTCCATGTCGGCGGCCGAAGCCGTGAGGACGTCCACGCCGAATGCGCCGTGGAGGTGGAGATCCACGAAGCCGGGGAACGACGAGGAATTCTTTGCTCCCTCGCTCATGATTCGCCTCGCGTAGGAGGCGAGCTCAGAGCAGCCGCCACGTTCGAATTCTTCTTAGAAAGGTAATTTGCCGCCGCCTCGGCTGAAAGTCCCCATTTCGCCGAGATGAGTGCGGTGGGCAGCCGCCAATTACACCTTCTAAGAAAATCTTCGGCGTTCTCTTCGGACGTTTCCGCAATGTCCCGCACGATGCGGATCGCGCGCTTCCGGAGCTTCTCGTTCGTCGGTTGCATCGCGACCATCTCGCCCCAGTAGACGAGGCCGCGCTTCGCCATGACGGCCGTCGAGAGCATGTTGAGGGCGATCTTCTGCGCGGTTCCGGCCTTCAGGCGGCTGGACTCGGCGAGGACTTCCTTTCCGGTGTCGAGGAGAATGCCAATGTCGGCCAGTCTCTCGAGCGGCCCGTTTGGCCGGCACACGACGGCGACCGTGAGCGCGCCCGCGCGCTTCGCCTGTTCCAGCGCGCCGATCACATACGGCGTCGCCCCGCTCGCGGCGATGCCCACGACGGCGTCCTTTCCCGCGAGCCCCGCCGCGACGAGATCGCGAGCGCCCGCGCCGGCGTCGTCTTCCGCGCCCTCCACGGCCTCGAACATCGCCGCGCGCCCGCCCGCGAGAAGCGCCACGACGAGCGACGGGTCCGTCCCGAACGTGGGCGGAAGCTCCGCGGCATCCAGCGCGCCGAGGCGGCCGCTCGTTCCTGCTCCGGTGTAGAACCAGCGACCGCCCGCCTCGAGCCGCTCGGCGATCGAGTCGGCCGCGCGCGCGATCGCGGGAAGTGCGGCGCCGAGCGCGCCCTGAACCGCCCGATCGGCCTCGTGGAGACGCGTGACGAGCTCGAACGAAACGCTCATGAGGTTTTCCGGCGTGTCGCGAGGGCGAGGCGGATCGCGCCCATTTCCGGGGGGTGGGCGGCGGGGCCGATGCGCGCGAGCGGGGCCACCCGCCGGATCGCCTCGGCGAGGGGGCCGGTGACGAATTCGCCGGCCGCGAAGACGCCCCCGATGGTCGCGACGGGGAACGAGGCGTTTTCGAGACCCAGCCTTTTCACGACCGTCACGACGTCGAGCGCGAGGTCGCGCCCGGCCTGCGCGAGAATGCGCCGCGCTTCGGCATCGCCTTTACGGGCCGCCGCGAGGACGACTGGAAAGTACGCCGCGACGTCGGCGGCGCCGCCCTCGGAACGATAGATCCTCTCGAGCAGCTCGGGCAGCGACGAGACGCCGCCCGTCGAGAAGAGAAGCCCGCGGATGGCCGTCGGGGGGCCCCGGCCGTCGATCTCGCGAACGACCGCGACGAGGCCCTGCCGGGCGATGGCGTATCCGCCGCCTTCGTCGCTCAGGAGAGGTCCGAACCCGCCGGCGCGCGCCGTGGCTCCGCCTTCGCCCTGCCCGAAGGCGATCGCTCCCGTGCCCGCGATGACCACGACCGCGGGCGCATCGACGCGATCCGGGGCCGCGCCCGAAAGAGCGATCTGGGCGTCGCTCGTGAGGAGGACGCGGCCTTTCCCGAAGACCGCCTCGAGAGCGTTCAGGAGGGGCTGGCGGTCCCGGATCGAGTCGACGCCGGCCAAGCCCACGACGACGGTTTCGGGAGGCACGTCCCTTAGATTCGCCGCGAGGAGGGCGTCGGAAGCGGCTTCCTGGACGGACTCCACGACGCGTGGAAGAGGGCAGGTGGCCGCGTTCGCGGGACCGGACGCGCCCCGGCCCAGCGGCGCGAGATCTTTCCGAGCCACCACGGCCCGTGTGCGGGTGCCCCCGCCGTCGATTCCGATGAAGAACGGCCTCACGGGACCAGCTTAGCAAGGGCGACCAGATTCACCCGCATCAGTTCCGGCGCCCCCCGGGAGCGTTAGATTGACGTCATGACCTTCGACGCCGACTGGAAATTCCGCTACGCCCGCAAGATCGCGACGGCCGAAGAGGCCGTGCGCGCCATCCTCCCCGGCCGCCGCATCCTCATCAGCTCCGGCGCCGGCGA
Organism: Acidobacteriota bacterium; assembly: GCA_036759345.1. Classification (GTDB taxonomy): domain Bacteria; phylum Acidobacteriota; class Thermoanaerobaculia; order UBA5066; family UBA5066; genus Fen-183. The sequence continues at coordinate 6,019 of DAIOUV010000002.1, read as the reverse complement.
GCCGGGGCGCCTCGTCGAGGCGCTCGTGTCGCACGCCACGCAGCTCCGGGGCAACGAAATCGTCCACCTCATGACGCTCGGAGCGGCGCCCTACGTGGCGCCCGGCCTCGAGGAACGATTCCGGCACATGGCGTTCTTCATCGGCTCGAACGTGAGGAGCGCCGTCCAGGAAGGCCGGGCCGACTTCCTGCCGGTCTTCCTGTCCGAGATCCCGCAGCTCATCACGAGCGGACGTCTGGGCGTGCACGCCGCGCTCATCCAGGTGAGCCTGCCGGACCAGCACGGCTTCGTGAGCCTCGGCGTCTCGGTGGACATCGTCCGCGGGGCCGTCGACACGGCCGACATCATCCTCGCCGAGGTCAATCCCCAGATGCCGCGCACGCTCGGCGACTCCTTCCTGCACGTGGACCGCATCGCGCACCTCATACCCGTGGACGACCCGCTGCCCGAGCTGAAGCCCGAGCCGCTCGACGACGTCTGCCGCCAGATCGGGCATCACGCCGCGCAGCTCATCCACGACGGGGCGACTCTGCAGATGGGGATCGGGCGCATCCCGGATGCGGTCATGAGCGGCCTCAAGGAGCGCAGCGACCTCGGCATTCACACGGAGATGCTGTCCGACGGCGTCATGGCGCTCGCGAAGGCCGGCGTCATCACGGGACGGAAGAAGACGCTCCTCCCGGGCAAGATCGTCACGTCCTTCATCATGGGGACGCGCGCGCTGTACGACTGGGTGGACGACAACCCCGCCGTCGAGATGCGCCCCTCGAGCTTCACGAACGACACGTTCCAGATCGCCCGGAACGACCAGATGGTCGCGCTGAACTCGGCCCTCGCCGTCGACCTGACCGGTCAGGTCGCGGCCGACACGATCGGCGGGCGCTTCTTCTCCGGCATCGGGGGCCAGGTGGACTTCATTCGTGGCGCCGCGCGCAGCAAAGGCGGCAAGCCCATCATCGCCCTGCCGTCGACCGCCAAGGGCGGCGAGATCAGCCGGATCGTGCCCGTGCTCGAGGAAGGGGCGGGTGTCGTGACGAGCCGCGGAGACATCCACTACGTCGTGACGGAGTACGGGGCGGCGGACCTGTGGGGCAAGAACATCCGCCAGAGAACGGAAGCCCTTATCGGCATCGCGCACCCGGACTTCCGCGGCGATCTCCTGTCGAGCGCGAAGGCCCGGAAATACGTGTTCGCCGGCTGACCCGCGCTAACCTCGCGGCGTGCGCCGCCGGCTTTTCCTTCTTCTTTTCGCCGCTTTCGCCCTGAAGGCGGCGGTGCTCGCGCGTTTCGATGCCCACCCGCTCCTGCAGCCGACGGGGGGCATGGACAGCGGCGTCTACGCCCGGCTGGCGGCGGACGTGGCGCGCGGCGACGTGCTTCTCCGGGGGCCGGGTCCCGTGCCGTATTTCGTCTCGCCGCTCTACATTTATTTCCTCGCCGCGGTCCACGCGCTCTCGGGGGGCTCGCTCCTCGCGGCGAAGGTCGTCCAGATCGCGCTCGGGACGGCGGCCGTCGGGCTCGTCTGGGGGATGACGCGCCGGCTCTTCGACGACCGCGCCGCGCTCGTCGCGGGAATTCTCTACGCGCTCACCGGCATCGTGTCGTTCCACGAGATCCTGATCCTGCAGGCCGCGCTGGACCCATTCCTGACCGCGCTGTTCCTGTACCTGATTGCGGTGGGGCTGACGGAAGGCAGTTTTTCTTCGAAGGTGTGGCTGGCCGCGGGTGCCGCCGGCGGCCTGCTCGCCCTGAACCGTCCGAATGCGCTCCTGTGCGTCGCCGCGGTCGCCGTGGCCCTCGCCGTCGGGCGGGCTCGGCCTGCCGTGGCGCTGCTCGTGGGAACCGCCGCGATCGTCGCGCTGCCCCTCGCGCGGAACCTGATCGTCTCCGGCGAGCCCGTCCTGATCTCGTCGCACGGCGGCCTGAACTTCCTCGTCGGCAACGGGCCCGGCGCGAACGGCGTCTACCGCGCGATCCCCGGGATCACGCCCGACATCGGGGGACAGTCCGCGGACACGAAGCGCCTTGCGGAGGCGGACGAGGGGCGGCCGCTCTCCACGCGCGAGGTCTCGGCGCACTTCGCGCGGAAGGCGTGGGCTTGGATCCGGTCCGAGCCCGGCGCGGCGGTCGCTCTTTTCGCGAAGAAGGTCCGCTTCGTCCTCTCAGGCGACGAGGCGCCGCTCAACTTCAGCTTCCCGTGGTACCGCGACCGGAGCCTTGCGCTGCAGTTTCTCTTCGTCGGGCCCGGACTCCTCGTGCCGCTCGCGGGCGCGGGCTTCGTTCTCGCGTTCTTCGCGTCATCCGGCGCGCCGCGCCGCGCCCTCCTTGTCTGGTCGGCCTTCGTCCCTGCGTACGTCCTCGCCGTCGCGGCCTTCTTCGTCGCGACGCGGTACCGCCTCCCGCTCCTCGTGGCCCTCGCGCCGCTCGGCGGCGCCGCCGTCGCGCAGCTCCCGGAGGCATGGCGGGCCCACGGCGCGCGCCTCGGTGTGGCCGTCGCCGCCGCCGCGGTCCTCGCGGCGGTCTCCCTCTGGCCGACGGGCCTCTGGGACGGCGCCCAGGACGAGGAGATGCACCTCGTCCTCTGGGAGATCGAGCGGGGCGACGCGGGAGCGATGCGGCACGCGGAGACGGCCGCCCGGGAACATCCCGATCCGGCCCTCGTCTGGCTGCGCGCCGGGCGGTCCTTCGAGGCGGCGGGGAAGAGCGACGACGCGATCACGGCGCTCGCCCGGTCGCATGAGATCGACTCCAACCGTCCCGGCGCCGCCTCGCTTCTTTCGGCCCTGCTCGAAAAGCGGGGGCTCGCGCGCGTCCTCGCCGGGGACGCGGCGGGCGCGCGTCCCGACCTCGAAGAGGCCGTCCGGCTGGACGGCAAGAACGCGACGGCGCGCGTGAACCTCGCCGTGGTCCTCGCCGATGCCGGGGAGACAAGCCGCGCTCTCTCTCTCGCGCGGCAGGCGCTGGACCTGAAGCCCGACTACGAAAAGGCCCGCGGGCTCCTGCAGGCGCTCGAGCGAATGAAATGAAAAGGCCCGGCGTTTCCGCCGGGCCTTTCAACTGAGGCGAGAGAAAGAGGCTCTTAGAAGTCGAGACGAGCCGAAAGAACAAAACGCCGCGGCGAGGCCCAGCTCGTGGGTGTCCCGTAGAGCGGGTTCGGCTGCGAGGTGCCCTGCGCTCCGTACGTGGGGGAGCTGGCGGGGGGGCCGTCCACGTACGCGTCGTTGTACTTGGTCGAGTTGACGCTGAGAACGGTCTGCGTGTCGAAGACATTCGAGACGCGCGCTTCGAGGCGAATGCCGAGGCTGTCCGACGGCTTGAACGTGTAAGCCGCGAGGAGGTCGACGGTCGTCCAGCCCGAAAGGCGGTTCGTCCCGGCCGGCTCGAGGTAGCGGCCGCCTGAGGTGCTCGGCGTGGCTCCGCGGGCCTCCCAGGGGGTCCCGCTCTGGTAGCGGAAGAAGCCGCCGAGCGTGACGCCGAAGGGAAGATCGTAGGATCCCATCAGCTTGAAGATGATCGGGCGGTCCTGTCGCATGAGGCCGTAGCGGTTCGGATCGTTGGAGTAATAGCCCGGCTCGTCCTCGAGGTACGAGGAGGTGTTGAAGATGGCGAGGTCATAGTCCTCGTCGAAGTTTCCGGAGAGCTTGCTGAACGTGATGTTCGCGTCGGCGTACCAGCGGTCCGCATACCGCTTCGAGACATCGAGCGTGACGGCGCGGTAGACGCGCCGCGCGTCCGGGAAGTTCGCGGCCTGGAAGCTGCCGAAGTAGGTGTTCGAGTCATAGATATTCGCGCCGATCCCCGTGTCTTCGAAGGCGTTCTTCATGTTGCGGTACTGGTAGTAGACGTCGAAGGTGACGTCCTTCGTGGCCGCCGCGGAGTAGCCGAGGATGAATTCCTGGTTATACGGAGGCTTCAGGTCGGTCGGGATGAGCTTCCCGCCCGAAGAGCCCCGGTACTGCGAGCCGAGGAAGGCGCCGGTCGTCCCGTCGAAGTAAGCCTGGTCCTGACGAATCCGGAAGGGAGCGAAGGACCGCGCCGTGGACTTCTGGTCCATGCCGGCATACTCGCCGTAGGTCGAGTAGAACTTGTCGCCGCTCAGGAGGTTGGAGTTCCAGGTGATTCCGAGGCGCGGCTGGATCTGCTGGCTCCAGTTGAACGTCATGAAGTTGAGGCGCGTGTCCGACGTGACCGGCGGCGTTCCGGTCTTGCCGCAGACGCTGCCGGCGGGGCAGACCTGGGCGAAGTCGTCCTTGTTGGCGAGAACCCCGACGTAGATCGTGAGGTTCTTCATCGTCAGCGTGTCCTGGATGAACGCCGAGTACGTGCGCGCCTTCGAGTTCTGCGTCGGCTGGGAGGTGTAATACCGGGCGCGGTCCGTGCCCGCCACCGACTTCGGGCCGCAAACGCCCGCCGGGCACGTGACACCCACACCGCCTGACCAGCTGCCCCAGCCGTTCGTCGCGCGGACGGTGTCGTTCGTGTCGTCCTCGTACCCGCCACCCACCTTGAACTGGTTCTGCGTCGATCCGATGTCGAGGTACTGGCTGAGCGTGGCCTTGATCTCGTTCCGCTTGTACCGGTCGCCGGTATCGGCGAATTCGGGCAACCCGCCGTTGCCGCCGTTCCGCGCCGGATCGGCGAAGAGGCCGTACGCCCCGAGGTTCTTGGGGTTGATGGTCAGCGGCTGGAAGGCCGGAACCAGGTTCTGGCCCACCGACGTGTCGTTCTCCTGCAGAGCGACGTACTTCGCCTCGAGGATCGTGTCCTTCGACGCGAACCAGTCGACGGAGAGATTCCCGACGTAGTTCGTCGTGTCGGCTCCGTACGCGGCGGTGGGCGCGTCGTAGACCGAGTTGAACTGGTCAGTCGACTTGGCCGGCAGCGCCCGGAAGCCGGCGTTGACGAGGAGGGACTGACCGACGAAGCCGGTCAGCTTTCCGAAGTAGTCGCCGCTGTGCGACTTCGAGTCGGGCTGCGTCGTCGTGATCCCGCCGATCGTGGCCGATTGGCCGGTGACCGTCGTGTCGTAGTAGGCGCCGGAGACGTATCCGAAAAGCATGTCCTTCATGATCGGGAACCCGAGGTTCGCCTGACCGTTGTAGGTGCTCGTGTCCTGCGTCGTTCCGAAGGCGTTGTTCGACTGGAAGGAGCTCGGGGAGACGTTGACGAGGACGGTCCCGGCGATCTGGTTCGTCCCCGACTTCGTGACGGCGTTGATCATCGCGCCCGACGTCCGGCCGAACTCGGCCGTGATGCCGCCCTTCTTCACGTTGAAGTCCGCGATGTCGAGCTGGTTCGTGTCGACGCCGAGGAAACCGTAGCCCGGGTTCGTGATGTTGACGCCGTCGAGGAGGTACTTGTTGTCCTGCCGCGTTCCGCCGGACATCGAGACGAAGCCCTGTCCGCTCGAGGCGGCGGCACCCGGCACGATCTTCAAGACTCCCTCGTACGTCCGCGAGAGCGGGAGGTCCTTGATGACGTTGTCGGTGAAGTTGAAGTTGACCTCGGAGGCCTTCTTGTCGATCTCGGCGGCGGCGGCCGTCACGACGACCTCGGTCTTCGTCGTCTGAACGAGGACGAGCGTCAGTTGCGCGTCGTGGTCGACGAAAACCTTGGCCTGCTGGCTCGCCATGCCGAGCCCCTTCAGCTCCGCGGTGACGACGTAGCTGCCGGGCAGAAGGACGGCGAACTTGAACGCACCGCCCGAGCCGGTGACGGTGTCGCGGGGCGCCTGCGCGCCTTTGACGTTCACGGCGGCGCCCGGGACGCCGAGGCCGTTCGAGTCCTTGACGACGCCCGAGATTGATCCGGTCTCACCCGCCCACGCCGCGGTGGCCGCGACGAGAAGCGCGAGAGAAAGAAGCGTTCGAGAGATGAACCTCATTCCAAATCCTCCTCCTGAAATCAATATGAACTAGTCGGAGTGTTTACCACGAATGGGCGGTTCTGATCGAGTGTTTAGCGGCCATCCAATTCATTGGAGACGCGGTCTCGGGCGCCCCACCGTCAGGTAGTAGAC
>DAIOUV010000001.1:118885-166935 GCA_036759345.1 Acidobacteriota bacterium | reverse complement strand
TGCGGTCCCGCCGCCTCGAACGTCGACACGATCGGCACGCTCGCCGACTCCGTGAACCGCTCGTCGAATGCTTCGGCGAGGACGCGCCCGTCCATGTCGCGAGCGACGGGCTCCCCCGCGAGGACGAGCAGCGTCGGCGCAAGATCGAGGACGTTCGCGGAGGTGAGACGCACGCCCGACCGCACCCCGGCGCCCGAGAAGAGCACGAATCCATCCCGCGCGGCATCGGGGCTCGCCGCCGGCGTCTTTCCGCGGAGAAACCGCGAGACGGCTTCGAGCGTCGCCGGGGGTCCCCACCCGACGGGAGCGAAGAGGCAGATCGTGCGGTTCCGGCCTTCGCGTTCCAGAATCTCCCCGAGCAGGTCGTCGAGAAACCTGTAGTAGGCCCGGAGCGCGGCGGCCCGCGCCTCCGCTTCCGGGACGGAGAGCCCCCAGTAACGCGCATCGCCCGCGGCTCCGAAGAGGCCGCTCACCTCCGCGAGGCCCGAGAGAACGATGGCCGAGACGTTTCGCGGGCCGCCCGGCAGCGCTGCGAGGGCCGCCCCGGTGACCGTGAGATCGCGCGCGGCTCCCCGGATGGGAGAGAGCCGGGCCTCACCCGCGGCAAGTCCGTCCGGAACGAGCGCGCGCGCGAGGGGCCGGTCGAGGCCGTCAGGCGAGACACGAAAGAGACGCGCCCGCGCGGCGGCCTCGGCGGGGAGCGCGGCGTTCTCAGCCGTGTCTCCGTCGAAGAAGGCGTCGCTCGCCCAGAGAACGAGTCCCTCCCGCGCCGGCGACGACGCGGGCCAGTCGAGGACGGCCGCCTCGTGGCCCCGAGAGGCGAGGATCTCCCAGAACGTCAGGCTGCGGCGCGCTGCCGCCGCATCCGCCGCCGGATGCGCGCCTCCCGGCACGGCCGAACCGGGCAGGACGGGGAAGAGACGAAGCGTTCCAAAGGGCGTTTCCCAACGACGCGACGACACGACGCCGTGCTTCAGCGGCCGTTTTCCCGTCGCGGCCGTGGTCCAGAGCGCAGCTCTGTCGTAGGGAGAAAGCGGGACGAGCGGACCGGCCGCCCCTTCGCGCAGGAGCCGCGCGACGACCGGCATCGCCCCCTCCGAGGCGTAGGCGGTGAGAAGGTCCCACGAAGCCCCCTCGAACCCGACGACGAGGAGGTTCCGCCGCGGAGCACGGCGCGGCGCGGTCGTGGCCCCGGGCGACGGGCGCTCCGGCGCGCGCCGGCCCACGGCGGGCGCGAGCAGGAAGAGGGCGATCGGGATCGAGAGTGTCCCGGCGTTGAGCCCGCCGCGCAGGGCGCGAGCCGCGAGAACGGCCGCCGAGAGAAACGCCGCCAACGCCGTCGCGACCAGGATCCGTCGGGCCCCTGCGGGCACGAAGTCGTGGAGCGCCTGCCGCTGGAACTCGACGAACACGCCGATCACCGTGAGCAGCGCGGCGCCCCAGGCCGCGCCGGCGCGCGAAGGCCGGCGCGCGCGCGGCAGGAGGGCGAGCGGTGAGGCGAGGAACGCCCCCGAAGCGGCCGCAACCGAGAGGAGGCGCGCGGCCGGAAGGAATCGCAGGAGCTCCGGGTTCAGACCCAGCAGCAGGTCGCCCGCCGCGAGGCCGAACAGCGCGCCCCCGAGAGGAAGGTGGTACGCCAGTCGGCCCTCGCTCATAATCTGCGCCCGGCGAGTCTCGCCCTCTTCCCGATGGCCGTCAACGAATCCCTCCGCGTCCTCAGGACGACCCACTATGACGAGCAACACTACTCGCTGTTTCTGTCGGCGGGTTCGATCGGCCCGGCGACGAAACCGGGACACTTCGCGATGATTCAGGCCGGCGAGGGGCTGCGCCCGTATCTCCGCCGCGCGTTCTCCATCGCTGACGTCACCAAGGTGGCGGGCGTGCCCGCGCTGGAGTTCGTCGTCAAGGTCGTCGGCGTCGGGACGGCCGCGCTCGCACGCTTCGCCGAAGGGACGCCGCTCAAGGTCCTCGGCCCGCTCGGCGTGCCGTTTCCGATCGACGACCTCCTCCCGACAGACCGCGTCGCCCTGATCGCCGGAGGGATCGGCCTCGCGCCCCTCGTGCTCCTCGCCCGGACGCTCGCCACGCGCGGGATCGCGGCCGACCTTTTCTACGGCGGACGCAACGAGCACGACATTCTGAAAAGGCCCGGGTTCGAGCGGTTTCTCGGCTCCCACCGGTGCCGCTACGCGACGGACGACGGCTCGCTCGGGCGGCGGGGCCTCGTCACGGACCTTTTCACGCATGCGCTCGCCGACGGCGCGCGCTACCGCCGCGTTTATGCTTGCGGCCCCGTGCCGATGTTTCGCGCGCTCGCCCGGCTCCTCGCGGACGCGGAGCTCGAAGGCTCTTTCGCAATGGAGGCCGTGATGGCCTGCGGCTTCGGTGTCTGTCTCGGCTGCGTGGTTCCGATGGCCGACGGGCGCTTCGCGACGATCTGCAAGGAGGGGCCGTGCGTCGCGCCCACCCTTATCGACTGGACCCGCCTGTGACGTCATGACGGTCGACCTTTCCACGGCTTTCGGCCGCCTGCGCCTCAAAAACCCGATCGGAACGGCCTCGGGCACGTTCGGTTACGGCCTCGAGTTCGCCGAATACCTCGACCTCGCGGCGCTCGGCGCGATCTCGATCAAGGGGCTCTCGCGCCGCCCGTGCCATGGCAATCCGCCGCCCCGCATCTGCGAGACGGACGCGGGAATGCTGAACGCGATCGGCCTCCAGAACGTCGGTATCGACGCGTTTCTCGCCGACAAGCTCCCCGAGCTCGCGCGCCTCGGCGCGACCGTGATCGCGAACGTATGGGGAGACACCGAGGACGATTACGTGGCGGTCGTCGAGCGCATCGGCGCCGATCGCCGCATCGCCGCCATCGAGATGAACGTCTCCTGCCCGAACGTGGTCAAGGGCGGCATGATCTTCGGGAACAACCCCGACGCGCTCGCCGGCCTCGTGAAGAGGATCCGCGCGGCGACGGGTCATCCGCTCATCGTCAAGCTCTCGCCGAACGTGACGGACATCGTGGCGTCCGCGCGCGCCGCCGTGGACGCCGGAGCGGACGCGCTCTCTCTGATCAACACGCTCGTCGGCCTCGCGATCGACCTCGAGCGCCGAGAGCCGAAGATCGGTTTCACGACCGGCGGCCTTTCGGGACCCGCGATTCGCCCCGTCGCCCTGCGCATGGTGTGGGAGGTGAGGACGGCGTTGCCGAAGGTCCCGATCTTCGGGATGGGGGGGATCGAGACCGTCGAGCACGTCGTCGAGTACCTCATCGCCGGGGCGAACGCCGTCCAGATCGGAACCGCGAACTTTCGCGATCCTTCCCTCGCGGGCCGCCTCGTGGGGGAGCTGTCCAAGTGGTGCTCGGATCACGGCGTCGCACGCGTCTCCGATCTCGTCGGGACCCTGAAGACGCGGCCCCGGCCCGAACATTTCTTCTCATGAGCCGGACCGACGAGACGGCGCGCGGACGGCTCGCGGTCGCGCTGGACCTGCCCGATCGCGCCCAACTCCTCGCGATGGTGCGCCGTGTCGCGCCTGAAGCCGGTCTCCTGAAGCTGGGGCTCGAAGCGTTCGTGGCCGAGGGACCTTCCCTGGTGCGAGAGATCGCTCGCGCCGGGGCCGGCGTTTTCCTCGACCTGAAGCTCCACGACATCCCGAATACCGTGGGCCGCGCGGCCGCCGCGGCGGTCCGCACCGGCGCCGCGATCGTGAATTGCCATGCCGCGGGCGGGGCCGAGATGATGAAGGCGTTCGGCGAAGGGGGCCGGGCCGCCGCCGCGAAGGCGGGCCTTCCCGCGCCGAAGCTCATCGCGGTGACGGTTCTGACGTCCCTCGACGCCGCCGCGGTTCACGCGGTCGGGCTCACCGGATCTCCACGCGAGGCCGCGCTCCGCCTCGCGGTGCTCGCGCAGGGCGCGGGCCTCGACGGCGTCGTGTGCTCGCCGGACGAGCTCACCGTGATCCGCCGGGCCTGCGGGAAGGACTTTTTCCTCGTCGTCCCCGGCGTGCGCCCCGCGGGCGCGTCCAAAGGCGATCAGAAACGCGTGGCGACGCCGGGCGACGCGATCCGCGCGGGTGCGGATCTGCTCGTCGTGGGCCGCCCGATCACGGGCGCACCCGACCCCGCGGCCGCCGCGCGCGCCATCGTGTCCGAGATCGCGTCGGCGCTCCAGCCGGTGGGCGCCGACCTCACTCCACCTTGATCTTCTCGTACCGGGGAGGCTTTCCGCCCGCCCCCGCGGCGCGTTCGGCGAGAGCGATTTCCTCGTCGAGGAAATCGCGGAGAGCCTTCATGAACTCGATGCCCGAGGTCGCGGCGCGGGAGAGCGTGCTCCCGTGCCCCCGCGCGAGGCGTAAGGAGAATTTTCCCACGAGGTCGGCCGCGGGCTTGAAGAGACAGCCATCGCCCGCGCAGGCGAGCCCCGGAATGGGTCCCGAAGTCGCGCGCGGAACTTCGCCGGGGCCGAAATCATTCTCGAGCGAGTCCTTCTTTTTCGTTCTCCTTGCCATCAGCGTGCCTCCGGGCGTGTGAAGCGTACCGTGAGCCGTCCGTCCTCCACCTTCGCGCCGGCGGGCAAGAACCCCACGAGCATGCGCGGCACCGGGATGTGGTGGCGCACGTTCCCGATCCGTACGACGAGGTCTCCCGAGGCCATCGCGAGGTCGACTTCGCGCTTGTCGACGAACGGCAGGTCGAGCGTGAGGACGTACTTCCCGTTCTTCTTCGCGTAGCGGTAAGGCGGGTCCGAGCGAAAGGAATCGGCGGGGTTCTTCGTGCCCCAGAGATCCCGTCCCAGGGCGGCGAGCGCAGCGGAGCCAAGCACCTGGTCGTCCCTGAGCGGCAGGGTGAAGATCGGCACGGGGTCGAAGTAGCCGCGTGCCTCTTCGAGAAACTGCGCTTGGGTCTTCCGCCATTTGTCGAAGAACGGATCGTGGACCCCGTCCGGAAGGAGGCGGTTCACGATGACGGCGTCCACCGTGAATCCGTAGAGGCCGAAGTACATGAAGGCGCGCTGCGTCTCCTTGATGACGATCTTCTCGGCATTCGTCACGAGGCGCACGGTCGTCGTCTTCGGGTCCTTGAGGAGCGCGTCCACCCCTTCGAGCTTTTGCGCGAGGGACTGAACGTTGTCGAAGTAGCGGTCGGGCGGGAGCGGGAGGTCGGTCATCTTCCTCGCGACGGGGCGCGCGACCTTGAGAATCGACCGCTCGAGCCGGAAGAGTTTTTTCATGTACCAATCGAGCGTCGGCGGGAGCGAGACGAACCGGAGAGACTCCCCCGTGGGAGCGCAGTCGAGGATGAGGACGTCGAACGCCTTCTCGCGCGCGTATTGGTTGACGTAAAGAAGGGCCGACACTTCCTCCATCCCCGGGAAGATCGCCAGCTCCTCGGCGAGCACCTCTTCCACGCCCGTGATCGCGAGCAGCGTCGTGATGTACCCCGAGATGTCCTTCCAGTGGCGGCCGATCTCCTCGGTGACGTCGACCTCCTGGATCCAGAGGTTCTCCCCGACGGCGACGAGTGCCCCGTGCCCGTGATCGGTGAGGGTGACGTCGCGGTCGAACGCGTCCGCGAGCGAGTGGGCCGCGTCCACGGACATGACGAGCGTCTTGAGGCCGCGCGCCGCCAGATCGAGTCCCGTCGCGGCCGCCACGGTCGTCTTGCCGACCCCGCCCTTGCCGGTGAAGAGAATGACGCGCATTTCGAATCGATGTTACGCGCTCAACCGAAGCGCTCGCCGAGACGAACGCATCCCCACGCGAGAAGGAGCCCGGCATAGACGTCGATGGCGTAGTGCCAGCCGCTCACCACCGCCGCGAACATCGTGATCGCCGTCGCGGCGGCATAGAGGAGGAACAGGGCGCGCGATCGCCGCCGCGCGAAGAAGGCGAAAAAGGCCTGCGCCGCCACGTGAAGAGACGGCATCGCCGCAATGCCGAGGTAGGGATAGATGTCGGTGCCCTCCGGGTGCCGGTGGAAGGCCCGGACGCGACCGTAGTGGCCGTAGAGAACGTCCATGACGGCCGACTGGGTGGGCATCGCAGCCCTCACGTCTTGGTAGTCGTCCTTGAGGACGAAACACGGGCCGAGGGACGGCATCGCGAAGTACCACCACGCCCCGAGAATCCAGAGAAGCGCGAACCCCATCGCGAACCGCGCCCGCTCGCGCGGCGAAAGCACGGACACGAACCAGGCCATGCCGCCCAGGATCGAGTAGATGAAGGTCGCGTACCATCTGTCGAGCCCCTGCCACAGCGCGGTATACGGGAAGAGTCCCTGCAGGAATCGTCCCGGATTCACCCCGGCGTGCAGGGCCGTCTCGACGCGATAGAGAACGTCGTCGAAGAGAACGTCCGGCCGGAGCAGCGGCAGGGTCACCTTGAGCCAGCTGTAGGCGAACGACGTGAGGCTCACGAAGAAAAGAAAGCGCGCGAGATCGAGAAGCGAGAGGGGACGGAAAGCGGCGTAGAGACGAATCCACGCGCGGCGCGGCGCGTGCCGCCCCGCCAGGAGGCTTCGGAGGACGAGGGCGCCGAGCACGAAGCTCGACACCGAAATCGCGAAGCCAGAACATTCGCGCAGGATGCGCGCGGCGTCGAGCCCGACGAGAGCCCGCTTGCGGAGGAGCCAGAGGACGACGGCGAAATCGGCGAGAATGATCGCCTCGTAGAGACGCAGGCCCGGGACCCGGCCCTTCCAGAACCGGCCGAGCTCGCCTCTTCTCGCCCTCACCATCCGCGCGCCTTGTCCCGGTCGCGGCGCTCCTTCTTGGACAGCTTGCCGCCCTTCTCGTCCCGCCGCGGCGCGAGCAAGCGTTCGAGCCGTCGCGCTTCGAGAACTTCGGTGGAGAGAGGCGGCGTCGTTTCTTCGTAGAGGAGCCGGGCCCGGGCTTTCGGAATGCTTCTCTCCGCGAGGCCCTTCACGACGAACGTCCGCCGATCACGCTTGAACGTGATTTCGAGCCGGTCGTGAACGCGCAGCGGCTTGTGCGCCGCGGCGGCACGACCGTTCAGGTGCACCTTGCCCCCCGTGCACGCCGCGGCCGCCTGCGACCGCGTCGGAAAGAGGCACGAGACGTCCAGCCACACGTCGAGGCGGATCTCGGCGGGCGGCGGCGTGTCCTCGTCGGCTCTGGGTGGCATGGAGGAAGACTAAAGGAAGTTCGGCAGGGACTAGAACACGGGCTTCTCGACCCGCTTGTCGAACTTGTAGACGTACTTGTAGCCGAAGATGTCCGCCGTTTGCTCGTACTTGGCCGAGATGGCGATGTACGTGCCGTTGCGCTCCACATGGATCTCCTCCATCTTGAGCGGCACTTTCGCCCCCTGCGCGCGCAGGTAGACGTCCATCTGAAGCTTCTCGAGGGGCTTCAGACCGCCGAAGTTGGCCGCCTCGTTCATCGCATCCAGGACTTCGTTCCCATGGATATGCAGGGGAACGATCCGCACGCACCCGACGACGACGGCGAACAGGATGGCCAGCCCGACGACGAGCCCGAAGGCCCCCTCTCCCCTCTGGGACCCTCTGGCGGCTTGTCGCATCGTGTTCTCCTTCCGGCGCGACCGTGCCCGCGCGCTCTAGTGAATGGCGTGAAAGCTTCTTTCCCAGCGAGTCCGGGACAAAAAGTTTAGCGCGGTATCGATCAAACGGCGTAACGCCGCTCCACGGCCCGAAAAAGATCGCGGACCCTCGCGGACGGACCAGAGCACCGCCACGGCGCGGCCCTCGAGATGCGCCAGGGGCACGGAGCCCCAGAAGCGCGAGTCCTGCGACTCGTCGCGGTTGTCTCCCAGCGCGAAAAACCGGCGCTCCTCGAGCTCGATCGGTCCGAAACGGTCGCGCCGCTCGAGGGCCGGAGGCGCGTCGGCCCCGAACGTCCTCGCGTCGCGATGCACGACGTAGGGCTCGGTCACGGCCAGTCCGTTGACCACGAGGCTCTTCGCCTCGACCGCGACCCGGTCTCCCGGCAGGCCGACGACCCGCTTCACGAAATCGCGCTCGGGATCGGGCGGAGACCGGAAGACGACGATGTCTCCGCGCGTCAGGTCGCGGTACGGGAGGACCCGTCTCCAGGGGCCCTCGTGCGCGCCGTACGCGAACTTGTTCACGAGGACGTAATCGCCCGTGAGCACCGTGTCTTCCATCGAGGCGCTGGGCACGTGGTAGATCTGGAAGACGAAGCCCTTGAAGGCGAGGGCGAGCGCCGCGGCCACGAGAACGGCCTCCGCCGTCTCCACGAAGCGCGCCGCGCGCGTCATCAGTCGACCTTCAGAACCGCGAGGAAGGCCTCCTGCGGAAGGTCGACCCGGCCGACCTTCTTCATGCGCCGCTTGCCTTCCTTCTGTTTCTCGAGGAGTTTCTTCTTGCGCGTGATGTCGCCGCCGTAGCACTTCGCGATCACGTTCTTGCGCAGCGCCCTCACCGTCGAACGGGCGAGGATCTTCGAGCCGATCGCCGCCTGGATGACGACCTCGAACATCTGCTGCGGGATCATCTCCTTCATCTTTTCCACGAGCGCGCGGCCCTTCGTCTGCGATTTGTCGCGGTGGATGATGAACGCGAGAGCGTCCACGGGTTCGCTATTGATGAGGATGTCGAGCTTCACGAGGTCGCCGGGGCGATAGTCGATGAGCTGATAGTCGAACGAAGCGTAGCCGCGCGAGAGCGACTTCAACTTGTCGTAGAAGTCGAGGATGACCTCGTTCAGCGGCAGCTCGTACTTGAGGACGGCGCGCTGGGTGCCTGCGTATTCGAGCGACACCTGCGTGCCCCGCCGTTCCTCGGCCAGCGCGAGGATCCCGCCGAGGAACTCGCCCTTCGTGATGATCGTCGCGAGGATGTACGGCTCCTTGATCTCGTCGATGAGCTGGACCTCGGGAAGCTTCACGGGATTCGAGATCTCGATCTCCTGCCCACGCGTCGTCTTCACGAGGTAGGGAACGGATGGCGCCGTCGTGATGAGCGACAGGTTGAACTCGCGCTCGAGGCGCTCCTGGATGATCTCCATGTGGAGGAGGCCGAGGTAGCCGCAACGGAAGCCGAACCCGAGCGCCGTCGAAGACTCGGGCTCGAACGTGAACGACGCGTCGTTGAGGCGGAGCTTTTCCATCGCGTCACGCAGGTCCTCGTAGGCGTCCGTCTCCGTCGGGAAGATCGATGCGAAGACCATCGGCTTGACGTCCTGGAAGCCAGGCAGCGCCGCGGCGGTGGGACGGTCGGCCTCCGTGACCGTGTCCCCGATCTTCGCGGCGTGGAGGTCCTTGATGCCCGCGATGACGTAGCCGACTTCGCCGACGGACAGCTCGGGCACGACCTGCTGCTTCGGGTTGAAGATCCCGACTTCCTGCACCTCGCCGCCGAGGCCCGTCCCCATCATCCGGATCTTCATGCCGGGGCGGATCGTCCCCTCGTGGACCCTCACGAGGCACGTCACGCCCCGGTAGACGTCGAACCACGAGTCGAAGAGGAGCGCCTCGAGCGGCGAGGCGGGATCGCCCTTCGGGGCCGGGATGTCGTGCACGATCTGCTCCAGGAGGTCGTGGACGCCCGTGCCGACCTTGCCGGACGTGAGCACGGCATGCCGCGCTGGAATCCCGATGACGTCCTCGATCTGCTCGCGGGCCATCTCGGGCACGGCCGAGGGGAGATCGACCTTGTTGATGCACGGAACGATCGTCAGGTTGTTGTGGATCGCGAGGTACGCGTTCGCGAGGGTCTGCGCCTCGACGCCCTGCGTGGCGTCGACGACGAGGACCGCGCCTTCGCACGCGGCGAGCGAGCGCGACACCTCGTATGTGAAGTCCACGTGTCCGGGCGTGTCGATGAGGTTCAGGGTGTAGTCTTGGCCGTCCTCGGCGCGGTACTTCAGCGTGACCGAGCGCGCCTTGATCGTGATGCCGCGCTCCTTCTCGATCGGATTGTCGTCGAGGACCTGCTCGGTCATCTCGCGGGCCGTCAGCGCTCCCGTGAGCTCGAGGATCCGGTCGGAAAGCGTCGTCTTCCCATGGTCGATGTGGGCGATGATCGAGAAATTGCGGATGCGCGAGGGGTCGGTCATGGCTTTTGGTGATGAAGGTGACGCGCGACCGGCCGGCCGCGCGCGAGCCCTCTATTCTACCGTCTCGAGCGGCCAGCGCGAGCGCGCGACCGCGCTGAGCCCCTCGCCGAGGCGCCCCGCGACGAGCCGCCTCAGCCCCGCGAACGCGATCATCACGGCATTGTCGCCGGTGAGGGCCCCGGGGGCGACCCTTACGTCCACCCCGCGCGACCGCCCCCATGCGGGGATGCGCTCCCTCACGAGCGTGTTCGCCGCGACGCCTCCCGACACGGAGAGAACGCCCATGCGCCGGGCCTCGTGGAGCCGGGAGAGACGGTCGAGGAGCTGCGCGACGATCGCCTCCTCGACGTCGGCCATCAGGTCGCAGAGTCCCGGCGGGGCGTCGTCCTCGCGGAGCGCGGGACCCCCCGGAATCCCAGAGGCGGGCGCGCGGCCGAGCTCCAAGAGCCGCTCCCTGACCGCCGTCTTCAGGCCCGAGAAGCTGAAGTCCAGAGAGCCGTCCTTGAAATGCGCGACCGCGAACGGCCGTCTCGCCACGCCGCGCCGCGCCAGACGGTCCACAGCCGGCCCGCCCGGATAGCCGAGACCCGCCATCTTCGCGACCTTGTCGAAGGCCTCTCCCGCCGCGTCGTCGCGCGTCCGCGCGAGGCGGTCGATCCGCCGGCCCGAGAAGGCGAAGACGTGCGTGTGGCCGCCCGAGATTACGAGCGCCGCGAACTCCTCCGGCACCGGGGCCGCCGCGCCGCCGTCGATCGACAGAAATGGGGAAAGCGCATGCCCCTCGACGTGGTTCACGGGGACGAAGAGCACGCCCAGCCCGAGCGCGAGCCCCTTGCCCTCCGAGAGTCCGACGAGAAGCGCGCCCACGAGGCCCGGCCCCGCCGTCGCCGCGACAGCAGAGACGTCCGTGAGCGTCACGCCGGCGTCCGCGAGCGCCGCGTCGAGGAGCGGAGGCAGGTTCTCGAGGTGCGCGCGCGCCGCGATTTCGGGGACGACGCCGCCGAAGAGGCGA
The DNA here is from genome assembly GCA_036759345.1 of Acidobacteriota bacterium. Classification (GTDB taxonomy): domain Bacteria; phylum Acidobacteriota; class Thermoanaerobaculia; order UBA5066; family UBA5066; genus Fen-183. The sequence continues at coordinate 155,862 of DAIOUV010000001.1, read as the reverse complement.
TGCGCGTCTTCCTGCGAGGCGATGCGGGACGCGCGGACGCGCCCCGCGCCGTCCAGGAGCGCCACGGCCGTCTCGTCGCAGGAGGTCTCGAGAGCGAGGACGATCCTGACGTCCGCTCCGTTCTCCGTCATCGCCCGACAAACCGCGCGAGCGCCTGGGCGTGCGGGGGCTCGGAAACCCCACGCTCCGTGACGATCGCGTCGACCAGGGCGGCCGGCGTCACGTCGAACGCGGGATAGAGGGCGCCGACTCCCTCGGGCGCGAGGGACACGGTTCCTCCGCCGGGGAGAGGCAGCGCGAGAACCTCTCTCCCGTCACGCTCCTCGATCGGAATCGACGCGCCGTCTCGCGTCGCGAGGTCGACCGTCGTCGTCGGCGCCGCGACCACGAACGGCACGCCGTGCGCGCGGCACGCGAGTGCGAGGCCGTACGTCCCGACCTTGTTCGCGACGTCGCCGTTCGCCGCGATGCGGTCCGCGCCCACGACGACGCCATGCACCCGGCCGCGGGCGATCAGCGAAGCCGCCGCGACGTCCGGGAGGAGGGTGACGTCGAGCCCGTCCTCGCGAAGCTCCCATGCCGTGAGGCGCGCCCCCTGCAGGAAGGGGCGCGTCTCGTCCGCGAGAATCGCGACCGGTCCCTGGGCCGCGAGCGCCCGGACGACGCCAAGCGCGGTGCCGATCCCCGCCGTCGCGAGGGCCCCCGCGTTGCAGTGCGTGAGAACCGTCGGAATCCCCGCGATCCCCGACCAGCGCGCCGAGAGCCACGCCGCGCCGAAGCGGCCGATCGCGAGGCAGGCGAGGCGATCCTCGTCGGCGATGCGGTGGGCCTCGGCCTCGAGGAGAAGGATCCTCTCTCCCGCGGCGACGCCCGACGAGGCCTCGACCACCGCGCGCATCCGACCGACCGCCCAGGCGAGGTTCACGGCCGTGGGCCGGGACGAAACGAGCCTCTCGGCGCCGAGCGCGAGCGCGACGTCGAGGTCCTCCGGCACGCGCGCGGCCACGCGGCGCGCTTCCGCACAGAGGCCGTACGCCGCGGCGACACCGATCAGGGGGGCGCCGCGCACGGCGAGACTGCGGATGGCCTCGGCCGTCTGGGCTGCGCTTTCGCAGTCGAGGAACGCCTCCTCGTGCGGAAGGCGGCGCTGGTCGAGGAGCCGGAGCCGTCCGGCCGTATAGGAGTATGGGCTCACCCGCGTGGCGGGAATGGAACCATTCGTCACGGGACGAGACTATAGAGGCCTCGGGCGCCTAAGATCGGACGACCGACCTTCCCGAAGAGGAGGACTCCATGTCCGGCCTTCCGCGCTCGATCCGGGACCTCGACCTCGACGGCAAGCGCGTCTTCGTGCGCGTGGACTTCAACGTGCCGCTCAAGGACGGCGTCGTGCGGGACGACACGCGCGTCGTCGAGGCGCTCCCCACCCTCCACCTCGCCCGGGAGCGCGGCGCCCGCCTCGTCCTCGCGTCGCACCTCGGCAAGGCGAAGGGCGCGAAGGATCCGAAGTACTCGCTGGCCCCGGTGGCGCGCATGCTGGAGGCGCGCCTCGGCGCTCCCGTCGCCTTCGCGTCCGACTGCATAGGCCCCGAGACGGAAAAGGCCGTCGCCGCCCTGAAGCCGGGCGGTGTCCTCGTCCTCGAGAACCTGCGATTTCACCCCGGCGAAGAGGGGAACGACCCGGCGTTCTGCCGCGAGCTCGCCGCCCTCGCCGAGGTCTACGTCAACGACGCGTTCGGCACGGCGCATCGCGCACACGCCTCGACCGCCGGCATGGCGGCTCTCTTCCCGAAGGATCGGCGCGGGATCGGCCTCCTCATGGAGCGAGAGCTGAAGGCGCTCGCGAGGGTCGTCACCGAGATCGACCGGCCGTTCGCCGCGATCCTCGGCGGCGCGAAGATCATGGGCAAGCTCGCGGCGCTCAGGGCCCTCGTCGAAAAGGCGGATGTCGTCCTCGTGGGCGGGGGGATGGCTAACCATTTCGTCGCGGCGCTCGACCTTCCCGTGGGCGGCTCGCTCCTCGAGAAGGAGGGCGTCCCCATCGCCCGGCAGATCCTCGACCGCTGCAAGGAGCGCGGCGTTCAGCTCGTCCTGCCCTCGGATTTCGTCGTCGCGCCGTCGCTCGAGAGGGCGGGCGACGCCCAAACGGTAGCCATGAACGCGATCCCTTCGAACGCGGCCGCATTCGACATCGGGGCGAGGACGATCGACATGTTCCGCCGGATGACGAGAGACGCGAAGACGATCTTCTGGAACGGGCCCATGGGCGTCTTCGAGACGAAACCGTTCGACGCGGGCACGCGTGCCGTCGCGCAGATGCTGGCGGACTCCTCGGCCTTCACCGTCGTGGGCGGCGGAGAGAGCGTGGAGGCCGTGAAAGAGGCGGGCCTTGCCGCGAAGATCTCGCACGTGTCCACGGGCGGCGGCGCCTCGCTCGACCTCGTGGCGGGCGAGAAGCTTCCCGGCGTGGAAGCCTTGCGTTGAGAACCCGGCGCCGTCTCCTCGTCGCCAACTGGAAGATGACGCGCACGCCGTCGGCGGCCGCGGCGCTCGCGCGGGCTCTCGTCGCGATTCCACGGCCCTTGGAGGTCGACCTCGTCATCGCGCCGTCGTTCCCGGCCCTCGACCGCGTCGGCGCCGCGCTCTCTGGCACGGGGATCGCGCTCGCCGCGCAGGACGTGTACGTCGAGAAGGAGGGGGCCTTCACCGGCGAAGTGTCCGCATCGATGCTCAAGGACGCCGGCGTCGCGCTCGTCCTCGTCGGCCACAGCGAGCGCCGCCTCCTCCGGGGCGAACGCGAGCCCGACTTCGCCCGCAAGATGGAGCGGCTCGCCGAGCAGGGGCTCACGCCGGTCTACTGCGTCGGCGAGACGCGCGCCGAGCGCGACGCCGGACGCACGGTCGACGTCCTCCGGAACCAGCTCGCCGCTCTGGACGGGTTCTCCGCGCCGCCCCCCGGCCTGACCCTCGCCTATGAGCCCGTCTGGGCGATCGGGACCTCTCTCCCCGCCACGCCGTCGATGGCCGCCGACGTCCACGCGCGCCTCCGCGCCGAAATCGCGGCACGGTTCGGCCCGGACGCTGCCGCTTTGATCCGGATCCTTTATGGAGGCTCGGTGTCTCTAGCCAGCGCCCCGGGCCTCTTCGCGGAGGCGGAGGTGGACGGCGGCCTCGTGGGGGGCGCCTCCCTCGTCGCGAAAGACGTCATGGCCCTCCTCGCCGCCGCCGCCGCCCCCACCACTGGCACCGCTCGCGCCTGACCGGCGATTCCGCTATCATCTCCGGCCCCCCGGGCCTTCGCCCGAGGGTCCGGAGCACCACCGAACATGATCTACGTACTCGTCCCCATTTACGTCATCGTCTGCGTCTTCCTCATCCTCGTCGTCCTTCTCCAGCAGGGAAAGGGCGCGGACGTTTCGGCCGCCTTCGGCGCTTCGTCCTCTCAGACGACCTTCGGCGCTCGCGGGGCCACGACACTTCTCGAAAGGATCACGACGTGGTCCTTCGTGGTGTTCTCGGTCCTCGCCGTCACGATCTCGCTTCTCGAGGCAAGGCCGAGGTCTTCGGTCCTCGCCAAGGCGAGGGCAGGTGCGTCCCCGAAGGCCACGGTTCCGGCTCCGGCTCCAGGCGGGGCTCCGGCTTCGGTGCCTGCTGCGGCCCCGGCAGTTCCGGCCGCGCCGGCAACCTCCGCGAAATAGTTTTCGGCTAGAATCCGCTTCCCTCGCGTCCCCGTGCCCTGGTGGCGGAATTGGTAGACGCGCACGTTTGAGGGGCGTGTGGAGCAATCCGTGCCAGTTCGAGTCTGGCCCAGGGCACCATTCCTACTTGCGGGGCGGGGCCCTATTTACGGACCGGAGGCCCTTACTTGCGAGCCGGAGCAGCCTCCGCCACGAAGAGCCTCACGTCACCGTTCACGGTCTCGACGGCGAGGCTCTCCCGCCCGCCGTTGATCGCGCCGCGGGCCTCCTTCGGGCCCCACTTGCCCTCGACCGTGACCTCCGGAAACTGCGACTGGATGCGGCCGTTCGTGGTCTGGAGGGTGCAACGGATCGACGACTCGCGCGCGCAGGTCACGGTGACCGAGCCGTTGACGGTTTCGAGACTCGCCTGCCGCATGGGCCCGGCGAAGGACACCTCGACCGAACCGTTCACCGTGTTCACCTTGAGAGGCCCGTCTTGCCCGTCCACGCGGACTCCGCCGTTCACCGTCGACAGCACCAGGTCGCCGGAGCGGTTCGCGGCGGTGAGGCGCCCGTTCACGGTCTCGGCCTCCAGCGCGAGAGAGGCCGGCAGCGTGATCTGGTAGGCGACGTCCGCGGACCCGGTCCGGCCGAAGAAGGACCATTGGAAAAACCGCCCGCGCTTGGGCAGGATCGTCTCCACTTCGATCGTGTTTCCGCTCTTCGTCACCCTGATCTCGGTCTCCTTGAGGAGGTCGGCGTCGGAGGCGGACTTCACCTTCTTGACGGCGACGACCTGCAGCTGATCGCCCCCCGATTCGATCTGAATGGCGCCGTTCACGTTCTGGACCCTCACCTTGCGGACGCTGGCGAGGTCGTACTTCTTCTCGAACCGCTCCTGCGTCGCGTCCTCGGCCTTCAGAGAGGACGCCGCGAGGAGAGCCACCGAAAGGGCGGCCAGCATCGGGCGCATGCGGCGCCGTTTTATGTTCGTGGGGGTACCGGACGGGGTCTCGAACATTCCAAAGCTCCCTGATAGAGAGAACGGCGAACCCTCCTGGAAAGTTTCGGAGTTGCGCGTGATCAGGGCTCCACGAGGGCGGTCCCCGCGGCCCGATCGCCGGGCCGTCGGCCGTCCTCTCGACGGATAAGTGACGCCAGCTCAATAAGATTCCATCCTGGAACCAGGAGCGTGAGGTTCCGTAACAGCGACTGGAGGGGGCCCGCCGCTGAACCCCCCCTGCGGATCAGGCGCAGGCCGAAGAGGCGCTTTCCGGGGCTCCCGCCGTCGGCGTCGCGCAAGAGGAAAAGACACACCGCGACGGCCTGGGCGGCGCGGAAACCGACGTTGAGGCCAGCCGGAGCCAGGGAGGCCGCGTGGACTCCGAGGACGATCGCGGAGGCAAGCAGAAGGGGCACGCCCGCCACGAGGATGAGATCGATCCCGAAGGCCGCGGCGCGCATCCAGAGCCGGGCGCGCGGCGGCGTCCCGAGAGGAACCGGACCGGTTTCGAACGGCTTCTCGTACGATGGGCGCACGTGACCCCGCGACGAGACTCCCTCGCCTTCCTCCGCCGTTTCGCCTCCGCGCCGAAAGTGGAGCTCCACCTGCACCTCGAAGGAGCGGTCCCGGCGGCGACCCTCGTCCGCCTGTCGTCCCGCTCGCCGAAGCCCATCTTCCCCGATGTGGCCTCCGTGCGCGCGCGCCGCAGGACCCTCGGGTCGCCGAAGGCCTTTTTCAGCTTCTATCGGGACGTCTGCCTGCAGCTGCGCAGCCCCGCCGACTATGCTCTCGTGGCGCGCGGCCTCTTGGCGCGCCTCGCGCGGGAAAACGTGCGTTGGGCCGAGGTCTACGTCTCGCCCGCGGTCGTGGAGAAGATCGGGCTCGACTGGTTCGACGTGAGGGAGGCCCTTGAGCACGTGTTCCGAGAGCATGAGGCGAAGGGCCGCGGGCGCGTGCGCGTCCTCCTCGACTTCGTCAGGCACTGGGGGCCCGCGGCGGCCTCGCGAGTCCTCGATCTCCAGGCGGAGCGCCCGTGGCCGCGCGTCGTCGGCTTCGGTCTCGGCGGAGACGAGATGGCGTTCGCCGCGCGCGATTTCGCCGAGGCGTTCCGCCGCGGACGGAAGGCGGGCCTCTTGCCGATCGTGCACGCGGGCGAGTGGGCGGGACCCGAGTCCGTCGCGGACGCCCTCCGCTTCCTCCAACCCGCGCGGATCGCGCACGGCATCCGGGCCGTCGAAGACCCGGCGCTCCTGAAAACGCTCGCGCGCACGGGCATCGTCTGCGACGTGTGCCCGACGTCGAACCTCAGGACGGGCGCCGTCCCCCGCGGTGCCGAGCACCCGCTGTTACGCATGCTTCGCGCGGGCGTGCCCGTGACGCTCTCGACGGACGACCCCGGGCTCTTAGGGACGACGCTCCTCGGGGAGTTCCGGCGCGCCGCCTCGTGGGGAGCGACCGGGGCCGACCTCGGCCGCTGCGCGGCCGTCGCCCGTCAGGCCGCGGCGAGGACGCGCTCGTACAGCGCGATGTAGCGCGAGACGATCGCATCCGCGTCGAAGAGCCGGATGGCGCGTTCCCGCGACGCGCGCGCCATCGCTTCGTACCGCGGCGGATCCAGAACCAGGGAGGCTCCGTCTTCCGCGAGGCCCGCGACGTCGCCCACGCCGCGCAGGAAGCCCGTCTCGCCGTCAGCAACGACCTCGGGCAGGCCGCCGACGGCATACCCCAGAACCGGGACGCCGCACGCCTGCGCCTCGAGCGCGGAGAGCCCGAACGACTCCGAGTCCGAGGGGAGGAGATAGAGGTCCGCGGCGGGCATCACGGTCTCGAGCGCCGACATGTTCCCGAGGAACGACACGTAAGGCGCGATCCCCTTCTCGCGGCATAGCGCCTCGGCGGCCGGGCGGTCGGGCCCGTCCCCGATCATGACGAGCGTCGCGGGAACGCGCTGCCTGAGGCGGTCGAAGATCTCCACGACGTCCAGCACGCGCTTCACGGGCCGGAAGTTCGAGACGTGGAGAAGCACCTTCCGGCCCGCGGGCCCGAGCCGGCACGCGAGCCGGGTCGACTCCGGCGTCCAGCGCTCGGGGTCGATGAAGTTCGGCACGACCTCGATCTCCCGCTTGGGCTGAAAGACGTCGATCGTGACTCTCTTGAGGTGCTCCGACACGGCGGTCACAGCGTCGGACTTCTCGATGCCGAAGCGCGTGATCGGTAGGTACGAGCGGTCCTGCCCGACGATGGTCACGTCCGTCCCGTGCAGAGTCGTCACGAGGCCGAGACGGCGCGGGGCGAGCATCTCGCGCGCGAGATGGGCCGAGATGGCGTGCGGCAGCGCGTAATGGACGTGGATGAGGTCGAGACCCTCGTGTGTCGCCACGTCCCCCATGCGCGTCGCGAGCGCGAGGTCGTACGGGGCGTACTGGAAGAGCGGATACGACGGGACCAACACCTCGTGATACGTGACGCGCTCAGCGAACACGTTCAGGCGCGACGGCATCGCATACGTGATGAAGTGGATGTCATGCCCCCGCCGCGCGAGCTCGTGTCCGAGCTCCGTCGCGACGACTCCCGAGCCCCCGAAGGTCGGGTAGCACGTGATGCCGATCTTCACGCTTTCTTCCCGCTTTCGTATCCGAGAAACGCCGCGACGGGATCCGCCAGCGTCGGCGGCACGTTCGCGATGAAGCCTTCCGCGTATTCCACGTTCGCGATCCTCCCGAGCGCGCGCGACCGTGCCTCGATCCCGTCGAAAAAACCCTTGGAGGAGACATACGTCTCGGGTTCGCTCGAGTTTTCGTCGTAAAACTGGCTCCGATAAGCGCGGAGAGCCGCGATCTTCGTCGCAAACGTGCCCGACACGTCCACGAGAAACGTGGGGGTCACGAGCACGTACGCGGCGTAGAAGACGACCTGGTCCGGGCGGTGCGGCGCGAGGCCCGTCTCGAGCTTCGCGAGCCCTGCGTACCAGGCCGCGTCCGAGACGAGGCGGCTCGCGCGGACGTGATCCGGGTGGCGATCCGCGGCGAAAGGCGCGAGGACGAGCCGCGGGCGCGCGCGCCGCACGACGTCCACGACGAGGCTCTGCGCCGCCCGGTCCGTCCGGAGGTCGCCGTCGCCGAGGTCCAGGTTCGCGCGGAAACGCGCGCCCAGAATCCGGGCCGCCTCCGCGGCCTCCCGGGCGCGAAGCTCGGGCGTGCCGCGCGTCCCCATTTCGCCACGGGTCAGGTCGACGATGCCGAAGCTCGACCCGCGCCGCGCGAGAGCCGCCAGGGCCCCGCCGCAGCCCAGCTCGACGTCGTCCGGATGCGGCGCGAAGGCCAGGATCTCGACGGGTTCCACGTTCATAGCCCGATCACCTGAAGCCCGGCATCGTCCCATTTCAGCTCCCGCCGGAGCGCTCCCACGAGCGCCTCCCTGCCGAACCTCAGGACGTAAGGAAGCGCGGAGTACGCGCGCTCGGCCAGCGTGCCGCCCGGCAGGATCTCCTCCGAGAGCCGCTTCACCTGGAGCCCCGCGCGCTCGTCCGTGCGCCCCGCGGCGCTCGCCGTTTTTTCCGCGAGCTTCTCGAACGCGAAGGCCGTCTTTTCGCGCGTGGCCGCGACCGCCTTCTCGAGCGACGGATCCACGGCGAGAAGCGCCGGCCTGAGAGTGTCGAGCTCCCGGATCGCCCGTTCCCGAACGGCCGAGAGCCGCTCGAGAAGCCCCCGCGCTGCGCCCGCGCCCTTTTTGCGCAGCAGTGCCTCCGGTCCTTCGAGGACGTCCGCGATCGAAAAGCCGAGCCTGGAAAGCAGGCGCTCGGTGGCCGGCGGCACGAGCGCCACCATGGGCCGCGGAACGAGGACGGGTGGGACGATTCCGGCCCACGCGAAGAGGGGCCAGCTCTGGGCCCAGTACGCGATCTCGGCCGGTCCGAGGATCGTCGCGGCAACGGGAAAGAGCGTCGACGCCGCGAGCGGACGCGTGAGGGCCGAGAAGGACGGCAGCCAGTCTCCGCTCGCGAAACGCGCGACGACCTCCTCGGCCTCGAACGATCCGTCGCGACCCTTGAGTGCGAGCCTCGAGTTCGATTCGACGAGAAGCAGGCGGTCCTCGCCGACGCGCGCGAAGAGCGGCAGGGCGGCTGGGTCCGAGGTGACTTGAAGAGGGTGACCCGCGGCCTCGAGCGCCGCCCCGCGCTCTTCGAGAAGCCGCTTCACCTCCGCGCGTTCACGCACGATGCGGGAGGCCAGCGGCACGAGGGACGGTTTGTCGGCGGCGCTCGCCGCATCCACGACGGGCATAGCCTCTAGCCCATCGCCGCCGAGGAGCCAGGCAAGCGTGGCGGAGAACGCGCCGAAAAAGGTCGTTTCCCGGTGCGCAGCGGTCAAGGCCGCCACCGCCTCCTCGTCCGGCGATTGCGCGAGGCCGGCGGCGGCCGCGGCGACAAGCGCCTCGGCGTCGACCCCGGTCGGGAGCCGGCCGACGGGCCGATGATTCCCTGCGAGCGGGCCGGCCTCGGGGCCGAAGTCCTTCGGTCCCTCCGGGCTCGGCAGGACGAGCCGCGTGACCTCCACGAGGTCATGGTCCTCGGACGCGCACCAGAACGCCGGCGCCGCCGCAGTGCCATTTGCGCGGAGGTCAGCCGCGAGCTTTTCGGCCGCGAGCGCCTTCACGAGCGTGAGGAGGGGGCCCCCGAAGAGGCCCGCCTGCTGGCCGGTGAGTATGGCGGCGCCCTCGCCCCGCGCGAGCGCCCCGAGGCGCGCGTCGGCTTCGGCGGACACGGCCCGTGACCGGAAGGCATCCCGGACGGTGCGCGCGCGGGCCCCGATCGTCGCGAGATCCGGACGATCCGGAAGAAAGGCGCGGACGTCGGGATCGCCCGTCGCGAGGCCCCTGGCGAGTGCCGGAATTCCCGGAACCAGGGCGAGCGAAATCGTCGTCATCGCACGCCCTCGCCGAAGGTGCGTGCCGCCGATTTCGTCGCGAGCAGGATCAGGCGCGGCGACCTGCCCCTCTCGAACGGCGTTCCGTCGAAGTTCCCGTACGCCGCCCGCACGGTCAGTCCGGCCGCCCGATGCAAGGAGCGCAATTCGTGCTCCGTGTAGGCGCGAACGCACTCGCGAAACACGCGCTTGTCCTCGCCGGAGCCCATCTCGATCTCCTTCTCCACCCGCCGGCTCGCCGGATCGTACCGTCGGCGGATGCTCACGCGCGCGCCGGCCACGGTCTTTTCTTCGCGTACCGCGAGCGCCCCAATGACGCGCTCGGCGTTGAAGACGTCCGAAAGGAACGCGCCCCCGGGCGCGAGCAGGCGCGTGACTTCCCGGACCACGAGCGCGTCGTCGGCGAGATCGTCGAAGTAGCCGAACGACGTGAAAAAGTTCACGACGGCCCCGAACGAGCCCGCGCGGAAGGGAAGCTGCCTCATGTCGGACCGGACCCAGAACGGGCGGGCCGGCCCCTGCCGCCGCCGGGCCTGGAAGAGGAGCCGCGCCGAGAGGTCGAGTCCCACGACGCCCCCGAGGCCATCGTGAAGCGCGACCGCGTGACGCCCCGTTCCGCACGCGAGGTCGAGAAACCGCATGCGGCCGAGCTGCGCGTACGGAGCGAGCAACTCCCGCGCGAAAATGGCCTGCTGGCGGGCTTCCCGGTCGTCGCGTTCGGGATAGAGGGCGAGGTACTCCTCCCCGAACCACTCCGCGTACCACGGGTCGCGCTCGGCCGTCATCGCCTCTTTCCGAACTCTGCCCGCGGCTTTGACGGCGGCGAAGAAAAGGAAAAAGAAGAACAAGAAGAAAAATAGGGCTCCGCCGCGCGGAGCCCTGGTAGGAGGCAGGAGGTGTCATGTCGATCCGGCGCGCCCTTTCGGCGCCCACCGGGCCTGACCACTGCCATCGCAAACCCCATGCCGGGGCGTCCGGCCCCGCGCGGGGACGTCATGCCTTGCCTCTTGTCGCCTTTTCCCCGGTTCAGACCGGCCGCGCCACGGCGAGGCGCGCTTCCGCGAAGCGGGCCTCCGCGTCCGCGGCGTCCAGTTCCTCGTCCCCAGCGGCCCGATCCCGGCGGCCCTCGGCTTCCTGCTTCTCGACAGAGACCGCTGCCACGTCGATGGCGTCGGGCGCCGCAGCGGCGTCGGCCAGGACCCGAACGGCGTCGCCCGCGATCTCCACGAAGCCGCCGCGCACGGCAACGGTCGCGCGGCGGGACCCGTCGCGATAGCCCACGACGCCGATTCCGAGGAGCGCGATCAGCGGCGTGTGTCCCGGCAGAATCCCGATCTCGCCCCGCTGGGCCGGCAGCGTGACTTCGTCGCACGCCACGGCCTGGAGCACGGCGCGCTCCGGCGTGACGACCGTCAGCGTGAGGCGTTCGTCCAACTCAGGCCTCTGCCTTCAGCCTCTCGGCCTTCTCCTGGGCTTCCTCGATCGCGCCCACGTTGAAGAACGCCTGCTCGGGGAGCTCGTCGTGCTTGCCCTCGACGATCTCCTTGAACGAGCGGATCGTGTCGGCGATCTTCACGTAGCGGCCCGGCAACCCCGTGAACTGCTCGGCGACGTGGAAGGGCTGCGACAGGAAGCGCTGGATGCGGCGCGCGCGCGCAACGATCAACCTGTCGTCCTCGGACAGCTCGTCGATTCCGAGGATCGCGATGATGTCCTGCAGGTCCTTGTACTTCTGGAGGACCTGCTGCACGGAGCGCGCGACCTTGTAGTGCTCCTCGCCGACGATCATCGGAGAGAGGATCTTGGACGTCGAGGCGAGCGGGTCGACCGCGGGATAGATACCGATCTCCGCGATCTGACGCGAGAGGACGGACGTCGCGTCGAGATGCGCGAACGCGGTCGCGGGCGCGGGGTCGGTGAGGTCGTCGGCGGGCACGTAGATGGCCTGCACGGATGTGATCGAGCCCTTCTTCGTGGACGTGATGCGCTCCTGCAGCTCGCCCATTTCCGTGGCGAGGTTCGGCTGGTAACCGACGGCCGACGGCATCCGGCCGAGGAGGGCGGAGACTTCCGAGCCAGCCTGCGTGAATCGGAAAATGTTGTCGATGAAGAGGAGGACGTCTTTGCCTTCCTTGTCGCGGAAGTACTCGGCGGCCGTCAAGCCCGTGAGGCCGACGCGAAGGCGCGCGCCGGGAGGTTCCGTCATCTGGCCGTAGATGAGCGCGGCCTTCGACTTCCTCCAGTCCTTCGGGTCGATGATTCCCGACTCCGTGAACTCGAGCCACAGGTCGTTGCCCTCGCGCGTGCGCTCGCCGACTCCCGCGAAGACCGAATAGCCGCCCGCGGCCTTTGCGACGTTGTTGATGAGCTCCATGATGAGGACGGTCTTGCCGACGCCGGCGCCGCCGAAGAGGCCGGTCTTGCCGCCTCGCGTGTAAGGCTCGAGGAGGTCGATGACCTTGATGCCCGTCTCGAAGAGCTCGACCGACGTCGACTGGTCCTCGTACGGCGGGGGCTCGCGGTGGATGGGCCACTTCTCGGCCGTGACGACCGGGCCCATCTCGTCCACGGGCTCGCCGATGACGTTCAGGATGCGGCCGAGAGTCTCCGGCCCGACGGGAATCGAGATGGGCGCGCCGAGGTCGACGGCCTTCATCCCGCGCACGAGGCCGTCCGCGGGCTTCATCGAGATGCACCGCACGCGGTTCTCGCCGAGATGCTGGGCGACTTCCGTGATGATGTCGATCTTCTCGGTCGAGAGACCTTCCTCGTCCGTGATGTGAACGGCGTTGAGGATCGTCGGAAGTTTCCCGGTCGGGAACTCCACGTCCACGACGGGACCGATGATCTGCACGACCCTGCCTTCGTTTGCCATGTTCGGCTTAGCCTTTCCGCACGGACTTTCGGGCCGTTCTCATTCCAGAGCAGCCGCGCCCGAGACGATCTCGATGAGCTCTTTCGTGATGCGCGCCTGTCGCGCGCGGTTGTAAGTGAGGGTCAGGGAATCGATCATGTCGCCAGCATTCTTCGTGGCGCTGTCCATCGCGGTCATCTGGGCCGCGAAGAACGCCGCCTGCGACTCGAGGATCACGCGATACATCTGGAACTCCAAGAAACGCGGGAGGAGCGTCCCGAGGATTTCCTCGGGCGAGGGCTCGTAAAGGTAATCGACGCCCCCAGCGCCCTCCGCGGCGCTCTCGAGAGCGATGGGTAAGAGGCGCTTCGTCCTCACGACCTGCGAGATGGCGCTCTTGAACTCGTTCGAGATGACGTACACGGCGTCCGTCTCGCCGGAGACGAACCGCGCCGCGAGGGCGCGCGCGATCTCGCCGGCCGGGGCGGCGCCGAGCGCCGCGAGGCCGGCTTGCGCCTGAAGGATCTCGACGGGGCGCCGCTTCCAGAAGTCGTTCGCTTTCTTCCCGAGCGCCACGACGCCCACGCTCGCGATGCCGCGACCCGGCGCCTCGCGCAGGAACGCCCCGGCCGCGCGGTTCACGTTCGTGTTGAAGCCGCCGGCGAGGCCCTTGTCGCCGGAGACGACGACGAGGACGACGTTCTTCTCTTCCCTCGTGGCCAAAAGCGGGTGCAGCGGCGCACCGTCCTCCCGGGGGGGGACGCGCGACGCGACCGAGCGAAGGGTTGCCTCGAGGGTAGACGCGTAAGGTCGGGTCGCGACAGCGCGGTCCTGCGAGCGACGCAGCTTCGACGCGGCGACCATTTTGACCGCCTTCGTGATCTGCTGCGTGTTCTTCACGCTCCGGATCCGCCGCCGGATGTCGATGAGGTTTGCCATAGCGTTTGTGTTTCTGCCTCGACCCCGCCTGTCCCGTCGCCCCTAGGCCTGCTTCGCCTCGGGATTCGAGGAAAGGAAGACCTTCTTTGCTTCGACGACCGCGGCGGTGAGCGCGGCCTCGATCTCCTTCGTGAGCTTGCCCGCGTCGCGGATCTCCTGGAGGAGCGGCTGGTGCTGGTTCGTCAGGTACTCGTGGAGGGCCGTTTCGAAGGGGAGGACGGCCTCGACGCGGAGCTCGTCGAGATGGCCCTTCGTGCCCGCGAAGACGGAAGCGATCTGGAGCGCGATGTCCATCGGCACGTACTGGTTCTGCTTGAGGATCTCGACGAGACGACGGCCGCGGTTCAGCTGCGCCTGCGTCGTCTTGTCGAGGTCTGATCCGAACTGCGCGAAGGCCGCGAGCTCGCGGTACTGCGCGAGGTCGAGACGGAGCGTGCCGGAAATCGCGCGCATGACCTTGATCTGCGCCGAGCCGCCCACGCGCGACACCGAAATGCCGACGTTCACGGCCGGACGCTGGCCGGAGAAGAAGAGGTCCGACTCGAGGAAGATCTGCCCGTCCGTGATCGAAATGACGTTCGTCGGGATGTAGGCGGCCACGTCGCCGGCCTGCGTCTCGATGATCGGGAGGGCGGTGAGCGATCCGCCGCCCTTCTCCTTGTTCAGCTTCGAGGCCCGCTCGAGGAGCCGGCTGTGGAGATAGAAGACGTCGCCGGGATACGCCTCGCGGCCCGGCGGGCGCCGGAGGAGGAGCGAGATCTCGCGGTAGGACGCCGCCTGCTTCGAGAGGTCGTCGTACACGACGAGCGCGTGCTTGCCGTTGTACATGAAGTACTCGCCCATCGCGCATCCCGCGTACGCGGCGATGTACTGGAGCGGAGCCGGGTCGGCCGCGGACGCGGCGACGACGATCGTGTGCTCCATCGCGCCATGAGCCTCGAGCGTCTGGACGACCTGGGCGACGGTCGAGTTCTTCTGGCCGATCGCGACGTATACGCAGAAAACGCCTTTGCCCTTCTGGTTGATGATCGCGTCGAGGGCGATGGCGGTCTTGCCTGTCTGGCGGTCGCCGATGATGAGCTCGCGCTGGCCGCGGCCGATCGGGATCATCGCGTCGATCGCCTTGATGCCGGTTTGCATCGATTCCTTGACGGGCATGCGGTCGACGACGCCGGGGGCGAGGCGCTCGACCGGGTAGAACTCCGAAGACGCGATCGGGCCCTTGCCGTCGAGCGGCTGTCCGAGCGGGTTCACGACGCGGCCGACGAGCGCTTCTCCCACGGGCACCGAGATGATCCGCTTCGTGCGCTTGACGGTGTCGCCTTCCTTGACGAGGCTCGTCTCGCCCATGAGGACGCAGCCGACATGGCCCTCCTCGAGGTTGAGCGCGAGGCCGTAAACGCCGTTCGGGAACTCGACGAGCTCGCCCGCCATGACCTTGTCGAGTCCGTAGGCGAGCGCGATGCCGTCTCCGACCGACACGACGGTTCCTACTTCGTCGACGTCCACGTCCTGCGTGACGCCGGCGAGCTGGGCCTTGATGAGCTGGGTGATTTCCTGTGCGCTGATTTCCGCCATGTTCGTGCTTCTTTCTCCGTATGTCAGGCCGGGGCGAGTGCGTGCAGGGCCGCGCGGGCTTTCTCGAGACGCCGGGCCAGCGAGGCGTCGAGCCGCGCGCTACCGACCGACACGACGAATCCGCCGAGGAGAGCCGGGTCGACGGCCGTCACGAGCCGGACGGTTTTCTTCGTCCGCGCGACCACGAGGGCGCGAAGCGCCTCGAGGACCTCGGCGTCCGCGGGCTGAGCCGTCACGATGCGCGCCTCGACGGCCCGCGTGTCGCGATCCAGATGCGCGCGAATGGCGGCGAGCAGCTCACCGAGAGCGGAGAGACGCCCGTTGTGAAGGAGGATGGTCAGGAGGCGACCGGCGAGCTCGGGCACGCCGACGCGCGACGCCACGGCGGCGAGGAGCGCCTCGCGCTTTCCACGCTCGAGGCCTGGGTTGGAGAGGACCTTTTCGAGCTCGGGCGCCCGATCGTACGCGGTCCGAAACTCTTCGAGCGCCGCGAGCTCGGCGGCCGGCTCCTTCGCGACCGCGAAAAACGCGTCGACGTAGGGACGCGTGAACTTTGCACTCATCCGTTTCCGCCTCACGCCTTCGCCGCGCCGCTCAGGCTGGCGATGCCTTCGTCGAGGAGTCGCTTTTCGTCCCCGGCGGTGACGTTCTTCTTCAGCAGTTCGCGGGCGAGCTCGACCGAGAGGTCTCCGGCGTAGGCGGTGAGCTCGGCGCGCGCGGAACGCACGCGGTTGTCGAGGTCTGCCCGGGTGC
This sequence comes from Acidobacteriota bacterium, assembly GCA_036759345.1. Classification (GTDB taxonomy): domain Bacteria; phylum Acidobacteriota; class Thermoanaerobaculia; order UBA5066; family UBA5066; genus Fen-183. Next base: position 140,130 of record DAIOUV010000001.1, on the reverse strand, counting down.
GCGCGAGGATCTGGTCCGCGTCCGCCTGGCTCTTCACGAGGAGAGCCGCGTGTTCGGCCTCCGCGTCGTGCTGCACCGCGGTCTTCAGGTTCGCGAGCTCCGTTTGGATACTCTCGAGACGGGCGGCGAGCTCCTTCGCGAGCGCCTCGGCGCGGCGACGGTCTTCGTCGGCCTTTACAAGGGTCGTCGCGACGGTGGTCCTCCGGTTCCCGAAAAACGCCGCGGCCGGCTTTCGGAGGAGAAACCACAGGAGGGCGACGAAGCAGCCGAGGTTGAGGATCTGCCAGGCGAGGCTTGGCACGCCGAGAAATCCCCGAGCCGCCTCGTAACCCTCTTCGGAAAAGAGAAACGCCACGGACGCGGGCGTCACGCGATCCTCCGGCCAAGGGCGATGGAGGCGATCTCCGCCGCGGTGGTGCGCGCGTTCTTCTCGAGCTCGGAACGCGCCACGCCGATTTGCCCGTCGAGCTTCGCCTGGGCCTCCGCCACCGCGGCGCGCGCCTTCGCGCGCGCGTCCTCGAGTATCGCCTGTCGTTTCGCGTTCGCGTCGGCCCGCGCCGCCTGGCGGGCGGCAAGCGCTTCGCGGCGCGCTTCCGTCAGACGCCGGTCGATTCCGGCGAGCGTCTCTTTCTCCTGGTCGAGCGCCGCCGACAGCGCGGCGGTGGCACCCGCGACCGTGCGCTCGCGTTCCTCGAGGATCGAGCCCAGCGGTTTGAGCACAAAGACCCTCAGGACGACGTACGTCGCCCAGAAGATCACCATGACGAGGAGCAGGGAGAGATCGGGTAACTGCATGCGCCCTCGGCGTTACCTGCGCTGCCCCGAAACCGGACGCCGAAACACCAGGACGACGCCGTGGACCCCGGATATGCGCAGGCCGCGGCGTTATCTCACAGCGGCGGCGGTGGGTCAAACACGAAGTCCGTTTCGCGCCCTCGCGCGCGGATGAGGCGCGAGGCAAGATGCTCCCATGGCGGCAGAACCCCGTTCACGGGTTAATTTAATCGATCGATTAAGAAGGGGCGTCGGCGATGCCGATGCCGAGTGGGAGAAGGCGGTGGCCCGCACCCGCCCCGGCGACCTCCTTTGCCGCGAAGGCTGCTTCGGCTGCTGCCTGGGCTCGTTCGAAATCTCCCTTCCCGAAGCGCTCGTCCTCAGGAACGCGGTCTCGGCGCTTCCCGAGTCGAGACGGACCCGCGTCCGGGAGCGGGCGGCGCGGCTCGTGGCCCGCGGCGCTGCGTCGTTTCCGGGAGACCCGATCGCCGGTGTCCTCGACCCCGGCCGCTCGGAGGAACAGGACGCCGCATATTTCGACGCGCTCGAACACGTCGCCTGTCCCCTCCTGGAGCTGCCCTCCGGGCGCTGCGCCGTCTACGAGTCGCGTCCCGTCACCTGCCGGACCTACGGCCTCGCCTGGCGGGAAGAGCGAGCGGTCGTGCACCCCGCGTGCCCCTTGAACCTCGCGGACGCGACGCCCGCACACACGCTCGAAACGGCGGTGAATGTCGCGCCCCTCCTCGCGGGAGACCAAGCGCGCGCCGAGTTCGCGCGTGCCGACGGAATTCCCTCGGGTGCGGCGACGACGGTCGCTCACGCGCTCATGGGAACGGCATTCGCCGAACCCCGGATGAGTGAGAAAGAGACGCGCTAGGAAGTCGGCGCGCGCCGCGGGGTTTCTTCGGCCCTCGGGGGACCGCTCTCGACCGGCCCCTGGATCACCGCGCCTTCTTCGACGACGAGTGTCGGGGTGTGAACGTCGGCGAAGACGCGCGCGCCTGCGTGCAGTTCGACGCGTTCTTTGGCGTACACGCTTCCCTTGATCGTGCCCGAGACCGCGAGGCGCGCCACACGCACGTCGCCTTCCACGACCCCTCCCTCCCCGATCACGAGCTCAGCCTCCGACGTGATCGTGCCCTTGAACTGGCCGTCGATCCGGAAGACGTCGTCGAACGAGAGCGTGCCTTCCAGCCGCGCACCCCGGTCGAGGAACCCGTTCAACGAGCCTCCGCCCTTCTTCGCGCTCATCTCGGTCCTCCGGAAAGCCGCTCGAAAAGGCCGATCAGCTCCTCCTCCGAGAAAAACGAGATGCGGACCTCGCCTCCGCGCCGCTTCCGAAGGATTACGACGCGCGTCCCGAGCGCGCGCGCGAGCCGAAGCTCCGCGTCGCGCGTGTCGGCGTCCACCGATCGGGTTTTCTTCTTTTTCGCGGTCCCCGCCTGAAGGGTCAAAACGCGCGCCTCGGTGGCCCTGACGGAGAGACCTCGACGCACGACTTCCTTCGCGAGCTGCTCCTGGTCCGCCGCCGACGGCAGCGCGAGAAGAGCGCGCGCGTGCCCTGCGGAAAGAGCCCCCTCCTCGAGCGCGGCGCGCACCGCGGCCGGGAGCTTGAGCAGCCGCAGCGCGTTCGCGACGGTCGCGCGATCCTTACCCACGCGCTCGGCGACGTCTTCCTGCGTGAGGCCGAAGTCGTCCTTCAGGTGCCTATACGCCTCCGCTTCTTCGAGGGCCGTGAGGTCCCGGCGCTGGACGTTCTCGACGAGCGCGAGGAGAAGGTGGTCGCGATCCGTGACGCCCTCGCGCACGATCACCGGCACCTCGGAGAGGCCCGCGAGCCGCGCGGCGCGCACGCGGCGTTCGCCCGCGACGATCCGGAAGCGTCCGCCCTCCTTCGTGACGAGCACGGGCTGCAGGATTCCCGTCCGGCGGATCGACTTCGAGAGCTCTTCGAGGCCGGCGTCATCGAAACGGTGCCGCGGCTGACGCCTGTTCGCGTCGAGAAGATCGAGCCCGACCATTTTCAGGCCCGGGCCCGCCCCCTCAGCCCGCGCCGAAGGAATGAGCGCCGAGAGACCCTTGCCGAGAGCCGTTTTTCTGGAGGCCGCCACCGGGACGATCCTAGCAGCCGGAAGAGGGCGTGGAAGCCGGCGCCTCAGGAGTCGCGCCTGAGAAGCTCCCGCGCGATGCCGAGATACGCCTCGGCTCCCTTCGACTTCACGTCGTAGAGGAGGATGGGCTTGCCGAAGGAAGGCGCCTCGCCGAGCCGCACGTTTCGCGGCACGACGTTCTGGAAAACCACCTTCCCGAAGTGCTTCCGGATTTCCTCGAGAACCTGCCGCGAGAGGTTCGTCCTTTCGTCCCACATCGTGGCGACGACGCCCGCGAGCGCGAGGCGCGGGTTGAGGCTTTCCTTCACGCGCTCGATCGTGGCGAGGATCTCGGTGACGCCCTCGAGCGCGAAGTATTCGCACTGGATCGGCACGAGGACACCGTCCGCGGCGACGAGCGCGTTCACCGTGAGGAGGGAGAGCGAAGGCGGGCAGTCGATCAGGATGTATTCGAAACGGTCGCGCAGCGGTTCGATCTTCCCGGCCAGCCGGTGCTCGCGGTTCTCCTGGTTCACGAGCTCCACCTCGGCGCCGACGAGCTCACGGTTGGACGGCACGAGCGTCAGGTACGGCAGGTCGGTGCCGCGGGCCACTTCGTCAAACGCGGCCTCCCCGCCGATCCAATCGTAGGCGGTGCTCGCGAGGGTGGTCTTGTCCACCCCGAGACCGGACGTCGCGTTCCCCTGCGGGTCGAAATCCACGAGCAGAACCGGACGCTCGAGGACCGCGAGCGCCGCCGCGAGACTGATCGCCGTGGTCGTCTTGCCGACCCCGCCCTTCTGGTTCGCGACGGCGAGAACGCGGGCTCTCCCGCGAGAATGTTTCACGTGAAACACTCGAGCGAGAGGATGCCGCGGAGGTCGGCTCCGCGGGCGGGATGGAACGTGTGTTTCTTCGCCCGGCTCGCCTGCGCCGCCTCGTCCGCGAGCGGCCGCGTCGTCCAGAGGAGGGCCCGCGCGCCGGGAGCGAGAAAGGGCCGGGCGGCGCGCACGAGCTTCCCCGCCGAGCCCACGGCGCGGGTCGTCAGCACGTCGAACCGCCGGGCTCCGTCCATGGGAAACGAATCCGGGAATCTAGCGTTCACGGCCCGGGCGGTCAACGCGAGACGGTCGAGCGCCTCGTCGAGATACGCCGCCTTCTTGCGGGACGATTCGACGAGCGTTCCCACGAGATCGGGCCTCACGATGAGAAGCGGAATCGCGGGAAAGCCCCCGCCGGAGCCGAGATCGAGAAGGCGAACGACGCACCCTCGGGGCCTCGGGAGCAGCGCAAGGCCGAGCAGGGCATCGAAGAGATGCGTCTCCACGAGGACTTCCGGGTCCGCGGAACGCGCCGAAACGAGGTTCATCGCCGCGTTCTTTTCGAGCAGGATCGAAAGGAACGCGGCGAGGCGGTCCGAAGCCGCCTCCACACCGGCGCGCTCCTCCCCGGGGACTCTTTCGACGAGGGCGCGCACCCGGTCGTCGAGCCTGACGCCGTTTGTGCCGCTGGTGTCGCTCATGCCGCAACCTCACGCCTGGCGGCGAGGAGCCTCGCGAGCAGAAGCGTCACGGCGGCGGGCGTCACGCCCTGCAGGCGCGACGCCTGTCCGAGCGTCCGGGGGCGATGCCGCTCGAGCTTCTCTGCCGCCTCCCTAGACAGGCCGGGAAGTCCCGCGAACACGAAACCGTCCGGAAAGACGCGCCCTAGAGAGCGCGCGACGCGGGCCACCGCGTCGCGCTCGCGCGCGATGAAGCCCTCGTAACGGAGGTCCGCGACGAGCCGGTCCCGCTCCTCCGGCCGGAGCGCGGCGAGGTCCGCAGCCGCGCCGGAATCGAGCATGTCGGTGTCTGTGCAGAGCTCCTCGATCGCGTCAAGATCGGTCCCGGGCCGGCGCAGGAGGCCACCGAGCGTCGTCTCCTCCACGAGACTCACCCCACGCGCAGCGAACCGCTCCTTCGTCGCGCGGTCCGGTCGCACGCGCGCGGCGTTCAGCCTTCCGCGGAGGCGCGCCACCCGCGCCTCCGCCTCGAGCACCGGCGCGGCCTCGCGCTCTCTCACGAGGCCGAAAGCGAGCGCGATCCCGGTGAGCCGCGCGTAGGCGGTGTCGGCCCCGAGGAGGAGGCGATGTTCGGCGCGGGACGTGAGGAGGCGATAGGGCTCGTCGAGGCCGAGCGTCACGAGGTCGTCGAGCATGACGCCGATGTACGCCTCGTGCCGGCCGAGGCGAAGCGGCTGGTCGCCCGTCACGGCCCGCGCCGCGTTCGTGCCCGCGACGAGGCCCTGCCCCGCCGCCTCCTCGTATCCGGACGTGCCGTTGATCTGTCCCGCGAGGAAGAGTCCCGGAAGAGCGCGCGTCTCGAGCGAGACGTCGAGCTGCTCGGGAAACACGATGTCGTACTCGACGGCGTAAGCGGGCCTCAGGATCTCGGCCCGCTCGAGGCCGGGGATCATCCTCACGATCGACTCCTGGGTCTTCTCCGGCAGCGACATCGACAGGCCGTTGAGGTAGAGCCAGTCGGTCGACAGGCCCTCCGGCTCGACGAAGATCTGATGCCTCGGCTTGTCCTTGAAGCGGACTACCTTGTCCTCGATCGACGGGCAGTAGCGCGGCCCGCGGCCCGTGATCCGGCCGGAGTAGAGCGGCGAGAGCGGCAGGCTTTCGCGGATCAGGTCGTGTACCGCCTCGTCCGTGTGCGTGAGCCAGCAGTCGACCTGGCGCTGCCGCGGGAACGCCTCCTCGCGCGACCGGAACGAGAACGCGACCGGCCGCTCGTCTCCCGGCGCGCGCGTCATCTTCGCGACGTCGACCGTACCCGCGCGGACACGCGGCGGCGTTCCCGTCTTCATCCGACCGAGGCGGAGGCCGAGGCTCGAGAGCGCGTCCGACAACGCGCGTGCCGGCGGCTCATTCCAGCGCCCGGCCTCCCACCGCGCGTCCCCTACGTGCACGAGGCCGCGAAGAAACGTCCCCGTCGTCACGACCGCGGCGCCGCAGGCGAGCGTCGAACCGTCCTCGAGCGTCAGGCCGGCAAGCCGCCCTTTCCGCACGAGAAACCCCGCGGCGGTGCCCTCTCCGAGCGTGACGTTCTTCGCCTCGCCGAGCACCCGCAATAACTCTTCCGCATAAAGTGCTTTGTCAGACTGACACCGCAGGCCGCGCACGGCGGTTCCACGCGATCCGTTGAGCACCTTGAACTGGATCGCCGTCCGATCCGCGACGAGCCCCATCGCGCCTCCCAGTGCGTCGATCTCGCGCACGACCTGTCCCTTGGCGAGACCCCCAACCGCGGGGTTGCAGCTCATGCGCCCGACCGTGGAGAGCGCGCGCGTCAGGAGGAGCGTCTTTTTTCCGAGGCGCGCGGCGGCGAGCGCGGCCTCTGAGCCCGCATGTCCCCCTCCCACGACAATGACGTCCCACCGCGCCTGCATCCCCGCCACTCTACTTGCCCACGCAGAACGCCGCGAAGATGCGGTCCAGGAGCTCTTCGGTCGCCGTTTCGCCCGTGATCGCCCCGAGAGCCGCGAGCGCCTCGCGGGCGTGCGCCGCGACGAGCTCGGGTTCGCCGGGCACGCTCCGCGCGCGCTCCGCCGCCGCGCGGAGCGACGCCGCCGCGGACGCGAGCGCCTCGCGATGCCGTTCGAGGACGAGCAGCTCTCCGTCCGACTCGACGAGAGAGAGGCGCGCGGCCATGTGCGCGCGCAGCGCCTCAAGGCCCGCGCCCGTCCGCGCCGAGACGAGGAGAGAGGCGCCGCCAACGGCGCCAAGGACGCGTTCTCGGCCGGCCGCGTCCGCGAGATCCGCCTTCGTGCCGATCACCAGCGTCGACGCCCCCCTTCCCTTTCTCAGAAATTCTTCGTCCTCGTCTCCGGCCGCCGTGTTTGCGTCGATCGCATAGAGGAGGAGATCCGCCGACGCCCCCGCGCGCTCCGCGACCTCAACGCCGATCTTTTCGACTTCGTCCTCAGTCGCCCGGAGCCCCGCCGTGTCGAGCAGCGTCACCGTCTCGCCGCCGATCTCACAGGTTTCCGCGATGGCGTCGCGTGTCGTCCCCGGCACGGCCGTCACGATGGCCCGGTCGCGCCCGACGAGGGCGTTGAAAAGCGTCGACTTCCCCGCATTCGGCCTGCCGAGAATCGCGACCGCCTTGCGGCGGTCGCGCGCGCCCCCCCTGGCCGCCGCGGCGGCCAGGGCCTCCGCTTCATGCGCGGCCGCCACGAGCGCTTCGCCGGCAGCGACGAGGTCCGCGGCCGGCACGTCCTCGGCGAAGTCCAGCCCGGCCTCGAGGCCGGCAAGGACGTCGAGGACCGACTCTTTCGCCGCGTGAACGCGACGGGACAGCTCCCCCTCCACGAGGGAGAGGGCGCGCCGCGCCGCGCCCCGGCTCTCCGCCGCCGCGAGCGCGGCGATGCCCTCGGCTTCGGCCAGGTCCAGCTTGCCGTTCGCGAGGGCGCGCCGCGTGAACTCGCCGCGCGCGGCCGGCCGAGCGCCCGCGGCGCGCGCCGCGGCGAGAAGCCCCGCCACGATCGCGGGAGACCCATGGCAGAGGAACTCGACGACTTCTTCTCCGGTCGCCGAATGCGGGGCCGGAAAAAAGAGCACGAGAGCGCGGTCGAGCGGCCGGCCGTCCTCCCCGACGAGAAGATGCAGCACGGCCTCGCGCGGGCGTGGCTCCTCCGGGAGGCGCCGCGCGATTTGCCGCGCGACCCGGCGCGTCGCGCCCGCCGGGCCCGTCAGACGGACGACGGCGAGCGCCGAGGCGCCCGGAGGCGTCGCGGGAGCGACGAGCACGTCGCCCTCGCGGTCCGGGTCCGCCACGAGGCGCGCCACGGGGAGAACGTCCGCCCCGGAGGGCGTCAGGAGGCCTTCGGCTTCATCGAGGCCGGGCCGAGGTTCGTGAATTTGTTGAGGAGCATCTGCTGCCCGATCGTGAGGACGTTCTGCATGAGCCAGTAGAGGACGAGACCGGACGGGACATCCTTGAAAAGGAAGCCCATGACGAGCGGCATGATGTTCTGGACCTTCCGCATCATGGGATCGCCACCCGTCGGCGTCATCTGCTGCTGGATCCACATCGTCGCCGTCATGAGGATCGGCGTGACGTAGTACGGGTCTTTCGCCGAGAGGTCCGTGATCCACAGCATGAACGGCGCGTGGCGCAGCTCGATCGAGTGCGCGAGCAGGTTGTAGAACGCGATGAGGATCGGCATCTGCAGGAGAAGCGGCAGGCACCCGCCCGCGGGATTGACGCCCTCCTGCTTGTAGAGGGCCATCATCTCCTCGTTCATTTTCACGCGGGCCTGCGGGTCCTGCTTGACCTTTCCCGACCACTTCGCGCGGATCGTTTCGACCTTCGGCTGCAGCACGCTCATCTTCTTCATCGAGACCAGCTGTTTGTGCGTGAGCGGATACAGGAGGACCTTGATGACGACCGTGATGAGAAGAATGGCGACGCCCCAGTTTCTGACGACCTTGTGGATTGCCTTGAGGCCCCAGAGGAGCGGCTTCACGACGATCGCATACCACCCGTAGTCGATGAGGCGGTCCATTCCGGGCCGCGTTTTGTCGAGGACGTCGAGCTCCTTCGGACCGAAAAACACGTCCGTCGTGACGGCGCCCGGCGCCGACAGGACGACTTCGCTCTCGCCGTCCGGCGCTGCGGGCTTGCCGTCGGGTCCGACGGGCCCCGCCGCGAGGGTCACGGGCCGGAGCGTCACGGCGGCGCTCCCGGACGGAAGGAACGCGGTGAGGAAGTAGTTGTCTTCGAGCCCGGCAGCGACGAGCCCCGCGCCCTTGGCCTCGGCTTCCTTCAGCCCGTCTTTCGCCTTGCGGTCGACCGATGCCGACGCGCTGAGCGTGATCGTCGCGCCCGGCTTCGTGTAGCGGCTCGCGAGTTCTTCGGCGGACGGATTCCCGAGGCCGGGCCCGAGGACGAGGCCCACGGGACCGGCTGCGCCCTCGCGCTCGGCCTTCACGGCGACGACGTAAGAGTCGCGGAACACGTACACGCGCTGAACGCCGTCTCCGCTCGCCTCGCGGTAGCGAAAGCGGACGGTCGTGACGCCGTTCCCGCTCTCGCGCTCGACGGCGAACCGGGCCTTCGCGGCCCGCGCGAGGAACGCGTCCGCGGGGTCCAGCGCGAGCGTGGCGCCCGGAAACGGCGCTCCCTGCCGGACGAGGTCGAGCGCCTTCCCCGCGCCGTCCCGATGCTGCGTGAGGACGAACGACTTCAGGACGCCGCCCTCATTCGAGAGGCGTGCCGTGTAGAGCGGGCTTCGGACCTCGACCGTTTCTTCCGCGCTCGCGGAAACCGGCGTCACGGGTTCACGCGGCGCGGCCGGGCTCAGGGCGGCGACCGGGGCCTCCGCCGGCGCGGAGGCCGCGCTCGTCCCAGGCGCCACCGCGGCACTCGGCACAGCACTCGGCGCGGCCCTCGCGACGGGCCTGGCCACCGGTTGCGGCGATTTCGGTGGCGGGAAAACGAACGTCCAACCGATCAGGACGGCGGCCGACAGGGCGAAGGCGATGACGAGACGCTTGGTTTCCAAGGGATCTCCTCTGGCGAATCAGGGAACGGGGTCGGGGCCGCCCGCATGAAACGGGTGACACCGCGCGAGCCGCCGCGCGGCGAGCGAAAGTCCCCGGCGCACGCCGTGGCGCGTGACGGCCTCGCGCGCGTACTCCGAGCAGGTGGGCGTAAACCGGCACGCCGGCGGCAGCAGGGGCGAGACGAAACGCTTGTAGGCACCAAACACCCCCGCGACGATACGGGCGGGGGCCGGTGCGATCGCGGCCGCGCTCATTTCGTCTCGGCCTCTTTCGACGGGGCCTCTTTCGACGAGGCCGCGGTCGCGCGCCCCAGAAGACCCGCGACCTCGGCCTGAAGCGCGGCGTACGGCGCGCGGGTGGCGCGCGCGGAGACATTCACGACGAGGTCCACCGCGCAGTCGGGCGTGGCCGCCCTCCATCGGCGAAAGATCTCGCGCACGCGGCGCCGGACGCGATTGCGTAGGACGGCGCCGCCCGACTTGCGGGTGGCCGTGATGCCGAGCCGGAGTCCGCCCTCGCGCCGGAGGCGCGCGAAAACGACCACAAGGCGGCCGTGCTGTTTCGCGCCATTTTCGTAGGCCTCGCGAAAATCCCGGCGGGCCCGGATGCGGCGCGCCCGCGGGAAGGTCTCCCTCCCCGGCTGAGCGGACGCGGTGCTGACCCGTGCGTGCATGGAACCGGCCGGAAGCCGCGGCGAAGGCGGCGGGGTCCGGTGACGCCTCCGCTCAGGCGGAGATGCGCTTGCGCCCTTTCGCCCGGCGGCGGGCCAGAACGGCACGGCCCGATTTGGTTCTCATCCGGACCAGAAACCCATGGGTCCTGCTTCGGTGGCGGTTGTTGGGCTGAAACGTGCGTTTGGTCTTGGACATGGTGCGCAAACCCTCCGAAGCGGACAAGGATTCTCCGGGGTCGAGCCCTTCCTGTCAACCGAAGCCCCTTTCCGCCCCGAAGAAGCGCTGATACCATCCGCCTCCCCTCCGCAAAGCTCGATATGCACAGCGGTGGAGATCCTGTGGAAAAGACATCGACCTGGGCCAAGATTCTGGAGCACCTGAAAACGCGCGTGGACGAGCGCGAGTTCGACTCTTGGTTCCGGGATTCACGGCAGAAGTCCGAGACGGCCGAAACCATTTTCGTGCAGGTGCGGACACCGCTCTTCGTCGACTACATCCCCGAGGCCTACGCCGTGCAGATCGCCGAAGCGGCCCGCCTCGCGGGCGCCGGCAACCGGGAGATCCGATTCGGCGCCGACGGGGACTACCGCTCCGCCGTGAACCCCCAGAAGGTGCCCGCGGAGCCCCGCCGCCGGGCCGGCGGCCTGAATTCCGCCTATACGTTCGAGCACTTCGTGACCGGCGAGTCCAACCGCCTCGCGCACGCGGCGGCGCTCCGGGTCGCGGACCAGACGTCACGGCAATACAACCCGCTCTTCGTCTGCGGAGGGACCGGGCTCGGCAAGACACACCTCATGCAGGCCATCGGGCACCGCCGCCTCTCGCGCCGGCCGGGCGAAAGAGTTATCTACCTGACCTCCGAGAACTTCGTGAACGAGGTCGTCCTCGGGGTGCGGTTCAACAAGATGGAAAGCCTCCGTCAGCGCTTCCGGGCCGCGGATATCCTGCTCCTCGACGACGTGCAGTTCGTTGTCGGGAAGGAGGCCTCGGAGAACGAGCTCTTCCATACGTTCAATGCGCTGTACGACGAGGGAAACCAGATCGTCTTCTCCTCCGACGTGCCGCCCCGCGAGATTCCGGGCCTCACGGACCGCCTCAAGAGCCGTTTCGAGGGCGGCCTCATCGTGGACATCCAGCTGCCTGACTTCGAGACGAAGGTCGCCATCCTGAGGCAGAAGGCCGAGGCCAGCCAGGTCGTGCTCGAAGACGACGTCGCGTTTTTCCTGGCTGGAAAAATCAAGTCGTCGATCCGCGAGCTGGAGGGATATTTCAATCGGGTCGTCGCGTTCGCCTCGCTGAAGGGCGAGGCGATCTCCCTCGACCTCGGACGGGAGGCCCTTCGGGACGTTTTTCGCGCCGAGGATCACGCGACGTCACCCGCCGAGATCCTGAAGCTCGTCGGCGCACACTATGGCCTCAAGCCCGCGGAGCTTCGGGCACGGACGAAGAGAGGCCCCATCGTCTTCGCGCGCCAGGTCACTATGTACGTCCTCAAAGAGGCAACAGGGCTGTCTCTTCCCGAAATTGGCCGCCTCTTTTCCGACAAGCACCACACGACGGCCCTACACGCCATCCGGAAAATAGCGGCGCTGCGCGAGGAGGATCCGGTGCTCGACCGTCTCCTGGCGGGCTTTTTGGCCCAGTTTCGGTGACCTTTTCCACCTCTTTTCCGCCTGTCCCGAATGGTCCGTGGCGCCGCCGTTGGAAAAGTCCTCCACGCCACCCCGGACAGCCTCCAATTTCACAGAGGGCGGGCCAGAGATCCACAACCAGGAGGAGCCTTTAAATATTGCGTTGTGAGATATTTATCTCCTAATGCACTTTTTGGACCCTTCTACTACTTCTGCTTCTTTCGAGTACCTGTAAATGATAGGATTCAAGAGATAAGGAGAAGTCGTGGAGCTGACACTTCCGGCCTCGATCCTGGCTCGTGAACTGAGCCTGATTCAGGGCGTCGTCGAGAAGAGGACGACGCACCAGATCCTCACGAATGTCCTGCTCGAGGCCAAGGGCGGGGCACTCACGCTCACCGCAACGGATCTCGACACGACCCTCGTGACCGAAATAGCCCCGATCACCCTGAAAAGTGCGGGATCGGTCACGGCCCCCGCGCGGCGGCTCTATGACGTCGTGCGCGAGCTGCCGCCAAATGCGGAGATCAGGCTCAAGGTACTCGAGAACAACCACGTGTCCCTCGAGTGCAAGGAACCGAAGCTCAGAATCCGCCTGAACGGGCTGCCCGCGGGAGACTACCCGACCCGGCCTGAACCGGCCGGTGGACCCACGCTGACCCTGTCGTTCGGCACCCTGCGCCGGATGGTCGACAAGGTGCGGTTCGCCGTCTCCACCGAGGAGATGCGCCTCCAGCTTCAGGGAGCCCTTCTCAAGACGAAGGACGGCGTCGTCGAGATGGTCGCGACGGATGGGCACCGGCTGGCGCTTGTCGAGGTGGAAGGGGCGAAGGCGGAAGCCGGTTTCGAGCCCGTTCTCGTTTCCAAGAAGATTCTCGACGAGCTCGTCAAACTCGACGCGGCCGACGATGCGCCCGTCACGATCATGCGCGGGACGAACCACATCGGCTTCTCGGTCGGGAGCCGAAGGCTCTTCTCGAAGCTCGACGAACGCCGTTTCCCGGACTACGAAAAGGTAATCAGCAAGGAGAACGACAAGAAAGCGGTCGTTCCCCGCGAAGAGCTTCTCGGCGCCGTCAGAAGGATCGCGCTCCTCTCCGGCGACCGGATGAAGGCCGTGAGTCTCGCCTTCCAGAAGGACACCCTCGTCGTTTCTTCCGAAAGTCAGGAAGTCGGCGACGGCTCGCAGGAAATTACCATCGCATACGACAGCGTCGCCGTGACGTTGCGCCTCAATGCGCGCTACCTTGAGCAGTTTCTCGAAGCGGCCGAGACGAAGGACGTCCACCTCTTCGTGAAGGATGAGCAGGCGCAATGTCAGGGTCGCCCGGCCGAGCCTTTGGGCGGCATCCGCAGCTACCTCTACGTCGTGATGCCGATGAGGATGTAGTCGACCGCGTGGAGATTGTTTCTCTTTCTACCGAGGGCTTTCGAAACCTCCTGAACGGCAGGGTGGAGTTGCATCCGCGTCTGAACCTCATTGTCGGTGACAACGGGCAGGGAAAGACGAACCTGCTCGAGGCGCTCGCGCTCGTCTCGGGCCGGTCCTCGTTCCGCACGCGCGAGCTGGCCGAGGCGCGCCAGCCCCGCGCGGCCCGCTCGGCCGTCTCGGCTCGGCTGCGCGACGACGCGGGAGATCCCCGAAACGTCACGACGCTCGGGTTCGTTCACGCGGGCGGCGCGCGCGAGCAATACCGGGACGGCAAGCGCGTGACCCGGCTGACCGCAGCGCGCAGCCTCCCGGCCGTATTCCTCACAGCGCGGGATCTTTCGCGGCTTTCCGGTCCTCCGGCGGAGCGCCGCGCCGTTGCCGTCGGCGGAGCGGGGCCGAGATGAGCGAACGCGGCGAGGCCCCGATCACCGCCGAGACGTTGCTGCCGCCCGGGCCGATACACGCCGGCGCGGAAGACTACGGCACGAGCTCGATCAAGCTCCTGAAGGGGCTGGAGGCCGTGCGCAAGCGGCCCGGGATGTACATCGGGAACACCGACGACATCACGGGGCTTCACCACATGGTCACGGAGCTCGTCGACAACGCGATCGACGAGGCGCAGGCGGGGTACTGCGATACGATCTCCGTCGTCGTCCACGCCGACGATTCCGTCACCGTCGAGGACAACGGGCGCGGTATCCCCGTCGGGTCGCATCCGGTGCACGGCCGCGAGACCCTGGAAATCATCCTCACGGACCTCCACTCGGGCGGCAAGTTCGACGACAACGCGTACAAGGTCTCGGGCGGCCTCCATGGCGTCGGCCTCTCCGTCGTCAACGCGCTCGCGGGATCGCTCGACGTCGAGGTCAAGCGCGAGGGCCGGGTCTGGCAGCAGCACTACGAAAAGGGCTTCCCGATGGTGCCGATCCGGGAGGTCGGCAAGTCGACGAAGACGGGCACGAAGATCACGTTCAAGGCTGACCCGGAGATCTTCTCCGTCGCCAGCTACAACTTCGACGCGCTGTCGCAGCGTCTGCGCGAGCTCGCGTTCCTGAACCCCGGCGTAGCGATCGAGATCCTCGACGAACGCGATCCGAAGGGCGAGAAGAAGCACCTCTTCAAGTACGACGGCGGCATCCGCTCGTTCGTAGAACACCTGAACAAGAACAAGCAGCCCCTCCACGACGCTGTCATCACGTTCTCCGACGTGAAGGATCCGAGCGGAAACGCGGCCGTGGATGCGAAAAAGGAGCGCCTCGACGTCGCGCTCCAGTGGAACGACGGCTACACCGAGCAAATCTTCTGCTTCACGAACACGATCTCGAACAAGGACGGCGGCACGCACCTCGAAGGACTGAAAACCGCGCTCACTCGCGCGATCCAGAAGTACGCCGAGGGCGCCGGCCTGACGAAGCACCTCAAAGACACGACGCTCTCGGGCGACGACTGCCGCGAGGGGCTCACGGCCGTTGTCTCGCTCAAGATCCGGGACCCGAAGTTCTCCTCACAGACGAAGGAAAAGCTCGTCTCGCAGGAAGCCAAGACCTGGACACAGACCGTCACCTACGAAAAGCTCTCGAATTTCTTCGAGGAGAACCCGAAGGTCGCGCGCCGCGTCGTCGAGAAGATCGTCGATGCCGCGCGCGCGCGCGAGGCGGCGCGCAAGGCACGAGAGCTCGTGCGGCGCAAGGGGGCGCTCGACGGGGCGGGGCTCCCCGGCAAGCTCGCCGACTGTCAGGAAGGCGATCCCGCGCTCTCGGAGATCTTCATCGTCGAGGGCGACTCGGCCGGCGGCTCGGCCAAGCAGGGGCGTGACCGGCGCACGCAGGCGATTCTTCCGCTCAAGGGCAAGATCCTGAACGTCGAGAAGGCACGCTTCGACAAGATGCTCGCCTTCGCCGAGATTCGCTCCCTGATCCTGGCGCTTGGGGCGGGAATTGGCGAGGATTTCGATGCGGACAAGATCCGCTACCACAAGATCGTCCTCATGACGGACGCGGACGTGGACGGCAGCCACATCCGGACGCTCCTCCTCACGTTCTTCTTCCGGCAGATGCGGACGGCGATCGAGCGCGGCTATCTCTACATTGCGCAGCCGCCGCTGTTTCGGGCCGTCGAAGGCAAGAAGGAAGTCTTCCTCAAGGACGAGAAGGAATACGCCCGCTTCCTTCTCGCACGCATCGGAGACGACCGCGCGCTCACGGCCGAGCCGTCCGAGCGCACGCTTTCCGGGTCCGCCCTCATGACCCTGGTCACGGGCCTGCAGGACTGGCGAGCGCTCATGCTGCGCCTCGCGGTCCGCGGCTATCCCGAGGCGCTCGTGAGGACGCTCGTCAGGCAGAAGCTCGTCGAGCCCGGAGCCCTCGAGGACCGCGGGCACCTCGAGCGCGCCGCACACGAGTTCGCGGCCGTCGTCGAGTCGTTCGCGATCGTCCCCGACGAGGAGCACGGCGGCTTCGCGGTGCACGTGACGCAGGCCGTGAACGGCGTGACGAAAACCGGGATCGTGAATGCGGCGTTCCTCTCGGGATACGAGATGCGGCGCGCCGTCGATCTGGCGGCCGCGCTCGATGGCTTCCTCGACGGCCCGTACCGTCTGAAGACGAACGGGAGCGGCGACGAGCGCGTCCTCGCGACTCTCGGTGAGGCGGTCGACGCGGTGCTCGAGAGCGCGAAGAAGGGTCTCACGATCAACCGCTACAAGGGCCTCGGCGAAATGAACCCCGAGACGCTGTGGGACACCACGATGAACCCGGCGACGCGCCGGCTCCTTCAGGTCCGCGTCGAGGACGCCGTCGAGGCGGACTCGATCTTCACCATCCTCATGGGCGACGCCGTCGAGCCGCGGCGGGAGTTCATCGAGACGAACGCGCTCAACGTGTCGAACCTGGATATCTGATGACCGACGCCCCCGAGAAGCCGCCGACGCTCGATCCGGGCGAAAAGATCCCCGTCTCGATCGAGGAGGAGATTCGGCGGAGTTATCTCGACTACGCGATGTCCGTCATCGTCGGGCGCGCCCTTCCCGACGTGCGCGACGGCCTCAAGCCGGTGCACCGCCGCGTCCTCTTCGGGATGTGGGAGCAGTCGAACCGGCACAACCGGCCTTACAAGAAGTCGGCCCGCCTCGTCGGCGACATCATGGGCAAGTACCACCCACACGGCGACGCCGCGATCTACGACACGATCGTCCGGATGGCCCAGGACTTCTCCATGAGCGAGCCGCTCGTGGACGGGCAGGGCAATTTTGGCTCGGTGGACGGCGACTCGGCGGCCGCGATGCGCTACACGGAGATTCGCCTCACGCGCCTCGCCGAGGAAATGCTCGGCGACGACACCGACAAGGAAACGGTCGACTGGACGCTGACCTACGACGGCTCCCTGCAGGAACCCGCGGTCCTCCCCGCGAAATTTCCGAACCTCATCGTGAACGGCGCCGAGGGCATCGCCGTCGGCATGGCGACGAAGATCGCGCCACACAACCTCGCCGAGGCCTGCGCGGCGGCGATCATCCTCCTCGACGACCCGAACGCCGAGCTCGCCCGGCTCGTTGAGGTGATGCCCGGGCCGGATTTCCCGACGGGCGGCATCATCCTGGGCCGGCAGGGCATCGTGGACGCCTACAAGACGGGCCGCGGCATCCTGCAGGTGCGCGGACGCGCGGAGATCGAGAAGAACAAGAAAGGCGATCGCGAGTCGATCGTCGTGACGGAGCTTCCCTTCCAGGTCAACAAGGCCCGGCTCATCGAGCAGATCGCGGGTCTCGTCAACGACAAGAAGATCGACGGCATTTCCGCGATCCGCGACGAGTCCGACCGCGACGGCATGCGGATGGTCGTGGACGTCAAGCGCGACGCCATCGCCCAGGTCGTCCTCAACCAGCTCCTTTCCGCGACCCCGCTCCAGTCCTCCTTCGGGATCAACGCGCTCGCCATCGTGGACGGACAGCCGCGGGTCCTCCCCCTGAAGGAGCTCCTCCGCCACTTCCTCGATCACCGCCGCCAGGTCGTCGTGCGCCGCACGCTTTTCGACCTCCGGAAGGCCGAGGAGCGCGCGCACCTGCTTCTCGGTCTCGCGGTCGCGCTCGCGAACCTCGACCGGGTCATCGCGATCATTCGCGGCAGCAAGAACCCCGACGAGGCGCGCACCCGCCTCACGAAGGAGGTCACGGTCGAAAAGGCCGCGCTCGAGAAGTTTCTCGGCGTCGCCACCCTCGACGTGTCCGCCTCCGCACGGACCGACGACGGCCTGCTGCGCCTCGACGCCGCGCAGGCACAGGCGATTCTCGACATGCGCCTTCAGCGCCTCACGGGCCTCGAGCGCGACAAGATCGTGGCGGAGTACAGGGAGGTCCTCGCGACGATCGCCGACCTGAAGGACATCCTCGCGAAGAGTGAGCGCGTCGCGGCCATCATCCGCAGCGAGCTCACCTCGATCAAGGAGACATTCGGGCGTCCGCGTCGGACGGAAATCGTGGCTGCCGCGAACGACCTCGCGGCCGAGGACCTCATCGCCGAGGAGGAGGTCGTGCTCACGATCAGCAGGGGGGGCTACGCGAAGACGACGCCGCTCTCCGTCTACCGCGCGCAGAAACGCGGGGGCAAGGGGCGCATGGGGGCCCAGACGAAAGAGGAAGACGTCGTCGAGCACCTCTTCGTCGGGTCGACGCACGATTTCCTCCTCGCCTTCACAAACAAGGGCCGCGTCCATTGGGTGAAGCTCTACGACGTGCCTTCCGGCGGGCCCGCGACGCGCGGCAAGGCGCTCGTGAACCTTCTCGCCCTCGAGGACGGGGAGCGCATGGCCGCGATGGCAACGACGCGCACGTTCCCCGACGACCGATACCTGCTGTTCGCGACGAAGCGCGGCCTCATCAAGAAGACGGTGCTCTCGGCGTACGGAAACCCGCGCGAGAAGGGCATCATCGCGATCAAGCTCGAGGACGGGGACGAGCTGCTTTCGGCGCAGATCACCGACGGGACGCGGCAGGTCTTCCTCGGCACGCAGCTCGGCATGGGGATCAAGTTCTCCGAGACGGACACACGGGCGATGGGCCGCGACACGACGGGAGTCAAGGGTATCGAGCTCAAGGGCGACGACGTCGTCGTCGCGATGGACCTCGTCGAGGAGACGGGAACGCTCCTGGCGGTCACCGAGAAGGGATATGGCAAGAGAACGGACGTCGCCGAGTACCGCCACCAGACGCGGGGCGGATCGGGCGTCATCAACGTGCGCGTCAGCGAGAAGAACGGCCCCGTCGTCGGCATCTCGTCGGTGACGGAGACCGAGCATCTTCTCGTGATCACCGAACAGGGCATCCTCATTCGCCTCGCGGTCGCGGACGTGAGAGAGACGGGCCGCGCGGCGATGGGCGTCAAGCTCATCGACCTGTCGGCGGGGGATCGCGTGGTCGCGGTGGCTAAACTCGCCAAGCTCGCGAACCTCGGGGAGCGCGATGACGAGCCCGAGGGCGACGCGCCCGGTCCGGGCGAGTAGGCGAGTAGGCGAGTAGGCGAGTAGGCGAGTAGACTCCGCGGTCCGATGCGCTTCTTCCTCGACACCGCCGACCCCGAAGAGGCCCGCCGGGTGCGCGACTGGGGCCTCCTGGACGGGATCCTGCTGCGCCCCGAGTCCGCGGAAATGAAGGGCCGCGACGCCCGCCGCGTCCTGGCCGACCTCGCGCAGGTGGGAGATGGCCCGGTCGTCGCGACCGTCGCGGCCGGCGATCCGAAGGCCATGTACAAGGAGGCCCGCGAGCTTCACAAGCACGGCAAGAACGTCGTCCTGCGCGTCCCGATGACGCGAGAGGGGCTCCGCGTCGTCCGCCTCCTCGCCGACGAGCAGATCGCCACGGACGTCGGGCTCGTCTTCACGGCGACGCAGGCACTTCTCGCCGCGCGTTCGGGCAGCGCCTACGTTTCGCCGTCCGTCGGCGAGCTCGACGACGCCGGCCAGATCGGAATGGACGTCGTCGAGTCCATCGTGCGCGTCTTCGACAACTACGGCCTCGAGACCCAGATCTGCGTGCAGGGAATCCAAAACCCCATCCACGTTCTCGATGCGGCGGCGCTGGGAGCGGATGTCGCGACTCTCCCGTTCGCCGTGCTGGACCGGCTGTTCGATCATCCCCTCACGGCGCGGGGTGTCGCCGCGCTCAGGAGCGCGCCGTCCGACGGCCCGCGGAGGATCCATTGATCTCCCGAGAACGCGCGGTGGACATCTCCCACCGCATGGTCGAGCGACTCCAGAGGACGCCGGGCGTCGCGCTCGCCGGCGAGCGCGAGTTCGTCCGCAATCACGTGCTTCAGGCGCTGCTCGCGTGGGACAAGGAAAACGAGCGCCTCGCGAAAGAGACGGAGAAGAAGCTCCTCGCGAAGGCGCGCCGCGTCGTCGAGGGGTCGCGCGAGTGGGATCTTTTCTACGCCGAGGAAATGGAGCGCGCCTACGCGACGCTCCTGTCCCACGGCGAATAACGGGGGGAGGCGTCGCAAGCCCGGTCGGGGCCGGCGCGCCCTTGGTTGGCCATCATTGTCGCCCACGTTGACGTTGGTCTAGGCCAAGATCCAAGATAAGCGGGATGGCGACGAACGCCCCCGAGCCCGCCGCGCCAGTCCGCGTGCCTCTATACCGCACGATCGCGGACGCGATCATCCGCGACATCCGCCGGGGGCGGCACCTCGAAGGCGAACGCCTTCCCGCATCCCGCGACCTCGCCCGGGCGCTGGAGGTGAACCGGGCCACCGTTCATCAGGCCCTCCAGCTCCTGAAGCGCGAGGGTTGGGTCGAGACGAACAAGGGCGGCGGCACGCGCGTGGCACGCCGTTCGAGCGCCGGGCCCGTCCTCGGCCCCGCGCCCGCGTGGGACCGCATCGCGTCGTCGCTTCTGACGCGCATCCTCGCCGAGCCCCCGGCCGTCGAGCCCGTCGCGGTGCCGTATGACCTCTCGCGCCTCGCGCCGGACGAGCGGGACTTTCCGGCTGCCGCCTTCGCGGCGCTTCTCGCGGACGTGGCGCGCGACGGATCGCTCCTTGCGTACGGGTCCCCCTTCGGCTACCGGCCCCTTCGGGAGACCCTCGCGCAGCGCCTCGTGAAACGCGGAATCCCGGCCGACCCGGACGCGCTCCTCATCGTGAACGGGGCGCAGCAGGGCCTCGACCTCATCACCCGTGCCCTCGTGGATCCGGGAGATGCCGTCGTCGTCGAGACGCCGTCATACGCGGGGGCGCTCTCTCTCCTTCGCGCGCATCGGGCGCGACTGCTCGGCGTGCCGCTCGACGGCGACGGCCTGGTGCCCGCAGCGTTCGAGCGCGCGCTTCTCGAGAAGCCAAAGTTCGTCTACACGATTCCCGACTTCCAGAACCCGACGGGTCTCCTCTTCTCCCCCTCGCGCCGGGCGGAAATCGCGCAGCTCGCGGCGGCGGCGGGCGTCCTTCTCGTCGAGGACGCGTTCGACGCGGACCTCCTCGTCGAGGGTGAGTTGCCACCGCCGTTCGCGGCGTTCGCGCCCGGGCACGTGATCCACCTCGGCACGATCTCGAAGGCGCTCTTCCCGGGCGTGCGCGTCGGCTGGATCGCAGGCCCCAAGGAATTCGTGCACCGGCTCGCGGCGCTCAAGCGCGTCGGCGAGCTGACGTCTCCCCCGGTCCTACAGGCGGCCCTGAACCTCTTCCTCGTCCGGGGCGACTACGAACGGCATCTCGTGCGCATGCGGAGCCGGTTGAAGAACCGCCTCGCCCTCGCGCACCGCACGATCCTGAACCGCTTTCCGATCGGGACGCGTGCCCTACGGCCGTCCGGTGGGTACGTCCTCTGGGCGGAGCTTCCGCCCGGCGTCTCGGGCCGTGCCCTCGCGGCAGCGGCGCGCGAGAACGGGGTGCTCGTCTCGGCGGGCGCCGACTTCCAGCCCGACCAAGCGGACGTTTCCGCGATCCGGATCTCCGTCGCGCGCGGGTCCGCTTCGGACCTCGAGAAGGCCCTTGAGATCGCGGGCGCGGCGGCGCGCGACCTGGCCCGGCAGGCCGCCCGGCGGCAGAAGACTCCGGCGCGCGAGAACAAGGATGCGGCCGAGGCCGCGCTGATCCAGATTTGAGCCGA
>DAIOUV010000001.1:28023-118785 GCA_036759345.1 Acidobacteriota bacterium | reverse complement strand
TCTCAACATGACGACCACCAGCGACTTCCCGTTCACCTCACCTTTCGCGACCGACGCATTCCGCGTGAAGGTCGGACTCGCCGAAATGCTCAAGGGCGGCGTCATCATGGACGTCGTCGACGCCGACCAGGCGAAGATCGCCGAGGACGCCGGCGCCGTCGCCGTCATGGCGCTCGAGCGCGTGCCGTCCGACATCCGCCGGGACGGCGGCGTAGCGCGCATGTCGCCGGTCTCGAAGATCCGCGAGATCGAGGCGGTCGTGTCGATCCCCGTGATGGCCAAGTGCCGCATCGGCCACCTCGCCGAGGCGCGGGTCCTCGAGGCGCTCGAAGTGGACTTCGTCGACGAGTCGGAAGTGCTGACCCCGGCCGACGGGGAGAACCACGTCTACAAGCACGACTTCAAGGTGCCCTTCGTGTGCGGCTGCCGCAACCTCGGCGAGGCTCTTCGGCGGATCGGCGAAGGGGCCGCGATGATCCGCACGAAGGGCGAGGCGGGCACGGGCGACATCGTCCACGCCGTCAAGCACCTGCGCGCGGTCACGCGCCAGATGAAGGCGCTCACGCTCCTGACGAAAGACGAGTGGATGACCGCCGCGAAAAACCTCGAGGCCCCGTTCGAGCTCGTCGTGTGGGTGGCCGAGAACGGGCGCCTCCCGGTCCCGAACTTCGCCGCCGGAGGCGTCGCGACGCCCGCCGACGCGGCCCTCTGCCGCATGCTCGGGGCTGAGGGGGTTTTCGTGGGCTCCGGCATCTTCAAGTCGTCGGACCCGGTCAAGCGCGCGCGCGCGATCGTCGAAGCGACGACGCATTTCCAGGATCCGGCGCGGATCGCGAAGGCTTCGGAGGGTCTCGGCGAGGGCATGAAGGGCATCGAGGCCGCGAAACTCAGCGAGGCCGAGCTCCTCCAGACCCGCGGCTGGTAGGCGGTGATCGGGGTCCTCGCCCTTCAGGGCGACTTCGAGGCGCACCGGGACGCGCTCGCTCGAGCGGGCATCGCCGCGCGCGACGTGCGTTCCTCGGACGAGATCCTCGCGTCGACGGGTCTCGTGATTCCCGGTGGCGAGTCGACGGCGATGCGCCTTCTCATGGAAGGGACCGGGATCGAGGACGCGATCCGCGCCGTCGCGGGCCGCGGCGATCCGGTCCTTGGTACCTGCGCGGGAGCGATTCTCCTGGCCCGGGACGTGGAGGGGCAGCGGGCGCCGGGCTTCGGCCTCCTCCCGATGACCGTCGTCAGAAACGCTTACGGCCGGCAGCTGGATTCGGCGGTCGTGTGGCTGACGGACCTCGAGCGC
Source organism: Acidobacteriota bacterium (assembly GCA_036759345.1). Taxonomy (GTDB): domain Bacteria; phylum Acidobacteriota; class Thermoanaerobaculia; order UBA5066; family UBA5066; genus Fen-183. The sequence goes on along the minus strand of DAIOUV010000001.1, from coordinate 117,488 downwards.
GCCGTTCTCGGCGAGGAGCCGCTCGAAGCCGTCTTCATCCGCGCCCCGAGAATCTCCGCCGTCGATGAGGCCATGGAGGTGCTCGCGCGGCGGGACGGCGACCCCGTGCTCGTGCGCAAGGGCAACGTCACCGCGGCGACGTTCCATCCCGAACTGACATGCGACCCCCGGGTGCTCGCGGTGTTTCTCTCCGGGCGGGCCTCCGCGTGAGAAAATCGCCGGCGTGAGCGCTATCACCACGACCGGCGCCGTCACCGTCGACGCCCCGAACGACCTTCTCGTGGAGGACCGGGGCGGCATCCGGATCCTCGCGCTCTCTCGCGGCAAGGCGAACGCCCTGTCGACCGAGTTCGTGGCGACGCTGCACCAGGCCGCGCTGGACGCCCAGGAAGACCCGGCCGTCCGCGGCGTCGTCCTGACGTCCCGCTCCCCGAAGATTTTCTGCGGCGGCTTCGACCTCCGGAAGCTGGCACACGCCGGCCCCGAGGAATTCGGCCGGTTCGTCCGCGTGTTCGACGCGCTCTTCTTCGACCTCTTCCTGCTTGGCAAGCCCCTCGTCGCGGCGCTGACGGGCCACGCCGTCGCCGGAGGGGCGTTGCTCGCGGGCACCGCAGACTTCCGCTTCGCGGCCGCGGGGCCGGGCACGATCGGCCTTCCCGAGGTCCGGCTCGGTATCCACGTCCCCCGGCACTACGTCGAGGCGATGCGCACCACGGTGGGCGAACAGGCGCTCACGCGATGGGCCCTTCTTGGAGAAACGATGCCGTTCGAGGAGGCGCACACGCTCGGCGCGATCGACCGAATCGTTTCGCCGGATCGGCTCTTGGAAGAGGCGATCACGTTCGCCGAGCAGCTCGGCGGCGCGTCGAGCGAGGTCTACGCGGCGGTCAAGCGCGATCTCAGGGGGTCCGCGTACGACCGGGCGATGGACGTGCAGCCCGACGCGCGCAAGGCGTTCGTCGACTCCTGGTTCTCCGAGATCGGCCAGCGCGGCCTCGCCGGCGCCCTGCATCACGGCTCCTGATTCGGGCGTCGGCAGAGGCCACGGGAGAACGGGCTAGAAACCCAGTTCGTCTCCGTCCGCGAGGATCGAGACGCGCGTGTCCCCCAGCTCCGCGACGTCGGTCCTGAGACGCTCCAGGGTTGGCGGTTTCATGTGGTAGAGGTGAATCGGCACCCCGGGCGGAAACTTCACGATCTCGGATCTGAGGGTCGCGGGCGTGAGGTGCTTCGAAACGTCCGCGAGGTGCTGCAGGGAGTTCGGAAACGAGCACTCCACGAAGAGGCCCTTCACGTCACGGCGCGCGCGCGCCGCCCGCCAGAGCGCTTCCGTCGGGCCCGTGTCGCCCGAGAACACGATGCACGTGCCGCCCTCCTCGAGGATGTAGCCGACGGTCGGAACGACATGCGACACCGGAATGGCGGTCGCGACGAGGCCGCCGACCGTGAACGGCTCGCCGACGGGGATGGCGCGAAACGTCACCGCGGGCACGAGATCGTTCGACAAGCGCGAGAAGTCGGGCCACAACGCGTCGTTGAAAAGGTGTTTCCGGAGGGCGGCGAGGACGTCCTCCGGAGCCACGATCTCCAGGGGCGACGCGTTCCGGCCGAAGACGTTCTCGACCAGGAAAGGGAGCGACGCGACATGATCCATGTGCGCGTGCGTGACGAGGACGGCGCGGACGCGGGCCTGTTCGTCCAGCGTCAGCGCGTCGGTGAGGGCGCCGGCGTCGACACAGACCGTCCCGTTCACGAGGAAGGACGTCTGACGATGAGACGGCGAGGAGCCGCCATGGGCTCCGAGGACGCGGACGCGCATGGGGGACGGATTATGAGCCCGCGCGCCGCCGGCCGATCATCCAGTGACTTTCCTCACAGACGACGCAAATCCCGCGCGAGCCCGGGTTCCTCTTTTAGAAGGTCGCCCCGACGTAGAACGTGGTCTGCCAGTCGGACAGCGACGAGCGGAAATCCCACCGCTTCGCCCAGTCCACGTTCCACGGGAGGCCGAGGAAGTAGACGCTGAAGCCTCCGCCGAAAGAAGCAAGCCCGTTCTTCAGGCGGCCGTCTTCCCAGAACTGGAACGTCTGGTCCTTGAGCCAGGCGCCGCCCACATCGACGAAAACCCGGCCCCGAATGCCGCCGAACTGGAGAACCGGGGTCGCGAGAAGGTCGACGAGGGGGAACCGGATCTCCGTATTCACGTAGAACACGTTGTTTCCGATGACGCTGGCATAGTCGTAGCCGCGAAGCGTGTCGAGGCCGCCGAAAGAGAACACCGTCGGCGCCGCGCCCCGCGAGTAGCCTCCGAAGCCACGCATCGCGATGAGCACGCGCCGCGACAGCGGAAGATAGATTCGGGCGTCGACGAAGGCGTCGACCGAGAGCGTGGTCTCACCCGTCTGGAAGGACGGCGTGTACTGGAGGTTCAGATCCACCCGCTTGCCGCCCCGCGGGCCGAAGCTCGCATAGCGCGTCGTGTCGTACGAGAACCCGACCCCCGCCGTCGGCACGTTGTCCGAGCGGGGATCGTAGAACACCGTCTGGCTCCCGTCGATGTTCGAAATCGCATAGGGCACGTCGAGCGAGCGGCTCAAAAAGCCGATGTTTCCCTCGAGGCGCGTGTAGTGGGAGATCGGGTAATAGCCGGCGAGCGAGATCCCGGTGTCGCGCGAGATCCGCTGATCACGCGTGTAGTCGCCCGTCTCGTAGTTGTATCCGTAGAAGTACTGGCGATCGTCGTAGATCTGGAGGCCCCACTGAAACCGCTTCGCGATGTTGAAATAACCGATGCGGAAGTTCGAAAACGTCGACACGGAGTCAAACTGGAAGAACGAGCGGTGGTCGCCGAGGTAGTCCGAAAACGACAGGACGACCTGCGAGACGAAGGTCTGGTCCGAGTTGATGCCGGCGAGCACCTGCGCGTTGTCGAGGAACAGCTTGAACTTCGGGCGCGAGAGCTTCTCGGGGTCGACCGCGACTTCGATGGCGGGTACGAAACCCGCCGTTCCGCCCGTCTTGACCGGAGCGGGCGGTAGCGCGCGCTCATCGAGCTTGCGAAACGGTTTCTTCGCGTCGGCGACATAGAGCTGGAAGCGGAGGCCCTGGAAGCCGGAGAAGACGATTTTCTCCTGGCCGTCGGGACCGGTGAAGGCGGCCGGCCCGAGCGCGGCGCCGATCACGTCCGTGTACTGCGAGATCTCGCCCGTGGCCAGATCCTGGCCGTAGATGTTGAAGATCCCGCCCCGAGAGGAGGCGTAGTAGATCCGCTTGCCGTCCGGCGAGAACGAAGGGTCCTCGTCGTTGCTGTCGCCCCACGTGACCTGCTCGTTTTTCGAGGGGTCCTCGAGCGGGAACCTCACGATCTTCGAGAAGCCGCCGACGATCTTCGAGTGATAGATCCACTTGCCGTCGGGCGAAAAGACAGGCGCCTCGTCGTATTCGGCGTCGTTCGTGAGGTTCCGCACCGCGCGCGTCTTCATGTCGAGCAGGAAGATGTCGCGGCTGTTCCCCTCGATGCCGGAGAACACGATGGAGTTTCCGTCCGGTGACCACGAGGGCGCGAGCGGCACGTCCGGGGCGACGGAGATGCGCTCGAGGAGCCCGCCGCCGCGTGCCGAGAAGATGAGCAGCTTGCGGCCGCGCTCCTGCCGGCCGAAGGCGGCGATGCGGTCGCCGTCCGGCGCGAAGGAGAGATCGCGTCCGCTTTCGGGGCCGGTCGTCAGGTACTGGCCGACGATGTACTCGTACTTCGTCGTGTGGCCGGCCGAGAGGTTCTTGTAGAGCTTGCGGTCCCGAACGGAGAGGAGGGCGATGTCGACGTCGCCCTTGACCGTCGTGAGCGTCGCGACGAAATCGCCGGACGGAGAGGGCGCCGCGCCGACCTCGAAGGACTCGTGGCCGTACGGGCCCACGCGGAAGCGTTCCCCGTATTCGCTGGCTTCGCCCTTGACCGCGAGGAGCGGAAGGTACTTCCGCCGGAGGTACCGGCGGAACTTGAGGTCGAAGTCGTCCGGCTGGATCTCGAACGCGCGCTTGAGCGCCACGGAGACGTCGCGGCCGAGGAAGGAGCGGTACTCGAAGACGAAATCCCGGACGGCGTCCTTGCCCCATTCGGCCTCCATGAAGTCGTACACGGCGTGGCCGTAACGGTAGGCGGGATAGCCCTCGATGTTGACTTTCGTGATGGGCGGGATGAGGTCCTGGTTGACCGCGTCCCTCAGATACATGCGGTCCTTGTCGTCCTCGTCGTTTCCGAAGTAGGACGCCATCCCCTCGACGACCCAGGTCGGGACGTTCGCCGTGAGCGCGCGGCCGAGCCGGCCGCCGAACAGGATCTCGTACTGAAAGACATGCGTGAGCTCATGCTGGATGAGCGCCTGGAGCTTCTCGTCCGGCATGTCGATCGGGAGAACCATCCGGTTGCGGGCGGGTTCGGCGAAGGCACCGACGCCCTCGGGGATGAAGTTGAGCTCGATGTTGTTCTGCTCGAACTCGGCGTGCGTCGCGTAGTAAATGATCGGGATCCGCTTCGGGATCTGGTAGTTCAACCGGCGCGACAGCTCGTCGTAGGCCGACTCGGCCATCGACACGACCTTCTGGAGCGTCTGGCGCTCGCGCGAATAGTGGTACATGTCGAAGTGCGTCGACCGGTAGATCTGCCAGTCGAACTTGTCGTAGACGATCTTGTTCTGCCCGGCGGGCCGTGCCTCGGGCGCGAGGAGGATCGCGAGCGCGAGGCCGGCGCACGCGGCGAGAGACTTCCTAGTCGAAGACATACCGGTTCGCCTCCCGCTCGCGCACCACGAAGAGCCCGAGGAGCTGATTCTCAAGGGAGAAGAGGTTCTCGAAGAGGCCCACGAGCTCGTCCGTGGCCCGGCGGTTCTTCTCCTTCGTGTCACGGAAGTTTTCCTGGAAGAGTTTCACTCCCGTATGCCCGTCGATCGCGATGACCGTCACGTCGAACGTGAATCCCGTCGACTCGACGAGCGCCTGCCGGTAGTACACCCGGTTGTCGATGGGGCTGCGGTATTCCTCGGCGCGGTAGCCCGACTTGTTCTCCACGCGGAAGTCGACGACGCCGGTCAGGAGAATGTCGGCGCCCGTTCGCGTCCCGACGCCGCGCCAGAACTCCGCGGCTTCGCCGAGGTCCTTCAGGTTCTGCGACGGAAGCCGGACGTCCTGAGGCATCGCCACGATCGTCATCTTCGAGCGTTTGCCGAGCTGCTTGCCGAGGTAGCGGCGGAACTCCGCGTCGAGGTCGAGGTCCTTGTACCGTGGAGCATCCTTCTTGTCGGAGAGCTTCGACGCGACGAGAAAAGGCGCGAGGGAGATGCGCTCGCGCCCCGTGACGGCGAGCTTCGGGCGGAGAGGAAGCCGGAGCTTGACCTCTTTCGACGAGGAGCAGGCGCCCGCGAGGAGGGCCGCGGCGAGCGCGGCCGCGAGGGCGCGGTGGCTCATGGCCGCACCCCAGCCGGTGTGGGCTTCGGGCCGGGGGCCGGCGTCGATACCGCCGGCGCGGCCGGGGTCCTCGCGGGAACGGAGGACGTCGCGGCAGGCGCGGACGCAGAGGGCGCCGGCAGCGAGGAAGCCCGCTGCACGGACGTGTAGTACTCGGCGAAGCGCGCGTAGTTGCGCTTGATCTTCGGGTCCTGTGGCGCGAGCTCGAGGGCCTTCTTGTAGGCCGCGAGCGCGCGCGAAGTTTCCCCGATGCTCTCATAGGCGACCCCGAGGTTGTTCTGGACCTCGGGGTTGTCGGGGTGCAGGGCGGCAGCCTTCTCATAGCGGAACAGGGCTTCGCGCCAGAAGCCCTTGCGGGCCATCTCGCTCCCGTAGGAGTTCTGGGCCTTCCAGGCCGCGGCGTCTCTGGACCGGGGCGACGCGCACGCGCCCGTTCCCGCGGCGGCGACGGCCACGAGCAGCGCGGCGGTGGAACGAAAGCGGCGCGTCACGAAGAGGTCGGGCATTATAGACACCGGTTTTGAGACGTCTTCTCCCAGCAAGAGGGGTGCCGTATGAGTAGCGCGGCGAACGATGCCCGGACAGGACTCATCTGGGCCCGAAAGGGGCGCGGCAGGGCCGCCCGTGCCGTCCGGACACTCCTTCTTTCGGCCGGGTCGCCCGCCGCCGTTTGTGCGCTGTCCCCGGAAGAGGCCGCCCGGATCTCGGGTGAGGACCGCGGGGTCGTTGCGCCGCTGCTCGAGGGGGACGAGGGACATGAAATCCGGGAGGACGCCCGGAGGTTCGCGGACTCGGGCGCGCGCGTCCTCTTTCTGACCGACCCCGGCTACCCCGCCCTCCTGCGCGAAATCCATGATCCGCCGCCCGTCCTATTCGCGCGCGGCCTCGCCTTCCCCGACGCCCCGGCGATCGCCGTCGTGGGAGCGCGCCGCGCGTCCCGCGCGGGCCTCGACGCCGCGCGGGCCCTCGCGGCGGGCCTGGCGGAGGCCGGCGTGAACGTCATCTCGGGATTTGCCCGCGGCATCGATGCGGCGGCCCATCGCGCGGCGCTCGACGCGGGCGGACAGACGGTCGCCGTTTTCGGCTGCGGCATCGACGTCTGCTACCCGCCCGAGCAGAAAGGCCTCCTCGGGGCGCTTCTCGCGTCGGGGGTCGCGCTTTCGGAATTTCCGATGGGGACCGAGCCCGAGCCGTGGAACTTCCCGGTGCGCAACCGCATCATCGCCGGTCTCGTGCGCATCGTCTGCGTGGTCGAGGCGGCCGAGAAGAGCGGTTCCTTGATCACCGCCCGCTGTGCGACGGGCTACGGCCGCGACGTGGCCGCGGTCCCGGGCTCGATTCTCTCGCCGGGCGCGTTCGGGTCGAATGCCCTCCTCAAGGACGGCGCGATCCTCGTGAGGAACGCCGACGACCTTCTCCAGGAGCTGCCCGAGGAGGAGCGTCGGCGGCTCCGGCGATCGGTCCCGGAGCGCGAGGCGATCGCGATTCCCGATCATCTTTCGCCCGACGCCGCGGCTCTTTTGGTGGGTCTCGACGCCGACGAGCCGAGGGACGCGGACACGCTCCTCGCGGTCACGGGACTCGACGCGGCGCGCTTCTCGGCGGCCCTCGTCCACCTCGAACTGGAGGGCCTCGTGACGGTCCTCCCAGGCGCCCTTTTCGCCCGGTCGCGGGCAAAGAGTTGACAAACGTGGCATCGTGACCGTCCGCTTATGGCGAAATCACTTGTCATCGTCGAGTCGCCCGCGAAGGCCGCCACGCTCGGAAAGTTCCTCGGAAAGGACTTCACCGTCATGGCGTGTTACGGCCACGTCCGCGACCTCCAGAAGAAGGGCATCGCGGTCGATCGGGAGCACGGCTACGCGCCTTCATACGAAATCCTGCCGGGCAAGGAGCGCACGGTCCAAGACCTGAAGAAAGCCGCGAAGAGCGCCGAAACGATCTATCTCGCCGCCGACCCGGACCGCGAGGGCGAGGCCATCTGCTGGCACCTGCAGGAGATCCTGAAGCCAAACCTGCCGAAGACGATCTTCCACCGGGCCGAGTTCCACGAGATCACGAAGGCGGCCGTCACGCACGCCGTCTCCCACCCGGGCGTCATCGATCAGGACCGCGTCAACGCGCAGCAGGCCCGCCGCATCATCGACCGCCTCGTCGGCTACGAGGTCTCGGACCTCCTCTGGTTGAAGCTCTGGAGAGGACTCTCGGCGGGACGCGTCCAGACCGTCACCCTCCGCATCATCGTGGAGCGCGAGAGCGAGCGGGAGCGCTTCGTCCCCGTCCCCTACTTCTCGGTTCCCGTGACCCTCAGGAAGGGGGAGACCGCCTTCCCGGCGCGGGTCGTCCTCTGGAAAGGCGAGAGGCTCAAGTTCGACGGGACGGACCCGCGTCTCGCGTCCCGAGAGCAGGCGGAGGCCGCGCGCGCGCACGTCGAGGGAGCCGCGATCTCGGTCGTGAAGGTCGACGCGAAGGAGCGGAAGGGAAGCTCGCCGCCGCCTTTCACCACGTCCAAGCTCCAGCAGGGCGCGGCGCGCATCGGCTTCAGCGTCCGCCGCGCGATGCAGATCGCGCAAAGGCTCTACGAGGGCAAGACGATCGGCGAGAGCGGCACGATCGGCCTCATCACATACATGCGCACGGACTCGACGCGCTCGGCCGAGGAGGCGCTCGTCGCGGTACGCGACTTCATCGGACGGACGTACGGGCCGTCCGCGCTCCCCGAGGAGGCGCGGCGCTTCCGGCAAAAGAAGGACGCGCAGGACGCCCACGAGGCCATCCGCCCCACGTCGCTCGACCTCCCGCCCGAAGCCGTCGCCCGGTACCTGGCCCCGGACGAGCTGAAGCTGTACCGACTCATCTGGAATCGGTTCGTGGCCTCCCAGATGAGCCCGTCCGTTTCGGAGGTCACGTCCGTCGACATCGAGGCCGTGAAGGAGGGCGAGACGGCGGGCCTGCGCGCCGCCGGCACGGTCCTCAAGGATCCGGGCTGGCTCAGGGTCTACGAGAAAGAGGCCGAGCCCGAGGCGGAGGAGAGGGAAAAAACCGAGACCGACGGCGACGCCGGCGATGGAAACGGGAGCGACAAGGTGCGCCTCCCGGCCCTCGCTCCAGGCGACCCGTTGGAGCTCGTATCGGTCGCGGCCGAGGGGCACGAGACGCAGCCCCCGCCGCGCTTCAACGAGGGCTCCCTCGTGAAGTTCCTCGAGGAGAACGGCATCGGCCGGCCGTCGACCTACGCCGAGATCATGCGCAAGATCGAGGACCGCGAGTACGTGAGGAAGAAGGACCGCCGCTTCACGCCCACGCCGCTCGGGCGCCTCGTCGTGGATCTCATTCGCGAGGGCTTCGACGACTTCTTCCAGACCGAGTACACCGCGAAGATGGAAGAGGAGCTGGACGAGGTCGAGGAGGGAAAGCTCGACTGGCGCAAGGCCCTCGCCGAGTTCGACGGCAAGTTCGTGAGGGACCGCGACAAGGCCCGCAAGAAGATGGTCTCGATCAAGGCGGGGCTCGCGCTCGCAGAGGTCCGCAAGCACTTCGTCGATTTCAAGCTGACGAACGACCCCGGCGACTCGTGCCCGAAGAGCGGCCATCCGCTGAAGCTCCGCATGGGCAAGGCGGGCCTTTTCATCGCATGCAGCGGCTATCCCGAATGCGACTTCACGCAGGACATCCCCGAGGTCGAGGAAGATCCGATCGACGCGACCGACGTCGATGGCCAGACCTGCGAAGAGTGCGGCAGCCCGATGAAGCTCCGCACCGGGAAGAGCGGCTCGGCGTTTCTCGGCTGCACGGCGTATCCCGTATGCCGCAACACGATTCCCGTGAAGGTCGCGGGCGGCAAGGCGGAAGCGAAGCCGGACGTCCCGACCGGCGAGGCATGCCCGAACTGCGGCCACGCCCTCGTGACGCGCCACGGGCGGTTCGGCGACTACATCTCGTGCTCGAACTACCCCGCCTGCCGTTTCAAGCCTCCGAAGCCCGTGACGCTCACCGGCGTGAAGTGCCCCAAATGCAAGGCGGGCGACATCCTCGTGCGGCGGGGGCGCTTCGGCCCGTTCTACGGCTGCTCGAACTATCCGACGTGCGACAAGAACTTCCGCGTGCGCCCCGTGCCGAAGACGTGCTCGAACTGCAAGGCGCCGTACCTTCTCGTGCGGGACCGCAAGGCGGGCCCGTTCTACGTCTGCGAGACGGAAGGCTGCGGCCTCGACGTGCCGGCAAGCGACCTCGACCTCTTCACGCCCACGACGCGCATCCCCGAGGACGCGCTCGAAGCCGCGATCGCCGAGGCGCGCACGCCGGCCCCCGTGAAGGGCGTGAAGAAGCGCGCGTCGAAACCGAAGGCCTCGGCGGCGCCGAAGACCGCGAAAACCCCTAGACGTCGATCTCGCCCTGCATCATGAGGACGGCGCCGCCTTCGACGCGGACGTCGGAGGGCCGGCCGTTCTCGACGAGGACCGTCACGTCGAGCTCTGACGGGCGGCCCATCTCGATGCCCTGGTCGATCACGAAGCGCCCGCGCCCTTCCGCGACACCGCCCGGCACCCCGCCATGGAGCGCGAGGTAGACGCCGAGGGGCCCCGCCGCCGAGCCCGTCGCGGGGTCCTCGGGCACGCCCGCGCCCGGCGCGAACATCCGGGCGCGGATGCGGGAGCCGTGAGGCGCGGGATCGAACGCGAAGAAGAAGATCCCGAGGATGCCAAGATCCTTCTCGACTCCGCCGAGGAGACGCGCGTCGGCGACCGCCGACGAGACGGCGCTGACAGAGGCGAGCGGAACAATCAGGAAGGTATTCCCGGTCCCGACGGCCTGCGGCGGAAGCTCGGGATGGAGCGCGTCGAACGGCACGCCGAGCGCGGCGGCGATCTGCCCTTTCACGTCGTCGCCGACCACCGGCTCTTTCCACTCGGGTTTTCCCTGCTCCATTCTCACCCGCGAGACGCGCCCGTCCGCCTTGAGGAGCTCGAGGCCGAGCGGGCCGAAGCCGACCTCGATCGTGATCGGCACGATGCCGTCGGGCGGGCCCAGGGCCACCGAGGCCACTTTTCCGAGCGCGGCCATCACGACGGCCGTCCCGACCGTCGGGTGGCCCGCGTACGGGATCTCCTTCACCGGCACGAAGGTTCTCTGGAGGTACGCATGCGAGGCGTTCTTCGGCGGCAGGACGAACGTCGACTCGGAGTAGTTGATTTCGCGCGCGACGGCCTGCATCTTCTCCGCCGTCAGCCCGCGCGCGTCCGGCACGACGAGGAGCGGGTTGCCCGTGAAAGGCCTGTCCGTGAAGACGTCGCAAGTGACGAACGAGACCTTCATGGCGCCGACGTTACTGCTCTCAGGCACGTCCGGAACCGGCAGAGGCCGACCATCGGGAGCGCGCGGTCGAGGGCGCCGAGAACGGGATAGGGGCTCGCGGAGAAGAAGAGGTCCTCCACCCGGAACCCCGCCGTCTCGACGAGAAGGGCGACGCGCTCCGCCGGCCGGACGGCGATGTGGTCTTCCTGCTGGAGGCCCGGCACCGCCGCCTTGATCCGCTCGGCCCAATGCGCCCGGTTCGGCGTGTAGAGCGCGAGAACGCCGCCCCGGGTCAGGATGCGGCGCGCGCTTTCGAGGCACGGGACGAGCACGTCATCGAGGGCATGCTCGACGAAGTCCGCGAGGAGGACGACGTCGAAGGGGCCGCCGGGGACGGCCGACAAGTCGCGGGCGTCGGCTTCCTCGAACCGGACGTTCGCGAGGCCGCGCGCCGCCTGCTCCGCGCGCGCGGCGGCGACGGCGACGGACGCCGCGTCGATGCCGACGACGGAATGGACGCGCGGGGCGAGGAAGAACGCCGTGTCGCCGCGCGCCGAGCCGACCTCGAGGACGCGCGTCGCGGGACGCGGCCGTACGAGGCGGAGAAGCGCCGCCTCGCGCTCTTCGTACTTCCGCCGGTTCCTCAGGAACCAGTGGGGTCGGTACATCCTTTCGTAGTACTCGGGCCGGTAGACCTCGGCGTTTGGAGCGAACTTGCCGCCGCTCAAGACTTCACCCCTCGCATCAGGATCCGGTACCGGAACGTCGGGCCGACGAGCGGGAGGGGCGCAAGGGCGCGCTCGAGAAGGCGCACGCCAGGGAAGGGCGAGACGGACCACGCGTCGACGTCGATGCGAAAGCCCGCCTCGGCGAGGAAGCGGCGGTACGCGTCCGCGCGCCTCACCGCGATGTGCTGCGGGAACTGCCTGAGGATGAAGTCGTGCGCCTTGAGGCGCTCGACGTAGTGGGCGCGGTCGGGTGTGTAGAAACCCACGCGGCCGCCCGGCTTCAGGACGCGGCGGGTCTCCCGCAGCATCGCGGCGAGCGTCGGGTCGTCGATGTGCTCGACGAGGTCGATCGCGGCGACCGCATCGAAGGAGGCGCCCCCGAACGCCGAAAGGTCCGCGACGTCCCCCTTCACGAAGGAGACGTTCGGGATCCCCCGCGCGGCGCGGGCGCGCTCGGCCAGTTGGAGCGCGTCGTCGGAGGCGTCGAGGCCGACGACCTCTTTCGCGTGCCCGGCGAGGAAGAACGTCACGTCGCCGCGGGCCGAGCCGAGCTCGAGCACGCGGTCCTGGGGACGGGGAGCCACGACGCGCAGCGTGTCGCGATTGCGTTCTTCATACTTGCGCGGCGGGTTCGTGAACCAGTGGCTCTTGTGGAGCCCTTCGAAGTAACCGCGGTCGTAGAGGTGTGCCTCGAACGTCACGGGCGGAAGTGTACGCAGGGCGTGGGGAGCCGGGCTCTACAATCGCCCGATGGCGGCTCCCCGCGTCACGGTGATCGGCGGCGGCTTCGCCGGCGTCGAGTGCGCGCACCAGCTTCTCCGCCGCGGCCACCGCGTGCGCCTCGTCGAAATGCGCCCCGTCCGCTCGACGGACGCGCACGCCACGGACCGCCTCGCCGAGATGGTGTGCTCGAACTCCTTCCGCTCGGACAACCCGGCGAACGCGGTGGGACTCCTGAAGCGCGAAATGGAGTCGATCGGCTCGCTCATCCTCGAGGAGGCCCGCAAAGCGGCCGTCCCGGCGGGCGATGCGCTCGCGGTCGACCGCGCCCTCTTCGCCGAGGCCGTCACGCGTCGCCTCGACAAAGAGCCTCTTCTCGAAATCGTGCGCGTCGAGGCGGAGTCCATGCCCGAGACGGGGGAGGACTGGGTCGTGATCGCGACGGGTCCCCTCACCTCGCCCGCGCTCGAGAAGGCACTCCTGGCGGCGCTCGGAGAGAAGCACCTCTATTTCTACGATGCGATGGCGCCCATCGTGGAATTCGCGTCGCTCGATCGCGAGAAGCTCTATGCGCTCTCCCGGTGGGGCAAGGGCGGAGGCGACGACTACCTCAACGTCCCACTCTCGAGGCTCGAGTACGAGGCCTTCGTGAGGGAACTGCTCGCCGGCGAGAAGGTGGCCTTCCACGACTTCGAGAAGGCCGCCTATTTCGAGGGGTGCCTGCCCGTAGAGGCGATGGCCGAGCGCGGGATCGAGACGCTGCGCCACGGCCCGATGAAGCCGTTCGGACTCCCGGACCCGCGCACCGGGAAGGAGCCCTACGCGGTCGTACAGCTCCGCCAGGACGATCTCGCGCGCGAGCACTTCAACCTCGTGGGCTTCCAGACGAAGCTCAAGGTCGGCGAGCAGAAACGCGTCTTCCGGATGCTGCCGGGCCTCGAGAAAGCCGAGTTCGTGCGCTTCGGGATGCTCCATCGCAACACATACATCAACGGACCTGCGCATCTCGACGCGCTGTTTCGCTGGAAGAAGAACCCCCGCATTTTCTTCGCGGGCCAGCTCACGGGCGTCGAGGGCTACCTCGAGTCGGCGGCCACCGGGCTCATGGTGGGAAGCTCGCTCGCACAGCTCCTGGAGGGCCGTGAGCCGAAGGCCCTCCCCTTCACGACGGCACTCGGCTCGCTCGCGAAGCACGTCTCTTTCCCGCGCGAGCAGCAGTACACGCCCATGAACGTGACCTTCGGCCTCATCGAGGACGAGGACGTGCCGGGCGTCCCGCCGATCCGGGACCGCGCGAAACGCCGCGCCGAGATCGGCCGCCGCGCGCTGGCCACCGTCGCGCGGTGGCGCGAGGAAGCGCTGCCGGCGCCGGCCCTCCTGCCGTCGTGAAGGGGTGACCAACGGGCGAAGCCCTTAGAATCGTGCGGCATCAGGGAGGACCCGCGTGAAGAAGAACACCCTCGTTGCCCTTTGCGCCGCGCTCTTTCTCGCCGCGCTCCTTTTCGCCTCTGCCCCCGCTCTTCAGGCGGCGGACTCCCGTTCCGAGAACTGGCAGACGCACTGCTCGGTGTGTCACGGCGACGACGGCAAGGGGCAGACGGAACAAGGCAAGAAGAAGAAGGCGCGGAACTTCACGAACGCGAAGTGGCAGGACAAGATCGACGACGCGCGGATCGTGAAGTCGATCACGAAGGGTCACGACGAGATGCCGCCCTTTGGCAAGAAGCTCACCGAGCCCGAGATCAAGGCGCTAGCCGCCGAGGTCCGGAGCCTCGCGACGAAGCCATCGTAAAAACCGCCTCCTTCGCCGCGGACGTCGCGGCGTTCGACCGCCACCTGGCCGACGAACGCCGCGTCTCGCCCCATACGCGCGCCGCGTACGGCGCGGATCTCGCCCGCTTCTCGGCCTTTCTCTCGGCTGTCTTCTGGAACCGGCCCCCCGCCGCGCTCAGCGCTGGGGACGTCGACATGCTCGCGGTCCGGTCGTATCTCGCGTACCTGCGGTCAGAGGGAATCTCGAAGACGTCGATGGGCCGGCACCTGTCGGCCCTCCGCACGTTTTTCGCCTTTCTCAAGCGCGAGGGTCGCGTGGACGTGAACCCCGCGAAGGCGGTCGGAACGCCGCGGCACGACAAGACCCTGCCGCGGACGCTTTCCGTGAGCGAGGCCACGGCCGTCGTCGAGACGAAGGGCCGGGAAGGCGCGCTCGGCCTCCGGGATCGCGCCCTCCTCGAGCTCCTCTACGCGACGGGGCTTCGGGTGTCGGAGCTCGTGGGGCTCCGCCTCGAGGACGTCGATCTCTCCGTGCGGCAGGTGCGCACGGTCGGAAAAGGGCGCAAAGAGCGCGTCGTGCCATTCGGCCACCCGGCCGCGGCGGCGCTCCGCGCCTGGCTCAAGGCGAGGGCGTCGCTCGCGCCCGCGGCGCGGGATGCGGAGATCGTTTTCCTGAACGCGCGGGCCGGCCGGCTGACGGACCGCAGCGTGCGGCGCGTGCTCGACCGGGCCGTCGCGGAGGCGGCGGTGCCTCGCCACGCGTCGCCGCACGCGCTCCGGCACTCGTTCGCAACGCACCTCCTCGCCGCCGGGGCCGACCTGCGGTGCATCCAGGAGCTTCTCGGCCACGCCTCGCTCTCGACGACGCAGCGCTACACGCACCTCGACGCCGAGCGCCTCATCGAGGTCTATCGCAAGAGCCATCCCAGGGCCGAGAAGCGCGAAGACCCCGACTGACGGGCTAGACTCTCTCCTGATGGGTGGACGGCGTTTCAGGCACACCACGATCCTCTGCGTGAGGAAGGATGGCCTCGTCGCGCTCGGCGGCGACGGCCAGGTGACGATGGGGACGACCATCATGAAAAGCGGGGCCTCGAAGGTGCGCCGCCTCCTCGGCGGGAAGGTCCTCGCGGGTTTCGCGGGCTCGACAGCGGACGCCGTGACGCTGTTCACGCGGTTCGAGCGCAAGCTCGAGGAGTTTCACGGCCAGCTCGAGCGAGCGGCCGTCGAGCTCGCGACCGACTGGCGCACGGAGAAGACGCTGCGCCAGCTCGAGGCCCTCCTCGTCGTGGCCGACGAGAAGACCTCCCTGCTCCTGTCCGGCACGGGGGATGTCATCGCACCGGACGAAGGCGTCCTCGCCGTCGGGTCCGGCGGCCCATACGCGTCGGCCGCCGCCCATGCGCTTCTCCGGCACTCGACCCTCGACGCCGCGGCGATCGTGAAGGAATCGCTCTCGATCGCGGCGTCCATCGACATCTACACGAACGACTCGATCCGGGTCGAAACGCTGCCGTGACGCCCCATCTTCTCAAGGACCTCTCGCCGCGGAAGATCGTGGCCGAGCTCGACCGTCACGTGGTCGGCCAGACGAAGGCCAAGCGCGCGGTGGCGATCGCGCTACGCGACAGGTGGCGGCGCCAGCGCCTCGCCCCCGAGCTTCAACGCGACACGATGCCGAAGAACATCCTCATGATCGGCCCCACGGGCGTCGGCAAGACGGAAATCGCGCGGCGGCTCGCGCGGCTCGTGGATGCGCCGTTCGTGAAAGTCGAGGCGTCCAAGTTCACGGAAGTGGGCTATGTCGGGCGTGACGTCGACTCAATCGCGCGCGACCTCGTCGAGGCGGCCATCCGCCTCGTGAAGGACGAGCGCCGCGCGCGCGTGGCGGACCGCGCCGCGGCCGCGGCCGAGGAGCGCCTCTTGGACCTGGTCGTGGCCGCCCTCGCGACGGACGCCTCCGGAAAAGCCGTCCTCGCCGAGGGGCGCGATCGGATCCGCCGCGACCTCCGCGAGGGGAAGCACGAGGCGCGCGAGGTCGAGCTCGAAGTGGCGGACGAGAGGACGCCCCAGATCTCCGTCATGACACCCCAGGGTGTCGAGGAGATGGGCTTCGACCTGCCAGGGCTGCTCCCGAATCTTTTCGGCGCGCCGAAAAAGAGGAAAGTGAAGCTCCCTGTGTCCGACGCGCGTCCCCTCCTCGTGACGCGCGAAGCCGACGCGCTCTCCGACGAGGCCACCGTGCCCGAAGAAGCCGTCCGGCGCGCGGAGGAGACGGGCATCGTCTTCCTCGACGAGATCGACAAGATCGCCGGCAAGGAAGGGGCGCGGGGGGGGCCCGACGTCTCGCGTGAGGGCGTGCAGCGCGACCTCCTGCCGCTCGTGGAAGGGACGACCGTGAAGACGAAGCACGGGATGATGAAGACGGACCACGTCCTCTTCATCGCCGCGGGCGCGTTTCACATGGCCAAGCCCTCGGACCTCATTCCGGAGCTGCAGGGCCGTTTCCCGATCCGCGTGGCCCTCGACGCCCTCACGGACGGAGACTTTCTCCGCATCATCACGGAACCCGAGCACGCGCTCCCGAAACAATCCGCCGCGCTTCTCGCCGCGGACGGGATCGAGCTCGTCTTCGCCGCGGACGGCCTCGAGGAAATCGCGCGGGCCGCGGCCGAGGTGAACCGCAACCTCGAAAACATCGGCGCTCGGCGGCTCCACACCATCCTCGAAACGGTGCTCGAGGAGATTTCCTTCGCGGGACCCGACGCCGCGGGCGCGCGCATCGTGGTGGACCGGCCGTACGTCGAACGCGCCCTTCAGGGGCTCGTCAAGGACCGCGACCTCTCGCGGTTCGTGTTGTAGGCGCGCGATGGGGTCGCCCGCACTGCGGCATCCATTCGCAGAAATCTCTTTCTTCATCCTTCTCTCTCTCTTCCCCGGCTGCGGACGCAAGCTCGCGCCCGAGCCGCCTCTCCAGGCCCTGCCGGCGCGCGTCGAGCCCGTGCGCCTCTCGCAGGAAGGTTCCGACGTCGTGTTGCGCTTTCCGTACCCGTCGAGGACGAACGCGGGCGAGACGCTCACGAATCTGACGGGCGTGACGGTGTACCGTGAGCTCCTCGGCGCCCGCGAGGGCCAGAAGCCGCCCGAGACGCCCACGGAGGCCGCCGCGAAGGAGCGCGACGAGAAAGGCTTTCGGACGCGCGCCGAGACGATCCAGACCCTCTCGCGGACGGAACTGGACGCCGCCACGGTTGGCCACGACGTCGTCGTGAGGGATCCGCTCGTCCCGCTTTTTCGCGAGGGGCGCCTCGGGCGCGTGTTCCTCCGTTACGGTGTGACGGCCCAGCGCGACCGGAAGAAAGTGTCCGAGCTGTCGCCGCTCGTCGCGCTTCTCCCGCGGGTCCCTCCCGACCGGCCGTTCGCGGTCGTTCCGGCCGTGGAAGAGGGGCGCGTGTGTCTTGACTGGCGCGCCCCCGTCGCCATGCTCGACGGCACGCGCCCCGCGAAGATCGCTGGCTACGCGGTCTATCGCCGGGAGGCCGCGGACGAGGAGTACGAGGATCGTCCGCTTGGAGTCGTCATCGGCGCGACGACGTATGTGGACGCCACGGTGGCGCCGGACCTGCGCTACGTCTACACCGTGCGCGCCGCCCCCGTCGCGGAGTTCCCGCTCATTCTCGGCCCGGCGGCCGACGAGGTGCCGGTGTCCACGAGGGACGTGTTTCCGCCCCCCGCGCCGGAAGGCGTCCTCGTCCTTTTCGAAGCGGGAGGCGCGCGCCTCGTGTGGAATCCGAGCCTCGCGGGCGACCTTGCGTCCTACCGCGTCTATCGCCGCGAGAAGGACGGCTGGAAGAGGATCGCGGACGGCCTGAAGGATCCTGTCTATTTCGACGCGGGGGCCGCAGGTGCGGGGGCCGCGCCCGGCGCGGCGGGCGCATACGGCGTGACGGCCGTGGACAAGTCGGGCAACGAGAGCGCGATGGGGGCGGCGAAATGACCGAAGGGACGACCTCGTCGCCCCTCGGAGCCCTGCCGCTCGCGTTCACGAAGATGAGCGGGGCAGGCAACGACTTCCTCATCTTCGGCGAACGGGCCCCGAGGGGTGAGAAGGAGATCGCCGCGATCCGCAGGCTGTGCCGCCGGGGCACGGGCGTCGGCGCGGACGGCGTTCTCTTCGTCACCCCGGAGAGCCCGGGAGATCCCTCCTCCCGCGTCGTCGCCGACTACCTGAACGCGGATGGCTCGGCCGGCCGGTTCTGCGGGAACGGCACGCGCTGCGCGGCCCGGTTCGCGGTGCTCCGCGGCCTCGCGCGGCCCGCGTGCGTCGTCCTGACAGGATGGGGCGCGGTGTGCGCGCGCGTGTCGCCGTCCGGAAGCGTGACGCTCGCGCTGCCGGAGCCGGTCGCCATGGGGCGCGCCGTGCCGACTCTCGATGTGGGCGCAAGCACACTCGAGCGCGACGCCTTCGCGCTCCTCGTGGGGGTGCCGCACCTCGTCGCGTTCGTGAAGGAGGGAATCGCTCTCGACACCCTCGACCTCGCGGTCCTGGGTCCCTCGCACCGGCACCATCCCGCGATGAAGGAGGGCGCGAACGCGAACTTCGTGAAGGTGCTCGGCCCGTCGCGCCTGGCTCTCCGGACGTGGGAGCGGGGAGTGGAGGCCGAGACGCTCGCCTGCGGCTCGGGTGCCGTCGCTTCAGCGGTCGTGTCGAGCGTGCTGTGGGACTTCGCGCCGCCGGTCTCGGTCGCGACGCGCTCTCTGGAAACGCTCGAGATCGGATTTCAACGCGACGGCGAGATGGCGCGCGCGGTGACTCTTCGGGGCGACGCGCGCGTCGTCTTCGAGGGCACTCTAAACCCTTCGGAATGGGAGGAATCATGAGAGTCGTTTGGGTGCGGCACGAAGACCGCGGCCCGGCCTTTGCGTAGTAGGCTCGGGACGCCGAGGAGGCCATTTCGACGTGCCCTGTCGGCGCGTCCGGGCGCCTCGCGGGGCGGCCCGCACGTATACTCGCAATCCCAGAGGGGCGGCATTCCGCCCGTTTTCTAAGGAGGCTTCTCCCGATGTTGTTCCCTAAATTCCCTCTCCGGACGGTCCTCGCCCTCGGCGCGGTCGTCTCGCTCGCCGCGGCGGGCGCTCCCGGTCTCCTCGCGCAGGCTCCGGCCAAGGCGGACAAGCTCGTCGCACAGGCTCCGGCAAAGGCGAATGCCGCGACCGCCGCCGGGCCCAAGCTCGTCGTCGTCGAGGACAGAAAAGACGTCGGTACGGTTCCCAAGGGCGAGCCCATCAAGCACGTGTTCGTCCTCAGGAACACAGGGCACGCCGATCTCCACGTGACGGATGTGAAGCCCTCCTGCGGCTGCACCGTGCCGGAGTTCGACAAGGTCATCAAGCCCGGCGCCGAGGGGAAGGTGACTCTCACGGTCGACACGAAGAACTTCTCGGGTCCGATCTCGAAGACGGCCCTTCTCCTGACGGACGACCCGTCGACGCCACAGATGACCCTGTTCCTGTCCGCCATCGTGAAGCCCTTCGTCGAGGCGCTTCCTTACGGCTTCTTCCGCATCACGGCCCTGTCCGGGGAGGCGGCGTCGTCGGACGTCATCCTCGTGTCGGACGAG
This sequence comes from Acidobacteriota bacterium, assembly GCA_036759345.1. Lineage (GTDB taxonomy): Bacteria > Acidobacteriota > Thermoanaerobaculia > UBA5066 > UBA5066 > Fen-183. Next base: position 97,891 of record DAIOUV010000001.1, on the reverse strand, counting down.
GCGGAGTTCAAGCCCTCGAAGGTCGAAACTCCGAACACGTTCCTGAAGGCGGTTCTCTCCCCGGTCCCGGAGAAGGAGCGCATCAAGGACAAGAACCCGAACCAGTGGAAGGTCACGCTGAGGGCCGCGGCCGATGCGCCGGAAGGAATTCTCGGCGGGACCGTGAAGGTGGCGACGGGGGTCAAGCGGCAGCCCGAGATCGAGATTCCCCTCTCCGGGTTCGTGAAGCCCGCGGTCTCCGTCACGCCGCTCTCGATCAACTTCGGAAACTTCGATCCGAAGGGCGATGCCGTCAAGCGCAACGTCATGCTCGTCAACAACAACGCGCAGGCCGCGAGCTTCGCGGTCACGAAGGCGGAGACGAACGTGCCGGGCATCTCGGTCGAGATCGTGCCCGTCGACAAGTCGCGCGTGCAGGTCGTCCTCACGGTCGACCAGAAGATCAAGAAGGGCGTCTTCGAAGGAGAGCTCCTCATCAAGACGACCGACAAGGCCAAGGCCGACGTGAAGGTGCCCCTGAAGGGCGTCATCCTCTAACCAGGCCGCGACGGCCGAACGATCCCAAGCGGGGGCGCAGGAGCGCCCCCGCTTTTCATTTGCGGGGAGGAAGGGTCTTGTAGACGGGTGGCGGTGGCGCGGTGAGAGGGGCCTCGTGCAGCGGCGGATATTTCTGCCGCGCGGCTTCCTCCGCGATGAGGCGGAACATCTCGAGGATGGCCTTCCGCCTGTCGCGCTGGTGTCGGGCGGCCGTCGGGGACAGGATCGCGGAGAACGGCGAGTTCGAATCGTAGTGAGAGACGAGGGTGAGGTCGGTGACGCCGTTCGGAAGGGACTCCAGAGCGAACGTGAAGGAGAGCCGCTCGATGCCCTTGTCGAGAAGGTCGGCATCGTCGGAACGCACGAGGAACGACAGCATGTCGGGCGGCGCAGCGACGATCACCGAGAGGTCGAGATGCCGGGGTCCTTCTCGGGTCGTCGCCTCGAGCGAGAGGACGTCGCCCTTTTCGGCCGTCGGACCCTTCTTGTATCGGGCGCCGCGCGCCTTCAGGTTCGGCGAGTCCGCGAAGAACCACGTCGCGGCGTATTCGGGCGCCACGAGAAGCCGCCACACGATGTCACGAGGCGCGCGGATCGAAACGCAATCCACGCCCTGGAAGGTCGCGAGCGGGGCGTCCGAGAGGGCGCGCACGCGCGCCGACCACGGATCCTGCTCGGCCCGCGCCAAGGGCGAAAGAAGGGATACGGACGCGAAGGTGGCGGCGATCAGACGCCGGGAATGCGACATGCGCCGAGGATACGGGACATCCTGCCGATTTCGGCAATTCCCGGCCGCCGCTACTTTTTCGGCGGCGGCTGGGGACGCAGGATTTCGAGCCAGTCGAAGGCGGCCGACAACGTTCGTTCGTCGGTGGCGCCGCTCACCCGGTCCTTCGGGGACTCGGCATACGCGAAGACGAACTTGAGCTCGTTCGCTCCCTTCTTCCAGAACGCGCGCGGAACGGCCACCGCGTATACGCGCGGCTCGCCGCCGAGCGTGAGCGTGTCGGTCTTCTTTTCGTTCACGTAAAGGGTGAGCGTCTGCGGCGGCGCGCCCGGGAAACCGAACGGCCAGCAGCGGAACCGCACGAGCCGGTCGCCGTTGCCGCGGCTCGCCACCGTGAGGCGCGCCTCGCGGCCGTGCGACCAGACGAACGTATCCCCGAGCTCGGTCTTCTCGAAGCCGTCCCAGCCCGCGCCGAGCGCCCCCGTCGTGGTCTCGGGATCGAAGTTCAGGGAGCGGGTTTCTTCGGGCGACCGGCAAGCGCTCGCGAGGATCAGGGAAACGGCCAGGGCCGTTGCCGGTGTGCGAAAGGCGGCAACCCTCATGGCCCTTATGGTTCTCATCGAGATGCCTCGCGCCGCACTTCGATCCCCGTGGCTACGAAGACGGCGCCCGAACCCTCGGCCCGGGCGCGTCCCTCGGCCGCGAGAAATCCCCCCGCGAGGTCCCCGGGGAGCTTGAAAGTGCCGTCGGAGACGATCGGCAGAACGGCGTCGCCGTCCTTGAGGGCGGGGCTGCCTGCCGCTCCCGCGTTCAAACCCTCCACGCGAGCCGCCTTGGCGGCATAACGCGCCGGATCCTGGACGACGTCCCGGACCGCCACGGGGGACAGGCCGCGCAGCGGCTTGCCATACAAGTCCGCCGCGGACGCGGGAAGCGCGGCGAGAAAGCCGAGCGCGGCGACGGCGAAGTGTCGCGAGAGCCTCATTGGATAACCGCGCCCTTGGAGCCCGAGAAGGGAAACGTCACGGTCGCGGCGGGACACGGGTTGCCCCCCGGAGCGGCGCCGCGCGTGTAGGTGAGGGTGCCGTATATCGTGCCGTCGAAATTCGTCAGGATCGTTCCCGAGAACGTGGCGGCGGTCACATTCGAGCTGTCCTTCATCGTCCCCGCGAACGACGTCGAGCCGTCCGCGTTCTTCGTGAACGTCGCGTTCTGGTTGGGGTCGCCGGGCGTTCCGATACCCTGGATGAAGAAGAGCGTCGGCGAGGGGGGGACGATGACGGGGCAAGAGGGGATCACGACGCCGGCCGACACGTAGTCGAAGGAGCCCGCGAAGACGTCGGCGCGCCCCGAGAAGCCGTAGCCGTCGTTGAGGATCAGCCCGTACGCGCCGTTGTTTGCGACAGGAATCTTGACGGGCGGCGAATAGCTGATGGAGCCGATCGCGTTGTCGATGACGGAGGCGCCGGTGGCCACGGGCCCGCCGCTCGTGACCGTCACGAGCGCGGTCATGTTCGTTTCGCTCGCGGCGGGCGTATACCCGAAGAAGTTCGCGATGCCGTTGATCTGCGTTTGCGAGAGCTTGCCGAGCGTGATGGTCTTCGTACCGGCCGACGTGCCGTCCGACTTGCGGAGGGTGACGTCGACGACCGTGTTTGCCGAGTTGTTCGCCGAGAGAAGGAAGAGGTTCGTGCGGTAGCCGCTCGGCGGGGTGGTCGAGGGAGCGCCCGAGATGTACGGCACGTAGGCCGTTTCGCCTTCCGCGACGAGCTGATCCTGGTTCTGCGAGGGAATGGCGAAGCCGTTCGTTCCGGCTGTTCCCGCCTGATTCTTCGCGTTCACGACGAGCGTCTGCGAAAGGACCCAGACGGCCAGCGGGCGCCCGCCAGGGTCGGTGCCGGGGGCCTCCACGCGGATTCCGCCGGCCCCCGTTGCGCCGAACGTCGTGAAAAGGACGTCGTCCAGCGCGAGCGTCTGGTTCGCGGGGACGGTCACCCGTACCGGCTGGGCGCCGCTGTTGTCGCCGGAGCCGTCGCCGCTCTGGGGGAGGAAATAGAGGTCCACTGGCGCCGCCGTCGCATTCGGATTGACGATCCGAAGGGACGTCACGTAGTCGTTCCCTCCGCCCGAAGCCTTCGCGGACGTGACGACCCACTGGGTCGTAGCCGGCGTGTCCGCGACCAGCGTGGTCGGGATTACCGAGAAGGCCACGAGGGCAAGGGAGAGACGGATCGACATGTTGACGCGCATCGTGGTGTTCCTCTTTTGATGGCTCCGGTCCGGCAGACGCCTGTCAGACGCAAGAGTCCGGCCGGAAGTTTAGCCCGTCCTCCAGAGAAGTGACGCCGCGGCCCCGCGCCTTTCAAAAGAAGCGGCCGCCGCCGCCGGCATAGCGGCGCAGGTCGCCGCGGCGCCGGTCGGTCAGGAGCGCGCGGGTCGAAACCGCGCGGAAGCCGAGCGCGCCCGCGGCGTCGAGCAGCGTTCGCGCCTCGGAGGGGAGCGCGAGGGAGAGGCGCTTTCCCGGGAACCGCGCCGCGAGCAGCAAAAGGAGGTCCGCGGCGGCCTCGGGAGTCTTCGCGGCGATCGGGCCGAGCGCGGTCCGTGTCCCTTTCGCCTCCTCGTGCCACGCGCCTAGTGCCATGGGCCGCCCCCCGCGCTTGAGTGAGACGACGTGACCGTCCGCGGCCCGGCGGCCCCAGTCGCGCGGGCGCGCGAACCCGCGGGTTTCGCGGTCAAGAGCGGCGATCCATCCGGAGAGCGGGGCGCCCGGCCCGACAAGGGAGAGCGGGCCGCCCCGCGCCGGAGCTCCAGGGGCTCCGAAGTCTCCGGGGGCCACCGTCTCCATCCCGAGGACGAGCGCGCGGGCGGAAAGGCCTGCCTGGAGAAAGAACGCGAGGGAGGACGGCTCGTTGGGCGAGAGCACCTCGAGAGCGCGCGCGCCGCGGGCCGCACCATACGCGCGTGCCGCCGCGAGGAGCGTGCGGCCGACGCCCTTGCCGCGATATGCCGCGCCGACGTCGAGGGCGAGGAGGAGGAGCGTGTCCTCGCGCACCGCGGCCCATGCCGTGCCGACGACACGGCCCTCCGCGTCCCGGGCGACGAATGCGCCGTCCGGGTCCGTGGTGCGGGCGTGCGCGAGGTCCGCATCACTCAACGGCGGGACGGCCTCGCCGGGGAGGGCCGTCCGGACCGAGACGGCAAGAGGATTTTTCGCAGCCACCCTCGCCGGAGGCTAACAGGGTTCCGCGACACGGAGATCGGCGACCCCCCTCGCATTGAACAGGAATCCGTCGCAGAATCTGGAGCGGAAGAGGAATGTGATGTCCAAGCGAAGTGTCGGACGCCCCCGTGACGGCGACCCCGCGGAAACCCGGCGCGGCATTCTGCGCGCGGCAGAGGAAAGCTTTGCGACGGCCGGGTTTGTGGGCGCGACGACCCGCCAGGTGGCCGCCCGCGCGGGCGTGAACGTCGCCACACTGCACTATCACTTCGGAAGCAAGGAAAAGCTCTACCGGGCGGTTCTCGACGCGGCCTCGGGCGCCGAGCTCACCGTTCCCGGCGGCGGCAAGGCCCCGGCGGAGCGGCTGGCGGCGGTCGTCGAGGCGCTCTGGGACTTCGGGGCCGCGCATCCTTCGCTGCCGCGGCTGAGCCTTCTGCACCGGCTCGCGGGCCCAGCCTCGCCGACCGAGGAGCCCCAGGATCCCCGCGTCGCGCTCCTGACGCGCACGCTCGCGGAGACGGGCGCGAAGCCGCCGTATCCCCCGGGCGATGCGGCGCGCGTCATCCTCGCGTTTCTCGACAGCGCCCTGGTCGCCTCGCAGGACGGAAGCGATTCCGAGGCCGGCCAGCCGGCGTCGGCGTCAGTTGTGTCGGCCGCGTCGGCCGCATCGCGTTCGGGCGTCGTCGCGGCGGCGCTGCGCGTGTCGGGCCTGGCTTAGGCGCTTGAGCGTTTAGGCGTTCGCGGCGTCTCTCGGCTTCCTCAAGCCTAAAACCAGGACGAGAGCGTTCACGCCCGTGCCCGCGAGGACGGGATCGATGCCCAACGGGTGGAGGAAGCGCTCGAGCATGGCGGCGCCCCCGCCGAGAAGCATCGCCGCACCAGCGAAACGCCGGTCCACGCGTACCCGCGGTAGAAACGCGATGAGAGCGGGCAGGATGAGCCCGGACGCAAAGAGCGTGTAACCGAGGCGGAACGTCTCGACGAGGTCCCGCAGAAGGAGGGCCACGACGAGGCCGAGCCCGCCATACGCCACGACGGCGAGGCGCGACGCGCGGACGCCGGCCTTTGGCCCGAGGAGATCGTTCGACGTGGCGGCCGCGGCCGACAGGAGGACGGAGTCGGCCGAGGACTGCATCGTCGCGACGAGCGCCACGAGGAGAAGCGGGGCGAGCGCCGGCCCCGCGAGGAGAAGCACGGTGCGGGGAAAGAGCTCCGCCGCTGGCCCGCCGACGCCGCGGGCCACTCCCGCGAGGGCGATGGTGGCGGTCGCGAGCCCGAAGGCGAGCTTGGACAGGGAGGCGCCGAGGGCGGCGCGGCGCGCGGCGCGCGTGTCGCGCGCCGAGAGGAGCTTGGCCCACACGTCGCTTCCGACGGCATGGGGAAGTCCCACGAGGACGAGAAGCGCGAAGGCGTCGCCCCAGGAGAAGCGCGGGCCCGTGGGAAAGGATAGGAGCGCCGCGGGCGCGGGGTTGGCGGCGAGGGAGCGCACGGCGAGCGGCAGCGCGACGGCGAGCAGCCCCGTCACCATGAGACCGAACTGCAGGAGATCGGTCCGCACGACCGCGCGCTGGCCGCCGAGCGCCGTATACGCCACGAAGAGGGCCGCCGTGAGGACGAGGACGCGCGTGGGCTCCCAGGGCGTCGTGGCGACGATGACGATCTGGGTGGCTTCGGTCAGGAGTGCGAACCAGACGATCTCGGCGAGGACGACGAGAAACGCCGCGATCTTCCGCACGCCGGGCCCGTACGTCCTTCCGATCACCTCCGCGATCGTCGTCGCGCCCGTAGCGCGCACGCGGGCCGCGAGAAAGAGGCCGAGCGCGAGGAGGCCGAGGGCTCCCGCGAGATCGAGCCACAGCGCGGGGAGCCCCTTCGCGGCCACGAAGGCGGCGAGGACGAGGGTTGTGGACCCGCCGATCACGGTGGAGGAAAGCGCGGCCCACGTTGTGAACGCGCCGAAACCGCGGTCACCGACGAGAAACGCGTCGGCCGAACGCGACGCATCCCGCGCCGCGAAGAGGCCGACGAGGAGCACGGCGACTCCGTAGAGGACGAGAGCGGCGGCCAAACTTCGGCGCCTCGGCGTCTCAGTCCGCGAGCACGTCGCGCGCGAAGCCGGCGAGAAGACGGGCGGCGTTGAGCAGGGCGCGCTCGTCGAAGTCGAAGTCGGGCGCGTGATGCGGGCCGCGCGGTCCCGCCGTTCGCGACGCGCCGACGAACGCGAACGCTCCGGGGATCCGCGTCAGAAACTCTGAGAAGTCCTCCCCGCCCATCGTCCGGCAGGCCTCCGTGACGCTCCCTTTCGCCGTGAGCGACGTGGCGACCCGGAGCGCGCGAGCGGCCTCGGCCGGATGGTTCACGACCGCCGGAGTTATCCGGCGGTAGACCGTCTTGGCGACGCACCCGAGGGACTGCGCGGCGCGCTCCGCGATTTCGGTGACGAGAGAGGGCAGGCGGTCTTCGACCTCCGCGTCGAACGAGCGGCACGTGCCGCGCAGCGTGACGCAGTCGGGCAGGATGTTGAACGCCGAGCCGCCGTGCATCGAGGTGACGGAAACGACCGCCGGCAGGAGAGGTGACAACCGCCGCGAGACGATGGTCTGGAGCGCCGTGACGACTTGGGCGGCCGCGACGATCGTGTCGCGCGTCTCGTGGGGCGAAGCGGCGTGCCCGCCGGGGCTCGTCACGTCGATTCGGAACTCGTCGACGGCCGCCATCATGGCGCCGCGCGCGACGCCGACGGAAGAGAGAGGCAGGGCCGTCCACAGGTGCATGCCGAAAACCGCGTCGGGCCGGGGATCGTCCAGGACCCCGTCCGCGATCATGGCCTTCGCGCCGCCGGCGCCTTCCTCGCCCGGTTGAAACGCGAAGACGACGCGCCCGCGCGCCGGGGGATCGAGAAGGAGGAGGTCCGCGGCCGCGTCGAGAGCGGCGACGTGGCCGTCGTGGCCGCACGCGTGCATCCTGCCGTTCGTGGCGGCGAAGGGCAGGCCCGTTTTCTCGTTGAGTGGAAGCGCATCCAGATCGGCGCGAAGGAGAACGGTCCTTCCGGCTCGCCCCGTGTCGAGGACGGCCACGACGCCTGTTTTTCCGACGTCCGTCCGCACGGCCAGTCCGCGGGCGCGCATGCGATCGGCGACGGCGCGGGCCGTCTCGACCTCTTCGAACGCGGTCTCCGGGTGGGCGTGGATCTCGCGGCGGAGGCGGACGGCCCCGGCCTCGACGTCTTCCGCGCCGGTCGCGAGCGGCCTCACGAGGGGATCATAGGACCAAGCCGCGCTATCCTCCTCGCGTGCAAGAGCCCCGAAAGAAGACCTTCACGTTCGAGGAAGCGCGTGTCCTCCTTCCCGAGGTGCGCGAGCGGACGCGGCGTGCGGTCGAGGCGCTTTCGAACCTCACCGTGCCGGGAGACGACGGGCGGGAAGCCGTCGGGGAGAAGGCCGAGAAAGCCGTGGCCCAAACGCTGGCGTCATGGGCGAGCGAGATCGAAGAGCTCGGCATCGAGGTGAAGGGGCCGTGGCTCGTGGACTTCGACTCGGGCGCGGGTTACTACTGCTGGAAGTGGCCTGAGGAGTCCCTGTCGTTCTTCCACGGCTATCAGGAGGGCTTCGCGGGAAGGATCAGGCTTCAATAGAGGCCTGGCGCGCGCGCCTTCCGTTTCCCTCGATCCCGTCAGGTGATCCCGAGGATCTTTTTTCCCTCGGGCGTCATCATTTCGGCGCTCCAGGGCGGATCCCACACGATCTGCACTTCGGCCTCGGCGACGCCCGGCACCGCCGCGATCTTGGATTGCGCGTCGGCGGCGATCGCGCCGCCCATGCCGCAGCCCGGCGCCGTGAGCGTCATCTTCACCTCGACACGCTCGCCGGCTGCGGACGCCGGCAGGATGCGGAGGTCGTACACGAGGCCGAGGTCCACGATGTTCACGGGGATCTCGGGGTCGTAGACGGTGCGAAGACGGTCCCAGACGGCCGTTTCGTTCACGGGGCCGGAGAGACCCGCCGCCTGGAGCCGTCCCACCGCCGCGGCTGACCCGCCGCCCGCCGGCACTGGCAGCCCCAGCGCGTCCGCGTCGCTTCCGGCGACGCGGAAGAGGCCGCCGAGCGAGGCTGCCTGCACGGTGAACGTGCCGCCCAGCGACTGCGTGAGGTAGACGGGGGTGCCCGCGGGCAGGTTGATGGGCTCGCCGCTCGGGATGCGGATGGCGGCGCAGTCGCGGGAGAGGGTATGGGCGGTCGGGGTCTGGGGCGTCATGAGATTTTCTCCGCGTCCGCGGAGCCCGCGGTGCGGTCATTCTCTCTCAGAAGAGAGGTCGCGGAAAGCGCGAGCACGCCGGCCTCGAGCGCGGCGGCGGCCACGTGCGGCCAGTCGGGCCCGAGGCGGAAATACAGGTTCTCGCTTCCGAACGGCCCGAACACGCGGCCGAGGGAGCCCATCGACTGGTACGCGCCCAGGATTTCGCCCTGCTCGGACGCGGCCGACCGCTTGCTGACGAGCGACGACAGCGTCGGCGTGGTGATGCCGATCCCGAGGGCGATCGTGGCGATCATGAGGAGGAAAATGGGGACCGAATCCGCGAGCTTGAGGCCCAGGAACCCCGCGATGAGGAGCGCGCCTCCAAGGGCGACGAGCCGCCCCTCACCGAAGCGTTTCACGAGGCGCCGCACGAGGACGCCCTGCACGATGGCCGAGCATACGCCCACGAAGACGAAGAACCAGGCGACGGTGGAAGGGCCGGCGGAGAGCCGCAGCGACACGAACTGCGCGAACGTGGACTCGAACATGGCGAAGGCGGTCGTCGTGACGAGGGAGAGCAGCATGAGGGCGCCGATCTCGGGCCGGCGGAATGCGCGCGCGAGCGTCGCGAACGAGAAGACCGAGAACCGTTTGCCGGGGCCGCCTTCGGGGCGCGTCTCGGGCAGTTTGAGGAAGGCCCAGACGAGCGCGGCGAACGAGAGCGACGCGGCCGCGAGGCCCGGCGCCGTCTGGTCGATTGCGACCGTGAACCCGCCGATCGCCGGTCCGAAGATGAACCCGAGGGCGAATGCCATCCCGACGAGGCCCATGCCGCGCGCGCGATCTTCCCGGCTCGTCGTGTCGGCGATGATCGCCTGCGCGGTGCCGATGTTTCCGCCCGTGGCGCCGTCGAGGAGGCGCGACGCGAAGAGCAGTGTGAGCGAGTGCGCGAAGGCGAAGAGGAGATAGCCGATCACCGTCCCCGCCAGCGAGAAGAGGATCACGGGGCGCCGTCCGAAGCGGTCCGAAAGGCGTCCGAGGATCGGCGCGAAGAGGAACTGCATCGCCGAATAGCTCGACATGAGGAGTCCGAACGCGAGCGGCGACGGGTGGTACTTCTCGGCGTAGAGCGGCAGCAGCGGGATCACGATGCCGAAGCCGAGGAGGTCGATGAAGACCGTCAAAAAGACGATCTTGAGGATCGAGCGCTGAGCGGTCAGCTAAAGCTCTTTCCGCAGCCGCAGCTTCCGCCGGTGGCGTTCGGATTCTCGACCGAGAAGCCCGCACCGCGCATGTCTTCGATGAAGTCCACCGTCGCGCCGTGCAGCTTCAGCGCGCTCTGCGGGTCGACGATGACCTCGATCTCGCGCACCGCGAGGACGTGATCGGTGGGGCGCTTCTCGTCGAACGTGAAGCCGTACTGGAAACCGGAGCAGCCGCCGCCCTGGATGAAGACGCGCAGGGCCTTGCCGGCCGCGTCCGGCATTTTGGAGGCGAAGTCCTTGACCTTGTCGACCGCGCGGTCTGTGACGTTGAGGACGAAAACGGAAGGCGACGTCGCCTGGATCGTGGCGGGCTCGGTAACGCTGGACATTGAGGGCTTCCTCCCGCGGCGATGCGCCGCTGTTGAGACCGAATCTTGGGGCGTCAAGCCGTCAAAAGTCAAACGGATCGGGCCTCCCGATATTCCCTTCCTGACGACTCAACCCCACTATCTAGTGGGCGGCGGACGCAAAAACACTAGCGGTAGCGTTTTTCCCTTGAAAAAGGAAGAGGCCGGAATTACCTTGTGAGACAGCCCCACACGCCGGACGCGAGGCACGCGGATAGGGCGCGGATTGAGCGCGACAAAACGGACCAGGCAGCTGGCTGAGGGGTTGTTTCGTCTTCGGGCGGAAGGAAGACGAAAAAAGGGAGGCTTTCTCACCCATGAGCACCTCGAACGGACGAGAGGCCCGCGAAACGGCGCCCGAAACGCAGACGGAGAAAGCGGCGGCCGGAGAGAGAACCCGAAGCGGACTCAGCGGCCTCACCTTCCGAAGGCTTTTCACGGATGGGGTCACGCACCCCTTCGACTCCCTCGAGTGGGAGCTTCGCACCGCGGCGATCACGAACGAGAAGGGGGAGGTGTTCTTCGAACAGAAGGACGTCGAGGTCCCGAAAACGTGGTCGATGACGGCGACGAACATCGTCGCCCAGAAGTATTTCCACGGGAAGCCGGGGACGGCGCAGCGCGAGCGCTCGGTCAAGCAGCTCATCGGGCGCGTCGTGGACACCATCACGGGCTTCGGGCAGAAGAACGGCTACTTCCGCACCGCGGCCGACCGTGACACGTTCTCGGACGAGCTCGCGCACATCCTCGTGAACCAGGCCGCGAGCTTCAACTCGCCCGTGTGGTTCAACGTCGGCGTCGAGGCGAAGCCCCAGGCCTCCGCGTGTTTCATCAACTCGGTGGGCGACTCCATGCAGTCCATCCTCGAGCTGGCCAAGACGGAAGGCATGCTCTTCAAGTTCGGCTCGGGCACGGGCACGAATCTCTCCTCGCTCCGCTCGTCCACCGAGTCGCTCTCCTCCGGGGGCATCGCGTCCGGCCCCGTCTCCTTCATGAAGGGCTTCGACAGCTTCGCGGGCGCCATCAAGTCGGGCGGCAAGACGCGCCGCGCCGCGAAGATGGTCATCCTGAACGTCGACCACCCGGACATCGAGGAGTTCATCCTCTGCAAGGAGCGCGAAGAGAAAAAGGCCTGGGACCTCATCGACTCCGGCTGGGACGGCTCGTTCAACGGCGAGGTCTACAGCAACATCGCCTTCCAGAACGCGAACCACTCGGTGCGCGTCACGGACGAGTTCATGCGCGCCGTCGAGACGGGAGGCACGCATACGACGAAGGCCGTCACGTCGGGCGAGCCCATCGGCACGTACGACGCGAAGGCGCTCCTCCTGAAGATGGCCGAGTCGGCCTGGGTCTGCGGCGATCCCGGCATGCAGTACGACACGCTCATCAACAAGTGGAACCCCTGCAAGTCGACGCATCGCATTAACGCGTCGAACCCCTGCTCGGAGTACATGTTCATCGACGACTCCGCCTGCAACCTCGCGTCTCTGAACCTCATGAAGTTCGCGCGGGAGGACGGCGGTTTCGAGATCGAGAAATTCCGTCATGCGGTCGACGTCGTCTTCGCGGCCCAGGAGATGCTCGTCGGGGAGGCGTCGTATCCCACGCCCGCCATCGAGAAGAACTCGCATGCGTTTCGCCCGATCGGCCTCGGGTACGCGAACCTCGGCGCGCTTCTCATGTTCAACGGCATCCCCTACGACAGCGACGAGGGCCGCCACTACGCCGCCGCCATCACGAGCCTCATGCACGGGCAGGCCTACCTCATGTCCTCGAGGATCGCCGCCGAGATGGAGCCCTTCGCGGGCTACGCGCCGAACCGCGACGTGTTCCTCGAGGTCATTTCCATGCACCGGGACGCCGCGTACACCGTCGAGAAGAACGGCGTTCCGAAGGACCTGTACGAGGCGCAGCGCGCCGTGTGGGATCTGACGCTCGAGTCCGGCCGGCAGCACGGATTCAGAAACGCGCAGGCCACGGTCCTCGCGCCCACGGGCACGATCGGTTTCATGATGGACTGCGACACGACGGGCGTGGAGCCCGACCTCGCGCTCGTCAAGTACAAGAAGCTCGTCGGCGGCGGCACGATCAAGATCATCAACCAGACCGTGCCGAACGCGCTCACACGGCTCGGCTACGCGGATGACGCGATGCACGCGATCGTCCAGTACATCGACGAAAAGGGCACGATCGAGGGGGCGCCGGGGCTGAGAAGTGAGCACCTGCCGGTCTTCGACTGCGCGTTCAAGGCGCTCGGCGGAACCCGGTCGATCGCCCCGATGGGCCACGTGCGGATGATGTCCGCCGTCCAGCCGTTCCTCTCGGGCGCGATCAGCAAGACCGTGAACATGCCGAACGACGCCACGGTCGAGGAGATCGCGGACGTCTACATGCAGGGCTGGAAGCTGGGCCTCAAGGCGATCGCGATCTATCGCGACGGCTGCAAGCGCACGCAGCCCCTGAACACCGCGGCGAGCCGCAACGACGACGCGGTGAAGGGCGGCAGAGATTCCCGGGGGAACCCGACGGCCGGGTTCCCCCCGTCCCCCTCCGCGCCCGCCGCGAACACGCTGAGCCCCCGCCGCCACAAGCTTCCCGACGAGCGGCGCGCGATCACGCACAAATTCTCCGTCGCCGGCCACGAGGGCTACATCACCGTGGGCCTGTACGAGGACGGTACGCCCGGCGAGATCTTCCTCACGATGGCGAAGGAAGGCTCCACGATCTCGGGTCTCATGGATTCGTTCGCGACGGCGATTTCGCTGACGCTGCAGTACGGCGTGCCGCTGGAAGCGCTCGTCGAGAAGTTCAGCCACATGCGCTTCGAGCCCGCGGGCTACACGAAGAATCCCGAGATCCCGATCGCGAAGAGCCTCGTCGACTACCTCTTCCGCTGGCTCGCATCGAAGTTTCTGACGGCGGATCTCAAGGAAAAGGCCGGGGTCATCTCCCGCGAGGAGCCTGGTCCCGCGACGACGCCGAAAGGGTTCAAGAACCTCGGAACGCTGACGCCGGTCGCAGACGCCGCGGCTGGCCCCATCGCCGCCGCCTTCCAGGCGACTGCGAGCGCCAGCGCCAGGCCGGAACCGCCCGCGGCCGAGGGCGGAGCGGAAGCGCGGGCCATCGGGTTCGCGGTTCCGGCGCCTTCGTACGGGAGCAGGCTCGCGTTCGAGAACAGCGCCGACGCGCCGAGCTGCCACGAGTGCGGCAGCCTCATGGTGCGCGGCGGTGCCTGCTACAAGTGCCTGAACTGCGGCGCGACGAGCGGCTGCAGCTGATCCGTTCGGGGAACCCGTCATGTGGGTTCCCCTACCCTCCATGCATGCGACACTGACCGCACGCATGGTCCGGGCGCTCTTCGGCGGTTTCGTCGCCTTGCAGACTTTCTTCTGGCTCGCGCGGGGGGACCGTTTCGAGGTCCTCTTCTGGTGGACGGGGGAGATGTGGCTGTACGTCCTCCTGCTCTGGATCAAGGACTTCGCGCTCGCGGCGGCCGCGGGGTTTCTCGCGGTGCGCGTCCTAGCGCTCGTGACGAACGCGGCGGCGCGGGAGGAGTCGGAACCGCCGACGCCCCCGCGACTTCTTGTCGAGGCCTCGTGGGTTCTGTCCGTGCTCGCCCTCGGAGTCGCCCTGCGGTGGGCCTTCCGTGCGTGGAACCCACCGGGTCTCTGGGTCGACGTCGTCTACGTGACGCGTCCGCTCTTCGGTGGCGCGGCTGTGCCCTTTTGGGGCGCGTCGCACTTCGGGGAGAACCCAGCGAGTTACGAAGTTCTCTCCAACCTCTACGTCGCGTTCGTGCGCATCGTTTTCGCGCTGTTCGGAAGTGGTGAGACCGGCTTCTTCGCCGTTTCGGCGCTGCCGGGCTGCCTCGCGCTTCCGGCGTTCTGGTGGCTCGCGCGAGAGGCGTTCGGGCCGCGGACGGCGGGCGTCGCGGTTCTTCTCGGTGCGCTCGTCGGCTGGCCGCTTCTTCTAGCGCGCTGGACGTCGATCATTTCGCTCCTCCTCGCCCTCGTCCTCCTGGCAGCCGCAGCGACGCTGCGCGCCCGGCGCTCGGGGAGCTACGCGCTCGCCGCGCTCGCGGGCGCTTGTGTCGGTCTCGCGCTCCACACGTACGCGGCGGCCTTCGCGGTCGCGCCGGCCTTCGCGGCGTTCGCGTTTCTCGAGGCGCGTGACACGCGAACACGACGGCTCGTCCTGGCGGCGGTCGTGGCGGCCCTGCTGGTCTTCGCGCCCCTCGCATGGGCCTTCATCTCGGGCGAGGGCCGCCTGGGAGGCCACCTGCGCGACGTCCACATCGGGAGGGAGACGACGGAGCTGGACGCGCCGCACGCCAAAGGCGCCTTCCGCATCCCCGTCGCACTCGGGTGGAACGCGGTGAAGTACACGGGCGTTCTCCTGTGGACAATCGACCCGGAAGAAAGGCACGCGGGGCGACGCGCCGTGATGACGCCGGCCGTGGGGGCCCTCGCGCTCCTCGGAATCGGCCTCGCCGCCTCGAGACGCCGGCCGGCGGACGTGCTTCTCCTTCTCCTTGCGGCGGGAAGCCTTCTCGCGGGCATCCTCTCGAATCCCGGTGGCGCTCCGAACACCATGCGCGTTTCGGCGCTCCTCGCACCCGCGATCGTCCTGGCTGCGGCCGTGCTCGAGGCCGGGATCGGATGTGCCGTGCGGAAGGGCGCGGCCTCGCGGGGCGTGCTCCTCGCGGGCGTCGCGGCGTCGCTCCTCGCCTCCGAGACATTGCCGGCGCTCGTGGACTTCCCCGGGCGACCGGGTGTCGCGGCCCGGCTCTGCGCGGCCGAAACGGAGGCCGGACGGGCTCTTGCGCGTCTCGCGGACGCACCCGTCGTCCTCGAGAGAGGCGCGGTCCCTTTCCCCGTCGTCGTCGAAGCGGTGGCTCACGGGGCGGACCGCCGCATTCCGCTGAACGCCTACGCGCGAAAGACGCCGGCCGAGCTCGGTGCCGCGCCGCCCGCGGGCCCCTTCTGGTTCCTTGCGTCGCGTCGCGGCCTCGCGGAGCTGGCGGCCGGCGGGTTCAAGTGCGGTCGCGGGATTGCGCCCGCCGGGAACGCCTCCGGCATCTTCCTCGCGCGCGTCGCGCACGCCCGCGCTGAGAGCGCTGTTCAGGTTCCCAGGAGCCGCTCCCTGAGGGCCGCGAGGAGGCCGCGGCGCCGGAGCACGATCTCGCTGCGGCCGGGCGCCGGCCGGACGAGGATCGTGCCCGAGGCCGTCGTCCCGACACGACCTCCTTCTCCCGCACTCACGGCGAGGAAGGGATTCGCGAACTGGTTGATCACGAGGGCGCCGCCGGGAGCGGTGTCCACGGTGAGGCGGAACTCCGGAACGTTCACGCCTCCCGAGAGCGTGGCGGGGGAAGGCGCGTTTTCCACGACGCAACCGGTCGCCTCGAGAAAGGGCCGCGGCGGCGGGAGTGAAATCCCGCGCGGGCGAAACGCGCCGCTGAAGACGGACGTTCTCGCGAGCCCTTCCGTCGTCAGGCCCGCCTCGATTTCCTTCACGGAGAAGATCCGGTCGGTCGGCGATCTCCCCACGCCGTAGAAGACCTGGAAGAGAACGGCGAGAAGCAGCGCGCCGCGGAGAGAGCGGCGAACGCTCGGGCGCGGACTGCTCGCCGCCAGGAGATCGAGCGAGAGGCACAGCAGGGATATCGAGGCGATGGTCGAGAAAGAGAGGAGGCGCCAGGGAAACTGGATGAACTGGATTGGAGGTGCGAGGCGGTAGAGCGGCGCCGTGAGAGGGGTCTGAAGCAGGAGGTAGCAGACGGCCGACCCGACGACGAGAACCCAGGCCGGAAGCTTCTCGCGGGCCCGGGCCGTTGGAAGGCGGCCGAGGATGAGGAACGCCGCGGTAGCGGCGACGGAGAGGACGGCAAGCGTGTTGAAGCCGCGCCCGATCTCCACGGAGTACCCGGCCGTGCTCGACGTCCAGCCGCCAACCCGGTCGTAGAAATACTCTTCGAGCGGCACGAAGTTCCGGAAGACGCTGAACATTCCCGTCCGAAGACGGTTCAGGTCGAGGTCCTTGCCGAAAAGCCAGATTCCGAAGATGAACGGACCCGTCACGGGGAAGACCACGAGGGCTGCCTGGCCGAGGTTGAGGAGCGCCCGCCGCCGGTCCTTCGAGAGAACGAGCGCACCCGCGAAGGCGACGAGGACGAGTGCGAAAGCGAAGACGAAGATGGTCGACTGCGCGAAGAAGATCAGCGACAGGACGGCGCCGAGACCCCATCCCGCGCGGGGCTTTCCCTCCACGACGCCGAGCGCGGTGAAGGTGAGCCACGGCACGAGCATGAAGGCCGCGAACTCCCCGAACGCTCCTCTCACGTACCAGTCCGTGTAGGCATAGTTGGAAAACACGAGGAGCAGGGCCCCGCTCACCGCGTGGAACTCTCCGAGCCCCATGGCGAATAGCGCCTGGCGCATCCCGAGCGCGCCCGTGAAGAGGAGCAGCGGGATCACGACCTTCACGGCCGTGTAGGCGGAGCCCGTGGCGAGCGCGACGGCCCCTGCGAGCGTGTTGAAGAGGCGGTGGTAGAAGAAGGGGAAAGGCGAACCGTAGCCGTTCTCGGCGAGGGGCGTCCAGAGAGGCAGGAGATTTCCGTCCGCGAAAGCGCGCCGGAAGATCTCGACCTTCTGAAAGCAGGCCACGCCGTCGTGGTTTTCGGGCCAACCGGGGAGGACGAGGATCCGGGAGCAGGCGAGCAGGCTCGCCACGAGGAGAAGGCCATACGGGCCAGCGCGCCGCAGCGTCATCGGGGAATACTAGAGCGACATCGGGGACCAGAGGCGCCAGAGGTTGCTTCGGACGGACGGAGGCGGCGCACCCTTCGCGCGGCGGATCGCATATTCCGCGAAGAGTGACGGCCGTGAGGAGCGCGAGGGCAGCCCCAGCGCGGCGCCCCACCCGTCGAGCGCGGGCGTGTGCTCCACGAGGACGACGTCAGCCGCGAATCCGGCGACCGGAACGTCGTCGCCACGCGGCGTCCCCTTCGGCATCGCGGCGTGGAAGACCTGCTCGATGCGCTGCCAGCAGAAGTACTTGAAAACGTCTCGCCCGTTGCGCGACACGACGATCACGCGCTTGCCGTCTCTCGTCAGATCCCGCGCTCGCTCGGCCATCGCAGTGGCCGCTTCGTGGAAGTACGAGACCGCGCTCTCGGACCGCCCGAACGTATAGACCCACGCGCGGGCCTGAAGACAGAGCGAGAGAACGAGGAGGGCGGCGAGCGGCACCTTGAGCCGCGGCGCGCGCGCGAGAAGGGCGTCGCACCCGAGAGCGGCGAAGACGAGCCACGCGGGCAGCAGGATGAGAAGTCGCGTGAGGCTGGGGCCGTAGAGGCCGAGGAGCACGCCGCCGGCGGCCCACGTCACGAAGAGAAAGGACAGGGATGCGGGTTCCTTTCCGCGCCGCCACGCGAGGAGGCCGAGGACGGCGAGCGGCCCGGCGACGAGGTCGAACGGATCGAGACCGCTCGCCGTCAGCGCGACGCCCGTCGC
The DNA here is from genome assembly GCA_036759345.1 of Acidobacteriota bacterium. Lineage (GTDB taxonomy): Bacteria > Acidobacteriota > Thermoanaerobaculia > UBA5066 > UBA5066 > Fen-183. Next base: position 80,042 of record DAIOUV010000001.1, on the reverse strand, counting down.
GTCGAAGACGTGACCCGGACCGATCCAGACGCGATAGCGGTCGGGGTAGATGAACGGAAGGAGGAACGTCGCGAGGACGTTCCCGAGCTTGTCGAGAAGCGTGCCGCGCGACACGTAGTAGCCGCGGTCGAGAAGCAGGCCGGGCGCGCGGAGGAGGAAGAGGAGATTCGGGATCGAGACGAGCGTGAAGCCGAGGAGCAGGCGCTTGGCCTCGCGGCGCAGCGCGGGCCGCGCGGCAGGCGTGCGGCGCCAGCGTAGTGCGAAATGCAGCACCCAGACGATCGGGAGGAGGCGGCAGGCCGAGTACGCATAGACGCCCAGTCCGAGGAGGGCGCCGGCCGCGAGAGGCCGGTCCGCGACGCCCCGCTCGGCACGGTCGTCGAGCAGGAAACACGCGCCGAGGAGAACGAGAGGGGCCGCGCTCGCGCGGAGCCCGACCTCGCCGGAATGGAAGAGCCAGAGGGACGAGGCGGGAACGAGGAGCGCGATGCCGATCGGTAGCTCCGGCCGGATGCGCCGGAGGAGGGCCGCGACGAGGACGAGCGTGGCGGTCGCCGCGAGGATGCTCGGGACGAGCAAGGCGGTCCGCGTGGGGCCGAGAGCGGCCACGGAGGCGCCCGTCACGTAGAGCCAGAGCGTCTCGGCCGAGGGGCCGATTGCGACGGTGAGGACCTCGAAGCGGCGGAGAAGGACGAGGCGGAGTCCGCGCAACGCCTCGATCACGGGATCCGCGGCGACGCCCGGCGGCACGCGTCCGGCCGCAAGGGCGTGCAGGCCGAGATAGGCCGCGGCGCCGAGGCCGAGAACGGCGCCAAAAGGTGCGGCGCCGCGGGCGGAGGCGGGTCCAGGCGGCGCGGCCGGCACGCCCCTCAGCGCTTTCCGAAGAGCTGGTCGAACGCCGAGCGGGCGCCGTCCGGCGAGTCGGCGGCTTTCGCGCCGGTGAGATCGAGCGACACGGTGGGTGCGTAGAACGTGCAGGCGTTCGCCTTCGATTTCGCGGGGATGAGCGCGGGAATCTCCTGCCGGCACTGCATGGGCGCGGCGCCGTCGAAGTACCGGCACTGCGCGCACGCGTGGAGCGCGGCGCCGCACTTCTTGCAGACGGACTCGGGTCCGACCTCCGGGTCGTTCTTCTCGCTGCAGGTCTTGCACCGGAAGACCTCGGCCCGGTTGCGGTCGGCGCCGCGGCCCTTCGGACCGATCCTCTCGCCTCGAGGGGGGCCCGAAGGGCCGAAGCCGCTCCCGCTCCCGGACCGTTCCGCGTCCTTGTATCCGCGCTGGCGGTACTTCTGTTCGGTCATCTGTCCTTTTTCCCGTCTTCGGCGCGTCGCACCCGCACCGTCCTCAAACTAGAATGCTTGCCGAGGTTCGCGACATGAAGATCATCCTGCGTATTCTCATCAACGCCGCCGCGCTCTGGGTCGCGGCTTCGTTCGTGCCCGGCATTCATGCGGGCGGGATCGGCTCCATCCTGGCGCTCGCGCTCGTCTTCGGCTTGGTGAACGCCTTCGTGCGTCCTTTCCTGAAGCTCGTGAGCTGCCCGATCATACTGCTCACGCTGGGTTTGTTCACGCTCGTCGTGAACGCCCTGATGCTCATGCTGGCGGCCTGGCTGGGGCGCGGGCTCGGCATCGAATTCACGGTCGACGGATTCGTGCCGGCATTCCTCGGCGCGCTCATCATTTCGGTCGTGTCGACGCTTCTCTCGTGGATCCTGATCTCCAGGAGCGACGGCTAGGGCCCGAAACCGGGCCGGATCGGACTCCGGACCTCCCGCGACGCACTAGTTCAAATGGGGGATGGACTGTCCCCCGGGTTGCCGGATGCTCAGGCTGGAGGAAGCCGTGTTCGGCATCCCGTTCCACCGGCATCTGGGTTTCAAGCTGACGGGCGCCGCGGCGGCGGTCTCGCTCGCGACGATTGCGCTGTTCGCGTTTCTCTCGATCCGCTCCCAGAGGGAGCATTCCATCGGAGAGGTCATCCGCGGGGCCGCGCTTTTCTCGAGCACGATCGCGAGCAGCACGCGGGATCTCATGCTCGAGGACCAGCGGCACGACGCGTACCGGATCATGGAGAGCATCGGCCGCCTCGAGGGCATCGAGAAGGTCCGCGTCCTGAACAAGGAAGGCCGCATCATGTTCTCGACGAACGCGCGCGACATCGGCGCGTCGGTCGACAAGGATGCCGAGGCCTGCACGGCGTGCCACGCGGCGGGCCAGCCGATCGTGGCGCCCACGACGTCCGCGCGCAGCCGCCTGTTCCGCACGAACGGCCACCGCGTGCTGGGCATGGTGACGCCCATCTACAACGAGCCTGCCTGCTCGACGGCCGCCTGCCACGCTCACCCGCCCGAAAAGCACGTCCTCGGCGTCGTCGACATCGGCATTTCGCTGAAGGAGATCGACGCGAGCCTGCACAGGCAGTCCCTGCGCATGGCGGGCGGCGCGCTCGGCGCGGTGATCGTTCTCGCCGCTCTCGTCAGTGCCGCGGCGCGCCGCATCGTCTTTCGCCCCGTGGCGGAGCTCGTGGAGGCCACGCAGCGCGTCGGCCACGGCGACCTGTCGGCGACGCTCGCCGTCCGCTCGTCGGACGAGCTCGGAATCCTGGCGAACTCGTTCAACGAGATGAACGCGTCGCTCGCCCGGACGCGCCGCGACCTCGAGCACCTCACGAACGATCTCGAACGTCAGGTGGAGGACCGCACGGCGGCGCTCCGAAGCGCTCACGAGGTCCTCGCCCGCAGCGAGAAGCTGGCCTCGCTCGGCCAGCTCTCGGCCTCCATCGCGCACGAGATCAACAATCCCCTCGCGGGGATCCTCACGTTCGCGCGGCTCATGATCCGGATGCTGGAGACCGGCCCGCCGGACGACGCGACGCGCGCGGCGTGCCTCAAGAACCTGTCGCTCATCCAGAGGGAGTCCGAGCGCTGCACCGTCATCGTGAGGAACCTCCTCGACTTCGCGCGGGTCAGGCCGCTGGAGCTGAAAGTCTTCGACCCGGTGCGCGCGCTCGAGGAGGCGCTCTCGCTCGCGGCGCACAAGATGCAGATCCAGGGCATCACGGTCGTCAGGAGATTCGAGGGCACGGGTCAGGTGAACGCCGATTTCGGGCAGCTCCGGCAGGCGTTCATGAACATCCTCTTGAACGCGTGCGACGCGATGCCCGCCGGCGGCACCCTGACGCTCACCTCCCACTTCTTCTCCGGCAGTCGCGAGGTCGACATCGGTGTCACCGACACGGGCGCCGGAATTGCGCCCGATCTTCTCTCGCGCATCTTCGACCCGTTCTTCACGACGAAGGAGAAAGGCACCGGGCTCGGGCTCTCCGTCGTCTACGGCATCGTGGAAAAGCACGGCGGCTCGATGCGGGTTACGAGCAGCGCCGGGCAGGGTACGACGATGACGCTCCGGCTCCCCCTCGCCGCCGAGGGCGGCGCGGCCTCGGCGGCCCCCGCGGTCGCCGGGCCGACCGCGGGCACGTGAGCGAGGTCGCCCTGTGGTGGATCGGGACGGGAAACATCGACCCGGAGCTTCTCGCAGGCGTGCGCGCTCACGTGCAGAAAGTCTTCCGCTTGCCGGTGCGCCTCGACGTCCCCGCGACCCGGCCGGACGAGGCGTACGACGCGCGGCGCAAACAGCATTCCTCCCGTCGCATCCTCCTGTGGCTCGCGGCGAACCGGCCGCGCGGCGCCGCGCGCCTGATCGGCCTGACGGACGCGGACCTCTTCATCCCGGTCTTGACGTTCGTCTTTGGCGAGGCGCAGCTCAAGGGCCCTGCCGCCGTCGTGTCGACCGCGCGCCTTGTCGGCGCGGGGCTTCCCGGCGAGGCGGCCCGGCTCCCGATCCGCCTCCGGACCGAAGTCATCCACGAGCTCGGGCACACGTTCGGGCTCCTTCACTGCCTCCGCCCCCGCTGCGCGATGGCGCGCTCGGCGAGCCTTCGGGACGTGGACGCCAAGCAGCCGGACCTCTGCGAGACGTGCCGGGCCCTCTTCCTCGAGAACGTCGACGAGATCGGAGAACCCCATGAGCAAGAAGAACACGCGGATCCTGCTGGTCGATGACGAGGAGATCGTGCGGGAGTCCCTCTCGGGCTGGCTCGAGAAGGACGGCTACACGATCGGCACGGCGCCGGACGGCCTCGCGGGCGTGAAGGCCGTGGAGGAGGGGCGCTGGTCGATCCTCCTCGTCGACCTCAAGATGCCGGGCATCGACGGCCTCGAAGTGCTCAAGCGCGTCAAGGAGAAGAGCCCCGAGACCGCCGTCGTGATCATGACGGCGTACGCCACCGTCGACACCGCGGTGAACGCCATGAAGCTCGGGGCGTTCGACTACATCGTGAAGCCCTTCGACCCGGAGGAGGTCAGCCTCCTGGTGGAGAAGATCGTGGCGCAGCAGGCGCTCGTGAGGGAGAACGTGATCCTCCGCAAGGCGCTCAAACGCGAGTACCGGTTCCACGACCTCGTCACGAAGTCGTCGGCCATGCAGGGCACGCTCGAGCTCGCGCGGACCGCCGCGCGCAGCCCCTCGACGATCCTCGTCCTCGGCGAGAGCGGCACGGGCAAGGAGCTTCTCGCCCGCGCCATCCATGCCGAGAGCCCGCGCCACGACAAACCCTTCGTGGCGATGTCGTGCGCGTCCCTCACCGAGACGCTTCTCGAATCCGAGCTCTTCGGCTACGAAAAGGGCTCCTTCACGGGCGCCAACGGGCGCCGCGAGGGCAAGTTCGTGGCGGCGAGCGGCGGCACCCTCTTCCTCGACGAGATCGGCGACATCAGCCCGAAGCTGCAGCTCGACCTCCTGCGCGTCCTCGAGGAGCGCCGGGTGACGCGCGTTGGCGGGACGGAATCGATACCGGTGGACGTCCGCATCATCGCGGCGACGAACCGGGACCTTCAGAAGGCCATTGCCGAGGGCCGCTTCCGGGAGGATCTCTTCTATCGGCTGAACGTCATCACGCTCACGCTCGCTCCGCTCCGCGACCGCAAGGAGGACATCCCCCTTCTCGTCGACATCCTGCTCGAGCAGCTCGCCGTGGAAATGAAGAAGCCGGTCGAGGGCGTGTCGCCCGAGGGCATGGCGCTTCTCCTCGCCCACTCGTGGCCGGGCAACGTGCGCGAACTGCGCAACGTCCTCGAGCGAGGCGTCGTCGTTTCGACGGGGCCGCTCCTCCTGCCGGGCGATCTGGGCCTCACCCTTCGCGGGGAGGAAATCCCGTCGCATCCCGCCTCGCTCGCCGAGATCGAACGGCAGCACATCGCCGCGGTGCTTAGGAACACGGGTGGAAACGTCTCGCAGGCGGCGCGGATCCTCGACATCGACCGCGTGACCCTCTACAGCAAGATCCACAAATTCGGGCTGAAACGCGCGGACGACGGCGTTTTCGAGCCCGACTAGGGAGCGGTGAGAAAGACAACACTCCGTTGAGGATCTGAACGCTCCCGGCCGCGCGGGCGGCGGAACGGAAGCGGCCCAAGTCTCCTCGCAACAAGCAGTTGACACCTTGTTCGCCGAACCGCCGGCGGATGGCGCGGGCCTTGCGCTTAGACGAGTCGCCATGCGAGAGACCTCGACCACCTGCCCGCTGCTCAAAGAAGTCGTGATGCTTTATTGCGACGCCTGCCCGACGAAAAAGATGCTGCCTCTTGACCACCTCGTGTCGGTCCGGCCCTGCCAGGCGAACCGGTACGGGGACTGCCCCCTCTATCAGGAGGCCGTGAAGAGGCTCGGGACGGGCGCCGCGTACACGGAGCCGCCCGCCGTGGCGGCGAACGGCTCCGGGAGGGAGGCCCCATGATCGCCACGGTTCCCCTCGCGCTCCTCTTCGTTCTTCTCCTCCTCCTCAACGACCGCGCGCTCGGCCGCGCGGCCCGGGCCTGAGAGAGGCCGCGATGAAGCTGAATCGCCGGTCTCTCTTCAAGCTCGCCGCCGCCGCCGGAACCGCCGGAGTAGCCGGCGCGGCGGCGACGTCGCGGGCCTCGGTCCTGCCCGCGTCGAAGGACGCCCGGGGCGTCCTCGTGGACACGACGCGCTGCGTCGGTTGCCGCGGCTGCGAGGCCGCCTGCGCCGAGGCGAACGCGCTCCTGGGCCCCGAGAAACCCGGGGACGACTCCGTGTTCGCGTCGAAGCGCACGACGAGCCCCACGGCCTACACGGTCGTCCAGAAGGGCGAACGCAAGAGCGCGAGCGGCGACGACCGCTATGCCAAGACGCAGTGCATGCACTGCGTGACGCCGGCCTGCGCTTCGGGCTGCGTCGTCAAGGCCCTCGAGAAGACGCCCGAAGGGCCGGTCGTGTACCACGCGGACCGCTGTCTTGGCTGCCGCTACTGCATGATCGTGTGCCCCTTCGGAGTTCCGAAGTACGAGTTCTCGAGCGCGACGCCGCTCGTCAAGAAGTGCACCTTCTGCGCGGAGCGCCAGGGCAAGGGTCTCGCGCCGGCCTGCACCGAGGTCTGCCCGTCGGGCGCTCTTAAGTTCGGCAGACGCGCCGACCTCCTCGAGGAGGCCAGGACGCGGATCTACACGAACCCCGACAAGTACGTCCACGAGATCTACGGAGAAAACGAAGCCGGAGGCACGAGCTGGCTCTACATCTCCGACGTGCCGTTCGAGTCGCTCGCGCTTCCCGCCGGCATCGAGAAGAAGTCGTATCCGGAGCTCGCCGACGGTGCGCTCTCGGCGGTGCCCTTCATCATCACCCTCTGGCCGCCGCTCCTGATGGGCATGTACACCTTCAGCAAGCGCCGCGACGAAGTCGCGGCGGCGGAAGGCAACGGAAAGCAGGAGGAAGGCCATGTCTGAGCAGGCGCTGAAACCCGCGTTCCTCGGGGGCCCCTGGATGAGGGAGAACGTCTTCCTCGGGATGTCCTTCCGCGAATACGCGAAAAGCCTCCTGACGCCGGCCAACGCGATCGCGGCGGCGATCCTCCTCGCCGGAATCCCGACGATGGCTTTCCGCTTCTGGAAAGGGCTCGGCGCGGCGACGAACCTGTCCCAGACGAACGCATGGGGCATCTGGGTCGCCTTCGACGTCATCTGCGGCGTCGCGCTCGCGGCGGGCGGCTACACGGTCGCCTGCGCCGTCTACATCTTCGGCCAGAAGGCCTACCGGCCGATCCTGCGCCCCGCGATCCTGACCGGCTTCCTCGGCTACGCCCTCGTCCTGTTCGGGCTCATCGTGGACCTTGGCCAGCCGTGGCGCCTCCCCTATCAGTTCTTCCTGACGCCCGGCACGACCGCCGTCATGTACGAGGTCGGCTGGTGCGTCTTCCTGTACCTGATGGTCCTCGCTCTCGAGTTCGCGCCGGCCGCGCTCGAATGGCTCGGCCTCGTGAAAGTGCGCCGTCTCCTCGGCTCTTTGACGATCGGCATCATCGTCCTCGGCGTCACGCTCTCGACGCTCCACCAGTCCTCCCTCGGCGCCTTCTTCCTGATGACGCCGGGCAAGCTCCACCCTCTCTGGTACTCGCCATTCCTCCCGATCTTCTTCTTCGTCTCGAGCATTTCGGCGGGCATCGGCATGGTGATCGTCGAGAGCGCGCTTTCGCATCGCGCTTTCCATGACCGGCTGGACCCTCTGGCCCCGGTCGATCTCGACAAGATCACGCTCGGGCTCGCGAAGGGCGGCGCGGTCGTCCTCTTCGCGTACTTCTTCATCCGGCTGCAGGGCCTCGTCGCGAGCGGCCGTTTCGACCTCCTCGCGACCGGTTGGGGGGCCTGGTACCTCCTCGAGATGCTGGGCTTCATCCTCCTGCCGTCGCTCCTCTTCGCATTCGCGGCGCGGCGTCAGAACGCGCGGCTGGCCCGGCTCGCCGGTCTCCTCACGGTCCTCGGCGTCGTCCTCAACCGCTTCAACGTCTCGCTCATCGCGTTCAACTGGAACGTCCAAGACCGCTACGTCCCGAGCATGGGTGAGGTCGTCACGTCGCTCACGATCGTGACGATCGGCGTCCTGATCTTCCGCTGGATCGTGAACCGCATGCCCGTGGTCCACGAGCACCCCGACTGGCGCGGCGCGCATTGAGAAGTAGAGAGAAGGAAGAGAGACAGCCATGAACGAACACACCCTCCTGAGTCCCTATACCGCGAGGGCCCTCGAGTACGGCCTCGCGATCTCCTACCTGCTCCTCTTCATTCCTTTCTGGCGCTTCGTCCAGGGGGAGGCGCCCGTCCACGCCTTCGGCTTCGGCTGGTTCCAGGTTCCGAACGGCGTCCACCTGCACGCCGGCCACGCGTGGGCGCGGCCCGAGGGGGGAACGGTGGAAGTCGGCCTCGACGACTTCGCGCACAAGCTCGTGGGACCCCTGGACCAGCTCCTTCTGCCCCCGATCGGAGCGCCGGTGCGGCAGGGACAGAAGGCCTTCTCCCTCGTGGCCGGAGGCCAGCGGCTCGACGTGCTCTCGCCGATCGACGGCCACGTCGTCGCGGTGAACGAAGCGGCGCGGGCGCATCCCGCCGATGCGCTCCGCGACCCGTACGGCGCCGGCTGGCTCATGAAAGTCGAGCCCCGCTGGCTGACCGGCAACCTCAAGAACCTCTTCACGGGCGAGGCCGCCCGCCGATTCCTGGACGCCGCGGCGGGGAAGCTCGCCCAGCGCCTCACGCCTCAACTCGGAGTGGTCCTGCAAGATGGCGGCACCCCGGTCCACGGCATCGCCCGAGCCCTCGACCCGGACCACTGGGACGAACTGGCCCGCCGATTCCTGGGCGGAGAGTGAGGCGGCCGTCATGAAACACCTCCACCTGTCGGCCCTTCTCCTGACGCTCGGGTTGACCGCCACGGTTCTCGCGACCGGTCTCCCCCGCCTTCCGAAGGACCGTCCTCTTCCTCAGGGAGACGGCAGCCCGGGCGTCGTGACCTTCCGCCACCTGGCCCACGTCGACGGGACGAAGCCGGACTGCACGCCGTGCCATCCGGCGCTCTTCTCCATCCTGCCTCCGTCCGCGGCCCGCGCGGCCCGCACGCTCAAGCACGCCGACATGGAAAAGGGCGCCGCGTGCGGGAAATGCCACGACGGCAAGAGCGCCCACGGATTCGAGGACTGCGCGACGTGTCACGCGGTACCGAAAGAAAGGTGAGCATCATGGAAACCCTCCTCGCGCTGCTTACGGGAGCCGCCATCTTCATGGTCGGCCTCCTCGTCCGGCTCCTCCTTCTCGTTGCCTTCGTTGCCGTCGCCCTCGTGCCGGTCCTCGCGGCCTGGGGGATCTACCACGCGGCGGAGCTCACCTTCAGGTGGCTGAGGGCGCGCCGCCTCGGACTCGTGGAAGTCGAGGGGCTCCTCCTGGCCGAGAACCGGCGCTACGCGCCCGCGCACACGTGGCTCGACGAAGAGCGCGGCGGCCGCCTGCGCGTGGGCCTCGACGATCTCGCCGGGCACCTCATGCACGGCGTCACGGCCGTCGCCCTGCCGCTGCCCGGCAGCACGGTCGCCGCCGGCCGTCCCGTCGTGACGATCGCCTGCGGCGCCCGCACGGCCGTCATTCCGGCTCCAGTGACCGGGACGATCGTGGCCGTGAACGCGCGCGTCGGGAATCACCCGACACTCCTCCGTTCGTCTCCGTACGAAAAGGGGTGGCTGTTCACGGTACGTCCGGCGTCGGAGGCGTATCGCAGCTTCCCGATCGGCCCCAAGGCACACGCGTGGTTCCGCGGCGAGGAGGCGCGTCTCTCGCGCTTTTTCGAGGGCGAGCTCGGGCTCGCCGCGGCGGACGGCGGCGAACTCATCCTGCCGCCGTCGGTTCTCCTGTCCGAGGAAAAGTGGCGACTGGCCGTTTCGTCCTTCCTCGAGACCTGAGCCCCGATGGTCCGCGGCGCGGAATCCGAAGGCCGCCCTCCCCGGGCGGCCTTTTTTCGTTCTTCTGTCAAGATTGGGGGCTCGAAAGAAGGAGAACCTCATCCATGCGCCGAACCGTTCTCGTCCTCGCGCTCGCCCTCACCGCCGCATGCGGCCAGAAGCCCGCGGCTCCCGCCGCGGCCCCGTCCGCTCCCACGTCCTCGGCTTCCGCGGCTGCCGCCGTTCCTCAGGCGCCCCAGCCGGCCCTCACGAGCGTCGCGGGCATCGTGGAGGAGACGCTCGACGCCTCCGACTACACGTACATGCGCCTCAGGACGGAAGGCGGCGGCGAAACGTGGGCCGCCATCACGAAGGCGAACGTCAAGAAGGGCGACAGCGTCACGGTCGTGAACGCGATGTCGATGGACGGCTTCGAAAGCAAGACGCTGAACCGGAAGTTCGACCGCATCGTGTTCGGCAGCCTCGGGGACGGAAAGGCGGGCGCGCCTCCGGCGCCCATCTCGGCGCACGGCGCCGCGGCCGAAGCAGCGAAGGGCGCGCCGATGGCCGCGCCGCACGCCGCAGCAGCGGGCGGGCCGGCGGACGCCGGAGACGTCAAGGTCCCGAAGGCCGAAGGGAAGGACGCGCGCACGGTGGCGCAGGTCTTCGCCGAGCGCGCCCAACTGAAAGACAAGACCGTGACGGTGCGCGGCAAGGTCGTGAAGGCGAACACGGGGATCATGGGCCGGAACTGGTACCACATCCGTGACGGTTCGGGCTCGCGCGAGAAGAAGGACGACGACCTGACGGTGACGACCGGCGATCCGGCGGCCGTCGGCGACGTCGTGGTCGTGAAGGGCGTCGTTCACGTCGACAAGGACTTCGGCGCGGGCTATCAGTACCCCGTCGTCCTGGAAGACGCCAAGGTCACGAAACAGCCGACCTCGACGCGGGCAGACGCCTCGCGGCCGTAGGGGGCTTCGGAACGACATGCCGGAGATCGAAGAGGAAGAACGGGGGACGACGCACGAGCCGGTCCTCGCGGGCTATCAGGGGCAGCCGGGATCGTTCGGAGCCCGCGCGGCGGCGCGGTGCGGCCGCCCGGTCGCCTTCCCCACCTTCGAGCGCATGCTGCGCGCGCTCCTCGCCGGAGAGATCGCCTGCGCGGTGCTGCCGGCGGTGAACCGCGTCGAGGGGCCGATCCTCGAGTCGCTCGACGCGCTCGCCCGGTCGCTCGCCCAACCCGAGTCACGGGTCACCGTCGGGGCGGAGATCGAGGTGCCCGTGAGGCTCGTTCTCGCGGCTCCCCCGGGCCTTGCGCTCGAAGACGTACGTGAGGTCCACTCGCAGGCCGCGGCGCTTAGACAGTGCCGCGATCTCCTCGCGCGCCTGGACGCGATTCCGATCGAGACGCACGACACCGCCTATGCGGCGTTCCGCGTGAAGGAAGCCGGCGGGGCGCGGGCGGCTGTGTGCTCGGAGGAGGCGGCGCTCGAGGCGGGCCTCCTGATCCTCGAAGAGGACGTCTCGGACGTGCGCCCGAATGCGACACGTTTCTGGCGGCTCGACCGGGCGGCCGAGCCCGAGTCCCTCGCGCCGCGCGTGGTCTTCTACGCGGGAGTCCGGGCTTCGTCGGCTCTGGCCGAGGCCGAAGCGGAACTGCTCTCGCTGCCGGGCACGCCGGCGGAACCGGTGCGCGGGTTCGCCGTCGTGCCCGAGAAAAGCGTCGCCCGGGCGGTCGCGGGAACGGCACGCCTCGCCGCGGGCGAGCGCGTGCGGTGGCTCGGGCCCGCCCCGGAGCTCGTGCGCCCGCCGCGGATGAAGGAAATCCCGAAGGTGACCGAGGTGCGCGAGCCGAGCGTCGTCGCCGTAGGGCCTTTCGTCGTCGGCGGCGGCCGGCGCGCCGTGATCGCGGGCCCGTGCGCCGTCGAATCGCCCGAGCAGATCCTTCGCCTCGCGCGGGCCGTCGCACGTGCGGGCGCCACGGCTCTCCGTGGCGGCGTCTTCAAGCCCCGCACGTCGCCGTACTCGTTTCAGGGACACGGCCTCGATGCCCTCGGCTGGCTGAAGGAGGCGGGCGACGCGGTCGGTCTTCCCATCGTGACCGAGGTCATGGCGCCCGCGCAGGTCGGTCCGGTCGGCGCGCGCGCGGACGTGCTGCAGATCGGCGCCCGGAATTGTCAGAACTACGACCTCTTGAAGGAAGCGGGCGCGAGCGGGCGGCCCGTCTTCCTGAAGCGCGGGTTCGGTACGACCGTCGAAGAGTGGCTTTCCTCGGCCGAGTACCTCCTCGACGCGGGCTGTAAGAACGTGATCCTGTGCGAGCGCGGCATCCGCACGTTCGAGAAGGCGACGCGTGGCACCCTCGATCTCGGAGGCCTCCTGGTCGCGCGCTCCCTCACGCATCTCCCGCTCTTCGCGGATCCGTCGCACGCCGCGGGCCGTCGCGATCTCGTGCCGGGCCTCGCGCGCGCGGCGTGGGGCGCGGGCGTGGACGGGCTCATGATCGAAGTCCACGATGCCCCCGAATCCGCGCTCTCCGACGGGCCTCAGGCGCTTCTGCCCGAGGACCTCGAGGAGCTCCTCGACGAGTTCGGAATCCTGCCCGGCGCGAGCGGTTCGGTGGAGAGGATCCGGCGCGCGATCGACGGCGTGGACAGCGACATCGCGCGGCTCGCCGCGCGCAGACTCGACCTCGCGCGCCTCGTGGGCGCCGTGAAGAAATCCTCGGGCCGCCCGATCCGCGACGAGGCCCGCGAGGCGAGCGTGCGCGCGCGTTTCGCGGAGGCTCTCGGCGAGGATTCCTTAGGAGCCACCCGCCTCGCCGACGCGCTCATCGACCTCGCCTTGGAGGCCGAACGCCGGGGAGACCCGCCGACAGATTGACATGATCTTTGCGAGGGGTGGCGGCTACTCCCCGAGAATCTTGATGAGGACGCGCTTGTCGCGGCGGCCGTCCCACTCGCCGTAGAAAATCCGCTCCCACGTGCCGAAGTCGAGCCGCCCCTTCGTGATCGCGACGACGACCTCGCGGCCCATGAGCTGCCGCTTGATGTGCGCGTCGGCGTTGTCCTCGCCCGTATCGTTGTGACGCCACTGCCGGACCGGCTCGTGGGGGACCAGCGTTTCGAAGAAGCGCTCGTAATCGCGGTGAAGGCCGGCCTCGTCGTCGTTGATGAAGACCGAGGCCGTGATGTGCATCGGGTTGACGAGGCAGAGTCCTTCCCGAACCCCGCTCTCGTCGATCGCGGCCTGGACTTCGCCGGTGATGTTCACGAATCCGATTCTGCCGGGGAGATGAAGCGTCAAAACCTTGCGATGCGATTTCATGGCCGGGCCTCCTCCGCGGGAGCGCCCTCGAGCGCCTTCAGTCCCGCCTCGGCGGCCTTCCTCTCGTCGCTCGCCGGCATCTCGTTCTTCAGGACGTCCTCATACTGCCGCCTGGCGTCCGAGAGCCGCCCCTCGGCCTTGTAAAGAGCCGCGAGGCCGAGGCGCGCCTCGTCGGCGTGAGTCGAGCCGGGCGCCTTGAGCAGAATCTCCTCGTACAGGCTCATCGCGCGAACGGTATTCTGGGATCTTTCGGCGTCCCGCGCGAGCCGGAGCGTCGCCGGCACGCTGACGGCGGGGTCGTTTGCCCGCGCCGCCTCCTCGAACAGGCGGTCGGCGGCGTCGCCCTGCCCGAGCGAAGCGAGGAAGTCTCCTTGCCTGAGGAGCGCTTCCGGGCGCGCCGTGGGGATCTGGAGGAGCGCGTCGAACGCCTTCGTCGCGCGCGGTCTGTCCTGCGCCTTGACGGCGAGATCGGCGATGAGAGAGAGGAGGATGGCGCGCGACTCGGGTCGCGCCGTCGCCTCAAGAGCTTCTTCGTAAAAGCCGAGTGCGGAGGCCGCCCCGTTCTCGCGTTCGACGAGCGCCCCGCGTTCGCGGACGTGCTCGAGCGCGGCATCCCCGCCGCGGACGGGCACGACGACGGGCGTCGGCGTGCTCGCCGGCCCGGAGCGGCGTTCTCCCGAGGGAATGCTCGGAGCCCGCTTCGCCCACCACACCCCTAGGGAGGCGAGCACGATGAAGATGCCGGCCGCCGCGAGGAGGCCCGCGCGACTGGACTCCTTGCGCGGGATGACCGGCACGGTGCGCGGCGTGCCGTCCGCCCCGAGGGGCACGGCGCGCGTCGCGAAGGCGGGCGTCGGCTCGCCCCTCGAGAGCAGAGACGCGATCTGTCCCCGCGTGTACGCGTCGGACGGCCCGAGCGACTGCAGCTTCCGGAAGAAGCGCATGAGATTCAGGAAGTCGTGTTCGAGGCGGTAGAGCTTGGCGAGCTGGAGAAGGAGCGCGAGGTTGTCGGGATCTCTTTTCAGGGATTCCTCGAGCTCGCGGATGCGGGCGTTGTCGAGGGGCTTCTCGCGCTGTCCGGCGCGCAGCGCGGCCGTGTGCAGGAGCGTCTGCGCGGCGGGGTCGTCCGGCGTGCAGGCGACCGTTTGGTAGGCCGCCCAGAGCGCCTCCTCGGGGCGCGCGTTAGCGTCCGAGAGCAGGCGTTCGGCGGCGGTGGTGGACTCTTTGGCGAGCCGCCGGTTGCGCTCGGCGACGAAGGAGGCGGGATTCTCGAGGAACGTCCGGAAGAGAACTCCGGGCCGCGTGACGCCCTCCTTCTCGTAGAGGGCATCCAGGGCGTCGCACGCCGCCGCCGCGCTCGCGAAGCGTCGCGACCTGTCCTTGGCGTGCAGCATCCGCAGAAACGTGTCGACGGAGGAGGGAATCGACGGGTCGAGAAGCGAGGGCAGATCCGGCTCGACCTCGGCCACGCGGTGGAGGGAAGCGGCGATGGAGTCGGCCGTGAAGGGGTTGTAACCGCAGAGGAGCTCGTAGAGGACCGTCCCCATCGAGAACAGGTCGGTGCGTGCGTCCAGCTCCTCGCCGCGCGCCTGTTCCGGCGACATGTGCGCGGGGGTTCCCACGACGGTGCCCGTGTGCGTGAGGCGCGTCAGGTGCGCGGCGTGGCTGATGCCGAAGTCGCCGATCTTCACGCAGCCATCCCGCGTCCACATGATGTTTTGCGGCTTGATGTCACGGTGGATGACACCCTTCGCGTGGGCAGCCTCGAGGCCAGAGAGGGCCTCCCGGGTGACAAAGAGCGCGATCTCCCACGGGAAACGGCCGCACTGTTTCCTCAGGCCATGCAGCTCGCCGCCGTCCACGAACTCCATGACGATGTAGGCCTGCTGGGGAGTGGGGCTGCAGTCCAGGAGCTCGACGACGTTCGGGTGCTTGAGGGAGATCTGGATCCTTATCTCGTGGAAGAAGCGGTCGAGGAAGTCGGGATCCGTCGCGATGTGCGGCAGGATCTTCTTGAGCGCCACCGTGCGGCCGGACTTCTCATCCACGGCCTCGAAGATCTCAGCCATGCCCCCGAGCGCGATCCGGCGAACGATGCGGTAATGGTCGATGCGCTCTGGCATCCGCGACGAACCCGCCTCGGAAGGCATTGTTTTCCGAATCTTACCCGCCGGTAGACTCCGGTGGTTGTCTTCGCACCCTGCAATAGCCGTTCTCGACGTCGGCTTCGTCAAGCATCCCGACCTGCCCGCCCGCCGCGTGATCGCGTGCCGCGACGTGACGGGCCGCCGCGTCGTGCCGTTCCGCTACGGCGACCCGAGGTCCTTCGCCGAGCACGGGACGCGCACGATGCTGCTCGCGGCCGGGGACGGCCACGGAAGCGGCCTCGTCTCGCCTTCCCCGCGCGGCCGGGTCGTGCTCGTGAAGGTGGGTCAGGGACACCGCGTCCCGAGGCAGGCGATCGTGCGGGCCTTCCGCTGGGTGCTTGCGCGGGGGGCCGCGTACGGGATCCGCGTCGTCCTCTGCCCGTTCGGGGACGATCCCGAGCGGCGGGGTGAGCGCAGCGAGATCCCGTCCCTCGTCCGGGCCCTGGACGAACGGCGCATCGTGGTTGTCGCGGCCGCGGGTTGGGATCCCGAGGGGGCGTGCGTGTCGCCCGCCTCATCGCCTCATGCCATCGGGGTCGGCGGCTGGGACGTCGAGGCGAAGCGCCCGGCCCGGGGGCCGCGGGTGGGCGTAGTCGGCGGGGTCCTGAAGCCGGATCTCCTCGCTCCGGCGGTGCCGCTCGTCGTGCCGTCCATGGACGGGCGGCATCAGGAGAAGGCGGGGGGGACTTCGTTCGCGGCTTCCCTCGTGGCCGGCGCTGCCCTCGCGCTCGTGAGCAAGGATCCACGACTCGACCGCGAAGGCGTTCTCGTCCTGTTCACGGGCGCCGCCAGGCGAATCCCCGGCCAACCCCCGGCCTTGGATCTCCGGGCGCTCTTCCGGTTGGGGATTCCCGTCCGGCGAGCAGACTGATATGTTTACAGGGTGAATCAAAACGCAGACGAACGGCGGGTCTTCGATGACTTCCTGAGAAAGAAGGGCTTGAAAGTCACGCGCGAGCGGACGGCCCTCTTCGACGAAATCTTCTCGACCCACCGGCACTTCGACGCGGAGGATCTCGTCATCCGCATGCGCGACCGCGGCACCAAGGTGAGCCGCGCGACGATTTACCGCACGCTGGAGCTTCTGCACGAATGCGGCCTCGTGGGGCGCGTGCGGCTGAACGAGGAGAAGTACCGCTACGAGCGGCTGCGCAAGGGCGAGCACCACGATCACCTCGTGTGCTCGAACTGCGGAAAAGTCATCGAGTTCATCGACTCGGCCATCGAGAAGCGCCAGGAAGCCGTCTGCAAGGAATACGACTTCGCCGCCACGTCGCACTCCCACCAGATCCGGGGCCTCTGCTCGGCGTGCCGCAAGTCGACCGCGAAATCCTCCGCGAGGGTTGCCGGCGTCGTCTGAAGGGCGCCGGTCAGGGTCTCGGTTCCGCCGCCGGCAGGGACGCGACTGGCGAGGCGGCGTCGAGCGGGAGCCCGTAGAGCGACGAGTAGACGCTCTGGAAAAACAACACGCGCTTGACGTAGAGGCGCGTCTCCGAGAACGGGATCGACTCCAGGAACTCGTCCTCGGGCGCGAGGTGGAATGCCCTTTTCCATGCGCGCACCCGCCCCGGTCCGGCGTTGTATGCGGCCAGCGCCGCGGCGGTGTCGCCCGAGAAGGTGTCGAGGAGCTGCCTCAGGTAGCGCGCGCCGAGGCGCAGGTTCGCGTCCGGGTCCCTGAGGTCGGGACGCCCCTTGCCATTCTCCTTCCGGTAGAGGAGGCGGCCCGTCGAAGGCATCACCTGCATGAGGCCGAGCGCGCCCGCGTGCGATTTCGCGTCCTCGGTGAAGACGCTCTCCTGCCGGATGAGGCCGAAGAGGAGCGAGGCGGGCACCCCCGCGGCACGCGCGGCCTCGGCGATCCGGTCCGCATGCGCCAGCGGGTAATAGGCGGCGCGCGCCTCGGCGGGGACCGCGCCTTCCTCGGGAGTTCCGAGCTCCGGATAGCGCCGTTTCAGCACCGCCGCGGCGCGGCGATGGTCGCCCCGGGCAGAGGCCGCGCGGCCCGCGAAAAGTGGATCGAGCGAGCCTTCGCTCTCGGCGGCGTCCTCGGCGAGTCCGGGGAATCCGCAGCGGAGAAGCTCGCGCGAGGGCAGGGCGACTTCCCCCGGAGCCTCGTCCCTTTCGTGAGCGGCGAGCGCCGGCGGCGCGGCCGGAAGCGTCACGCCGAGCGCGGCGGCCGCCCAACGCCCGTAGAGATCGGGAACGGTGCCCGGCACGAGCCCGGCGTAAAGCGCTCTCGCCGTGGTCGTGTCGCCGGCCTTCTCGTGCGCCCGCGCCGACCAATAGGTCGCGCGCCGGCGCAGGAACGCCCCGCGATACGCGGGAATCTGCTCGTCGAAGAGGCGCGCCGCTCCGGCGAAATCGCCGGCCGCATAGCGCGCCCACGTGTCGGCGAACCATTCCGCAGAGCCCGCGTCCGTCGTCGGGTCGAGCGCGAGGAGCGGCGCGAGGAGGCGGCGGGCGTCGTCCCCGCGCGCGGCCTTCCAGGCGAGACGGACCCCGCCCTCGAGGAGCCGGCGCCGGTCCTCTTCGGAGAGCGGTCGGTCGAGGAGCGCGCCGAGGGCGGCCAGCCTGACGCCGGCGGCGGCCTTCTCCTTTTCGGAGAAGGGGCCCGGCTTGGTGGGCCGGGCGGCGGGCGCGCGACGGCCGCGGCGCGCCCGGCGGGGTTCGGGGACGCCCAGGAGACGCGTCTCGACGAGCCACGAGAGCGCGGCCCGGTGAAGCGCCTCGGTTTCGTCCGAAGGGTCGGCGGGTCCGAGGGCGAGAAGGCGTTTCGCGTCGCGCGGGCTCCCCGCGAGAAGCCACGCATCGGCGGCCTCGGCGCGGGAACGAGCCGGCACGTCCGGTCCGAGCGAGCGCAGGAGCGCGGACGCCCCCTTGGAATCGCGGCCCGCGATGACCCGGGCCCGTGCCACGCGAGTCGCGACGGGCGACTGGCGAATGGCGGCCTCGAACGCATCCCGGTCGTCGTCGTCGAAGAGGTCCGCGGCGCGGGAGGGAGCGTCGGGGAAGATCGTCGCGAGCCGGACGAGGCTGTCGCGCGCCTCGTCGCCGGAGGCGACGCGCGACTCGGCGAGCGCCTGCGCGATGAAGGCGCGGGGCTGCGCCCTCTCCGGCGCGGGGCGCGCGCCGAGGGCGGCGCGCACCGCCTCGCGTTCTTCCTTGGTTGCGGCGAGACGCGCGGCGCGCGAGAGGGCGGCGCGCGCGAGAGCGAGAGACTGTTCGCCCGCCGCGAAGGCGAGGAGAGCGGGCACGCGATTCGCCCGCACGCCGGTTCCTGCCGAGAGTCCGATCCACGCGGGCAGGCCCGGGAGGCCGAGAGGCGATGCGTCGAGTCCGGCGACGAGGGCAGCGGCGGAGCCGTCGCCCTTCGCGAGTGCGAGGGACGCGGCGAGGAGGCGCGTCCTCAAGGCCGCGGCTTCGGAGGAGGCCGGCGGCGTATCGGGTGCCGCCGACGCCCGGGCGAGGCTTCCCGCGGAAAGCGAGCCCGCGAGAAGGAAAACCCGGAGAGTCAGCTGCTCAGCTCACTGAGCCGAGCGCCTCGGCCCGACCGTCGGCGAGGATGCGCACGAGCTCATCGTGGAAGAAGTCCGTGTCCTGGCGGACGGCGGCGGACGTCCTTTCGTCGTACACATGGCGGCTCCTCTCGATGTCGTCCTTGAGACGCTCGTAGAGGTCGTTCAGGGTGCGACCCTCTTCCACTTTCTTCTCGTTGTAGAGCTTGATCTCCGAAATGAGCAGGCGGGCCAGCCGCCGGGCGTCGTCGTGCGCGCGTTGCGGGCTGTCGGCGGCCGCCGCGCGACCCCGCGGAACGAAGCCCGAGATCGGTCGCACCGCACTCGCGATGTCGCGCGGGGGCGTCACGGCGGACGTCGACGCGCGGGCGGGCTTCTGCACGGTGACGTCGCCTTCCGTGGGCGACGTCACGCGTGCGGACGCGCGCAGGGCCTCGAAAGCACCGGTGAAATCGCCGGTGGACGCATTGGAGAGTGGCGAGGCCGGAGAGGAGGGAAGCGAAGCGGAGAGCGGGGGGGCGGAGGCCGGTGTGGGGGCAGCCGCGGGCGCAGCCGCAAAGGAGGGAGCTGCCGGGAACGAAAGCGACGCTGGGAACGAAGGCGACGCTGGGAACGAAGGCGACGGCGGGAACGAAGGGTAGGAGGGCGCCGGCGGAGCCGAAGCGGCGCCCATCGTGGGAATCGCGCTCGTGAGCCCGGGATCGGACGAGAAGGAGCGGAGGCCCGACGGGGTCCGGGTCTTCGCGGACTCTTCGATCGCGCGCAGGGCTTCGCCGGCGTCGGTGGACCGCGAGCGCTGGGAAGGCGGCGGAACGAGAGCCGGCGGAACGGGAGCCGGCGCGGACAGCTGCGCGGGAGAGGCCTCGAACTCGAAGTCGGTGACAGCCGGCGGCGGCGAAGCGATCGAGGCCTCGAAGCGGGCGATCGCCTCCCCCGTGGGCGTGAGGGAGGGGGACGGAATCTTCTTGCGCGCGGCCAGGAGATCCACTGCGAGCCCGGTCACGAACGTGAGGACCTCGACGGCGGCCTCGTTCAGCCGGCCCTCCTCGCCCGGAAGCTCGTCGGCGCAGACGACGCCGGCGAGCCGGTCGCGGATGATCATCGGAACGAGGAGGGTGCGCGCGGGCGCCTGCCCGCCGAGGGCGCGGCGGAGCGGCCCGGATTCGCTGGGCGGCTCGGCGAGCACGGAGTGCTGCGACTTGAGCACGGCGGCGACGAACGGGTCGTCCTCGCCGCCGAGGTCGAGGGAGCGCACGGCTTCGTCGCGTCCTCCGGATGCGTCGAATCCGAGGGCCTTCCAGCCGGTGAGCCGGTCGTTCCGAAGGACGAGAAGCGCGACCCGCGACGCATGCGCGTTGACGCGCGTGAGAAATCGCGAGAGGACGTCGACCTGCGTGCGTGCGGACTCGATGGCGGCGAGCGAACCGCGCACGACGGTCCAATCGGCTTGGGGCGCGCCCGAGGCAGGGGCCGCCGCGGGGGCCGGGGGCGCGGGCGCCGCGTCCTCGAGCATCAGCGCGACGAGGTCCTCCGGGAGCAGCGGCTTTGCGTGCGCCGGGATCTTGTCCGCCAACGTGGTGAGGAGGACCTCGATGTCTCTCCGTGCGTCCACGAGCGACGATTTCCACGTCGCGAGGTGATCCTCGAGATGCGTGGACAGCGATTCGATCAAGCGGCGTGTCGCTGCGGGGTCGACCGACATACGTCTCCTGACGGCGCCTTCTGGCGGGGCCTTCGGCGTCGTGTTCTCGGCATTATATTCGGACAGCGCACCTTAGCGGGACTCCGGTCGGGTGGATTGACGCCCGGGCGAACCCGCTTTAGCATGCGGGGTTCGCCCGCGCCCTCTGAACCTCTTAGGGTTCGGGGCACTCGGGGCCGGAGAGGAGGGAGATCTTAAGTGCCACTGATCCACGTCAAGGAAGACGAATCATTCGAGAACGCCCTGCGCCGCTTCAAGCGCAAGTGCGAGAAATCCGGAATCCTCTCCGAGCTCAAGAAGCGTCAGCACTACGAGAAGCCCTCGACCAAGCGGAAACGCAAGGCCATCGCCGCCCGCAAGAAAATGCTCCGCAAGCTGGCGGAAGAGCGCCGCACGGGGATGTAGATTCCCGTTCCGTGAGTCATCCCGAACTCGACTGGCCCGGCGCGCTTCGGCTCGCCGGGCGTTTTTGTTCCACGGAGCGCGGCCGGGACCGGGTCCATGGCGCCATGCCTTCGCCGGATACGTTCGAGGTCGTGCGTCGCCTCGGCGTCACCCGGGATCTCCTCGCGCGCCGCGCGCTTCGCCCTCCGGTCGCTCTCGGGGGGCTCGACGAGGGGGCTCCCCTCGTCTCACGCCTCGGCCCGCAGGGGCGCGCGCTTCCGCCGGAGGATCTCCTCGACCTCTTCCTCCTCGTCGAGCGCGCGGAGGGCGCGCGCGTCGCCGTGCCGGTTCCCGACCTCCCGCTCACCGCTCTTTCCGACCTGCTCTTTCCTCTCGCGTCCTTCGAAGACCTGCTCGCAGAGCGCGAGCCCACGTTCGAGCCCGACGGGCGTGTCAAGGACACGGCGTCCGCGCGCCTCTACGCGATCCGCTCGTCGATCCAGCGGCTGAGGAAGGAAGTCGTCCGGAAGCTCGAGGAGGTCGCGCGGACGCATCCGGACGCACTGTCGGGCGGCTACGTGACGGAAAAGGGCGGCCGCTACTGCCTGCCCGTGCGCGCGGATCGGCGCGACCAGGTGGGCGGCCTCCTGCACGAGCGGTCGGGCTCGGGCCAGACCGTCTTCGTCGAGCCGCTCCTCGTCGTCGAGGACAACAACGCGCTCGCCGAAGCCGTCGAAGAAGAGCGCGAGGAAGTGCACCGCATCCTCGTGGCGCTGACGGGCCGCTTTTCGGCGCGGCGCGGGGACCTCGTGGCCGCGGTGGAGGTGCTCACGGAGCTCGACGCGTTCCAGGCGCGCGCGGAGTTTTCGTCGCGCGTCGCGGGCGTATTCCCCGACTTCTCGAATCGGCTCGTCCTCAGGGCCGCGCGCCATCCCCTTCTGGACCGGCGCCTCGCCGATCTCCGGGCGGACGTCTTCGGAGAGCTCGAGGAACGTCATTCGGACGCCGTGCCCCTGGACCTCGAATTGCCCGAGGGCTCGCGGCTCCTGCTCCTCTCGGGCCCGAACGCGGGCGGCAAGAGCGTCGCCATGAAGACCGCCGGCCTCTTCGCGCTGCTCGCGCAGTCGGGCTTCGCGATTCCGTGCGGACCGGGCTCCACGCTTCCCGTGTTCGACAAGGTGCTCGTCGTCGCGGGCGACGCGCAGGACCTTCTCGGAGACCTTTCTTCGTTTGCGGCCGCCATGACGCGCACGGCTCGGGTCCTTGCGGAAGCCACGCCGCGGAGCCTCGTCCTCCTCGACGAGCTCGGCAGCGGCACCGATCCGGACGAGGGAGCGGCGCTCGCGATCGCCGTCCTGGACGAGGATCTCGCGCGCGGCGGGGTCACTATCGCGACGACGCACCTCTCCGCCGTGAAGGAGTGGGCGCAGGACCGCCCTCACGTGCTCTCGGCGGCGATGGAGTTCGATGAAAAGGCGGGCCGGCCCACGTTCCGCGTGCGGGCCGGCGCCAGCGGGCGATCGCGCGCGCTCGCGGTCGCGGAGAAGGCGGGCCTGCCGGCGCGCGTTCTCGCCTCCGCGAAGAAGCGGCTCGGCGAGAAGTGGGAGGCCGCGGACGCGGCCTTGACGCGCCTCGAAACCGAAACGCGCCGCGCCCGCGAGGAAGCGGACAAGGCGAAGGCGGCGGCGGAGAAGTCCGCCGCCCGCCTCCTCGATCTCGAGAGGGAACGCGCCGCGCTCGCCGCCGAGCGGGCGAAGGTGAAGGAAAAGGCGAAGGAACAAGTTGACAAGGCGCTCGCGACGCTGCGCGAGAAGACGCGGCAGGAGCTCGAGCGCATGCGCGAGGACCTGAAGGCGGGTCGCGGGGTCTCGCGGGGCGCGCTGATGACCGTCACGCAGTCGGCGCGCGAGGCCGCGCTGGGCCTCTTCGGCGGGGACGACGAGCCTCCCCCGCTGGCCGGGCCCGTATCGGTCGGCATGGAGGTGCGCATCGCGGGCCTCGGCGCGACGGGCCGGCTCCTCGCGCTCGCGGCGGGACGCGGCGAGGCCGACGTCGAAGTCAAGGGGAAGCGCGTGAGGGTATCGCTTGCGGCTCTCTCCCCTGCTTCATCTGTTCCTCTGGCGGGCCGTGCGATTCCGATCAAGACCCTGGCCCCCGCTTCGAGTCGGCCGCAGACTTCCCCGTCGTCCTCGTCGGGAGTCGTGGCTACGATGGCTACTGTTGAGGTCGTGCTCGTCGGGCAGCGGGTCGACGATGCCCTTCCCGTGGTCGAGAAAGCCATCAACGACGCGCTTCTCTCCGGCAAGGCGGCGCTCCGCCTCGTCCACGGCCACGGGACGGGCCGCCTCGCGGCCGCGGTGCGGGAGTTCCTGAAGACGCATCCCGGGATCGCGTCCTACCGCTGGGGCGACGCAGAGGAGGGCGGTCAGGCCGTCACGATCGCGAGGCTGGATGTCTGAGCCCGTCTACGACATCACGGACGACGCCAAGCGCGAGGTCCTCGCGGCCACGGATCTCGTCCAGCTGATCGGCGCCACGACCTCGCTCAAGAAAGCGGGCCGCTCGTGGAAGGGCCTGTGCCCGTTCCACACCGAAAAGAGCGCGTCGTTCCACGTGCATCCCGACAAGGGTTTCTATTACTGTTTCGGCTGCGGGGCGAAGGGTGACGCGATCACGTTCGTGCGCGAGACCGAGCGCCTCGAGTTTCCTGACGCGGTGGCGTATCTCGCCCGGCTCGGGGGCGTCACGCTTCCTATGCGGCGGAGCGGCACACGCGTGGATCGCGGAAAAGAGACGCGTGCGGCGGAGGCGCTCAGCCTCGCGGCGGCGTTCTTCCGCGCGAGTCTCGACAGGCATCCGGCCGCGCGAGCGTTCCTCGAGAAGCGGGGGCTCACGCTGGAGGAAGGGCACGCCTACGGCTTCGGAGCGGCCCTCGATGCCTGGGACGCCCTCAGGACCTCGCTCGCGCCGCGTGTCCAGGAAGACACGCTGGTCGAGGCGGGACTTCTTCAGAAGAACCCGGAGACGGGGCGCGTGTACGACCGCTTCCGTAACCGGCTGACGATCGAGATCCGCGACGGGCGCGGCGAGATCCTGGGCTTCGGCGCGCGCGCGTTCGGGGACGACCAGCCGAAGTATCTCAACTCGCCGGAAACCGCACGTTTCTCGAAGGGAAAGCTTCTCTATGGCCTCGACCGAGCGAAAGAGGCGATCCGGAGGGAAGACGAGGTCCTCCTCGTCGAAGGTTACTTCGACCGGATTGCCTGCGAGCGCGCGGGCGCCGCGAACGCCGTTGCCTCGATGGGCACGGCCCTCACGTCCGCCCAGGTGGACCTCCTCGCGCGGCAGGCCGCGACGGTCGTCGTGGCGTATGACGGCGACGCGCCCGGTGTCGCAGCAGCGTACAAGGCGTTCCCGCTCCTCCTGGCTAGGGGAGTTCACGTGCGGCATCTCGCGCTGCCCGAGGAACACGACCCCGACTCGTATCTCGCGGCGCACGGTCCCGAAGCCTTGCGCGCAGCGATCGCGGGGGCGTTGCCACTCCTCCCGGCGCTCCTCGTACGGATCCCCGCGGCCGCCGGACAGGACCCGACGGAGCGTGCCGCGAAGCTGCGCGAGGCGGTGGACATCCTCACCGTGGCGCCGGATCCGGTCCTCCGTCACGAGCTGCTTTCCGGCCTCGCGCGGGGAGCCGGCGTTCCCCTTTCGGTCCTTTCCAAAGGGGAGGCCGCGGCCGAAGGGAAGAAACAGGCCGGTCAAGCGGTTAGAAAGACACCGGTGGCGGCACAACAGGAGCTGCCGGGGCAAGAGGCGAAGGTCCTGGCGGCTTTCCTGGACGACCTCGTCAACGCGAAATCTGGCGAAGGAAGGCTCGCTCCTCTAGTCGAGGTTATTGACATCGAGCTTTTTACGCATCCGATTGCAAAGGAGATACTTGTTGCTCTTAGAGAGTATGGGTCTCAATCGGGAACCCTTGATTTTTCGGCACTTTCGACCCATCTTGGGGCGGATGCGGGGCTTGTCGCCGCTCAGCTTCTATCGAAAGAGGACAGCCTGAGGGCGGAAGGCGCGGTCAAGGAGGGCTCGGAGGGGCTCAGCCGCATCCAGATCCCATTGATGCAGTTGAAGATACGCCTTCTGGAGGAGACCGCGGAAAACCTCCAGCCGGAGATTCTGAATGCCTCCTCAACCGGAGACCTTCCGGCGACACGAAAGAAACAAGACTTGGTCGAAGAGATCCGCCGACTGAAAGCGGAACTAAAAGCGGAAACTGCGAGACGAATTTGAAGCGCGCCGGGGACTCCCGGACGCGTAGGGAAGCGAGAAGTCGGTGACGGTAGAAGAAAAGCACCCCGAAGTCAGGGCCCTGATCAACCTCGGCAAGGAGCGCGGATACCTGCTCTACGACGAGATCTATCAGGCTCTGCCCGAAGAGCTCGCGAACGCGCCGGACGAGCTCGACGAGATCTACATCCGGTTCGGCGACTTCGGCATCGAGGTCGTCGACGTCCCTGAGAAGGCGACGAAGAAGGCCGGGCCGGCCGCCGGCTCCGAGACGACCGTTCCCGATCCGACGACCGTCGAGAAGACGAACGATCCGGTCCGGATGTACCTGCGCGAGATGGGCACCGTGAAGCTGCTCGACCGCGAAGGCGAGGTCTCGATCGCCCGCCGCATCGAGAACGGCGAAGCGAAGATCTACCGCGCGCTCTCGACGAACAAAGTCGTCCTCGGCGAGATCCTGAAGATCGTCGAGCAGGCCAAGAAGGACAAGAACGTCGCGCGCGGCTTCCTCGAGTTCGCCGCCGCGGCGCTCGAGGAAACGGACGAGATCGATCCCAGGACCGCGAACCGCATCGGGTCGATCCAGAAGCACTTCGAAAAGATCGGAAAGCTCGACGGCGAGCTGCGCAAGCTGGCCGACCGCAAGCGGCCCCCGCCGAAGCCGAAGAAGCTGACGGTCAAAGCCCTCGTGCACGCGAAGGCGAAGGCGGCGGGCAAGCCGGTGCCGCCCACGAAGCCGCAGCCCGTGGTCGATCCCGCGATCGACCGCCGCGTCTCGGAGATCGCGCGTCTCATCCACGCGATCGACTTCACGCCCGCGACGCTCCTGCGCATGGTGAACATGCTGAAGGATCTCGACCGGCAGTTCGCGATGCCCGAGGCCACGATCCGCCAGGATCTCACGAACCTCAAGAAGGAGAAGAACGAGGTCCGCTGCGACTTCTACAAGCGCCGTGTCGGGAAGTACCGGCAGATGCTGAAGGAGCTCGAGGAGAAGTACCGGATCGACCACGACGAGGTCAAGCGGACCATGAAGCTGATCCGCGAGGGCGAGGGCGAGGCCGACCAGGCCAAGCAGGAGCTCATCGTCGCGAACCTCCGCCTCGTCGTCTCGATCGCGAAGAAGTACACGAACCGCGGCCTCCAGTTTCTCGACCTGATCCAGGAGGGGAACATCGGCCTCATGAAGGCCGTCGAGAAGTTCGAGTACCGCCGGGGCTACAAGTTCTCGACATATGCCACGTGGTGGATCCGCCAGGCCATCACGCGCGCCATCGCCGACCAGGCCCGCACGATCCGCATCCCGGTCCACATGATCGAGACGATCAACAAGCTCACGCGCACCCAGCGCTCGCTCGTGCAGGAGCTCGGCCGCGAGCCGACCGCCGAGGAGATCGCCAAGCGCATGGACATGCCCGCGTTCAAGGTGCGCAAGATCATGAAGATCGCGCAGGAGCCGATTTCCCTCGAGACGCCGATCGGCGAAGAGGAAGATTCGCATCTCGGCGACTTCATCGAGGATCGCCAGGTCATCTCGCCGATCGACGCCGTGATCGTCGCGAACCTGAAGGACCAGACGCGCCGCACGCTCAAGACCCTGACCCCGCGCGAGGAGCAGGTTCTCCGCATGCGCTTCGGCGTCGGCGACGGCTCGGAGCACACGCTCGAGGAAGTGGGGAAGAGCTTCAACGTGACCCGCGAGCGCATCCGCCAGATCGAAAGCAAGGCGCTCCGGAAGCTCCGGCACCCCAGCCGGGCCAAGAAGCTCCGGCCGTTCGTGGACGTCGGGCAGTAAGGTGTTATATTCCTTCTTCGGCCGTAAGGGTCCGTAGCTCAGCGGTCAGAGCCACCGGCTCATAACCGGCGGGTCCCTGGTTCGAATCCAGGCGGACCCACCGGACGGTTTCGATGGCGAAATGAAAGAGGGAGATTCGACATCCGGGCGCGCAGAAACACTTCCGATCCCTTAAGCGCATTCGAGCGCCGGGGCTCCGTCCAGACGGGCGCTGCATAGCGCCCGTTTTTGCTTTTCAGGGGGTTCAAAATGAAAACCGGGACGACCAGGTGAGCGTGACGATGACAAGTCCGCTCGACAGACTTTTCCTTCTCCAGGAAGTTCTTCTCGAGGTCGACCAGAAGACCCAGCGCCGGGGCAAGACGCCCGACCACCTCGTTCATATCGAGGCCGCCTATCTCGACGCCCGGCGGCAGCGCGACGCCGCTGGGGCGGTCCTGTCGCAGGTCGGGGAGCGCAAGAAAGAGCTCGACGGCGAAATCCAGGATTTCAACGAGCACCTGAAGAAGTACCAGCAGCAGTTGCAGTCCGTGAAAACGAGCCGCGAATACAGCGCGCTCCTGAACGAGATCGACGGTCTCAAACGCGAAGTGAGAACCCGCGAGGACGAGCTCCTCGCCCTCGACGAAACGATGGCCGGTTCCTCGACGGAGCTGGACCGACGGGACGAGGCGTTCCCGGCCGAAGAGGCCGGCTATGAAGAGCAGATGAAGGAGTGGCGGGCCGAGCAGGCCGTCCTCGACGCCGAGATCGCCGAGGCGAACAAGCGGGTGAAGAGGCTGAGGGCCGAGCTCGAACCGCGCCTCCTGAAAACGTTCGAGCAGATCCGGAACAAGAGGGCCGGGGTGGCCGTGACCCGGATCGACATGGTGGGGCCGCAGACGGCCGCCTGTTCGGCCTGTCACGTGCGCCTG
This sequence comes from Acidobacteriota bacterium, assembly GCA_036759345.1. Lineage (GTDB taxonomy): Bacteria > Acidobacteriota > Thermoanaerobaculia > UBA5066 > UBA5066 > Fen-183. The sequence goes on along the minus strand of DAIOUV010000001.1, from coordinate 52,194 downwards.
CGCCCACAGCTCCTCTCCGATCTCCGGCTCTCCAAGGAGACGGTCTTCTGCGAGAGCTGCAAGAGGATCCTCTACTGGATTCCGTGAGGCGCGCGGGAACGCTCGTTCTCTATTTCGACGGGGCTTCGCGCGGGAATCCCGGCCCTTCGTCGTACGGCGTGTGGTCGCCCGTGGGGCTCAAGGACGCGAAGACGCTCGGTTCCACCACGAACAACGTGGCCGAGTGGCGCGGTTTTCTCGCGGCCCTCGACCTCGCTCTCGCAGCGGGCGCGCGGGACGTCGAGATCCGGGCCGACAGCCAGCTCGTCCTCCGGCAGTTCTCCGGCGAGTACCGCACGAAGGCACCGCATCTCGCGGGCTTCCTCGCGGAGGCCCGCCTGAAAGCGCGCAGAATCGAGCGCCTCAGGGTCGTCCACGTGCCGCGCGAAGAAAATCACGAGGCCGACGCCCTCGCGAACAGCGCACTCGACGCCGCGCATGTCCGAAGGTGACGCGACGGTGACACGTGCCGGGGAGATCGCCGCGCGCCTCGCCGACGTAAAGGGGCGGATCGCCGCCGCGGCGGCGCGCAGCGGGCGCGAGCCTGCGAGCGTCCTGCTTGTCGCGGTGGGGAAGACGTATCCCCTCTCCGACCTCCTCCTCGCCTACGCGGCCGGGGCCCGCGCGTTCGGCGAGAACCGCGTCCAGGAAGCGGAGGAGAAGTTTCCGCGGCTGCCACCCGATGCCACTGGCCATCTCATCGGCCCGATCCAGTCGAACAAGGCGAGTCGCGCCGTGAAAGTCGCCTCCGTCGTCGAGACGGTCGACTCCGAGGACCTCGCCCGGCGCCTCGACCGCGCCGCGGCGGCCTCCGAAAAGCGCCTCGCCGTGTTCGTCCAGGTGCGCCTCGGGGGGGAAGCCACGAAGTCGGGCGTTGAACCGGCGGGCGCCGCCGCACTCGTGGAGACCGTCCGGGCGCTGCCCGCGCTCGACCTCAGGGGACTCATGACGATTCCTCCGCCGGGAGAGACGCGTCCGCACTTTGCGGCGCTCCGGAAACTCGGCGAGACGCTCGGCCTTTCGGAGCTCTCGATGGGCATGAGCGACGACTTCGAGGCGGCCGTCGAAGAGGGCGCGACCTTCGTGCGCGTCGGCAGCGCGATCTTCGGGGCGCGGCTCCCGGTGCTACCCTCCGCGCGATGAGGCCGGCGTACAGGCTGCGGTGGGCGGGCCCTCCCGGCTGGCGGCGCATTCCCCCCGTGACGCGTGCGCTGCTCGTCCTCGTCGCGGCCGGCTACGTCCTGACGCTCGCGTGGCCGCCGGCGGTATTCTGGCTCGCTCTGTTGTCGGGCGCCGAGTTCGTTTGGCAGATCTGGCGGCTCGTCACCTATGCCTTCGTCAACGGCTCGATTACGGGAGTTCTCTTCACTCTCTTGATGATCTGGAGCCTCGGCAGCGAAATCGAACCGCGCTGGGGATCGCGCCGATTCACGATCTTCCTCGGACTCGCTACGGTCGTCGCAGGCCTCCTCGGTCTCGTCGTCGGAGGAGGCGCGGGTTTTGCGCCGGCACTTCTCGCGCTGATCTTCGCGTGGATGCTCGAGGGACCTTCTCAGACTCTTTCTCTCTTCGGTGTCTTTCCCATGACGCGGTTGGGTTTTGCCATCCTCGCCCTTGTCTTCGTCGTGTTCAGCGAGCTGGAAGGCAGCCGCTCGCTCCCGCGTCTCCTCTTCGTCCTCGGGGGCCTGCCGGTGTCGTGGCTCTTCGTTCGCGGCGTCCGCGGCGGCGGGCCGCGCTTCCCGCGCCTCCGGAACCCGTTTCGGCGTCGGCGCTTCACGGTCGTCGATACGGGGCGCGACTTTCGCGTCCATTGAATTGAGCCCAAAGGGTTCATAATCAAGCGCATGAGACCCTCCATAAGCGCGCTCGAGATCCGTAAGAGGCAGTTCCCGAAGCGCTTTCGCGGCTTCGACCCGGCCGAAGTGACGAACTTCCTCGATGCTTTTGCCGAGGACCTCGAAGAGATGTCCCGCGAGCTCGACGAGCTGGAGCGCGAGAACGCGCGGCTAAGGGAAGAGAACGCCCGTCACCGCGACACGGAGGCCACGCTCAAAGAGACGCTTCTCCTCGCCCAGCGCTCGGCCGACAGTCTCCGCGAGACGAGCGAAAAGGACGCGAGTCGCATCGTGAAGGAGGCCGAGACGAAGGCCGAGCGCATGGTGCAGCAGGGCTTCGAACGGATGGCCGAAACGGAGAAGAAGATCCGCGAGCTCCGGATGGAGCGCCGGAACTTCCAGCTGAAGCTCCAGAGCACGATCGACCTGTTCCAGCAGGTCCTCAACTTCGACAAGGAAGAGGACGAGATGGACAGCTCCCTCTCGATTCACCGCCCGAAGAAGCGCGAGGGAGAGACGGCCTGAAGCGGCTGTCCATCCGGCATCTCGCCGAGCTGGCGACGCCGGAGGGCGCCTCGGCCCGCGCCGGCGCCGCCCAGGGCGTCCTGCGCCGGATCCGGGACGCCGCGCTCCTCGCCGAGGACGGGCTGATCGTCTTCGCGGGGTCCGACGCGGAATTCGTCCGGCTTTACGGCGAGGCCCCGGCGCGCGAGGAGTCGGTCCTCGATGGCAGGGGCAGGACGGCCGTTCCCGGATTCGTCGATGCGCACACGCATCTGCCATGGGACGGCTTCCGCGAGGACGAGTTCAACCGGCGTCTGAAAGGGGAGACCTACACGGGCATCGCGGCGTTGGGAGGCGGGATCGTCGCGACCGTCGCCGCGACGCGGGCCGCCTCGGAGGAGACGCTCGCGCGGAACGTGCGGAAGCGGCTCGACCGCATGCTCCGCGCGGGCACCACGTTCTGTGAGGCGAAGACAGGCTACGGGCTCGACCTCCCGAACGAAAGCAAGCAGCTGCGCGCGCTCCTCGCGGGCGCGAAGGGGCATCCGGTCGGCGTCGCGCCGACGGCGCTCCCCGCGCACGAAGTGCCGCCCGAGCGGCGCGGGTCCGCCGCCCTCAAACAGCGTTACGTGGACGAGTGTCGGGCCGAGATCCTTCCCGCGCTGGCGGCGCTCGGCGCGCGGTTCGTCGACGTCTTCTGCGAGGAAGGCGTCTTCTCGCTCGAGGAATCGGCCGCGATCCTCGAGGCCGGCAAGGTCCTCGGCCTTGTCCCGCGCGTCCACGCCGACGAGCTCACACCGCTCGGCGGCGCCTCGCTCGCGGCGCGAATGGGAGCCGCTTCGGCGGACCACCTCCTCTACGCGACGGACGAGGGCATCGAGGATATGGCGAGGGCGGGCGTCGTGGCGACGCTCCTTCCGGGCACGTCCGTGTTCCTGCGGATGAACCGTTACGCCCCCGCGCGGAAAATGGTGTCCGCTGGCGTCGCCGTGGCGCTCGGGACGGACTGCAATCCCGGCTCCTCATACACCGAGTCGTTGCCGGCTGTGGCCTTCCTGGCGTCCTTAGGCATGGGTCTCACGGTGGAGGAGACGCTGACGGCGATGACGCTGAACGCCGCCGCGTCGGTCCGGGAAGCCGGGACCCGCGGCACGCTCGAACCGGGCAAGCGCGCCGACGTGGTCCTCCTCGACGCGCCCTCTCTCGAGCACCTCGTCTACCACTGGGGCGTCAACCTGGTCTCCGACGTGCTCGTTGCGGGAGAGCCCGTGGTCGCCCACGGCGACCTGCTAGGCTCGCGCGCATCATGACGCTCGGCGCTCTCTCCGTCTCGGAATTCGCGGGGTCCCTCGCGTCCGACGCCCCCGCTCCCGGCGGCGGCTCGGCTTCGGCGGCGGCCGGCGCGTTCGGTGCTTCGCTCCTCGAAATGGTTGTCGGTCTCACGTTCGGAAAAGAGAAATACCGCGCGTCGTGGGGAGACCTCGAACCGCTTGCCGATCGGCTGCACGCAGCCCGGCTGAGGCTTCTGGAGCTCGTGGACGAGGACACGAAGGCATTCGACGCGGTCGTGGCCGCGCGCCGGCTCCCGAAGGAGTCCGATGCGGACAAGGTGTCGCGCCAGCGCGCGATCGACGCGGCGAACGTCCTCGCGACCGCCGTGCCGATGCAGACGGCCTTTTTCGCGCACGAGGGCCTGAAGGTCGCGCCCCTCGTATTCGAGAAGGGCAATCCGAATGCGGCGTCCGACGCGTGGGTCGCGGCCTTGCTCCTTCACGGCGCCGCGCTCGGCGCGCTCGCGAACGTGCGGATCAATCTCCCGGGCGTGTCGGACCCGGAGCTTTCGCGCAGCTTCCGCGGGGATGCCGACGATCTCGAGAAGAAGGTCTCGGAAGCTCTCGAGAAGACGCGCGCGCTGGCCCGTACCCGCGGTCTCGCCGGGTGAGGCCGCAGGCCCGCCGGGCGGCCGGCGCCGCCCTCCTCCTCGCAGCCCTCTCGCGCCCCGCCGACGCGCGCCTCCTCGGCTTCGAGCGGCCGGGCGACGCGTTTTCTCCGGCCCCGGGCTTTTACTTCGCGGAGGAGCCGGCGACGGCCGGGGCGACGGTCGGCCCGCCTGCGACGACGGCCCCCCTGCCGCCTCCGCGGCTCTTCGACACGAAGACGAAGATCGTGACGGCGAGCGTCGTCCTCGGCGCGCCCGTGGTCGGCTATTTCGCCTGGTGGCGTACGTCGAGCCGCTCGAGCTTCGAGTTCGCGAACGAGCGCTGGTTCCAGAGGGACACGTATGCCGGCGGCGCCGACAAGGCGTCGCACATCTTCCTCGGCTACATTTCGACGCTCACGCTTCAGGGCATCTACCGGTCGCTCGGCAAGACGCCCGCCGAGGCCCGCGGCCTCGCCCTCGGCGTGACGGTCGTGACGGGGCTTCTCATTGAGGCCGGAGACGGCTTCTCGCAGTACGGCTTCTCGTGGGAAGACGAGACCGCGAACGCGATCGGCGCTCTCCTCGGGACGGGGATCGACGCGTGGGGCCTGCACGACACGGTGGGACTCCGTTTCGGACGCGTGAAGACGCTCATCCCCGACGCGTGCTGCCGCTACGGCGGCTACGGCGACGACTACTCGACGGAGATCTACTCGGCCGATCTCAAGCTCAGCGGCTTTCTTCCGCGTCTCGGCCTCGAGCCGGGGCCCGCGCGCTTCCTGCTTCTCTCGATGACGTACGGCTCGAAGGGCTACCGCTACTCGGCCGCGCCCGTCCGCGAGCGCAACGTCGGCGTCGAGATCGGCCTGAACCTGCGCGAGGTGCTTCTCGCGGCGGGCGTGCCGGAGAAGAAATGGTGGGGAAAGGCCTTGCTGGCGCTGGGTACCTACTTCCGGTTTCCGTACACGTCCTTCGGCTGGCACTACGATCTGAACCACGGAAAATGGAACGGGCCGGACACGGGCGACCGGTTCGACCCCGGGTCGATCATCTACGATTAGGCCGATAGACTCCCGAGGATGAGCCGGGAGAGGGTCGTCGACGGAGCGGTGGCGGCCGTCCTCGCGCTCCTGGCACTCGTCGTCGCGCTGCCATTCCGGGCGGAGACGCTCCACCTCACACCCCTCGTCTCCCTCGGCTGGGACGCGGCGCTGCACGCGACGGAAGGCCTCGATCTCTTCGACGACATGAGGCTCGGCCGTCCGCTGGACGCGTTCTCTCTCCTCGTGAGCCGCCATTGGTGGGGACCCGCGTGGGCGCTCGTGAGCGCGCCCTTCCAGGCGGCGTTCGGACCGTCCCTCGCGGCCGCGAGCCTGCCGAGCCTCGTGGCATTCGTCCTCGCGCCCGCCGTGGCGTTTCTCCTCGCGCGCCGCCTCGTCCCTGCGATGGGGCCTGTGTCGGCCGTCCTGACCGGGTTCGTCGTTGCGGGGTTTTTCCTGCGCTCGCCCATGCTTCTCGAGATCTCCGCGTGGCCGATGCTCGAGAGCCTCGGCGGTCTCGTCGCGCTCGTGGCGTTCCTGTTTTTCGCGAGGCGCGAGGAGCCCGGGGCGCGAAGAATGGCGTTTCTCGCGGGGACCCTGCTCTTCCTCCTGAAATATCATTTCGGGTTCTTCGTCCTCGCCACGCTCGGATTCGTCGTGTGGCGGGAGGAGAGCCCGGGATCGAAGCGCCGCCTCGCCGCGGCGGCGCGCGCGCTCCTGCTGAGGGGCGCGGGCAGCGGAATTCTTGCGCTCGCCTTCCTTCTTTCGGCCGTGCGTTTCGTCCTCGAAGCGCGCGGGGGAGACGTCCTCGCCCGGCGCGTGCCGAGCGTGTCGAACGTCGCCTGGGGCGCCTTCTTACTCCTCGTCCTTTTCGGCGCCGTGAGGCGGCAGTCGCTCGCGGAGGCGTGGAACGGGGCGTCGGGGACCCTTCGCGACCTCGCTCTCTTCGGCGCTCTGCCGTGTGCCGTGTGGTGTCTCGATCCCGCGAACGTGCGCGGCTGGTACCGGCAGATCTTTCTGCCCACGGAGGCGCCCGAACGAAACCCTCTCGCGAAGCTTTCGGCCTTCTGGGGATTCCTGCGCGAGGACTACACGATCGGCGCGGGAGCCGCCGGCCTCGTGGCGCTCGGCGTCGTCCTTGCGCTCGTCCTGCCGGGCAACAAGACGCGCCGCGCGCTCGCGGCCTTCGCGATCTGGCCGGTGGCCGTCATGTCGCTGAGCGCATACCCCGTGGAACCGCGCTTTCTCGCGTGCCTGGCGCCGGGCCTTTTTGCGGCGGCCGCCTCCGGCCTCGCGGCGGGAGCGTCATGGCCGGGAAGATGGTGGCGGGAGGCCGCGCTCGCAGCTTCGGCCGTGATTCTCGCCCTGGGCCGCGGCGATACGCGCTGGCAGGCGACGACGGCGGCGCGCGCGGCGTACCGGTTCTCATACGGCGCGGCGGAAACCGCGGCGATCGAAGCGGCCATCGCGGGGGCCCCCGCGGGGGGGCGCGTCGGCGTGCGCCTTTCCGCGGATCCGCCGGTCTGGCCCACTGTGCGCCTCGCGCTCCGTCTCTCTCGCCGCGACCTCGCGCCCGTGGACGTGGACGTGGCGGTGAGCCCGTGAGCGTGCGCTCCGCCGGATAGACTCGCGGGCAATGGAGTATCCACTGGTGAATCCACCGGCGAATTCGCCGGCGAATCCGCTCCCGACTCTCGCGCTTCTCGACGCCTCGAACTATCTTTATCGCGCGTTTTACGCGATCCGCGGGCTCACGGGCCCCGGAGGCCGGCCGACGAACGCCGTCTACGGCTTCCTGAACATGTGGCGGAAGTATCGCGAGACGCGGAAGCCCGAAGCGGTCGCCGTGTGCTTCGACCGGTACGAGAAGACGTTCCGCGAGGAGATGGACTCGAGCTACAAGGCCCATCGGCAGGCGATGCCGGACGATCTCGTGCCGCAGATCGAGGACGCCAAGAGAGTCTGCCGGCTTCTCGGCCTCGCCGTGGTCGAGGAAGCGGGCTACGAGGCGGACGACCTCATCGGCTCGATCGCGGTCGCGGCCTCGGGCGCGGGGGTGCGCGTCGAGATCGCCTCTGCCGACAAGGACCTTTTCCAGCTCGTGAAGGACCCGACCGTCGTCGTCTGGCATCCCGTGCAGGAGCGTCTCCTGGACGAGGCGGGCGTCACGGAGTTCTTCGGCGTCCCGCCGTCCCGTGTGATCGACGTCCTCGCGCTCATGGGCGACTCGTCGGACAACATCCCGGGCGTCCGGGGAATCGGCGAGAAGACGGCGAAGGAGCTCGTCACGACGTTCGGGTCGCTGGACGACATCTACGCGCGGCTTCACGAGGTGAAAGGCAAACGCCAGGAGACGCTCGCGAACGGGCGGGAAGACGCGCTCCTTTCCCGGACGCTCGCGACGGTGCGCTGCGACCGGCCGCTGCCGGCGGCCCCGGAGAATCTGCTCGAGCACTTCCGCATCCGCCCCCTTCCGGACGAAGCCGTGGCCGAGCTCGCGGCGTTCTACGAGGAGATGGGGTTCGCGAGGCTCAGGAAGGAGCTTCTCGAGTCGCGCCCGGGCGGTCCCGCGAAAGCGGCTCCGACGGCTCCTGCGGCCTCGAGGGTTCCGTCCACGCTTTCCCTTTTCGACGACGAGGCCGTGCCGGCGGGCGCGCCGGACAGGACGCGATGGGAATCGTCGGCGTCGGGCCTCGCGGCGCTCGACGCGTCCGCGCGGAAGGCGGGCCGCGCGGCTGTCCACGTGGAGTCCGGTCCCGGAGCGCCCTGGCCGGCGCCGCCGCTCGCGGCGGTCGTGGCGGTGCCGGGTGGCGAGACCGTGGCCTTCGCTCTCGACGAGGCCGGAACACGAGCGCTCGCGGCTCTCTTTCGGGACGTGCCCCTCGTCGCCCACGACGCCAAGCGGCTCTACCTCGCGGCCGACGCGCTCGGGATCGCGCCTCCCGCTCACGTTGTCGACTCCATGCTCGCGAGCTACGTCGTCTCGCCGGGTCTACACGCGCACGATCTCGCGGGCGACGCGCGGGGCATCCTGAACCTCCCGCCGGAGGCGGTGCCGCCCCTGAAGGATCTCACTGGCGGAGCGCCCGTCACGCTCGACCTCCTCGCGTCGGAAGCCGGGCGGAAGTGGCTCCTTCCCCGGGCCCGTCTCCCCCTCGCGCTCCTCGACACGCTCGCGCCGCGTCTCGCGGAGGGCTCGGCCCTCAGAAGCGTCCTTGACGACATCGAGCTGCCGCTGATCCCCGTCCTCGCGCGCATGGAGATCGCGGGCGTCGCGGTCGACCGAGGTGTGCTCGCCGAGATGTCGAAGGAATTCGACGGGCGGCTCGCCGTGCTCGAAACGAAGATCATCGAAGCGGCGGGAGAGCCCTTCAACATCGGGTCGCCCGCGCAGCTCGGGCGGATCCTGTTCGAGAAACTGGCGTATCCCGCCGTGAAGAAGACGGCCAAGACGAAATCCTGGGCGACGGACTCCGACGTGCTCGAGGAGCTGGCCGCGCTGTCGACGGGTCCCGTGCCGGGGCTCGTCCTCGAGTGGCGCGAGATCTCGAAGCTGAAGGGCACGTATGTGGATGCGCTTCCCCTGGCCATCGCCGCCGACGGGCGCATCCACACGCGCTACGACCAGGCGGTTGCGGCGACGGGGCGCCTCTCCTCGAATGCGCCGAACCTCCAGAACATCCCCGTCCGCACGGAGGCCGGCCGTGCGATTCGCCGGGCCTTCGTCGCGCCGCCCGGCCGGGTCCTCGTGGCCGCGGACTACTCCCAGATCGAGCTTCGCCTCCTCGCGCACCTGTCGGGGGACGAGGCGCTTCTCGAGACGTTCAGGCGCGGGGAAGACATCCACCGGGCCACGGCTGCGAAGATCTTCGGTCTCTCTCCTGCGGCCGTGACGCCGGACCAGCGCCGCAGCGCGAAGACGATCAACTTCGGCGTGCTCTACGGCATGGGTCCGTTCGCGCTGGCGGCGCAGCTCGGCGTCCCGCGCGCGGAGGCCAGGGAGTTCATCGCCGCCTATTTCGAGCGGTTCCCGAGAATCCGCGCGTGTCTCGACGCCGTCCTCGAGAAGGCCCGCGCGACGGGCGGCACCGAGACGATCTTCGGGCGCGTGCGGCCCATCCCCGGCCTCCACGACCGGAATCACAACGTGCGCGCGAACGCCGAGCGGATGGCGATGAACGCCCCGTTTCAGGGAGCGGCCGCGGATCTCATCAAGATCGCGATGCTCCGTCTCGACGCGGCGCTCACCCGCGAGATCCCGGAGGCGCGGCTGCTCCTGCAGGTGCACGACGAGCTCGTTCTCGAGTGCCCGGAGGCCCTCGCGGGAAAGACCGCGTCTCTCGCGAAAGCGACGATGGAAGGCGCGGCGACGCTCTCGGTGCCGCTCACCGTCCACGTGGGCCAGGGCCGAAACTGGGCGCAGGCGAAGTGAAAAGCCGCCGGAGGGGCCAATCCGCGGCGGCTCCCGCTAGAATCATCCGGATGCGTCCCGCCTTTCTCGTCGCCGCCGCGGTGCTCACTTCCGCGAGCCTCGCGGGCTTTGCGGGAAGCGCGGGAAGCGCGCAGGCCCAGACGCCGGCCCTCCGGCCAGTCGAGGCGCTGCCCGACGTCGCGCGCCTGACGCCCGCCGAGGTCGCGTTCGTCCATCCGCTTTCCCGCGCGCTCGACGACGCGCCGAAGCTCGCCGAACGCACGAACCCGCCCGATCTCGCGACGCGCCAGCCGCTCCTCTTCACGGTGCATCTTCTCGAGACTGGGCGCGTGGCCGAGGCCTTTCCCGTCGAGCCCGCGCTCAAGGCGTTCGCGACGCCCCTTCCCGCGCTTGTGCCCCGCTGGCGGTTCACTCCCGCGAAGAAGGGCGGCCAGCCGGTTCTCACGTGGGCGACGTACGGCATCGATCTCGCGATTTCACTCGAGAAGGCGGCCTTCACGGCCTTCACCCTCGAGCCGATCCGGAAGGACGACCCGCTCGTCGCGACGGTTCCGGACACGACCGGCGATGCGTGGATGGCGCGTTATCCGCGCGAAATCGACCCGAAGGACCCGGCGGCGGTCTCGATCGAGGACGTCGACGTGCTCCCCTCCCCCGAGAAAACCCCGTGGAGCCTCGACGCGTCGCGCGCGCGCGCCCGCGTGACCGCTCTCGTCGAGGTTTCCGAGCAGGGCATGGTCAACCGGTTTCTTCCGACGGGCGAAACGGAACCTCTCCTCGGGCTCTGGCTGAAGGCGTTCGCGGCGAAGTGGCGCTTCACGCCGGCCGTTTCAGGCGGCCGCCCCGTCTCGTGCTGGATGGCACTCGACGCCACGCTCGACTACACGCTCGACTCGGCGAAGAAAAAGAGCGAGCGTGTGGTCAAGAAGAACCTGCGCGCCACGCCGAAATAATTCGATCTACTCGACTTTCCTCACATCGCCCATGCGCCGGGTCTTTTTCTTCGCGTCGAAATACTCGAGCAGCGGAATTAGCGTCTTGCGCGTGAGGCCGAGGAGATCCCGGAAGCCAGCGACGCTCAGCGTCTGCCCCCGCGCGGAGTCGAGCTTTTGCTCCGCGGCGAGAGCGACGTCGCGGTGAACGACGAGGTCGGGCGAGAGCCGCACGAGCGTGCCGGACTTCACGAGATGCGACACGAGACCCTCGACGACGGCCGGTTTCGTGCCGAGGACGCGCGCGAGCTCGTGAGGGTGAGGCGGCTCGAACCCCGCCGCGCGAAACCCCTCCGCGATCTTCGCCGCAAAAGAAGCCGAGTCGCCGGCGAGATCCGCGGCCTTCGCGCCGGGCGGGACGATGCGGTCACCGTCGAGCGCGATTTTCTTCGAGGCGAGAAGAACGGCGATCCATCCGTCTGCGGCGGCGGGTGAAAGGGCCCTTCCGAGCCGCTCGGCAAACTCGCTCTTCGCGAACGAGACGGAGACGCCGCCACTCTTCCGGCGCTCGGCGAACGCGGCGGCGGCGCGTTCCGCGAGGGAGGACGCGGTCCCGGCATGCGCATAGAGCGCGGGCGCGATGCGCAGGGCCTTGCCGGAGGAGGAGAGCGCGTCGAGGAGAGCGGCGGCCGCCGGAGCCGACACGCCGAGGCGCGGCCCGAGGCGGGCCGCGGTGAGGCCCGAGGGACCGGCTTCGAGGAGGAAGAGGTCCGCGAGGTCCCCTTCGTCGCCGCCGGAGAGCACGGAGAGGACGGAGAGGAGGTGAGCTGCGTGGCTCGCCTCCGCGCCGCTCCGGCGCTTGAGACGCGGGCGCCCGGCGTCGAGCACGCGCCCGCCTCCCACCGTCTCGACGGGCGAAGGCCGCCTGAGGACGAAGCGATCTCCGGGGCGCGCGGGCACCGGCGACTCCAGCGTGATCTGAAAGAAGCCTTTCGAGCCAGGCACGAACGCGCGTTCGCCGGGAGTGTCCGCCCCGGGACTCGCCCCGAGAAGGTGAACGCGCCCGGCGATATCGGCGGTCCCGAGATGAACGCGCAGGCGCGCGCCGTCGGTGAGGGGGCTCCTGACGGAAGGCAGCCAGGTGACCTCGGCCGTCAGCACGGAGGAGGACTCGAGCCCTCCGCGCGCCGCGAGCGCCTGGCCCCGGTGCAGGGTCAAACGTTCGACCCCGGCGAGGTTCAAGCTCGTCCGTTCCCCGGCCCACGCCTCCCGGCGCTCCTCGCCGTGCACTTCGATTCGCCGCACGCGCACGTCGTGCAGCCCGGGAAAGAGCGTGAGCGTGTCCAGGGCGGCGATACGGCCGCCGTCGAGCGTTCCCGTGACGACGGGCCCGAAGCCCTTCATCGTGAAAGCGCGGTCGAGGAACAGGCGCGGCACGCGTTTCGTGCGGTCCTCGCGCACGACGCCGCGCGCCGCCCGGGTCAGGGCTGCCTTCAGCGCGTCGAGACCGGCGCCGGTGACGGCCGAAACGGCGACGAGGGGAGCGTTCGCGAGGAACGAGCCCTTGACGAGGGCGCGGATCTCGTCTTCCACCAGAGCGCCAGTGTCGGCGTCCGCGAGGTCGCTCTTCGTGCGAGCGATCACGCCCGCCCCGACCCCCAGGAGCTTCAGGATGTCGAGATGTTCGCGGGTCTGCGGCATGACGGAATCGTCCGACGCGACGGCGAAGAGGACGAGATCCACCCCCTGCGCCCCGGCGACCATCGTCCTCACGAACTTCTCGTGGCCGGGCACGTCCACGAACGAGAACATCGTGTCGTCCCACACGGCGTGGGCGAATCCGAGGTCGATCGTGATGCCGCGCGCCTTCTCCTCCGGCAGGCGGTCGGGGTCGGTCCCCGTGAGCGCCCGCACGAGCGCGCTCTTTCCGTGGTCGATGTGGCCGGCGGTGCCGACGAGGACGCGGCGCATGTCAGTACTCCGGTCTCGTGTAGGTAGTCGCCTTCTCGGGTGGGAGCGGCTCGCCCGCCAGTTTCGCGCGCGCGTGCTTCGCGACGCGGAGGCCGTCGAGAGCCGCCGAGACGATCCCGCCCGCGAACCCCGCGCCCTCGCCGGCGGGGAAGAGACCCGGCACGGTCGTCGACTCGCACCACCCGTCGCGTTCGATGCGCACGGGCGAGGACGTGCGCGACTCGGGAGCGAGAAGGACCGCTTCGTCGGAGACGAAGCCGGGCATCTTCCTGTCGAACGCCCGCAGCCCTTCGGCGAGAGCCTCGAGATACGGCTCGGGCAGGATGCCGTCGAAGAGGCAGGGAACGATCGCCGGGCCGTACGTCGTGTGGGGGACCGGGCGCGGCTCGACGCGCCCCGCGCGGCTCTTCAGGAAATCGGTGACGCGCAGCGCTGGAGCCGCGTACGTCGAGCCTCCGGCTCGAAACGCCGCCTCCTCGACGCGGCGCTGAAGCTCGCGCCCCCGGAACAGCGGCGCGCCCGGCATCACGTCGAAGTCCTCGTCACGCGTCTGGACGACCAGCCCTGCATTAGCGTACCCGGACGAGTGCTTGTAGCGCGACATCCCGTTCGTCACGACGCCCGAGGGTTCCGACGAGCACGCGATGACCTCGCCGCCCGGGCACATGCAGAACGTGTAGATGCCGCGCCCGTTCGACGCGACATGCGCCTGCTTGTAGTCGGCGGGCATCACGCCGCACGAGGACGAGAGCTGCGCGTACTGGATGAGGTCCACGGCGTCCTGGGGGTGCTCGATGCGGACCCCCATCGCGAAGTGCTTGCGGGTCATCGCGACGCCGCGCCGGACGAGCATTTCCATCGTGTCGCGGGCCGAGTGGCCGAGGGCGAAGATCGCGAGCTCCGCCGGGATCTCCTCCCCCGAGGCCAGGATCAGGCCGTGGAGGCGATTGTCCTTGCCCCGCGTCACGAGATCCACGACCTTGGCGCGGTAACGAAGCGTGGCACCGTGCTCGAGAAGGTGCTTGCGGACGTTGCGCAGGACGACGACGAGCCGATCCGTGCCGATGTGCGGCTTGGCGTCGACGAGGATCGAGGCCGGCGCGCCGAAGTGGTGCAGCGTCTCGAGGACGACCGCGATCTTGTCGTGGCGCTTGCCGCAGGCCAGCTTCCCGTCGCTGAACGTGCCGGCGCCGCCTTCCCCGAACTGGACGTTCGACTCGGGGTCGAAGACGCCCGACGTCCAGAACTTCATCACCGCGCGGTAGCGGTCTTCGGCCGGATCTCCGCGCTCGAGCACGGTGACGCCGATTCCCGCGTCCACGAGCGCGAGCGCCGCGAAGAGGCCCGCGGGCCCCGTCCCGACCACGGCGGTCTTCGCGGCACGCTCGATCGGGGGGAGGAGAAGCTCGGGGCCGCGAGGAGCCGGCGCGGCCGCGAGGCGGAGGGGAGGGGAAAGCCGGGGCGCGAGCGGCGCCTCGGAAGAAAACTCCACGCTGAGATCCCAGAAGAGCGCGGGCTTCTGGCGCGCGTCCAGAGACCGGCGCACGAGGACGAAATCGGAGAGTCCGGCGGGCGAAACGCCGAGAACGCGCGCGACGACGGTGAGGTCCACGCTTTTCGGCGCCCGGGCACGGAGGCCGGAGAGACGGTAGCGAAACGAGCCCGGCACGACTCGTATTCTGACGCTATCCTTCAGGCCGGATGATCGTCTTCGTCCTCGCGGCCGGTTTCGGCACGCGCTTCCGGCCCGAAACACTCACACGGCCAAAATCCCTCCTCCCGCTCGGCGGCCGGCCAATCCTCTTCCACGTTTTCGACCATCTCCTCGGGGAGGGCGCGGACGCCTTCGTCGTGAACGCGCACCATCTCGCGGAGGAGCTGCGCGGCGCCGTCGGGGAGTCGTACGCGGGCGTCCCCGTCGCATGGTCCGTCGAGGAGGAGATTTTGGGAACGGCGGGCGGCATCCGGCGCGCGCACGAGCGCGGCCTCCTCGGGAACGGGGCGTTCCTCGTCGCGAACGGCGACGTCGCGACGACGCTCCCTCTCGGGCGCCTCCTCGCGGCGCGCCACGAGCCCGGCGTCGTGTCGGCGCTCGCCGTTCTCCCCAACGGGAATCCTTCCGTCGACACGCCCCTCTGGGCTGACGCGAAAGGAAGGCTCGTCGCCGTCGGTGGCGAGCGCCCGAGGGAGGACGCCACGGGGCCGTGGCTCTTCACGGGGCTCCAGGCCGCGACACCCGCGCTCGCCTTGCGCGTTCCCGCGGGTTTCAGCGAGCTCGCGAGGGACGTCCTCGCGCCGTCCGCCCGCTCTCAGGACGGTGCGTTCGCGCTCGTCCCATACCGGACGCCCGCTGACGGCTTCTGGTTCGATCTCGGGACGCGCGACCGGCTCGCCGCAGCCGAAGCCGCGCTTGCCGCCCACTGAGACCGTCACCATCTCTTGATCCACTTCAAGGACTTGCCGTGCCAGGTGAAGATCTGGATCTTCGCGTTCGCGGGCGTGACGCGGACGGCCGCCTGGCGGCGTTTCCTGTTCGAGAGATAGACGGAGCCCGGCGAAGCCTTGCCGAGAGGCGAAAACGAGCAGATGTCCGAACGGCCGAAGCGGAGCGGATCCGTGAGCGGGCCGATCGGCGCGCCGCCCGGGTCGAGGTCGTCGAAGCCGGGCACGAAGGAGAACGAGATGCCGGGGTACTTTCCGCGCAGCCAGTAAGGCCCCGCAACGAGGCGGTCGACACCTTTCTTGATGTCGGCCGTCGTGACGCCGTTGCCGTTTCCGTCCTGATAGACGGAGAGCACGAGATCTCCGCCCGAGGAGATCCACTTCACCCCCACCTCGGTGCCCTGGAAGACGGCGCGCGCGCGCGCCGTGGTCAGGATGGCGGAGACCTCGCGGGCGGCCGTCTGAAGACCCTCCTCGGCGAGCAAGTCGCTGAGGGCGGGAACGCTGAGGGCGAAGACGAGGCCGAGAATCAGGAGGACGACGAGGAGTTCGGGAAGGGATGTGCCACGCATGATCGGCTTTTTCCACGAGGACGAAGGGGGCGGCCCGGCGGAGACCCGCCAGAGGCCGCCCTTCTCCGTCAGGCCTCTTCAGGCCTTCGCCTTCTTCGCGCCGGAGGACTTCTTCGTCGCCCGCGAGGGACCGCGCGTCCCCTTCGACGAGACCTTTTCGGCGAGGGTCGTGGGGCCGCTCACCGTGAGGTAGGGCTTCAGGGGCGTGAAGAACTTCTCGCCCACGCCTTTGACCTCCATGAGGTCCTCGATACGGCGGAACGGACCGTGCTGGGCGCGATGCGCGACGATCCGGTCGGCGAGCTTCGGGCCGACGCGCGGCAGGCGCGCGAGCTCGGCCGAGGCCGCCTGGTTGATGTTGACGGTCTTGTGAGGCGCGGCGACGTTGCCCTCGGCGACGGCGGGGTGTGACGCGAGACCGGAGAGCGAGAGCCCGAGGACGGGCACGATGAGCGCGCGGACGATCGGACGCAGAGCCATTGGAAACTCCTTTCGAGTTCGTTGTTGTTGAGAGAATTCAGGACATTCCGGGATTCGGGTGTGTTCCTTCCGCTTCTTCCCGGGCGCGCCCGGGTGCGCGTGCCATTCATTTCGTCTGCCTCGTCTCCTTTCGCGGCACTGCATCGCAGGTTTCGTGCCCCATGCGCGCGAAAGAACGCAAACCGCTCGCACTTCGGGAGTTGCACGAGGGACGAGGGGTGGGAGGCGCCTGGCGGACTGTCAGGGCCTCCTGTCAGTGCGCCGGCCTCGGGCGTCGTAGCTTTCTGCCCGTGAAGCACTTACCGGTTCCGCACGAATACGTCGGGGTCCGACAACCTGCGCTGACACCCCAATCCCGCCCGCGGCCTCCGCCGTAGGACAATCAAAAGCGGCAGGAGACTTCGTGAATCCCTCGTCTCATCTCATCCTCGGCATTTCGGGCGCGAGCGGCGCGCGCCTCGGCCTGCGCGCCCTCTCGCTTTTCGCCGGCTCTCCGGACGTGGGCTGTCTTCACGTCGTCGTCTCGCCGAGCGCGCTTCTCGTGGCGCGCACGGAGATCGACGCGAGCATTACCTCCGCCCCGGCGCTCGTGGACGCCGCGGGCCTCGACCCGGCGACGCGCGCGAAGATCGCCCTGTACCCCGAGAGCGCGATGGACGCCCCGATCTCGTCGGGCTCGTTTCTTACGCGCGGGATGGCCGTCCTGCCGTGTTCGGCGGGCTCCCTCGCGGCGATCGCGCATGGCACGTCGCGCGGCCTCCTGCAGCGCGCGGCCGACGTGTGCCTGAAGGAGCGGCGCCGGCTCGTCCTCGGCCTTCGCGAGACGCCGCTTTCCCTGATCCACGCCGAGAACATCGCGCTCGTGACGCGCGCCGGCGCGATCGTCGCGCCTCCCGTTCCGGCGTTCTACGCGGCGCGCACGGCGGAGCAGATGCTCGACGCGTACCTCCTCAGGGTCGCGGACCTCTTCGACATTCGCGTCGACACGGACGACTTTCGCTGGAAGGGCGGAGCGTGACGCGATTTCTCTCCCTCGTCACCTTCTCGCACACAATCTTCGCGCTGCCCTTTGCCCTCCTCTCCGCGGTGCTCGCCGCGGGCGGCGTGCCGAAAGCCGGAAAGGTCCTTTGGATCCTCGTCGCAATGGTCGGTGCGCGCTCGGCCGCGATGGCTTTCAACCGCATCGCCGACCGCGCGCTCGACGCCGTGAATCCGCGCACGCAGGCGCGCGACATCCCGGCCGGTCGCGTGTCGGTGCCGGCGGCGGCCGCGTTCTGCGCGCTCTCCGCGGCGCTGTTCGTCGCCGCGGCGTGGTTCCTGAATCCGCTGTGCTTCGCTCTCTCGCCCGTCGCGCTCGCGATCGTTCTCGGCTACTCCTTCACGAAGCGGCTGAGCGCTCTCTCCCACCTCGTGCTCGGACTGAGCCTCGCGATCGCGCCCGTCGGGGCGTGGATCGCGGTGACGGGCCGGTTCGCGGCGACGCCGGTCGTGCTCGGCGTTGCGGTCCTGTTCTGGGTGGCGGGCTTCGACGTGATCTACAGCCTGCAGGACGAGGCGTTCGACCGCGCGCATGGCCTTTTCTCGCTGCCGGCGCGCCTCGGCGCCCGCCGCGCGCTCGATCTCTCGACGATCTTCCACGCGGTGTCGCTCGCGCTCCTGTACGGCGTCTTCGTCCTTTCGGGAGGCGGGCCGCTCTTCGGCGCGGGCGTCGTCCTGGCGGGGATCTTCCTCGTGCGGCAGCACGCCCTCGTGTCCCCGAAGGACCTCTCGCGTGTGAATGGCGCGTTCTTCACCGCGAACGGCTGGCTGTCCGTGGCCGTCTTCCTCTGCGGCGCTCTCGACGTTCTCCTCAGGCGCTAAACTCGCCGCCTCGTGCCGGCGCCCACCCCGAAGGAATTTCCGCTTCGCCACATCGCGATCGAGGGTCCGATCGGCGTCGGGAAGACCTCGCTCGTGGGTCTCCTCGCGAAGCGCTTCAGCGGCACGCAGATCCTCGAGGATGTCGCGAACCCGTTCCTCGCGGACTTCTACGCGGGGAAGAAGGGCGCCGCGTTCCAGGCGCAGATCTATTTCCTGCTCTCGCGCTACCGCCAGCAGCAGGAGATCGCCCAGATCGACCTCTTTAGGAACCTTGTCATCGCGGACTACACGTTCGCGAAGGACAAGATTTTCGCGTACCTCACGCTGAACGACCCCGAGATCGCGCTCTACGACAAGCTCTACGCCACGCTCGCCGCGAACGTCCCGCGGCCCGACCTCGTCGTGCACCTGACCGCGAGCGTCGAGACATGTGTCTCGCGCATCAGGAAGCGCGGACGGACGTACGAGAAGGCGATCGCGCCCGAGTACCTGAAGTCCGTCGTCGAGGCCTACAGCTACTTCTTCTACCACTTCCGGGACTGCCCGCTCCTCGTGGTGGAGACGAACGACATCGATTTCGTAGAGAAAAAGGGCGACCTCGAAGATCTCATCGCGCAGATCACGCGCCCGTTCCGCGGGACGCAGATCTACGTCCCGCGCAGCTCGCGAAAGTAGAGGCCGGCGTGCGGTTCGGATGAGAAACAGTCTCTCCAACTTTCCTCTTGCTTTTGAAGGCGTTCTTGTTTCTCATTGATGAATAAACTCTCGGAGAGTTCGGTGGTCCATTCCCCGACGTCTTCGCCGGCCCTGAGGTTCATGGCCGGAAGGTTCTGGTCAAGGAGGTTCTCCCCTATTTCCAACCCCAGGGGTCACATCTGGGAAACGGCCCCACCGAAGCCTCCCGAAGTCCCGGAGCCGGTAAAGGTTTCCCTCACCCCAACCCGGCGGTCGCCGCTCCCTCTGGAACTGCGCCCGCGATTTCCCCACGGTTCTCCGATTCCGAATCGGAAACCTTCTCTGGAGCTCTGATGTATACGGACAAGACCATCCCCTGTATCGACTGCAGCACTCCGTTCACCTTCACGGCGAACGAGCAGGAGTTCTACGCCCAGAAGGGCTTCTCGAACGAGCCCAAGCGCTGCAAGAACTGCCGCGACAAGCGCAAGACCGGCGGCTTCGGCGACGGCGGCGCGCGCCAGCTCTACAACGTGACGTGCGACGCGTGCGGCAAGACGACGCAGGTGCCGTTCAACCCCACGAACGGCAAGCCCGTTTACTGCCGCGACTGCTACCGCGACCGGCGCCCGGCTCGATAGCGGGGTACGGGGGGAAAGATCAGGGATCTTTTCCCCCGGATTTCAGCGCGCGCCGCGCGCGCTGCTAAAGTCCTTTCCGAAATGAGTGTCGTCGCTGCCCGTCCGCTCGTCGTCGCCGATTCCGCGCTGGATCTCGTCGGAAATACGCCGATGGTCCGGCTCACGCGTTTCGCCGGGAGCGGGGCGGCCGAAATCCTCGCCAAGTGCGAGTTCCTGAACCCCGGCGGCTCAGTGAAGGACCGCATCGGCGTCGGAATGATCCGCGACGCGGAAGAGAAGGGCTTCCTGAAACCGGGAGGAACCATCATCGAGCCGACGGCGGGGAACACGGGGGTCGCTCTCGCGCTCGTGGGCGTCGCGCGCGGCTATCGCGTGATCCTCTGCGTGCCGGAGAAATTCTCGATCGAGAAACAGAAGGTCATGGCGGCGCTCGGCGGGACCGTCGTGAGAACGCCCGATGCCCTCGGGATGCAGGGCGCCATCGAAAAGGCGCACGCCCTCGCGGCGGAGATCCCGGGCGCGTACGTCCCCCAGCAGTTCTCGAACCCGTCGAATCCGCGCGTGCACTACGACACGACCGGCCCCGAGATCTTCGAGCAATGCGGTGGCAGGCTCGATGCGATCGCGATCGGAGCGGGCTCGACCGGGACGTTCGTCGGCGTCGCGCGCTTTCTCCGAGAGCGCCTGCCGAACCTCCTCAAGGTCGTCGTCGAGACGCAGGGTTCGATCCTCGGAGGCGGGAAGGCCGGTCCGCACAAGGTCGAAGGCATCGGCCAGTCGTTTTTTCCGGAGATCTGGGATCCCGGGCTGGTCGACGAGGTGATCGCGATCGACGACGAGGAGGCTTTCGCGGCCGTGCGCGAGCTCGCGCGGACTGAGGGCCTTCTCGGAGGCGGTTCCGCGGGCTGCAACGTGGCCGCTGCCCGAAAGCTCGCGCGACGGCTGGGCCCCGGCAAGCGCGTCGTGACCCTCATCCCGGACGGCGCCGAGCGCTACATGAGCCAGGGAATTCTGGGATGACGACGAAGTCGAAGACTCCCGGATTCGCGACGACGTGCATCCACGCGGGGCAGGAGCCCGAGCCCGTCACCGGCGCGGTGACGGTCCCGATCTTCCAGACCTCCACGTTCGTCCAGGAGGCCTTCGGAAAGCCGCGCCAGGGTTACGAATACGCCCGCACGAAGAATCCCACGCGCCTCGCCCTCGAAAAGCAGCTCGCCGCGCTCGAAGGCGGCGCGGGCGGTTCGGCCACCGCGCACGCGTTCGCGTCGGGCATGGCGGCCGAGACGACGCTCATGCTGAGCTTCGTGAAGGCGGGCGACCACGTTCTCGTGAGCCGCAACACGTATGGCGGCACGTATCGCTTCTTCTCGAAGGTTCTCGCGAATTTCGGCGTCACGTTCGCATACGTCGATACGACGGACCCGGAGACCGTGCGCGCGGCCGTGACTCCCGCGACGCGGATGCTGTTCGTCGAGACGCCCACGAATCCCACGATGGAGATCTCCGACCTTCGGGCGCTCGCAGGCGTCGCACTCTCCGAAGGAAAGAGGATCGGCGCGAAGATCCGCGTCGTCGTCGACAACACGTTCGCGACGCCGTACTTCCAGAAACCTCTCGCCCTCGGGTGCGACATCGTCGTGCACTCCACGACGAAGTACCTGAACGGCCACTCGGATTCGGTGGGCGGCGCGGTGATCTGCGCGGACGCGGAGGACGGCGCGAAGATCGGCTTCACGCAGAACGCGGCGGGCGCGATCCTGTCGCCGTTCGATTCCTTCCTCGTCTCGCGGGGCATCAAGACCCTTCCCGTGCGCATGCGCGCCCACGATGCGAACGGCCGCGCGGTGGCGGCGTGGCTCACGGAGCAGCCGAAGGTGAGAAAGGTGTTCTATCCGGGCCTGTCTTCGCACCCCGGCCACGCCGTCGCGGCGCGCCAGATGTCCGGTTTCGGCGGCATGATTTCGTTCGACCTCGGGTCGATCGAGGCCGTGAAGCGCTTCCTCGACCGCGTCGTCGTGTGCGCGCTCGGCGAGTCGCTGGGCGGTGTAGAGAGCCTCATCTCGCACCCCGCTTCGATGACGCACGCGAGCGTCGAACCCGAGGAGCGCCTTCGGCGCGGCATCACGCCCGGCCTCGTCAGGGTGTCGGTCGGCATCGAGGACCTCGAGGACATCCTCCAGGATCTCGCGAACGCCCTCACCGCGGTGTGATTCACCGCGATTCGTCGGGCCCGGACGGAAGTGTCAATCGATCGTCGCTTCTCCGGGTTCATCCTCTTCGTCGTCCGACGGATTCCGTATTCCCGTCGCGTTTTCCGCCACCCATTTCACGAAGGCGGGATCCGCGTGGTCGGCGAGAAAGCCGAGGATTTCGGGCAGTTCGTAGACGTTGAGCTCCTTCATCACGTCCCGCACACGCTCGAAATTCTCGGGAACAGTCTTGGCCATGAGGAGGAACTCGCCCTCGTGCTGGACCTTACCCTTCCATCGGAAGACCGACCTCACGCCCGGCAGGATGTTGACGCACGCCGCGAGCTGGCTTTCGACGAGGTGATGGGCGATGTCGAGGGCCTGCTGCTCGGTGCCTACGGACGTCACGACGACGAGGACCGAAGGAGCGGCTTTCGCGGGACTCTTCACCGGAAACAAGGTACGGGAGGCCCGTCGCGCCGTCAAGCGCGGGAGACCGGCCTCTTTTAGGAACCTGGGATCAGTCTTTGGTCACGGCCTCGAGAGCCTGAAGGTCGGGAATCGAGAATCCCTCCGGGCCGGTGATTACGACGTTTTCCTTTCCCCAGCGGCTCATCACGCGAATAGCGGACTCGACCGTGGTCGCCGTGAGATCCGCGATGTCCCGGCGGGAAAGTGCGAGCGAAATCGTGGCGCCCGCGCCCTCGCGGTGGCCCACGCGTGCCGCCAGCATGAGAAGGAGTCGCGCAATGCGCTTCTCGACCGAACCCGTCAGATCCGCGAGCCGCCGGGAGATCTCGAACTGCCGCAGCATCAGCCCCTGAAGAAGCCGGCGCGTCATTTCGGGATGGCCGTCGATCGTCGCGAAGAACTCGCGCTCGGGAATACGCAGGATCGTGGACGGCTCGAGGGCGACGGCCGAGGCCGGAAACCGTTTGCCTTCGAAGAGCGCGACGGCTCCGATCGGCTCGCCGATGCCGAAGAGTCCGAGGATCACGTCGCGCTCCGACGTCGTCTTGACGATCTTCACGCGGCCGATCACGACGAAGCACAGGTCGGTCGCGGGCTCCCCCTCGCGGAAAATCTCCTCGCCCTTCTCGTACACGACGACCCGGGAGACGGGGGCGAGGAGCTTCCGCTCCTCCGCGTTCAGGCACTGGAAGAGCGGGACGGCGTCGAAGTGGGGGAGGGCGGCTCCGGACACGGGGAGAGCATAGAACGCCGCGGCGGCGGAGATGCGGTTGGCGCGGAGCGCGGCCGGAGCGTCGCGAGGAGGACGTGGGCCCAGAGCAGGAGCCCCGCGGTCGCGAAGATTCCGGTCGTGCCGACGAGGCGGTAGAGGGGCAGCCCGCCCCAACCCAGCGCGACCGGGATCTGCATCGCGCGCACGACCGCCGTCGCGCCCACGAGCGCGAGCGCGAATCGCGCTTCCCGTGGGCGCGCGAGCGCGCGGCCGGTGAAGGCGGGGACGAGGCGCAGGCTCATCGCGACGATGAGCAACGTCAGGAACCCGATCGTGTAGACGTGGCGCGCGCCGTCCCAGACGAACTTGTGGACGGAGGCGCCGGAAAGCTCGCCGAGGCAGGCGGAAACCGAGAGCACCGCGAAGAGGCCGAGAAAAACGAACGGCGCGCGCAGCGAGCGCGACCCGGGAACGCGGACGAACGGCGCGAGAAACCGGCCCGCCGCGAGGAACAGAAAGACGGCCGCCGCGAGGAGCAGCGTGCCCGCGAGCGTCAGCGCGCGCGACGCGGCCGCCGTCGGACCCGGAATCCACGCCGCGGCGAGAAGAAGAACCCCCACCCCCTGCAGGGCGGCGACGGCCTGCGCGCTTCGGACCGTCGGGCGGGGCAGTCCGAGGAACGCGGGAACCAATCGCGACGCGAAGCCGAACACCCACGAGAGGATGAATCCGTAGAGGGCGATCGCGTAGAAGGGTTCGACGAGACCGCCGGGAATCTCGGACTCGCCGTGGCCGGCGAGGAACGCAGCCTGCGCTGCGGAGAGCGCGACGGTGGTCACGGCCCACACGGTCCCGAGGAGAATGTGCAGAGAGAGCGGGTCGGCCGTGGCACCGCGCCGCGCGAGCGCGGGAAATGCCCAGACCGCAAAGGCGAAAACGCCGGCCAGCTCCAGCGCTCCCGAGAGCAGGGAAAGAAGGCGGCCGATCGCCCAGGGCGCGAGCGGCTGTCCGACCGCGTGCAACAGGGCGCCGCCGCCGATGCCGAAAAGCACAGTGAGGACCACTTTTCGGGACGGAGGCGCGACTCCGAAGATGCGGGGCACGGCCTGGAGCGCGACACCCAGGATGAAGAGGCCCGCAAAGCCGATGAGCTGGACGTGCGCGTGGAGCTGGAGATGCGACGAAAGGACGGTCCCTGTCGCGAAGGCCATGCACCAGATCGCCCAGCCCCCCGTCGACACGCCGAGCGTGATGGCAAGCGTCAGCGCCGTGAAGACGAAGCTCGGAAAGAGGTTGCGGGGCGCCGGGGAAATTCCGGGAGCGCAGGTGCTGCAACAGGGAGCCGTCTGAGGGTGGGCCATTGATGTCTGATGTCTCCAGATCGAAGGTATACCTCCCGGTCCCGCTCCGGTATGACCACCGTCATCCTCCGACGAAAAGAGCCGCATGAAC
>DAIOUV010000001.1:0-27923 GCA_036759345.1 Acidobacteriota bacterium | reverse complement strand
TCCGGATGAGGCAGTTCGTCTGCGCTCTCGTCGTCGCCATCACGCTCGGGTCTGCCGTTCCCGCCCTGGCTGCCAAGGCGTCTCCTTCGCCTTCGAAGCCGGAGCTCGAGGCAGCCCGCAAGCTCCTCGAGCGGTACGTTCCGCGGGCAGCTAACCAGCCCGGGTTCTGGGCGGCGATGGCCAACGCGGCACTCCTCTCGAGGGGCAGCCGGCGATCGGGCAGGCGGCGATGGAGCGGACCGCCCTGGTATTCGGCGGAGGGGATCTCCAGGACTTGGGAAAGGCCGTGGCTCGAACCTGGCTCGGCGCCGCGCGGGAGCTCATGGGCGACCCGGTCTCGCGCGATTCCCGTGCGTCCTTCATTCTTCTCTACATCGAGACGGCCGTCCGCTACGACCCCGACCTCGCCCGCCAGGACGCGGACCTCGTCACCGAGGCCCCGAAGAAGCTCGTCGCCGCAAAGGACTCACCGCGATCCGGTGTGCCAACCGAGTTCGACTTGAGGGTCGTCGCGGACCGGGAAGTGCGCGAGCTGGAGCGGTCCATCGAGAAGGCGAAGGCCAGGCGGACGGAGGGGGACATCCGAATCCTCGCTACGGCGTTCGAGGCCTATGCGGTCAACCACAACAAGTACCCGGCCGGGACGCCCGACGAGCTGGAGAAGCTGCTCAGCCCGACCTTCGTCCGGGTGATGTCCCGGGTGGATGCTTGGGGCACGCCCTACCGGATCGAGGTGTCGAGCGACCGTCAGAACTATCGGATCACCGCCGCTGGGGCCGACCGGACGTTCGAGAAGCGGGGTCCTCTCGGCTGCCCGGAGGACAAGGGAACGGCGGTCGAGCTCTCTGATCCGCGCCGGGACCTCGTCTTCTACAACGGCGGATTCGTTCAGTCCGTCCGATAGGACAAACTCGTGCGCCGCGGGCGCGTTTCTATTCGCTCTTGGAAAGTCTCGCTCTCATAGGTCATCGTCTGACGGTGTGCCCATGCCTCGGCAAACGTCAGACCCGGAGTTCGAGGCGACACCGTGCAGAACGGCGGCAATTCCCCCGATGACGACGTACCTAACGTCGTGGGAGGCGAAGGACGCGAATACGCTGCGTAGACGGTTGATCAGGTGGAACCTCGCCGAGCTCGGGCCGGTTCTGGAGCGCCAGCTCGGTGAACTCGACGAGCAGCGCCATCCGCTCTTCCAGGGCAAGCGACTGGAACCAGCGGGATTTCTCCTCGTCCGTTTCCAGGCTTCGATCGTGGCTGACGAGCGGTTTCACGGAGGGATTTTACCTCGCGCACTCCCTTTAGAGGCTCTTTCTCGAGGACATCCTCTCGAGCGTCGACGCGTCCCGGACACTCCCTGTCCGTTCCCTGCTCCTACCCCGTAGAGGTGCTTCCTATCGGGCCGCCGGGGGAACTGCTACCGTCCGACGAGCCCATGCCCTTCAACGACAGGCCCTACTTCCGTAGGCTCCTGGACTTCGACGACCTCGTGCGCCGCGGGCGCCCCGTCACGTGCGAGTCCCTCGCCGGGCGCTGGCATACGTCCACGAAGACCGTCCAGCGCTTCGTCGACCAGATCCGCGCCGACTTCGACGCCCCCGTCGTCTTCGACCGCAGGAAGCACTCCTTCCGCTACGAGGACCCCGACTGGCGCTTCCCGTTCCTCGACGTCTCAGGCGCCGACCTCTTCGCCATCGGCGTCGCGATGAAGGTCTTCCAGATCTACGAGGGCACGCCCGTCCTCAAGGACCTCAAAGCCACCTTCGACCGTATTGCCCGTCTCCTTCCCGAGTCCGTCCGCATCGCCCCGTCGTCCCTCGTCGAGAAGCTCTGGGTGCACCCGCAGCCCGTGCGCGCCATCGCGCGCGAGGTGTGGACCGCCACCGCGAACGCCCTGCGCGAGAAGACGCAGCTCGAGATCGACTACAAGAAGCCGACGGGCCAGGCCTCGCGCCGCCTCGTCGAGCCCCTCGTCCTCGTCCACATGAACTGGGACTGGCTCCTCGCCGCGCGCGACCCCGAGGACGGCCTCACGAAGACCTTCTACCTCGCGCGCATCCGCGAGGCGAAGAACACGAACTTCCACTTCACCCCACCGAAGGACTTCGACGCCGCCACGCATTTCGGCGACTCCATCGGCCTCTACGTCGGCGGCAAGCCCTTCCGCTTCAAGGTCCGGGTCGCGAAGGAGATCGCCCCCTGGATCACAGAGGTGCGCTGGCATCCCGCGCAGAAGCTCGAGTCCCTGAAGAACGGCGACGTCGTCCTCGACCTCCCGGCCGGCTCCCTCATCGAGGCCAAGCGCTTCGTGCTTTCGCTGGGGAGGTTCGGGAAGGCGCTGGGGCCGAAGGAGCTGGTGGGGGAGATGAGGGAGGAGTTACGCGAGATGAGAAGGACCTACGAGCCGCAGAGTTGACAAATGGTTGACACGGGGTAGACTTCCGGAATGGACACTCAAATCAAGCCCGAGATCCTCTTCACGGCCCCCGCAGGCCGCGTGCCGTCACCCGGATGGGCGCGGGAATACACGCACCGCGTCGTCACCGGCGCCGAGATCCGGCATCTGAAGAGCCTGCCCTGGCTCACGGTCGTGCAGGTGAAGGCTCCGGCGAGCTTCGCGAAGCACAAGAGCTTCCTGAGCCTCCTTGCGCAGAGAACGAAGCTCTCCACGGCGCCGGCCAAAGTCGTCTTTCTTTTCTCGGAGGGGCCTCGTCTGAGAGCGGACGATTTCTCTGCTGTACTTCGGTGGTTTCCCGCCAGCTCGGTAGAGTTCGCTCAAGGCGCCCGGAACGGAGCGCTCGCGGTTGAAGGGGCGTGGGCGAAGATACTGAAGGAACGCGCTGAAGATCCGCGGCGTGACCCGCTGGGGCAGATCACGAGCGTCGTACGCGCGACGGCCGACCTGAGGGCCGAATCGGGCCGTCTCTCGGCGAATCGTGTCGCCGAAACCTTTGGGCTCTCCGCAGCGGAGGTCGCGAAAATCCTCGGGGCTTCGCGACAGGCCGTCTCGAAGACACCGGACGCACAGGGGCTTCAGGAAGGCCTTCGATCCTTCGAGCGAATTGCGCGACTAAGAACGGTCCTCCCGTCGGAGGACTTCCGAAAATGGCTGAACATTCCCAGGCAGGACCTGGGCGGTCGCGCGCCTCTCGAGCTTGTCCGGGGGCGAAAGGCGTCGGTGGTCGCCGACCTCGTCGAGGACGTGCTCACAGGAGCGCCCGTTTGAGCCTAGCGCGTCGAGAGAAAGGGCTGTCGCTGGATGGCCTTCCGACGAAGTCGCTCGACGCGCTGTTGGTCCGATGCGTGCCACAGCTTGGTTTCGACGCAGGCAACGCACCCTCGTACTTCTTCGCCTCAGGGCGTGCCCATCGGCTGAATCCCGCCGGCGTCTATTGCCTCTACTTTTCGGAGGATGAGGCCACCGCTAACGCCGAGTATCAGAAGGGGATCGAAGGCACTCTCGCCGCAAACCAGCCGAAGCTCACCTTCCATGCGAAGGCCCGCCTCAGCCATTTTCTCGACCTCGGAGACCGCGAGGTAGCAAAGGCGCTGGGCATCCGGAATGCCGATTTCTATGGGACGTGGCGCGGGCGTCGTGAGACGAGGCTACAGAAGATCGGCCGCGTTATCTCCGAGCAACGTCGCATTTCGAGCGTACGTTTCCCTTCCGCCGCCTCCCATGCCGAAGGCTCAGCCGGCTGGAACTTCGCGATCTTCAAGGCCGCCCTCACGCCACCCGACCGGGTGGAGATCCTCGGGGATGGCACGCGGCCCCTCGAGGTTCTGCCATGAAGGAACAGCGGCCCGCCTGATGCACCTCTCCGCCTCCACCCTCCAGCTCGCCGCCTCCGACCTCGGCCGGTTCCTGTCCTGCCGGCATTGCACCGCGCTGGACATGCAGGTCGCGCAGGGGCTGCGGCCGAAGCCGCCGGTGTATCCCGATCCTTTTCTCGACCTCCTCATCGAGCGGGGGCTGGCGCACGAGAAGGAGTACGTCGAATCGATCTCCGCTTCCGGCGACGAGGTCCTCGATCTCGGCGATCTCGCCTTCCGTTCCCCGTCCGAAGCCGCCGACCGTACTCTCGATGCCATGCGCAAGGGCGTGCCCGCCATCGCACAGGGCCTGCTGCGTTGCGGGGAGTGGTCGGGCATCCCCGACGTCCTGCGCCGCGTCGAAACGCCCAGCCTCTTCGGCCCGTGGTCATACGAGGTCTACGACACGAAGCTCGCGATGGAAACGCGCGGCACGGCGATCCTTCAGCTGTCTCTCTACTCGGACCTGCTCGCCGGCATCCAGAACGCCCTACCCGAGATGTTCCACGTCGTCACCCCGAAACCCGTCGATCCGGTCCAGTCGTTCCGCGTCGCGGACTTCGCGGCGTACTACCGGTCCGTGCGCAAGAACCTGACGGCCGCGGTCGCGCAGGACCCCGCTTCGCTTGCGCTCGCGAACTATCCCGAGAAGGTCGACCACTGCGACGTCTGCCGCTGGTTCATCGAGTGCAACAAGCGGCGCCGCGGCGACGACCGCCTCTCGTTCGTGGCCGGGCTCTCGCGGCTCCACTCGCGCGAGCTCGAGGCCCAGTCCATCACCACCCTCGAAATGCTGGGCGATCTGCCCCTCCCGCTTTCCTTCAAACCTCACAGGGGCTCGAGGGAATCGATCGAGCGCGTCGCCAATCAGGCGCGCCTCCAGCTCGAGCTTCGCCGCACCGGCAAGAACGTGAAGGAGCTGCTCCAGCCCATCGAAGCGGGCCGCGGCCTCGCGAAGCTGCCTCTGCCGTCACCAGGCGACGTCTTTCTCGACCTCGAAGGCGATCACTTCGCCCGCGAGGGCGGGCGCGAATACCTCTTCGGCCTGACGATCGTCGGTAGAGCGGGAAAGACGCGTCACATAAAGCTCTGGGCCCACTCGGACGCCGAAGAGAAGGCCGCCTTCGAGAAGACCGTCGACGAGATCTTCGCCTCGTGGGCCGCCCACCCCGGCATGCACGTGTACCACTACGCGCACTACGAACCCACCGCCTTCAAGAAGCTCATGGGCCGCCACATCACAAGGGAAACCGAGATCGACAGGATGCTGCGCGCCGGCCTCTTCGTCGACCTCTTCTCCGTCGTGAGGCAGGGGCTCAGGGCCAGCGTCGAGAAGTACTCCATCAAGGACCTCGAAAAGTTCTACGGCTTCCAGCGCCTCGCCGTCCTTGCCGAGGCCGGCGCCGCCCGGCAAATCATCGAGCGCGCGCTGGAAGCGGAAAAGCCCGAGGCGATCCCGCCCGAGCTGCGCACGCTCGTCGAGGACTACAACCAGGAAGACTGCGTCTCCGCCCTTCAGCTTCGGGGCTGGCTGGAAACGCTGCGCCACGAGCTGGAGGAAGGCGGCACCCCCATCCCGCGCCCGCTTCCCGTGGAAGGCGAGGCCTCCGAGAAGGTTCAGGGGCGCAAGGCCGAGATCCAGAAGGCGATGGACGCGCTCCTCGCCGGCGTCCCCGAGGAGAAGAGCGCCAGAAGCCCCGACCAGCAGGCGCGCTGGCTGCTGGCCCACATGCTCGAGTTCCACCGCCGCGAAGACAAGGTCACGTGGTGGGAGTTCTACCGGCTGCGCGACCTCGTCGACGAGGACGACCTTCTCGACGAACGCGCCGTCGTCACCGGGCTCATCTTCGTCAACCGAACGCCTCCGAAGGGCAAGGCGAAAGCGCCGATCGACCGCTACACGTTTCCGGCGCAGGAGTTCGAGGCGCGCGAAGGCGACGAGCTGTTCACGAACGACGGCAAGACGCTGGGCACCATAAGCGCCATCGACAACGCCGCGCGCTGGGTCGACGTGAAGAAACGGCTGGACAGGGCCGACGACCATCCACACGCGGCCTTCGTCCACTCGCACGTGCGGTCCGACGTCATCGCCGGCGCCCTCCTGCGCCTCGCGGGCGACCTCACCGGCCCCGCGAAGGAGCTTCTCCTCGCCAACGCTCCGCGCCTGAGAGACGGCGCATTCGCCCGGCACGATGGCGAGAGCAGCCTCGACTTCGCCAAGCGCACCGTCCTCGCTCTCGATCGATCCATCCTTCCCATCCAGGGTCCGCCGGGAGCGGGGAAGACCTACACCGGCGCCCGGATGATCGTCGAATGCGTTCGGAAGGGAATGAAGGTCGGCATCACCGCCGTTAGCCACAAGGTCGTCCGGAACCTGCTCGATGCCGCTCTCATGGCCGCCGCCGAAGAGAGAGTGACGCTCTCGTGCGTGCAGAAAGTGGGAGAGAAGGTAAGAGAGCAGGGGCCGCCCGTTGCGGGCATTGAAGAGGTGACCGACAACGCCGACGTTCTGGAAGGCCTCACCGAAGGGCGCGCTCAGGTCGGCGCCGGTACGGCGTGGCTCTGGTCACGCGAGGAATACGCGGGCGCGCTCGACGTCCTGTTCGTGGACGAGGCCGGCCAGGCCTCGCTCGCCAACGTCCTCGCCATGTCGCAGGCCGCCCGAAACGTCATTCTCCTCGGCGATCCTCAGCAGCTCCAGCAGCCCCAGCGCGGCACGCACCCCGAAGGCACCGACGCCTCCGCGCTGCAGCACCTGCTCGGCGACCACAAGACCATCCCCGACGACCGGGGCATCTTCCTTAGGGAGACGTACCGCCTCGCGCCCAGCATCTGTCAGCTCACGTCCGAGCTTTTCTACGAGGGCCGGCTTCGCTCGAAAGAAGGGCTCGAGAAGCAGATTCTCTCGGGCGTGCCGCCGTACGAGGGCGCGGGGCTGTGGTTCGAGCCCGTCGAGCACGACGGCAACCGCGATTCGTCATCTGAGGAAGTGGCGGCCGTCGAGGCTATCGTGGACCGCCTCCTGAAGAAGGGAAGCCGCTGGACCGACAAGGACGGCAAGTCGAAGCAGCTTTCAGCGGCCGACATCCTCGTCGTAGCCCCGTTCAATCGCCAGGTCAACCGCCTCCAGGAGGTGCTCGAAAGCCGCGGCATCCGCGTCGGCACTGTCGACCGCTTTCAGGGACAGGAGGCGGCGGTCGTCATCTACTCCATGGCCACCTCCCGCCCAGAAGACGCACCCAGGGGCATGGAATTCCTTTACGATCTCAATCGCTTGAACGTCGCCACCTCCAGAGCCCGCTGCGCCTGCATCCTCGTGGCCAGCCCGCGGCTCCTCGAGCCCGAGTGCAAGACGCCGAGGCAGATGAGGCTCGCGAACGCGATGTGTAGATATGTGGAGCTTTCAGAACAGCGGACGAGGATGCGATTCGGGCTGCCGCTCGGATACCCTGAGGCACACCTGCGCGGCCAGGGCGGCGGCGCCGGCAGATCGGCTACCGTTACCCTACCGATCCGGTAAGGTAGGGGGGCGCAGCCCGCGGTAGATAGTGTAGCGACGCCGGAAGAGGCCTAGCGATGCCCGACCATAAATACTTCGCGAACCTGATCTGGCAGATCGCTGACTTACTGCGCGGCCCGTACCGCCCGCCGCAGTACGAGCGCGTCATGCTGCCCATGACCGTGTTGCGCCGCTTCGACTGCGTCCTCGCGCCCACCAAGGCCAAGGTCCTGGCGGAGCACGAAAGACGGAGGGGTGGCAAGCTCGAAGGCGACGCCCTCGACAGCAAACTCAACGAGGCGGCGGCTCAGCGCTTCCACAACCACTCCCCGCTCGACTTCGAGAAGCTGAAGGGCGACCCCGACAACATCGAGAAGCACCTCGTCAGCTACATCAAGGGTTTCTCGGCCAATGTGCGCCGGATCTTCGACTTTTTCGAGTTCGAGAACGAGATTGAGCGGATGCGCGAGGCGAACATTCTTTACCTCGTCGTCTCTAAGTTCTGCGACGTGGATCTCCACCCGAAGGAGGTGCCAAACGAGCAGATGGGGCTCATCTTCGAGAACCTCATCCGCCGTTTCAACGAGCTGGCCAACGAGACCGCGGGCGACCACTTCACGCCGCGCGAGGTCATTCGGCTCATGGTGAACATCCTGTTCATCCACGACGACAAGCTGCTCGCTGCGCCCGGCACGGTACGAAAGCTCCTCGATCCGGCCTGCGGGACTGGCGGCATGCTGGCGGAAGCCCAGAACTATCTGCGCGAGCACCATGTAGAGGCGAGGCTCTACGTTTACGGGCAGGACTACAACAAGCGCGCCTTCGCCACCGCGGCCTCCGACATGCTGATGAAGCAGGTGGACCACAACGGCGGCGGCAACAATGTTCGCTTCGGCGACAGCTTCACGGACGACCAGTTCTCGGGTGAGACCTATGACTATTTCCTCACCAACCCCCCGTTCGGAGTCGACTGGAAGAAGCAGCAGAAGGAGATCCAGCAGGAGCACGACAAACGCGGCTTCGACGGTCGCTTCGGCGCCGGGCTGCCGCGCGTAAACGATGGCTCACTGCTCTTCCTTCAGCACATGGTCTCGAAATTCGAGCCGGTGCGCCCGGCGGAACGCAAGCACGGATCGCGACTCGCGATCGTCTTCAGCGGCTCGCCGCTCTTCACCGGCGGCGCGGGCTCGGGTGAGAGCGACATCCGCAAGTGGATTATCGAGAACGACTGGCTCGAAGCCATCATCGCCCTGCCCGAGCAGATGTTCTACAACACCGGCATCGGCACCTACGTCTGGATCGTCACCAACCGCAAGGAGAAGCGCCGCAAGGGCAAGATCCAGCTTCTTGATGTGCGCGACGTCTGGACTGCCGGCGGCGGTGAGGACAACAAGCGTAGCCTTGGCGACAAGCGCCGGCACATCACCGCCAGCCAGATCGAAGAGATCGTGAGGCTCTACGGTCGACAGACCGAGGGCGAGACCTCCAAGACATTCGACAACGCGGACTTCGGCTACACCCGGGTGACCGTTGAGCGGCCGCTGCGCCTGCGTTACCAGATGACTGTGGACGACAAGGCACGTTTCTTGGACGCATGCCCGCACCTGCTCGATGACGTGCAGGCCATTGACCACGCTCTTGGCCGCGAGCCGCAGCACGACTGGGACTCGATGTGGAGCCGCATAGCGGCCCTGCTGCAGGAGCGCAAGTCACGTTGGAAGGCGACCGAGCAGAACCTCTTCCGCGCCGTCTTTACGCAGAAGAGCCAGGAGGCCGAACCGGTAGTGAAGGGCGCGCGCAACGAAGGCTACGAGCCCGATGCGGATCTGCGGGACTTCGAAAACGTGCCGCTCAAGGACGACATAGACGACTACTTCGCGCGCGAGGTGTGCCCGCATGTGCCCGACGCCTGGATGGACCGAAGCAAGGACAAGATCGGCTACGAGATCAACTTCAACCGTCACTTCTACAAGTACACGCCGCCGCGGCCGCTGGCGGAGATCGACGCGGAGCTGAAGCAGGCGGAGGAAGAGATCATGCGGCTGTTGGGGGAAGTGACGGAGTGAACGCCCATAGCGATGTTCAGCGCCGTCGACTCAAGTACGCCGCGAGCATCAACGATGAGGCGCTCGGCGAAGAGACAGATGCCGACTATGAGCTGCAGTACGTTGACATCGGGAACGTTGACTCTTCGGGCAAGATTCATGAAGTCGCGACGTATCGCTTCGAAGATTCACCCAGTCGTGCTCGAAGGCGCGTGCGTGATGGCGACGTCATCATTTCTTGTGTTCGAACGTATCTTCAGGCCATCTCGCCGATTCACAACCCGCCCGACAACCTGATCGTATCCACTGGGTTCGCTGTAGTACGCCCGCGTGAGGGCATGCTTGATGCCGCTTTCGGCAAATATGCGCTGCGTGAGTCACGTTTCCTTGCGGACGTCGAAATGCGCTCGGTCGGCGTGAGCTATCCCGCGATCAACTCTTCCGACCTCGGCGACATCGAGGTCTACCTGCCTCCGCCGAAGGGTCAACGCGCCATCGCCGACTACCTCGACTGCGAGACGGCCCGGCTGGATGAGCTGGTGGCGGCGAAGGAGCGGGTGCTCGGGCTGTTGGCCGAGAAGCGCCGGGCACTTATCACCCGCGCCGTCACACGCGGCCTCGACCCTCTCGCGCCACGCCGAGATTCTGGCATCCCGTGGCTCGGCGGGATTCCGGCGCATTGGGAAATTGAACGCACGCGATGGCTGTTTAGGGAACGCGACCTGCGTTCTGAGACCGGCGAGGAGGAACTCCTCACCGTCTCGCATCTTACTGGTGTGACTCCTCGCTCGGAGAAGGACGTCAACATGTTCGAAGCGGAGACAACCGAGGGATACAAGATCTGTCGCCCAGGCGACCTGGTCATCAACACGCTGTGGGCGTGGATGGGCGCCATGGGCGTGTCGCCGGTGGGCGGCATCGTAAGTCCTGCCTACAACGTGTATCAGCCCGGGGCGCGACTCGAACCGAGCTATGTCGACGCGCTGGTGCGCTTACCTGTCTTCGCGCAGGAGGTCACTCGTTACTCGAAAGGTGTATGGTCATCCCGCTTGCGCCTTTATCCGGAAGGCTTCTTCGAGGTCTTCTTTCCAGTACCTCCGCTCGGCGAGCAGGGAGCAATCGCTGACCATATAGCGAAGGAAACCGAAAAGCTGGACGATATGAAAGCCGCGACCGAACGTACCACCGTTCTACTGAAGGAGCGCCGCGCCGCGCTCATCGCTGCGGCTGTCACAGGCGAGATCGACGTCGGGGATGCGGCGTGAAGGTTACCTCGCTCAAGCTCACCAACCTCCGCGCGATAGAGGCGGCCGAATTCCGGTTTCAGCCAGGGTTCAACCTTATCGTTGGAGTGAACGGCGTCGGAAAGACCAGCATGCTAGATGCGCTTGCCGTGTGCCTCTCCGCGTTCGTGAAACACGCTAACCGACTTCGTGCTCCGGTGAAGGCGTTCCTCGCCGAGGACATCCGGGTCGGAGCCGACGCATTGAGCGTCGAGTGCGGTGCACAGATAGGCTGGGTTGAGCACCGCTATCTGATTCACAAGCCGCGCGAGGCCAGTGCGCCACAGGAGAAGAAGACTGGGATGCCGCGCGAGCAGGTACACGATACGCCTGGGACGTCTACATTTCTGGGTCCTGCCCCCGAGTTGGCGACGGGCAGAGAGCCCGGGGGTCGGCCTCTAGCCGTCCTGTTCTCGACGAACCGGGCCGTGCCGTCAGAGCGCGCGCCCGGGAAAGGTGTTGCGGCCGGCGGCGTTGCAGCGGCATTCGCGGACGCGTTCGCCGATCGTGAGCTTCGGCTGAGCGAATTTGCCGCGTGGATGCGGGTTCAGGGGGCGCTCAAGGCGGAGAGAGCTGCGGCAGGTCGTGCGCTCGCCGCCTTCGAGGATGTCGTCGCCCGATTCCTGCCCGGATACGCGAATCTGCGTGTCGGTGGCGGCAAGGCTTCAAGGCTGTTAATCGATCGGGGCAGCACGACCGTCGCAGTGCGGCAGCTGTCGGACGGAGAGCGGGGCATGCTGGCGCTCGTACTCGACCTAACGCGACGCCTCGCCCAAGCCAACCCGGGGATGAGCGACCCCGCCGCAGAGGCGGAAGCAGTCGTGCTGATCGACGAGATTGACTTGCACCTGCACCCCAAATGGCAGCGGCAGATCGTTCGACACCTCACCGCCGTCTTTTCGCGCTGCCAGTTCATAGCAACGACACACTCGCCACAGGTCATCGGCGAAGTTGAGCACGACCGCATCCAGATCGTCGCGGATGGTCAAGTCTACTTCCCGGACCATTCGTTTGGCGTTGACTCCAGCCGAGTGCTGGAAGAGATCATGCATGCGGACCCGCGCGCGCAGGAGGTCAAGTCGCTGCTCTCGCAGATTTCCCACGAGGTCGGAAAGCAGCGTTACGACGGCGCCCGCGGGTTGCTCGCTGAGCTCGTGAGCCGGTTGGGCGAGGACGACCCGGAAGTCATTCGAGTCAGGACCCTCCTTGATTTCATGGAAGGTAAGGAGTGAGGGCAATCATCAAAGGGCCTGAACCGGCGAGCCTGATGCGACATCGCATGACACCGTACAGCGATTACGACAACTACGCGGAAAAGGACGACCTGCGGTACGCACTCGTCACCGAGCAGCGTGGGCTGTGCTGCTACTGTATGGGCCGCATCCGCAACGGGCAAACTACCGTGAAGATCGAGCACTGGCGGTGCCAGGCGCAACACCCCGCCGAACAGCTCAACTACCGGAACCTGCTCGGCGCCTGCCTCGGCGGGGAAGGGCAGCCGCGTCACCTCCAGCATTGCGACACGAGGAAGGGGGACAGCGAACTTCAGTGGAACCCAGCCGACCCGGCGCATCACATCGACACCCGCGTCCGATACGAACTTGATGGCTCGATCCACACGGATGACGCAGCATTCAATGATGAGTTGAACCAGGTGTTGAACCTCAATCTCCCTATGCTGAAGAACAACCGTAAGGGTGTCTACGACGCGGTACTCGAGTGGTGGCGCAGCGAGAGCAGGCGGAGTCGCGGCCGCGTGCCTCGTGAGCGTATCGAACGCCAGCGGGCCCGATATGGCGTAGGGGGCGGCGAGCTCGCTGCCTACGGGCGGGTCGCGCTCTGGCTGATGGAACAGAAACTTGCAGAAATGGCCGCATGAACCAAGGTCGTCACTCCGAAGCCGCTTTCGAGACCGTCATCGAATGGCACCTGCTTCAAAACGGCTACGTTCGGATTGCACGAGAGGGTTTCGACCGCGAGCGCGCGATTTTCCCCGAGACCGTACTCGCTTTCGTCCGCGAGACGCAACCCAGCGAGTGGGACAAACTGGAGGCGCTCCACGGCGACAAGACCGGCGAGCAGATTCTCGGCGACCTGTGTAAGTGGATGGACGTCAACGGGGCCCTCGCGACCCTGCGCCACGGCTTTAAGTGTTACGGGCGGACACTTCATGCGGCATACTTCAAGGCCGCACACGAGCTAAATCCGGAGCTGGAGGCCCGCTACGCCGCAAACCGCTTGGGGCTGACCCGGCAGCTTCATTTTTCGCCGCGCTCCGAGAAGTCACTGGATGTCACGCTGAGCCTGAACGGCATCCCTGTGGCCACAGTGGAGCTGAAGAACCCGCTAACGGGTCAGCGTGTGGAGGATGCGCGCAGGCAGTACAAGGAGGACCGCGACCCACGCGAGCCGATCTTCGAATTCAGGCGCCGCACGCTGGTCCACTTCGCGGTGGATACCGAGGTGGTGCTGATGACCACGCGACTGGCGGGTACCGCGACGCACTTCCTTCCTTTCAACAAGGGCTGCGACGGGGGTGCCGGGAACCCGCCCGATCCGGCCGGGCGGACCTACCGTACGGCTTACCTGTGGGAGGACGTGCTGCAGCGGGACAGCCTTCTCGACCTCCTCGCCCGCTTCATCCACCTGCAGAGCGACGAAAAACGAGACGACCAGGGACGCAAGGTCAAGACGGAGTCCATGATCTTCCCGCGTTACCACCAGCTACAGGCGGTGCGCCTACTCGTGGAAGCCGCCCGAAGGGAGGGTGTGGGGCAAAACTACCTTGTCGAGCATTCGGCGGGTAGCGGCAAGAGCAACACCATCGGTTGGCTGACGCATCGGCTCGCGTCCCTACACAACGCTGACAACCAGCGCGTCTTCGACAGTGTGATCGTGGTGACCGACCGGGTGGTTCTCGACCAGCAGCTTCAGGACACGATCTACCAGTTCGAGCATAAGCGCGGTGTCGTACAGAGGATCGACGAAAGCTCCCGGCAGCTCGCCGAAGCGCTCGAAAACGCCGTTCCAGTGATCATCACGACGATGCAGAAGTTTCCGTTCGTCTCCCGGCAGTTGCTCAGAATGGCAGAGGAGCGCGGGACGAGCGGTACGGGAACGCTCGCCACGCGGCGTTGCGCCGTCATCATCGACGAAGCGCACAGCTCTCAGGGTGGCGAAACAGCGACCGACCTCAAGGAGGTCCTCGGCGGCGAAGGCCTTCTTGAAGAAGCGAAGAAGCGCGCGGCCGAGGAAGGCCGTGAGGACATGGAGGAGCTCTTCCGAAGCATGGCCAAGCGTGGTCGGCAGGCGAATCTGAGCTTCTTCGCGTTCACCGCCACGCCGAAGCATAAGACCCTCGCCGTTTTCGGGCGCGATGGGCAGCCCGCCCACCGTTACACGATGCGACAGGCGATCGAGGAGGAATTCATCCTCGACGTGCTGAAGCACTACACGACGTACGCGACCTACTTCAAGCTGCTCAAGGCCTGCGAGGGCGATCCGAACGTCGAGCGCAAGAAGGCCGCGAGGGCGCTGGCGCGCTTTATGAAGCTGCACCCGCACAACATCGCGCAGAAGACCGAGGTCATGGTCGAGCACTTCCAGGCCGTCACCCGGCACAAGATCGGCGGCCGGGCGAAGGCGATGGTCGTCACCGGTTCGCGCCTGGAAGCCGTTCGCTACAAGCAGAGCTTCGATCGATACATTCAGGAAAAGGGATACGCCATCAAGGCGCTGGTGGCCTTCTCGGGCACGGTGCAGGACGACAAGCTTGCGGACATGAGCTACACCGAGGAGAAAATGAACCTCGGTATCCGCGAGAAGCAGCTACCCGAGAAGTTTGCGACGCAGGAGTACCAGGTCTTGCTCGTGGCGGAAAAGTACCAGACCGGTTTCGATCAACCGCTGCTCCACACGATGTTCGTAGACAAGCGACTCGCAGGCATCCAGGCCGTACAGACGCTTTCGCGTTTGAACCGGATCCATCCGCTCAAGGAAGACACGTTCGTTCTCGACTTCGTGAACGACCGCGAAGAGATCCGAGAAGCGTTCAAAACCTACTACGAGGGTGCAGAGATGGGCGAGGAGGTCGACCCCGCCCGCATGTACCAGATCAGGGGAGAGCTGGACGCCTCCGGAATCTACCTGGCCGAGGAGGTCGAGCGCTTCTGCGCCGTGTATTTCAAACCGAAGCAACGGCAGAGTGCGATGGATCATCAGGCGATGAATGCAGCGCTCGATCCGGCGGTCTCGCGTTTCACCGTGCGCCAGAAGGACAACGAGGAAGAGGCAGAGCTCTGGCGGGGGAAGGTGCAGGCGTTTCGGAACCTCTATGGATTTCTGAGCCAGGTAATCCCGTACCAGGACTCGGACCTCGAGCGCCTGTACGTGTTCCTCCGGCACCTCGCGACGAAACTGCCGCGCCGAAAGAGCGGCCCGGCGTATCAGTTCGATGACGAGATCCGGCTCGAGTACTACCGGCTGCAAAAGATCAGTGAAGGCTCGATCTCGCTGCAGGACGGCGACGCCCGTCGCCTAGATGGTCCCACGGAGGTCGGCAGCGGCCTTGTGCGGCCTCAATCGGTGGCGCTCTCGCAGCTCATCGACATCGTGAACGAACGTTTCGGGACGGACTTCAACCAGGCCGATCAGCTCTTCTTCGATCAGATCGTCGAGGCGGCAATGGCCGACGAGGGGCTGCGGCAGGCGGCCGCGGTTAATCCCGGGGACAAGTTCGAGCTGGTGTTCAGGAGCCTGCTGGAGAGGCTCTTCGTCGAGCGCATCGATCAGAACGAGGAGATCTTCGTTCGGTTCATGAACGACGCGCCATTCCAGAAGATCGTGACTGCGTGGATGGCGTCGGAGGCGTATCGCCGAATACGAAGCGACACGGGCGAGGCGGAACGGGGAATGACATCTCGGGCTCTTCCGACGCGGCTCCGCATCGTCGAGCCCAAGCCCGAGGAACGCTACGTCACCTGCGTGCCGCTCGTTCCGCTCAAGGTCGCTGCCGGGGCGTTTAGCGACCCGCAGCGGGTTGAGGAAAAGGGCTTCGAGTGGGTGGCCGTCGAAACCAAACACCGGCTGCGCCGCGGCATGTTCGTTGCCCAGGTCGTCGGCAAATCGATGGAGCCGATGATTCCTGACGGTGCGTGGTGTCTGTTCGCCTCACCGGTTACCGGCTCCCGGCAGGGCCGGATCGTGCTGGCGCAGCACAGAAGCATCGAGGATTCAGAGTCAGGCGGCAGCTACACGGTGAAGCGGTACAGAAGCGAGAAGAAGGCCGGCCCCGATGGCTCGTGGACACATTCCAGGATCTCCCTCGAACCCTTGAATCCAGCGTTCAAGCCCCTCGTCCTGGAGAACGTGGACGAGGGCGAGGTGGCCGTGGTCGCCGAGCTTGCCGAGGTCCTAGGAGCGGGCTCGAACTAGCGATGCGCGCCTACGTCGGAATCACGGACTACGACTGGTTCAGCTTCCTGTCGCAGCGGTCGGATCTCGACGAGGTGAACTTCTGGAAGCCGGGCGGCAAGAGTGGCTTCAAGGCGCTGGAGCCAGGCGGCCTCTTCCTCTTCAAGCTCCATGCTCCCCGCCATTTCATCGTGGGTGGCGGATACTTCGCCCACTTCTCGCGGATACCGGCGTCGCTCGCATGGGATGCGTTCGCCGAGAAGAATGGTGCGCGGACACGCGAGGAGATGCGCCTTCGGATCGCCGCTTACAGGCAGGAGCGGATTGGGCCGCAGGACGACCCGACGGTCGGCTGCATCCTTCTCGAAGAGCCGTTCTTTCTGAATGAGGAGGATTGGATTCCAGCGCCTCGGGACTGGAAGGCAGCGACCCAGCAGGGGAAGAGCTATGACCTGAGTTCGGGGATCGGCCGCGAGCTGTGGGATCAGGTACAGCTTCGGCTTGCAGCGCGTTCGCTTCGACCAGCGACTCAAACGCTGGTGACGGCGGATGGCCCGGCACTGGCCTACGGC
Organism: Acidobacteriota bacterium; assembly: GCA_036759345.1. GTDB lineage: Bacteria > Acidobacteriota > Thermoanaerobaculia > UBA5066 > UBA5066 > Fen-183. The sequence goes on along the minus strand of DAIOUV010000001.1, from coordinate 11,302 downwards.
GAGCCCATTCTTGTGAGGCCGCGATTGGGGCAGGGGACGTTCAGGGTCCTGGTAACGGACAACTACGAGCGAGCCTGCGCCGTAACCGGAGAGAAGACGCTGCCAGTTCTCGACGCGGCGCACATCAAGCCCTTCTCCCTCGTCCAGGAACATGATGCTCAAAACGGGCTGCTGCTTCGCAGCGACATCCACACGTTGTTTGATCAAGGCTACGTGACGGTCACGCCGGACCACCACTTCGAGGTAAGTCGCCGGCTTAAGGAAGATTGGAGCAACGGTCGCGATTACTACGCGCTACATGGCCGGCGACTTCGAGCCCCCGGGCGAGCTGAGGCGAGACCGGGCGGAGCCTACCTTCAGTGGCACGCGGAGAATGTATTTCGGGGCTGAACCCGGCGAGACAGCGCCCAATGTGCGACTCCGGATTCCGCATCACATCTATGCGCGATTTCCTTGCCTGCTGTTACAGATCCTGTGCATTGGCCTCGCGTTCTTCAAGGTCGTGGCTCCCCCTTTCGACCAGGCCTTCACGTGATCCACTGTGAACTCGGACCAAGTCATTGCCCTATGGCAGCGTGCGCACTTCCTTTGTTCGTCAAGGTGCCAGACCACTCGTCGCTGTTCAGTCGTGAAGAGCCTCTTCGCGTCCTTCTTTTCAAATAGAGTCCATAGAAGACCCTTGAGGATGTCGCGGCGTCGGTCCCGAGTCGAGCTGCTGTCCGTGTCGCCCTGAACGGTGAGCAGATAGTCGGAAAAAATGCGCTGCCCTGCTCGAGCTGGCTTCGCGCGGCGAAGCTGATCACGGAGTTCGTCGACGCCCGACGAAAGGCGCGTCAGCAGTTCAAAGGCAATCCTGTTTCGTTTCCGCTCCATGAGCACGAAGCCGGCTTGGTTCATTTCCCAGATAATCATAAACAACGAGTAAAACTCGACGCTGTTGCGCAGGCGTATCTGGCGTAAGTCGGGGAACATCTTTCGGACTCGATTCATTGTTGAAATGAACTCGCGGGTGAGCTTTCCGAGCGTATTTCCGTTGACGGAATCATTTCCGATCGCTCGGTCGAGTGCAGTCTTCTTGTTGATCGATCCACCTTTATGAAGGGACATCAGAAGTTCTGCGAAGAGTTCGGTGCCCTTCATCCGATCGATCTGTGAAGAGGCGAGGATTCGGGTGTGCTCGAGGTAGCGGCGATACTTTCCGACAAGACGGTCCGCGGTTAGGAGGAAGGCGCTGTCATAGAACCGCGCGTGCCGCTTCTCGCCGGAGGTGAGGCGTTTCCCGGTGGAGTTAATACGCACGAAGAGATCGATGATCTGGCCGAGTTCGCCGGTGACTTCAACGGTCTGGAGTTTGTAGGCGTCGATGGTCGCTCGAAGACCCTTGTGCCGGCGCCTAATGTCGTCCCAGTCGATCCACTCAAGACCGTTTCCTAGGTCGAGACGCGTGTTGAACCAGTCGTTCTTGAAGCGGCCGAGCTTCGTGAACATGAATATGGTCTCGAGGCGTTGCTTGCCGTCAATGACGTCATAAATGAGACGCCCGTTATGCTCCCTCTTGTAAAGAAAGATGGATGGGAGCGGGTAGCCCGCCGTAATGGACTGGATGAGCCGCCGGCGGTCGGCCCAACTCCATACGGACTTCCTCTGGAATCCCGGTTGTAGGTTGATCTGACGGTTCCGAAACATCAGGGTAAGTTCGTTGATTGTGTGTTCCCCGAATGTCGGATGAAGGCCCATGGCTGGAGCTCCTTTTGGTCGAGTTCCGAGAGTGCCAGAAATAGGGCGGTGCACAGATAGAGCACTCGCATCAGCGCCGCCGCGCGTCTGAACAAGTCACAGCCGGCCGTGACGATGACGGTGAAGGCTCTCGAGCGGGAGATGGGTGTGCCCCTCTTCGAGCGGGAGGGCCGCGGAAAGAGGCTGACGGCGGCGGGAGCGAGGCTGGCCGCGAAGGCCGCGGGCATCTTGGAGGGCGCGCGGCGATTGAAGGAGGATGTCGCCGGAGAGCCGGAGGTGCCCCGGGGGCCCGTGCGGGTGGGGGCCGGGGAGGGGGGCTCGGATTCGCGAGGCGTACCCGTCCCTGGCTCTCGAGGTGCGAAACCAGCGTGACATGGAGTCGTTCGATCAGTTGCTCGCGGGCGAGCTGGACCTCGCGGTTCGGTCCCGGGAGGCGCTGCCGCACGGTTTGAGGTTCGAGCCGCTGTTCGCGTCGGATCGAATGCTGATCGTGCCGCGTGGTCAAGAGCTGGCGGGGAAGAAGCGCCCGACTTTCAGAAACCCGGGGCTTTGCGGCCTCGGGGCCTCGTCGTCACGCTTTCGACGGCGGAAACGCCCGCCCGAACGCGTCGATCACCTCTAGAAACTCCGCTGGGAGGAGCGCGCGCACGCTGGCGACGACGTGTTCCGGTAAGTCGCGATGGAAGGGTTCAGCGACGGAGCCCGCGATGGCGGCGAGCGTGTCGGAGTCGCCGCCGAGTGAGACGGCGAGGCGGATGGCGTCCTCGGTACTCGTCGCTTCGAGGAACGCGATCAGAGCTTCCGGAACCGAGCCCTGGCACGTGGGGTCGAACGTGTAGGCCGGGCGGATGCCGTCGATGGTGCGGGAGAGGTCGTATCCGAAACGCGCCTCGAGCTCGGCGCGAATCGCGGCTTTTGGCGTGGCGTGGTGCGCGAGGAAAACGGCAAACGCGACTGCCTGCGCGCCCTTAATCCCCTCGGGGTGGTCGTGGGTTACGGCGGCGCTCTTCTCCGCCTCGGCGAGGACGCGCTCGACCGTGTCGAAGGCGAGGCCGACTGGACTGACGCGCATGGCCGATCCGTTGCCGAAGCTGCCATAGGGGCGCTGCACGTCGAAGGCGAGCCATTCGCGAAACTGCTTGCCGTAGCCGGCGCGCGGGTAACGCCGCGCGAGTTCGAGGTATGCGTGCCCGTATGGCTCGCCCGAGAGGATGGCGCGGGCCGTGGCGATCGTCAGGACGGTGTCGTCGGTGAAGCAGCTCGCCGGCTGCAGGAGCGGGAAGTCCACCGACTTGTGCGGGCGATGCTCGTACGGCGAGCCCACGACGTCCCCGGCGATTGCTCCGATCATCCTCGCCTCCCTAACCTCAAGGATTAAAGAACCCCTCTGGCGGTCTTCCGGTCTTCTCGTCCAGAAGTACAGCGAACGCGTTTCTCTTCATCGGGCGCACGTGACGATACCGGCGTCGGTCTCCGGAATCCCCGAAATAGCTCATGGTTCTTGAGCGAAGCTTGATTGCCAGCGTCTGGGCGAGCGTGTCCATGATGATCGAATGCGCGTCACGGGCGGTACCGCGAGAGGAGCTCCACATGTACGTGGTGCCCGACAGGACGAAGTTGTAGGGCCGGAACTGGTGGCCCACGAAATAGTCGGGGTCGTCCCGCCGGTGATAGAGGCCGAGATTGATGAAGTTCAGAAACCAGTACTTCTTCTTGTTGGCCAGGATCAGGAAATCGTCGGCGAGAATCTTGAGGAGCTGCTTCTTCGAGCCCTCGTGCTTGATGAAGACGTCGATGGTCGTGCTCATGGGCCGCATTCTCCCGAAGACTCTCGGACATCGGATGTCCGTCCATTACCGTTATCTTTCCCCTGGATGTGGATCATCACGACACGAGGCTTTCTTTCCGTCGTCCAGAACGCTGACGCGAATGCATCGCACGAGGCTCTTCTCGTGCGCGGACGCGTGCGGGCGGACCTCGACCACTTCGCCGACTTCGTCGCGCGTCACGGCGACCGGCCGGCCGTCACCGCGACGCCCCGCTTCGACTACGGCTACCGGCTGACCACGTCGCGCCAGATATTCGCGGCCTACCTCGCGGAGTGCGTGGGCGCGCTGGATTACCCGAACTTCAAGAGCGAGGTCGCGGAGGCTGACCCGGAGCGTGCCCACATCTACACACGCGTGTGGGGAGTGTTGCGCGACCTTCGCAAGATCGGACTGAAGGACGAATCGAAAAGGACGGCCCGGATAAAACCCACCGCTCTCGACATCCTCACGAAAGCGTACGGGTACTCCACGCACTCCCTTACGCCGACGATCCTTTCCCGCAACCTCATGTCCGAGAACGTGGCCGCCGAGCTGTCCGAGGGGGCCGACCTCATGAACCAGCCGATCTTCGGCGTCACGGTCGTCGTGATGCGGCCGGACGGTTCGGTGTACCGCGCCGGGGACGTATATGGCGCACCGATTCGTTCCGCGATCTTCTACTCCCGCACCGCGGCCGAGGCGCACATCGCGGAAATGACGGAGCGCCTGCGCTGCGACGGGCTCTTTGTGCACGAGAGGGCGATCACCTGAGGGGAAGGCGCAGCCGCCCCCGGCCGAGCGCGCACGGTTGAGGCTCTCGAGATGCGAAACCAGCGTGACATGGAGTCGTTCGATCAGTTGCTCGCCTTGCTGGTGGCGATTCCGGCGGGGCATCTCTTCCCTCCGGATGTCCATGGGCTGGTGACGCGGGAGGGTACCGGCGCCTCATCCGCAACGGCCGCGGTGACGCGGTTGCTAGCGGAGGCGGGGAGGAAGGTGGGGTAGTCTCTTGCCACGTAAATATATTTAAACTATATTAACGTGGTTCAAGACATATGAGCGAAAAGACGGACAAGACAGAGTATGGCCAGACCGGGGGCCTGGAGATCCTGGGGGAGCTCGTAGATGCGGGCAGACCCATCTTCACCTCCGAGGAGGCGCAGGAAGCCGGCAAGGGGCGGCACCTCGACCCGGCTCGAACGAACATTCTTCTCGCCTTGATGGCCGACGCTGGGCTGATTCGCCGCCTCAAGCGCGGGCTTTACGCCGTCACCGGCAAGTTGCCCGGAAGCCACGCGCCGCATGACTTCGCGATCGCGACGGCGATGTTCACTCCGTCGGCCATCAGCCACGTTTCGGCCCTGAACTTTCACGGTCTCTCCGAACAGGCTCCGCAGGCAGTCACGTGCATGACGACGAGGAAGATCATGACGCCGACCATGCGCAGCAAGCGGAGGTCGCCTGGCGACGCGCCCCGGACGTGGGTGGTCGATGATCTCCGCATCATCTTCTTCTCGGTGTCGCCGGCGAGATTCATCGGGATCGAGCAGGTTTGGGTGGACGCGGAGAACAGGGTGCCGATCACGGACAAGGAGCGGACGGTACTGGAGATGTTCCTTTCCCCGAGAGCGTTCGGCGGTCTGGCCGAGGCAGTCTCCGTGCTGGACGAGCATCGCAAGGCCCTGGATCTGGAGAAGCTCGTCCGATACGCCGTCGAGATCAAGGTCGCCGTCACGGCCAAGCGCCTCGGATGGGCGCTCGAATCCGGAGGCGCCCCCCGCGCGATCCTCAACCGGCTAAGGGCGGTGCAGGCGAAGGGCGTTCAGCGGCTGGACCCGACGAGGCCGGCGCAGGGACCGGTCATCCGCGAGTGGATGCTCCAGGACAACTTCACGAGTGCCCGATCAGGATCATCATCTTCATCATGATCCCGCTCCAGAAAGCGCTCCAGCAGCGCGCATGCAAACTCGGCCTTCCGCTCGACACGGTCGCGAAGGACTACGTGATCGGCCACCTTCTCGCGGCCATCAGCGCCCAGCCCGAGCTGGGATCGACGCTCGTCTTCAAGGGCGGCACAGCTCTGAAGAAGCTGTACTTCGGCGAGTACCGCTTCTCGGAGGATCTCGACTACACGGCGGCAAAGGCCCCTTCCGGGAAGGCACTCGAGGCAGCCCTGCGGCGCGCGGTAGATGAGTGTGTGCGCACGCTTTCAGATAGCGGGCCCTTCACCGCGACGCTCGAGCGAGATGACCACCGCGATCCGCATCCGGGCGGGCAGGAATCGTTCAGGGTCCGCATGCAGCTCCCGTGGCAAAGGGAGCCGCTCTGCGCGATCAAGATCGAGATCACGGCGGATGAGCCGGTAATCCTTCCAGCGTCGCGGCGGCCCCTCCTTCACGGCTACGACGACGGCCTTCGTGCCGACGTGCTCGTCTACGCGCTGGAGGAGATCGTGGCGGAGAAACTGCGGGCGTTGCTTCAGAGCGAGGCCCGGCGCGTGAAGCGCGGCTGGACCCGCCCGCGGGCGCGTGACTTCTACGACTTGTGGCGCGTGCTCGGCGATTTCGAGAAGGACCTCGATGTCCGGGTGATCCCCGCAGTTCTTCGGAAGAAGTGCGAAGTGAGGAACGTGTCGTTCATGTCTGCGGACGACTTCTTCGCAGAGGGACTCCTCGCGGAAGTCGACGCAGCGTGGGCTCAGTCACTTGCTTCGCTCGTCTCCGACCTTCCGCCGCTATCGAAGGTGCTGTCGGAACTCCGGCCCAAGGTAGAGCGGTTGCTGGCCGAGTAGCAATCCGCGTTCGGCGTCTATACGCTACTTGCGGATATACGTAGAGTGCGTATACTTCGGACAGGAGCCTCAAAGGCCTTCTTATGAAGGCTCCCTCGTCGGGCTGGAAGCAAGGAGAATGTCATGAAGATCGAAGGCGGAGGCAGGCGGGCGCGTTCGGGCAAGCGTGACCTGTTCGTCGAGCTGAGCGATGGATTCGCCGCTCTCGCCGAAGCGCGTGAAGGGAAGCGGACGCTTCGGACTCACGCGGTCGAATACAGGCCGGCGCCAAAGGTGACGCCAAGGGAGTTGATTCGCGTCCGCGAAGACCTGAACCTGTCGCGCGCCCTCTTTGCCATCTATCTGCGGACCAACGTGCGAACTCTGGAGAACTGGGAGCAGGGCCGCGCCAGGCCGAATGCGCAGGCAGCTCTTCTGATCAACCTGGTCAAGAAGTACCCGGACACCGTCCAGCGGCTCGCGGCGATCTGATCAGGAGTCTGAATTTCACAAGCCACTTTGAGGTTTGAGTCGCTGTTCGCGTCGGATCGAATGCTGATCGTGCCGCGTGGTCACGAGCTGGCGGGGAAGAAGCGCCCGACCCTCAGAGACCTCGCTCGCCATGCATTCGTGATCCCCCCGGCGGGTTCGACGTCGCGCCGCCTGATCGAGGCCGCGTTCCTGCGGGCCGGCCTGAGGCTGGAGATCGCGATGGAGGCGGGAGGCTGGATGTCCATGGGCTGGTGACGCGGGAGGGTACTGGCGCCTCATCCGCAACGGCCGCCGTGACGCGGATGCTGGAGGAGGCGGGGAGAAGGTGGGGTAGGGGGGTGGTTATCAGTGCGTTGCGGCGTAGAATTCCGCCTGTGAGAACGTTCCCTGCTGTCGTCGAGAAGAGCCCCGAAACGGGGCTGTTCGTGGGCTACGTGCCCGGGTTCCCTGGGGCTCACTCGCAGGGCGAGACGCTGGAGGAACTGAACGAGAACCTGAAGGAGGTCGTTCAGATGCTCCTTGAGGACGGCGAGCCGGCAATCTCCACCGAGTTCATCGGGATCTACACGGTGCAGGTGGCCTGAGTTGCCTCCGATCCCCGTGCTGAAGTCACGGGAGGTCGAGCGCCTTCTCGAGCGATTCGGATTCGAGCTGGTGCGCCAGCGCGGCTCGCATAGGCAGTACCGCCACCCCGACGGTCGCCAGACAACATTGCCCTTTCACGGCAGTCGGGACATCTCGCCGGCTCTCTTCCGTCAGGTCGCGAAAGACATCGGCCTGACGCCCGAGCAACTGATCAAAGGACCCGGAGCGAAGTAGCCGTCGGGTACCGGCGCCTCATCCGCAACCGCCGCCGTGACGCGGTTGCTGGTGGAGGCGGGGAGGAAGGTGGGGTAGGGGTGGCTTAGGAACTCCCGGGCTGCGCGGCGGACGGAATGACCCCGGCCATCCCTCGGAGACAGCCGAATCAGAGTACGTGTCCAGCTACTCTCGGTCGAGCGGATCTTCGTCGGGATCCTGGTAGATCCGAATCCTGCCGGCCTCGACGATCCAGAGGTGTCGAGCGATCGTCGGCTGAAGCGCTTGCGTGAGCGTGTTGATGGCGTTCTCTAGATGCGCGGGAGAGGCTTTCGCAGGCAGGCGCAGGACGGCGATACCGGGGAAGTCCGCGGCGTGATAACGAAGCGGATTGCCGAACTCGAGATCGAGAGTAACGAGGCACCGATCTTCAGCTTCAATGGGCGTCGCCGAGAGGTACCTCTACGTAGCGCTCTCGCGCCATTTCCGCTCCGTAGGCGATGCAGGCGCGGATGTCGGCCTCTTCGATGCCCGGGTAGTCGCCCAGGATTTCCTCGCTGCTCATTCCGCTCGCGAGAAGGTCGAGAATCAGCGACACCCAGATCCTGTGCCCCCGAATGCAGGGCTTTCCGAAGCACACCTTCGGGTCGATCGTGATGCGGGAAAGCAGCTCCTCTCTGGTCATGACGGCACCATCACCGTAAGTCTAGACCCCTGCCTGGCTCGGTGCGCATTCCCGCGCGCCAGGAACGCCTCGAGCAAGATCTCGCGGGCGCCTCATCCGCAACGGCCGCCGTGACGCAGTTGCTGGAGGAGGCTGGGAGGAAGGTGGGGTAGGGGGTTCGCCTTCAGCACTTCCGCGAGTGCACGGGCCTCGGCGAACCGGAAGTTGTTCGGGGAGGCCAGCGCCTTCTGGAGGGAGCGGAGCGTTCTAACCCTTCTTCGGCGCCTGCGGCCGGAACATCTTGAGGATCTCGTTGACGAGGTTCAGGTCGAAACGTTCCGGGACGTAGCGCGGGCCGGCCCAGGTTCGCACGTGGTCGTGCTCCTCGTGAGCCGGGTCGCGCCAGGCCTCGAGAAACCCCTCGTATCCGCTGGTGCCTCCGCAGTCCTCGGGCGGTGCGGCGCGGGCGCCGGCGAGACAGACCGGATAACGGATGGCGGGGTCGGGCGAGAAGCGCTTTTCGACGGCGATGTCGTGGATCCAGTCGTCCCCGAAGTCGTACGTGTACGAGAAGCGCGTGACGTCGCGTGTCACGAGGTCGCCGAGCCGTGTCGTACGCGGATGGCGGGGACGGACGTCCTCCGGGAATTCCGGGTCGGGTTCTGTGACTCGCGCCGTCCCGACCTCGAACGCGTAGAGGTGGCTGTGCTCCCACCCGAACGACCATTGGATGATCTCGTGAAGGAGATGGAACGTGCGCGTGTTCGTGACGTGAATGACGCGATAGATCGGCCGCTCGATGTCGCGGATCCGGATCCGGAGCTGAAGGACCTCTTCAGGGAAAGCGGCGGGCTTCATCGAGCACCGCATTGTGCCCCGGGCGCACACGGAGGAGGAGCCCCGATCCAGCACGCGGACGAACTTGGCGGCGCACCGGAACCGGCGGGCGAAGGGCGTTCGAGGAAGCGCCGGAAGGACCGGAGGTGCAGTAGGAATGTTGGTCGTGGCGACAGAGGTGGGGAGAACATCCACCCACCCACGATAGAATGCTCGAGTGAGCCGAGACCCGCTACTCGCCCGAATCACGCTGGACCCCAAGGTCATAGTGGGTCAGCCAGTGGTCCGTGGCACGCGTCTGACCGTCTCCTTCATCCTGGGTCGTCTTGCTCACGGGTCCGCGGTCGAGGAACTGCTGAGCGAATATGGCGGGCTGACCCAGGAAGACGTTCAGGCTTGCCTGCTTTGGAGAACAACGCCATGAAGACCGTCACTTTCGAGCTTCCCGAAGACGTCTTCTCCGCTGTCCGCAAGTCTCCGGAAGAGTTCGTTCGGGATCTGCGACTCGCCGCGGGAATCCATTGGTACGAACGGGCTGAAATCTCGCAGGAAAAGGCGGCGCAGATCGCGGGCCTGGACCGCGCTTCGTTCATAGACGCCCTCGCCCGGCTCGGTTGCGAGACCTTCAGGGTGGATCCCGATGACCTGAAGCGCGAGCTTCGGCTTGGTTGAGCGACCTGCCGTAAACGCCTCTCCACTGATCCTTCTCACTCGTGCTGACCTGCTGAGCCTGCTTCAAGTGGCCGGAGAAAGGCTCGTCGTGCCCGAGCCTGTAGCTCGCGAGATCGAACGACACGGCCCGGAAGACGTCACCGCGAGGGCCATCCGAACTACGCCGTGGTTGGAACGAGTGGAGGCGCCAAAGACCCCATCGGTGGTCGAGGCCTGGGACCTCGGCGAGGGAGAATCGAGCGTCCTGGCGTGGGCGCACGCCCACCCCGGCACCCTTGCTGTCATCGACGACCTCGCAGCGCGCCGATGCGCGGCGTCGTTTCAGATTCCAGTGCGTGGGACGCTGGGCCTTGTACTCGTGGCGAAGCAGCGGGGGCTCGTTCCGGCGGCTCGCCCGCTGATCGGCAGGTTGAGGGAAGCCGGTCTTTTTCTCTCCCAGCGAGTTGTCGACGATTCCCTGGCGCTGGTGGGGGAGTAGCGGTCGAGCTCGACCGCCTTGACCGACATTCCGTTCGTGGAGGAGGCGCGAAGACCTTCTCGTCGCCGCCTTGAAGCTGCCTCTGGAAGAGCGAGCGGCCCTTGCGGTTCACCTTCTGAGGAGCCTCGACGAGCTGCCTGAGCCCGAGCGTAAGAATCTCTGGCTCGAGGTTGCGGACAGGCGCCTTCAGGAGATGCGAGAGGGCAAGGTCCGTGAAATCCCGGCAGACGAGGTTTTCGCCCGTCGTTACGTGCGCTTACCGGCGCCTCATCCGCAACCGTCGCCGTGACGCGGTTGCTGGAAGAGGCGGGGGGATGTCTTCGAGGCGTTGCCGGCCCGAGGAGGGCTTCCAGCTCGCGGTAGGGCGCTCCTCGTCCGCGGCCTCTACCGAGGCAGTGCCTCGAGCCGAATGCCCTTTCCCGCCTGAAGCGCCTTCCGAGCCGCCGCCACGCGCTTGAGGAAGCGCGGATCCGATTGCAGGCGGTACTCGAACCATTCCTCTTCCGACTTGAAGCCGATGAGGATTCCTGCCGGCCTGCCGTGGCGGGTGATGACGACCTCCTCGCCTTCCGCGAGCCGGAGGTATCGGGAAAGGTCGTCCTTGACGTCCGAAAGCGCTACGCGTTTCATTCGGGAACTCCAGATGTGGCGAGCCAGGCGGTCGCCTGCTCCTTTGTGACGATGGTTAGGATCTGGACCTCTGCCTCGACGACGTCGTAGAAAACGCGGATGTCTCCGACGCGGAGCCGGAACTGTGGTCGCCGAAGGCCGCGCAGCTCTTTGATTCGGCTTCGGCTGCTCTTCGTGGGCTCATGACGCAGATGGAGCTCGATCTGGTCTCGGACCTCTGCACGGATTCCGGCGGGCAAGCGTTTGAGTTCGATGACAGCCTGAGGCGAGAGAACGATCTCATGACGCACTCTAGCCAGATGATAGCCAGAATCCGAGCCTCGTCAACCAGCCCCGGATGCGGCCGATGAGTTTGCCCGCGGCCGATGCGGCCCGGATGGCCGTGCGCGCGCTGACCGAGGTGTTCAAGATCCCGC